>DASQEH010000145.1:0-8881 GCA_035633755.1 Nocardioidaceae bacterium | reverse complement strand
GACCTCCAGCGTCACCAGTGGTGTCGTCACGGCGGCGACCTGCGGACGGGGATCATGCGTCGCAGCCATGGCCAGGGTCTGCGCCCAGAATTCGTCGAAGTCCGCTGGCTCCACCAGCGCGCTGGCGTACTGGTTCAGCTCCTCTCGGGACAGATCTTGGTGCATGCTCAGCCCGCCGCCGCGCCGGCGGGCACGCAGGTCGAGGTGTTGTCGATCAATTGGCTCATCGAATCTCCGTAGTATCTCCAAGGCACCGGGTCTGAAGCGCCGCATTGCGCCGGCCTGCCGACCGAGGCGAGGGGGTCGTAGGTGGTGGCCGGTTAGCGGGGGAACATCATGCGCAGCGATAGGACGACCGTCAGGCTACGCCGCTCCATCGCCCCGAATGAACGCGTGCAGCGCGACCGTGGCGGCGCCGTGGGCCCAGGACTCGAACCCGAGCGGGCGGATGATGATCTCGCAGTGGATGGCCTGGCCGTATGCCTGCTCGACGTACCCGGACCGCAGCGGGTCGCGGACCAGGTCGAGGGCCACCAGACCTTCGCCGGTCAAGACGACACACTGGGGGCCGAACAGGTTGACCATGGAGGCGATGCCGACGCCGAGAGCGTGCCCCGCGGCCCGGAATACGGCTGCGGCGCCCTTGTCCGTGCGGGCGATCTCGACAGCGGCCCCGAGGTCGCCGACGTGCTCGCCCACCGCTTCGGACACGTCTCGCAGGATCGAGGCGGTCGCGGCGAGAGTGTGCAGGCAGCCGGTCGCGCCACAGTGGCACAGCCGACTCCCGGCGACGGGCAGGTGACCAAGCTCGCCGGAGACACCGTGGGTGCCGGTCAGGATCTGATTGTTGGTCGACAGCGCACAACCGATCCCGGCGCCGATGGTGACGACGGCAAAGGAGGACCGCCCGGCTCCCGCACCGAACCAGCGTTCACCGGCGGCCAGTGCTCTGACGTCGTTCTCGACGGTCGTCGGAAGGCCCAGCCGGGCATGGACCAGTGGTGCCAGCCGGACGCCGTGCCAGCCGAGGAAGTGGGAGTACGACACCAGACCGGAGGTGTCCACGCCTCCGGAGATCCCGATGCCGACGTGGCGCACCCGCTCACGGACTTCCGGTGTGGCGCACAGCTCCTCCGAGACTGCGGTGACGGCCTCAACGACCGCATCCACGTCGCGCGACGGGAGCTCTCGGCCGGTGGTGACGCGCGTGTACCCCGCGAGGTCGACCAGGACGCCCAGCACCTCTGAGCCGGTGACCTTCACCCCCACCACGAACGCCGCGTCCCCGTTGATCTCGAGCCGGCTGGCCGGGCGACCCAGGGTGCCGCTGATCGACGGCCCGACCTCGCGGACATACCCCGCCTCCGCGAGGGGGTTGATCACCTTGGCCACCGCCGCCGTGGTCAGCCCGATACGCCGAGAGAGCTCGGCTCGGGACATCGCTCCCTCGGTGACCAACGTCGTGACCACGGCTTGAGCCCCGGCGCTGGTGGCTGGCAGTCCGGTGTGACCGTTTTTCACGGAGACACCGTACTTGCCGTCGTCAGCCCTTCGTGGACCCAAGTGTGAGGCCGGAGACGAACTGCTTCTGGAGGACAAAGAAGACGACCAGGACGGGGAGGGCCACGAGCACGGAACCGGCTGACAGCAGGTTGTAGTCAGTGAAGTACTGGCCCTTGAGGTTGTTCAGGGCACTGGTGATCGGGAACTTGTCCCCTTGGCCACCGAGCAGCACCGTGGCCCAGAAGAACTCGTTGTAGATCCAGGTGGTCTGCAGGGTGGCCAGCGCCGCGAGGGCCGGCCGGACGAGAGGCATCGTCAACTGCCAGTACTGGCGCCAGACGCTGGCCCCGTCGACCTGGGCCTGTTCGTAGATCTCGCGTGGCAGCGTCTTCATGTAGTTGCTGAGCACGAAGGTGCAGAAGCCCAGCTGGAACGCCACGTTGATCGCGATCAGTCCCCAGTAGCTGCCCAACAACTGCCCGGTGTCGCTCATCGCTGTGGGGAGAGGCACCTCTCGGTAGATCCGGAAGATCGGAACGAGCAGCGCCTGCGGAGGCAGCAGGTTCGCAGCGAGGAACAACGCCAGAAGGGTCAGGTTGAACCGATAGCTGAAGCGGGCCAGCACGAACGCCACGACGGAGGAGAGGAACAGCGTGGCGAGGACGGCGGGGACGGTGATGATCAGTGAGTTGAGGAAGTAGTGGCCGAGGTCCGACTTCTCCCAGACGTCCTTGTAGTTGTTCAGGGTCCAGCCGCCGAAGGACGTGTACCCGTTCTGCTGGGTGTAGCTGTAGTCGCGGAACGAGTTGAGAACGGCCCACAACAGCGGGAAGATCCATAGCAGCGACAAGACGGCCATGATGGTGACCGCTACGCGTCCGCGGGGGCGGCCTATCGAGCCTCCGCTGTCGTGCGGCGCTTCGGCGGTCTGCGTGGGGGGGACGACAGTCTCGGTGGCCATCAGTTGCGTTCCTCTCGAAACACCACGCGCAGGTACAAGACGATGAAGACCGAAGAGATCGCCATCATGATGACCGCGAGCGCAGACCCGAAGCCGTAGCGGGCGGCCTCGCCCACGACGTTCTGCGACACCAGGGCGGCAATGATCTCCAGCCCGTTGGTGCCCCGGTTGACCACCCAGACCAGATCGAAGGCGCGCAGGGACTCGATGACGACGATCACCAGCACGATGAGATTGATCGGCCTCATCACCGGGAAGATGACGTGGAAGAACGTCTGTACCTCGCCCGCGCCGTCGACCGCGGCTGCCTCGCGCAACGTCGCGTCCACGCCCTTGAGACCCGCCAGGTAGATCAGCATGATGTAGCCGGTGTGCCGCCACGCCGTGGCGACCAGCACGGCCCACAGGTTGATCGAGGAGTCGCCGTACCAGTCAACGTCGGTGTTCAGGACGCTGTTCAACAAGCCCTGGTCCGCAGAGTAGAAGAGCTGCCAGATGAACCCGACCAGCGCCAGCGAGAGCACCACCGGCATGTAGAAGGCCGTCTGGTAGAAGCGGCTGCCCTTCATGTTCCGGTCGAGCACGACCGCCAGCAGTACCCCGAGCAGGGTGGGCCCCAGGAACAGGAACCCCAGCCAGATCAGGTTGTGTCGGATGG
The DNA here is from genome assembly GCA_035633755.1 of Nocardioidaceae bacterium. Classification (GTDB taxonomy): domain Bacteria; phylum Actinomycetota; class Actinomycetes; order Propionibacteriales; family Nocardioidaceae; genus DASQEH01. The sequence continues at coordinate 5,759 of DASQEH010000145.1, read as the reverse complement.
CCGGCCAGAACGGTGGGTAGATGTCGACGAGGTCCTGGTAGTTCTTGGTGCCTATCCACTCGATGGTGCTGACGTCGCCGATCCCGTTCCAGCTCCCGAACGACAAGATCACGGTGAGGATGGCCGGTATCCACACCAGCCCGAGCACCAGGGCGGTGGGCACCGCCACCATGGCGATGACGACCGCTCGGTCGCGCGGCGGCAGCCGCCGCTTGGTGCGGCGCCCGGACGGCCGGGCCGCCCCCGCGGGCGCGGCAGGCGTCGCAGAGACGTCCGTCCCCGACACCGAAGTCACCTTGTCGGACATTGGTCCTCTCCCTCCAGACGACGATGACCGCTAGACGAAGATCGACTCCTTCTGCTCCTGGATGCTCTTCGTGACGCCGTCGATGTCGTCCGGATCCTTGAGGAACGCCTGCAGCGAGGGGATGATCACCGTGGACGCGAAGTCCGACCGGGTGTCGCGGTCGAGGAACTGAGCGATGTTCTCAGCCGCACCGACGACCTCGGCGGACTTCTTCTGGAGCGCGCTGTAGTTCTTGGTGCTGGCGTTCTCGTTCGCCGCGATCATGGGAGTGCCCGTGCTGTTCGCGGCGTCGGCCGCCTCAGCTGTGCCGAGCCACTTGAGCATCTCCTTGCCGCCTTCCTGATTGCCGCCGGCGGCCGCCAGACAGAATCCGTCGATCGGCGCGTCCAGGGCGTCGGCGCCGATCGAGCTGTCGAGCTCGGGGAAGGTGAAGAAGTCCAGGTCCTCCTCGAGGTCCGGGATGCCGTCGACCACGAAGGTGCCGAGCAGGTACATGCCGCACTCGCCCTTGCCCAGGGAGGTGGCCGCCTCCTGCCACGTGCGGCCCAGCGGGTCGGCCTGGTGGTAGGGGAGCAGCCCCCGCCACGTGTCGAAGACCTGCTTGACCTCCGCGGAGTCCCACTCCTCCTCACCCTGCATCAGGCTCATGTGGAAGTCGTACCCGTTGATGCGCATGTTGAGGATGTCGAAGGTGCCCATGGCGGGCCAGCCGTCTTTGTCGGCGAACGCGAAAGGAGTCACGTCGTCGCTCTGCATCTTCTTCATCAGAGTCATCAGCTCGTCGGAGGTCGTCGGCGGGGTGTACCCGTTCTTCTCCCACACCGACTTGAGGTAGAACACCGCCCATGGGTAGTAGCTGACGGGTACGAAGTACTGCTTGCCGTCATCGGCGGTCGCGGAGGCCTTGAAGGCTTCGCTCATGCCGTCGATCGGCCACACGTCGCTGATGTCGGTGATCAGGCCGCTGTCCGCGAACTGGGCCATCCGGTAGCCCGCGAACCAGGTGAAGACGTCGTCGGGGCTGCCCTGGAGGTAGGTGTTGATGTTCTCCTGGAACGTGTTGTGGTCAACGGCGTTCATCTGTACGTCCGTGCCCGAGGTCTTCTTGTAGGCGTCCGCCATCGCCTTCAGGCGGTCGTAGGCCGGACCCGATCCGGACGCCTCGTTGATGCCGAACTTGACTGCGCTACCCGCGTCACCGCCACTGCCGCCGTCGTCGCCGCCACAGGCACTCAGCAGTGACGGCATTCCGAGGGCGGTGGCGCCGAGCACTGCCCCCCTGAGGAAGCCACGCCGGGTCGTCGCCATGGTCGCGACCGCCGAAGGCGGCACGGGCTGTCCCAGCGAAGGGCGGACTGGTGTCATGTTGACCTCCCATTTGACAACACTTCAAGATAATGCGACGACTATTGACGTGACGACGGTCACATGTCAACCCCCCGAGCGAAGGACAACGCGAGTGACGCACACCGGCGGGCGACCCACAGGGCCTCGGTCAATCGTGTTCGGCGGCGACTACAACCCCGAGCAATGGCCTGAGGAAGTACAGGACGAGGACATCCGCCTGATGCTGGAGGCGGGAGTGGACCTGGCCACGGTCGGAGTCTTCTCCTGGGCCTTGCTCGAGCCCGAGCCCGGTCGGTTCGAGCTGGACTGGCTGGGCCGGGTGTTGGACCGTCTCGCCGCGGCAGGCATCGGTGTTGACCTGGCGACTGCGACCGCATCGCCGCCGCCGTGGCTGGCGCACCGTCACCCGGAGATGCTGCCGGTGAACGCCTCGGGCTCCAAACTCTGGCCGGGTGGACGGCAGGCGTACTGCCCGAGCTCCCCGGTGTACCGCGAGCACGCGCTCCGTTTGTGTCAGACGCTGGCGCAGACGTACGGCGCCCACCCGGCGCTGCGCCTGTGGCACGTCGGCAACGAGTTCGCGTGTCACAACGCGCACTGCTACTGCGACATCAGCGCCGCAGCGTTCCGGCGCTGGCTCGGCGACCGGTACGGCGGCATCGAGGAGCTCAACCGGGCGTGGGGTACCACGTTCTGGTCCCAGCACTACTCCTCGCTCGACGAGGTGCTGCCTCCGAGAGTCGTCACCGCTATCGCCAATCCCACCCAGCAGCTCGACTTCAGGCGCTTCTCCTCCGACGAGCACCTCGCCAACTTCGTCGCGGAGCGAGACGTCCTCCACGAGCTCTCGCCCGGGGTGCCGGTGACCACCAACTTCATGGTCAGCAGCCACTTCGATGCGCTCGACTACAGCAAGTGGGCACCGGAGGTCGACGTGGTTGCCAACGACCACTATGTGGTCGCGGCCGACCCTCGCGGCTACCAGGAGCTGGCGTTCTCCTCCGATGTCGTCCGTGGTCTGGCTGGTGGGGGTCCCTGGCTCCTGATGGAGCAGTCGCCGAGCGCGGTCAACTGGCAGCCGCGCAACATCGCGAAGGAGCCGGGCGAGCTGCTGCGGAACAGCCTCCAGCACGTGGCACGCGGAGCTGACGGCATCATGTTCTTCCAGTGGCGGGCCTCCCGGGCCGGCGCTGAGAAGTTTCACGCCGCTCTGGTCCCGCACGCAGGCATCGACACCAAGGTGTGGCGCGAGGTGGTCGAGCTCAGTCGAACACTCGATCGGCTCGACGAGGTGGTCGGTTCGCGAACCGACAACGAGGTCGCCCTCCTGTTCGACTACCAAGCCTGGTGGGCTTGCGAGCTGGACTCCCACCCCAGCGTCGACGTCACCTACCTCGACCGTCCCCACGCACTGCATGCCGCACTGACCGACCTTGGGATCGGCGTCGACATCGTGCACCCCGACACCGACCTGGACAGGTATCGGCTGCTCCTCGTGCCGACGCTCTACTCGGTCACCGACACGGCGGCCGGTCGCGTCGAGGCGGCGGTACGCGCAGGCGCCAGCGCCCTGGTGACCTACTTCAGCGGCATCACCGACGAGGACGACCACGTGCGCCTCGGCGGCTACCCGGGTGCGTTCCGCGACCTGCTCGGCGTCCGCGCGGAGGAGTTCGCTCCACTCCGCGCCGGCGAGAAGGTGGCGCTGAGCGACGGCTCGGCTGCCGACGTGTGGACCGAACGGCTGCACCTGGCGGGCGCGAGCGCGGAGGCGACGTACCTGGACGGCCCACTGCCCGGGACCCCGGCGGTGACTCGGCACCAGCACGGCCGAGGCGTCGCCTGGTACCTCGCTACCCGGCTCGACCAGACTTCGCTCGTCGACCTGGTGGCCCGGGTGACTGCCGAGGCCGGCGTGACCCCGGTCGTCGCCACCCGGCCCGGCGTCGAGGTCACCGAGCGCACCGACGGCGATCGCCGCTGGGTGTTCGTGGTGAACCACACGCGCGAGCCGGCCGACCTGGATCTGCACGGAACCGACCTCATCCGCGGCACGCCGTTCGACGGCCGCGTCCCGGCCGGCGGGGTCGCGGTGGTCCGCCGGGAGGCGGAGAGGCCACTGCAGTGACCGAGACCGTGCACCTGCGCCGCGGCGGCACCAGCGTCGTGCTGCGACTCGATCACGACAGCCTCCCCGCGATCCTGCATTGGGGTCCCGACCTGGGCGACGCCGCCGACCTCGGCGACCTCCTCTCGGCAGTGACTCCTCCATACCTGGACTCCGTGGTGATGATCCCCCAGTCGGTGTCGGTCCTGCCCCAGCATGCCGCCGGCTGGATCGGCCGGCCAGGACTGCTCGGCAGCCGTCGCGGACGCGCGTGGTCCACGGCTTTCGCGAGCGTGCACCATGTCGTCTCCGACGACGACGCTGTCGCCGTGGTGCGCAGCACCGGCCATGACCACGCGAGCTCGCTGGAGGTCTGCGTTGAGCTCCAGCTGACCGTCGAGGGCCTGGTGCGGGTACGCGCGGGGGTGCGCAATGTAGCCGATGACTGTTACACGGTCGACGGCCTCGAGGTAGCGCTTCCGGTGCCCGCCGAGGCCGCCGAACTGCTCGACATGACAGGTCGCCACAACCACGAACGGGTTCCGCAGCGGCGGCCCTTCGACACCGGGCAGTGGGTGCGGGAGGCTTGGGGCGGGCGCCCTGGTCATGACTCAGCGACCCTGTTGTGCGCTGGTCGCCCCGGCTTCGGCTTCCGCTCGGGCCGCGTTTGGGGGGTTCACCTGGCCTACAGCGGCAACCAGTCGCTGCGCGCGGAACGCTCCTTCAACGGGTGGCAGCTACTGCGCGGTGGTGAGCTGCTGCTCCCCGGTGAGGTGCAGCTGGGAATGGCCGAGGAGTACTGGTCGCCGTGGCTGATCGCCTCATGGGGTGAGGGCCTCGACCAGCTGTCTTCCCGCGTGCACCGACACGTGCGCCAGCGGTCCCGGCACCCTCGCACACCTCGCAAGGCGTTGCTCAACACCTGGGAGGCCGTCCACTTCGACCACGACCACGCCAAGCTGCTGGAACTGGCCGAGCGGGCAGCCGCCGTCGGCATCGAGCGGTTCGTCCTCGATGACGGTTGGTTCCGCGCCAACGACCGTGCGGGGCTCGGCGACTGGTATGTCGACGAGAGACGGTGGCCGCAAGGGCTCCACCCGCTGGTCGAGCGCGTGCACGCCCTCGGGATGGACTTCGGCCTCTGGTTCGAGCCGGAGATGGTCAACCTCGACTCGAACCTGGCGCGCGAGCATCCGGACTGGCTGCTCCAGTCCGACCACGGGCCCGGACCAGCCTCCCGCCAGCAGCACGTCCTCGACGTGGGGCGCCCGGAGGTCTATGACTACCTGCTGCAGCGGATCTCGGCCATGGTCGACGAGTATCGCATCGCCTACATCAAGTGGGACCACAACCGGCCCCTCGTGGACGCCGGCCATGTCCCGACCGGCCGACCGGGCGTCCATCAGCAGACCGCGGCGGTCTACCGGCTCATGGACGAGCTCAGGACGCGCCACCCAGCCCTGGAGATCGAGTCCTGCAGCGCCGGCGGTGCCCGACTTGACCTCGGGGTTCTCGAGCACACCGATCGCGTCTGGGTCTCCGACTGCATCGACACCCACGAGCGCCACCGGCTGGTCCGCTGGACAGGTCTGCTGCTGCCGCCCGAGGTGATGGGCACGCACATCGGCGCTTCCGCGGACCTGACGACCGGGCGACACCACACCCTGGATTTCCGCGCCGTCACGGCGATCTGGGGCCACTTCGGCGTCGAGTGGGACATCAGTGACCTGGATGCCGAGCATCTGACCAGGCTCGCTCAATGGGTCTCGTTCTACCGCGAGGTACGCGGCTTGCTCCACCGCGGCGACGTGGTGCACGCCGACCTGGTGAACCCGGCCCTCCAGCTCGACGGGGTCGTTGACACCGACCGACGCGACGCCTTGTACCGACTCTCATCGCTCGACGAGAGCCTCGTCTGGCCGCCAGGCTGCATCTCGCTGCCGGGCCTCGACCCCGACCTGACGTACCACATCAACGTTCAGACACCGGACGGCACCG
>DASQEH010000144.1:0-10348 GCA_035633755.1 Nocardioidaceae bacterium | reverse complement strand
CAGCACCGCCCGTGGCCTGCCGGACGGCAACCACATCGACAACGCCTACATGGCGACGTACCCGGACGGCACACCGCCCACCATGGCGATGTTCCTGTGGCACACGCCGGGTGACGCGACCGACCCGGTCATCCCCGTCTCGGGATCCCACGATGCGTCCATCCTGTACCACGAGTACATCCATGGCCTGTCGAACCGGCTCGTGGTGGACGCCACCGGCCAGTCCACGCTGAACAGCATCCAGGCCAAGTCCATGGGCGAGGCGTGGAGCGACTACTACTCCATGGACTACCTCGTTGCCCAGAAACTTCAGCGCGACACTCGCCGCGACGGTCAGGTTCGTGACGCCAAGTATGTGCTCGCAGACCAGTTCACGTTCCGCAACATGGCCATGGACTGCGACCGCAAGTCCACGGCTAAGTTCTGCACAGACATCAACGGCGACCACGGCTACACGTACGGCGACTTCGCAACGCTGCCTGGCGGTCCAGAGGTTCACGCCAGCGGGGAGATCTGGACTCAGACGCTGTGGGATCTGCGCGAAAGGCTCGGGCACCGCACGGCCACGATGCTGATCACGCGGGCGATGGAGCTGTCCGCGGCTGACCCGTCGTTCCTCGACATGCGAAACGCTATTCTCCAGGCAGATCTCGTCGCCTACGGCGCCCGACACAGCCGAGACATCTGGCGAGTGTTCGCGAACCGAGGTATGGGGTGGTTCGCCGGTTCGGTTGACTCCAGTGACTTGCGCCCCGGCCAGGACTTCCACCTGCCGCCGAGCATCCAGACACCTCGAGCGACGCTCGCGGGCCTCGTCACCGATCCGACAACTGGCAGGCCCGTCGCCAACGCGTTGGTGTCAGTCACCGGTCACGAGTCCGGAGGGCTTGGCAACTACCAGGACCACACGAGTGCCCGGGGCGTCTACCAGATCAACAACGTCTATCCCGGGACGTATCGGAAGGTGATCGCTTTCAAGCGCGGGCATGAGCTGGGAGTGGCTCGCAGTGTGACGGTCAAGCGCAACGCCAGCCGCTTCACCCGCCACGACTTCACAATCCGGCGCGACTGGGCGGCCCGCTCGGGTGGCGCCAGCATCGTCAACTTCAACGGACCGGATTACACCGACTTCGGATGCGGACCAGCCGAAGCAATCGACCTGTCGCAGGTCACCGGCTGGGGAAGCACTACCGGCGACGACATCGGCACCCCGACGAACACGTCGGTGCCGAAGTACATCGTGATCCAGCTGCCGCGGGCGATCGACGTGACGGCCGGGAAGCGGTCCGCAGTTGGTGCGGCGTTCAAGGTCGACCCGACTGCGGTCTGCGGCGACCCCATCAGCGCTTCCACCGACAGATTCCGGATCGACCTGTCACGCGACGGGACGACGTGGACAACGGTTCAGCGAGGTTCCTTCGGTACGGTCGACGACCCGAATGCACAATACCGGTTCTTCCGCGTGGGGTCTAAGGTCGATTTCCCTGGAACTCACTACGTGCGCTACTGGATGCTGACACCGCAGGTTCCCGACTTCAAGACGAACTGCCCGAACGAGCCCTACGCAGGCTGTACGTTCATGGACACGGCGGAGGTCGAGGTATTCGGCAGGCCCGCTGCAGCGCCATGATGATGCACTCATCCACCACCTAGCGGATAACAACGCCACCTCTGGCACGGGAGCCCCGTGGGTCTCTCGTGCCAGAGGTGTATTCGGCCTCACGTCGCGCATCAGGCCGGCGCGCCAGCCAGCCCGCTGGTGTGTTTCGCAAGAAACGTATGTCGCCTACTCCTGCTCGAGTCGGTACGACGCGGAGGGGTGGGGACGGGCCCAGGATCAGGGGCAGGACAGCTGCGAGCCCTGACACCACGCCACCAGCGAATGGTGTTGACATGACATCACAGTGGTGTCACACTAGTGCCCATGGACGTCACGCAGTTCGCAGACGCACTACGCGAAGACCTGACCACCGCCGCTGAAGCCGGGGGTACCGAGATCCGGGCTGCGGCCGAGCGCCTCGCCATGGCGTTGGACCCTGCCATCCGGTTGACCTTGATGGATGCCCTGTCGCAGGCGGCTGCCGAGATCACCAACGAGCTTCACGGCACGTCGGTGGAGGTTCGCCTCAAGGGGCGTGAACCGGTTTTCGTGGTCACAGGCAACGCCACTGGCGCCGCCCCTGAGCGGGTCGATCCGAGCGACGACGTCACCGACGATCTCGCGTTCGACTCCGATGACGACGCAGTGGCGCGCATCACGCTGCGCTTGCCGGAGTCACTCAAGGCTCGTGCCGAGGACCTCGCCAACAAACGCGGTCAGTCATTGAACACGTGGTTGGTCAATGCCGCTCGGAACGCGGCGACGGTCAATCTCGATCTCACGTCCGGCGCGATGGGGCCTGGCGCCCCTGGCCGCAACCGACTTTCAAGCAAGCGCATCCAGGGATGGGTGCGATGACCATGGAGGGCACCATGCATACGTTCGAGACTCCTGGCCCCGTCGACCTCCAGGTCGAGCTTCCGCTGGGTCAACTCACCGTCGTTGCTGAACACACCGCCGTGACGACCGTCGACCTGCGTCCGGTCGGCGGTGACTCCGCCGCTGCCAAGCTCATCGACAGCGCCCGCGTCGAGCAACGCGGCAACGCGATCGCGGTCCTGCTACCGAAGGGCAAGGGTGGCTTGTTTCGCAGCACCGCTGGAGTCGAGGCCCGCATCGTTGTGCCGACCGACAGCGCGGCCAGGCTCGAGACTGGCTCGGCCGACATCGATACGCGCGGACGACTCGGCAGCGTCGCCGTGCAGACCGGCTCGGGCGACGTCAGTCTCGAGCAGACCGGCGACGTTGTCATCCGGACAGGATCGGGGGATGTCTGGCTTGACCGCTCCACTGGCTCCTGTTCCGTCAAGAGCGGCTCTGCCGATGTGAGTGTCGGTTCGGTGCGGGGCGACGCGGACATCAACTCCGGGTCCGGCGATGTGGAGATCGAGAGCGTCGGCGCCAACCTCAGGGTGAAGACAGGGTCGGGCGACCTCGTCCTGCACCAAGCCGGCGACGCCGTGGACGCCATGGCCGGGTCAGGTGACCTCGTGCTCAAGCACATCGACCACGGTCGGGTCAAAGCCAAGACCGGCTCCGGTGACATCGCTATCGGTGTCGCAGACGGCACAGCGGCGTACCTCGACATCATGACCGTGACCGGCGACGTGCGCTCCGACTTGGACGCATCCGAAGCCCCATCACCCGACGACCTCACCGTCGACATCAACATTCAGTCCGGCACCGGCGACGTCGTCCTCCAGCGCGCCTGACCATCCAGCTGGATCTCGAGGGGGCCGCACAAGGCGGCCGAGCAACGATGCACGTCCCCAGCGGGCAGCGGCACACCGACGCGGCTCATCCACAACGAACAGAGGAACCAGCCATGCTTGACGACCACTTGGCACGAGAGATCATCCGTGAGCGTGTAGCCGCACGCAAGAACCTGCGGCGCCCGACTCACCCCAAGGCGGCCGGCGTGCTGCGCCGTCTCGCCGAGCGCATGGAAGGCGACACCTGACTCCAGCACTGCGCCGCGGTCACAGCGGCGGCCGTGGCGGGTCGGGTAGCTGGGGAACCACCCCCCGACGCGTGGTTCCCTAGCCACCCATCACGGCGCGCAATCGGCCGAACGCCGGATGTCAGGTTCAACGACGTGAAGGCAGGAAGGTGACGCAGCGGGAGCACCCAATCGCTCAGCACGACGTAGCGGCCCACTTGCGCCCGTGCGTTGGCGGGTACCGGTGAGCTAGATATCGGTGCGGTGGAAGTTCAGGTAGGACCGCGACTGGGTGGGCCCTCGCTGCCCTTGGTAGCGGGAGCCGTATCTGGCACTTCCGTAAGGGTGCTCGGCCGGCGACGACAGCCGAAAGAAGCAGAGCTGGCCGATCTTCATTCCCGGCCAGAGCTTGATCGGCAACGTAGCGGCGTTGGAAAGCTCCAAGGTCACGTGCCCTGAGAACCCTGGATCGATGAAACCCGCCGTTGAGTGGGTGAGCAGGCCCAGCCGGCCCAGCGAGGACTTCCCCTCCAAGCGCGCCGCGATGTCGTCGGGAAGCGAGACGACCTCGTACGTCGATCCCAGCACGAACTCGCCGGGGTGCAGGATGAACGGCTCCTTGCCCGCGGGCTCCACCGGACGGGTCAGGTCGGGCTGGTCCTCGGCCGGGTCGATGTGCGGATACCGATGGTTCTCGAAGACCCGGAAGAACCGGTCCAGCCGCACGTCGACGCTCGAAGGCTGAACCATCTCGGAGTCGAAGGGCTCGAGCACGACCCGGTTCAGACCAAGCTCCGCGCGGATATCCCGGTCACTGAGAAGCACGCGAGGACACTATCCAACCTTGGGCGGCCGGTGGCGCCCGGCCGCCGGGTCAACCAGCCGAGATGAGCGTGACCCCAAGCATGGTGACGATGACGCCGGCGATCTGGACCGGGCGCAGTCGCTCCTTCAGGACCGCTCTGGCCAAGAGCACGGTGACCACGGGAAACAAGGAGCTCAGCACGCTGGTGATACTGACGAAGCCTTGCGTGGAGGCGACGGCGAAAGCCAGGTTCGCACCGAGGTCACCAGCTGAGATGGCCAGCACCCACGCGTAGTCGCGGCCGCGAAGGCCCCCCGTGGTGCCACGTGACAGCGCTGCGATGAGAAACGCAGCAGTGACCGTGGCGCGCATGGCCCACAAGGTCAGCAGCGGGCTGTCCTCCGCGCCGCGATCCATACAGACGAAGAAGAGCCCGAAGAAGAGGCCGGCGAGCGCGCCGATGAAAACAGGACGCACCGGTGACCCCCCAGTGAATTCGGGCCCGCTCGTCAACACGATCCCGGCGATTGTCACGGCGATGCCACCGATCGTGATCGAGCTGGGAGACTCCCCCGCGACGATCCCGGCGACGACCGGCACGGCGACACCGAGCGACGCCACCGGGGCGACGACCCCCATCGTCCCGGTGGCCAACGCCACGTAGTACGAGATGAGCCCCAGCGCGCCGGTCGCACCGGCTGCCATCCCCCACGGCGCCCACGCGAGGGGGCCATGCCAGCCACCGCTGACAGCGACAGCCAGCGAAGCCATGAGAGCGCCGAACCCCGCACTCCATCCCACGATGGTCAACGCCGGACGACGCCTGCTCAGGAGGCCGCCGGCGAAGTCAGAGGCCCCCCACATCACGCTGGCGAGCAGCGACAAGACGATGGCCACCGCTGGACCCTACCCGCCAGGCACGACGGTGCTCGCGACGCGGCCGGTCAGTCGCGCGCAGGACAGGGCGGTATCATTCTGTCGCCCGCTGCGGTGACAGCTGCGGCGGTGTGCGGGTGTAGTTCAATGGTAGAACATCAGCTTCCCAAGCTGACAGTGCGAGTTCGATTCTCGTCACCCGCTCCGCGACACGACCTACACGGAGGCGACGAGACATGCCGACGCTCGCGATCACCCGAGAGGTGAGCCGCAGCGGCATCACGTACTCGCGACACGCCATGGCCTGACGCTTCTGATGAAGATCGACTTCAAGAAGACAGTCGAGTCCTACGAGGCGCGTTCCGGCGAGTTCAGGGTCGTCGACGTCCCGTCTCTTCAGTACCTGATGGTTGACGGGCACGGCGATCCCAACACGTCCAAGGAGTACGCCGACGCCATCGCGGCGCTGTACCCGATCGCCTACAAGCTCAAGTTCGCCAGCAAGCAAGGTCTTGGCAAGGACTATGTCGTGATGCCGTTGGAGGCTCAGTGGTGGGCGTCGGACATGGCCATGTTCACGACCGAGCGGGACAAGTCGCAATGGGACTGGACGGCCATGATCATGGTGCCCGACTGGATCACCGGCGAGATGTTCGCTGACGCCATCGCGAAGGTTGCCGCGAAGGACCAACCGGCCAGCCTGGACAAGGTTCGCCTGGAAACACTTCACGAGGGGTTAAGTGTTCAGACGCTTCACATCGGAGCCTACGACGACGAGGCCGGGGTCCTCGCGAAGCTCCACCACGAGTACCTCCCGGACGCGGGGCTACGCCCGACCGGCAGGCACCACGAGATCTACTTCAGCGACGCCCGCAAGGTTGAGCCGGCCAAGCTGCGCACGATCCTCCGTCAACCCGTTGCGCAGGCCTAGTCAAGGAATCACCTGACTCTGAGTAGCCGCAAAACTACAATAGGCTCACATTCTTCGTCAGGAGTTCCATGAGCCTGCTGTCTCGGCGCGGCCAGCCACCAACACCCATCACGACGTTGCCCTCACCTGCTGAATCAGGGCCTCGGCACCTAGGCAAAGACCTCACGATCGAGGACATCGTGGCGGGAACCCTGGTGCAGAGCGTGTACCAGCCGATCGTCGAACTCGATACAGGCGCGACGGTTGCGTATGAGGCGTTGGCGCGAGGACCCCGCGGGAGCACCCTGGAGCGTCCGGATCTCATGTTCGCGGCGGCACGGCAGTCCGGCTGCCTGTCCGCGCTGGACCGGGCGTGCCAACAAGCAGCTCTGAACGGTGCCCGAGAAAGCGGGATGGCACCCCCTTGGACGCTGTTCGTCAACATCGAACCCGAGACGGCGCACAGCGCGTTTCTTACGCCGCTGCGCAGCAGTGACGACGAGAACAAAGTGACAGCCGAAGCCCTGGAAGGGCTGCGCATCGTCGTCGAGCTGACTGAGCGGGCCCTCATCGCCGACCCCGCCCAGCTGCTGCTTCTCGTCGGCCGAATTCGTGCACGCGGCTGGGGCATTGCTCTCGATGATGTGGGCGCCGATCGTGACTCCTTGGCTCTGTTGCCCCTGCTCCGCCCGGACGTCATCAAGCTGGACCTCCGCCTCGTCCAGCAACAACCCACGAGCGAGATCGCTCACATAGTGAGCGCCGTCAATGCCGAAGCCGAACGTTCAGGCACTGTCATTCTGGCTGAGGGTATCGAGACTCACGAGCACGCAAGTATCGCGCTGTCCATGGGCGCCTCGCTCGGACAAGGCTGGCTCCTCGGGCGCCCTACTCCGTTGCCCCCTGCTCTGCCTGGGTTCGCCGGAAGACCGATCGTCATCGTCGAGCGAGCAGACCCTGCCTCCGACCAATCGCCCTTCGCCATGGCCACTGAGCTCAGGCCCGCTCGGCCAGCGCGCAAGCAACTGCTCTTCGAGGTGAGCAAGCACCTCGAACGGCAGGCGATGAGCGCTGGTGAGTCAACGGTGGTTCTGGCGACCTTCCAGGATGCGTCCTTCTTCACCCCCGCCACCAGGCGTCGCTATGCACGACTGCTGGCTCAGGCTGCGTTCGTTGGGGTCCTTGGTGAAGGAATGGCATCCGAACCAGTCCCTGGCATCCGCGGGTGCCTGCTGGCGCCCGACGATCCACTCGTCCAGGAGTGGGACATCGTGGTCGTAGGTCCGCACTTCACCGCCACCTTGGTGGCCCGCGACCTGCAGGACAGCGGACCTGACAAGGACCGTCGCTTCGACTTCATCCTCTCCCACGACCGTGAGCTCGCCATCAGAATCGCCCTGTCGATGATGTCCCGGGTCTGGCCCACTCAGTGGGCCACTGGCCAGCCACCCGACATGGCGTCCTGACGCGCGCGCGCTATTGGTAACCGATGAGTTACCATTAGGACGTGGACGTCTTCGGGGCACTAGCAGACCCGATACGTCGCGCTCTGCTCGAAGAGGTCGCCGCAGGGACAGCCCGGGTGACGGACCTGGCCAGGCATCACCCCATCTCCCGACCAGCTGTCAGCAAGCATCTGCGCCTGCTGACAGAGGCTGGGCTTGTGGAGGCCGAGGACCGCGGACGAGAGCGCCACTACACGCTGGTGCCCGCTGCTTTCGGTCCGGTCACCGCACTGGTCGACCGGCTCGTCGCCACGGTCACGGGACCCATTTCCGCGCAGTCCCTGGACGCCTTGGAGACGGAAGTACGGCGCACCGTACGTGACCGGCGCACGGCAACCCTGGACTCGAGTAATCGACAGGAGACCGCATGACAGTCAAGCCGACGGGACGCATCGACCAGGACGGCGACATCCGTACCCTTCGCCTGACCCGTACCTTCAGGGCTTCGATCGACGACGTCTGGGCCGCAGTGACCGAACCCGAGCGCCTCGAGCGCTGGATCGGCACCTGGACCGGTGATCCGGCCGACGGCCGGGTGGGCTTCCGAATGACTGCTGAGGAGGGCGAGCCCGTCGAGGAGGAGATGGAGATCCGCGAGTGCGAACCCCCACGACGCTTGGCGCTGGTCTCCCACGTGGGCGTCCAGCTGTGGCAGCTCGAGCTCGACCTCCTTGAGGAGCACGGCGTCACCACCTTGACGTTCACCCAAGTCGGCATCGACCCGGTCGAGGCGGAAAGCGTGGGACCCGGCTGGGAGTACTACCTCGACCGACTGGTTGCCGCCGAGACGGGAGGCGACGTCAGCGCCATCGACTTCGAACGTGACTATTTCCCGGCGATGCAGGACTTCTACCGGTCGCTGCTGTGACCGCCCTTGGGGCGGCTCTCGACCGCCGTTGACCATCACAGTGGCCCAGGGCAGGTGGCCCACCTTTGGGGGTCGTGCCTTTGATTGGACAGTGTCACGATGGTCACGTGCGGCGCCGACTTCTCGTGGCAGGTATGACGGTGCTGGTCGCCGGCGCGTGCAGCGACGGGACGTCGTCGACACCGGCCCGCCCGACGGTGACGTCCGAGGCGACGCCGGCCGCGCTGCACCTGCTGCAGCCGCTCGCCGTTCACCACACCACCGCCCTGCAGGACGGTCGCCTGCTGTTCACCGGAGGCTGCACGCTGCCCGGCTGCGAGGGGTTCGACGCAGCACGCGCGACGCAGCTCTTCGACCCTCGACTGGGTCGGTTCTCGCCTGGCCCGACCATGCTTTCGGCGCGCGCCGGCGGTACGGCCACCTTGCTCCGTGACGGCCGCGTGCTCTTGGCCGGTGGGTACCCGGCTGAGGGCCAGGCACCCACCGCAGCCACGGAGCTGTATGACCCTGACATGGATCGGTTCACTGCGGCCAGTCCGATGCTCAGCGCTCGCGCCGACCACAGCGCAAGCCTGTTGCCGACTGGGCGGGTGCTCATCTGTGGCGGGTTCGACACCTCGGCCAGAGCACAGCGCAGCTGCGAAGTGTTCGACCCAGGAACGAACAGCTTCGCCAACGGCCCACGGATGAGTGCCGCGCGGGGTGGTCACACTGCCTCGCTCGTGCACGACCGAGTGGTGCTGATCGGCGGCACCTCCGGCAACCAGGCGCTTGCGTCGACCGATGAGCTGGTCGGCGGCAGATGGGCGCCCGGCCCCTCGCTGCTGGTACCAAGGGTCAAGCTCGAGGCAACCACCTTGCCAGGCGGCCGCGTGCTGGTGATGGGCGGCGCGACGAGCACCGAGGGCCGCGAGCGGCTGGCCAGCACCGAGATCATCGACGTCCAGCGAGCGACCGTCACAGCCGGACCGGACCTCTCCGAAGGCCAGTACAAGCTGGACGGTGCCGTCGCGCGACTCCAGGACGGCCGGCTGGTTATCGCCGGAGGTCGGCGCCTCAACGTGTACGACCCACGTGAGAACACCATCACGGTGCTGCAAGAGCCGCTGCTGCAACAGCGGTCATTCGTCACCGCCACGACGGTCGGGCCCCGTACCGTGCTCGTCGCCGGCGGGTACGACGACGCCATCGTCCCGTCGGACGCCGCAACGCTCATCCACGTACCGGGATAGTCAAGGACGGTGGACCGAGCTGACGTCGCCCTCGGACGGCGAGCTTCAGCGCTGGAGCGGTACTTCGACCATGCAGTCAGCTCGATCCACCAGCAGACAGCCAGTCGCCGTGAGTGCGCGCGCCACGTGAAGCAGTGCCTTCCGGCCGATCTCGGGGTGGCGACCGTCAAGTGCGCCGACCCGCACAGCGAAGGCGAGATCGAACTGCGGTTCGCCGGATGACAGCTCGAAGTCCTCGACCGCGACGCACGAGAAGCTCAATCGACCAGCCGTCACCTCAGCCTGCGACCCCGCTATTGCCAGCGCGATCGCCTTCGCCGACCGGTCGATGGCGAGAACGTGTCCGTCGCCCACCCTGTGGGCGACCTCTCGGGCAGCTGCACCAGGGCCGCAGCCGATCTCCAGGACGCGCATCCCCTCCCGCAACGGCAAAGCGTCAACGACAGCGCGTAGCCGCGGAGACAATTCCTGGGCCATCAGCAGCCACGTTGCTCTAGGGCCGTGGTCAAGCGAAACGGCTGGGACGGTAAGGGTGCAGCAGCGGATGCGCTCTGGTGTTCAGGATCTCGTCTGCCAGCAGCTCACCGGCGATGAGCCCTAGTGTCGCTCCGCT
>DASQEH010000143.1:0-4089 GCA_035633755.1 Nocardioidaceae bacterium | reverse complement strand
TCCATGGATACGCCGACGACGTGCTGGAGCTCATGGATGAGCTCGACCTTCGCGACGCGGTGTACGTGGGCCACTCGGTCAGCAGCATGATCGGAGTTCTCGCAGCCACTCGCGATCCTTCTCGCTTCGGTGCGCTGGTGCTCGTGGGACCGTCACAGCGATACCTCAATGACGTCGACTACCGCGGCCGCCCGGCCGGCTCGCCCGCGAGACCCACTGTAGTCGTCCTCCGTCTGCCAGGGACAAGTGGTTCATTACAAGTCAAAAGACTATGCAAACCGAGAGTAATTGTTAGCCTACAAGGAGTGACACAATGGCCCAGCCCGCCGTCGGGGTGAGGGTCCTGTCGTCCACACATACCGATGAGCAGGAGTCTGACGTGACTGTCGCAACCGAACCAGTAGATGTCCGGCGGCGTAACCACGTCAACGTGTCCGGGATCCCGACGGGACGACCCGTCGTGTTCGCGCACGGATTCGGGTGCAGTCAGCAGATGTGGCGCCACGTCGCGCCCGGTCTGGAGGACTCGCACCGCGTCGTCCTGTTCGACCACGTCGGCTCGGGTGACTCGGACCTGAACGCCTACAGCCGGAGCAAGTACGACTCGCTCCATGGATACGCCGACGACGTGCTGGAGCTCATGGATGAGCTCGACCTTCGCGACGCGGTGTACGTGGGCCACTCGGTCAGCAGCATGATCGGAGTCCTCGCAGCCACTCGCGATCCTTCTCGCTTCGGTGCGCTGGTGCTCGTGGGACCGTCACCGCGGTACCTCAATGACGTCGACTACGTCGGTGGTTTCGAACAGTCCGACATCGACTCGCTGCTCGACACGCTGGATGCCAACTATCTGGGATGGTCGTCGGCCATGGCGCCAGTCATCATGGGCAACACCGACCGCCCCGAGCTCGGCGAGGAGCTGGCGACCAGCTTCTGTCGCAGTGATCCGACCATCGCACGGCACTTTGCACGGGTGACGTTCCTGTCGGACAACAGGAGAGACCTGCCGCGCGTGCAGCTACCCACCCTGATCCTGCAGTGCACCGACGACGTTATTGCCCCACTCGCCGTCGGTGAGTACGTCCATGAGCACATCAGCCACAGCGAGATGCGCGTCCTCACGGCCACCGGACACTGTCCCAACCTCTCCGACCCCGTACAGCTACTGACAGAGCTTCGGGCCTTCCTCGCATGACAACCCCGGCCCGACGTCCCGGCGTCGGGCCAGCCTCCGAAGGTGACGTCACGCCGAGCGAGCAGTCGTACGAAGACCTCTACGAGCACGCTCCCTGTGGCTACTTGTCCACTTTGGCCGACGGCACGATGGTCAAGGTCAACGACACGTTCCTGACGTTGACGGGATACTCACGTAGCGATGTGGTCGGCCAATCCTTCGCGAGCCTGCTGAGCGTGGGCAGTGCGCTGTTCTACGAGACCCGCTGCTTGCCCGTGCTGCGGCTCAAGGGCGAAGTGCACGAGGTGGCGCTGGTGCTTCGATGTCTCGACGGCAAGTCGCTCTCGGTCCTGGTCAACTCGACCATGCGGGCCACCTCCCTCGGGCAGCAGAAGCTGATCCGCACCGCCGTATTCGACTCGACTGGACGCAGGGACTACGAACGCGACCTGCTGGAGGCGCGGCGCGCCGCCGAGTTGTCCGAAGCACGAGTTCGCGTCCTGCAAGAGGCCTCGACCACCTTCGGAGCCAGCAAGTCCGAGGAGTCTCTCACCACCGCACTGGCGGAGATCGCCCGTGAAGCCTTTGATGCCACCTCCACCGCGGTGATGCTCGTGAGCGACGCCGGAATGCACCTGGTCGCAGGGACCCACCCACTCGACCCCTCCGAACACCCAGAGGAGACACGGCCGGAAGCCGTGGCGCTGCGAACCGGGAGCGTCGTGACGATCGGCAGCATCGATGAGGCGAATCACACGTTCCCGGCGCTGGTGGAGTCGCTTCTGGCCGCGCGCCTGGAAGCCGTGAGCGTGGTTCCTCTGCTCGGGGACGGCTCATCACTCGGCGTCTTGATCTGCTTCTTCGGCCGACGCCGAGAGTTCGACGCCCACGGCTTGGAGCTGCAGACGGCGCTGGTGCGCTACGCCGGTCAGGTGCTGTTGCGCATACGGCTCCAGAGCGAGCTCGAGCACATGGCGCTGCATGACCAGCTGACCGGGTTGGCCAACCGAGAGCTGCTGCGGGACAGGCTCAGTCAGGTGCTGAGCGCCGCCGAGCGCCACCAGCGTCCGATGGCCCTCGTCTTCCTGGATCTTGACGGCTTCAAGGCCATCAATGACCACCTTGGCCACACCACGGGTGACTCTGTCCTCGAGCAGGTGTCGGATCGCCTGCGCCACGTGGTCCGCCGCAACGACACCATCGCCCGCTTCGGTGGCGACGAGTTCGTCGTCGTCTGTGAGGACACCGATACCGAAGCAGCCGTCCTCGTCTCGGAGCGCATCCGAGTCGCCATCAGGGAGCCGTTGACAGGGGTACCGCCCGCCTTTCCACTGACGGCGAGCATCGGCGTGGCCCTGCACCATCCGAACGGCGGGCCGGTAGCGACAGCCGACGTGATGGTGCGACGGGCCGACGCCGCCATGTACGAATCGAAGAAGAGCGGGAAGGACCGCAACACGCTCGTCACCGTCTGAGCCAGGGGGTCGAGAGCGGCAAGAACTACGCGGTCACCGGCATCAGCTCGAATCGGACAACCCGCTTCTCAACGTCCGCTCTTACCAGCCGCACAGGGACCTCTTCGCCCAACGGCAGCTTCCCCGTGGCCGTGAACACCTTCGCCTCGACAGCGGGCTCGCGCAGCATGACGATG
Organism: Nocardioidaceae bacterium; assembly: GCA_035633755.1. GTDB lineage: Bacteria > Actinomycetota > Actinomycetes > Propionibacteriales > Nocardioidaceae > DASQEH01. The sequence continues at coordinate 1,264 of DASQEH010000143.1, read as the reverse complement.
CCGGCGCTTTCGTCCCGGTCATCGAGATCGGTGATGACTCCCGTGAAGGTCTCCCCGAGGCGATTGGCCAAGACGCCTGCTTCGACGAGATCCAGGACGGCTCGTTCAAGCTTGTTGGCGACCCGGTCCGACGTCTCCATCGCCTTGGGCAGGTCACGAAGTGCCGTGCGCACCCAGTCGGGAACCTCGGCGTCGGCGCACAGCGCGACGGCCACCTCGCCGGCGTAACGGTCGGCCAGCCTCCGTAACGGCGCGGTCACATGGGCGTACTCACTGGCCAGCGCGGCATGCTCCACGTTCTGGGGCACGCCGCCCTCGAAAGCCACATAGCCGGCGCCCCGCAGAAGAGAGGTACAGGCGTTCAACATGGCCGCACCGTTCGCCGAGGAGGGATCGATCGAGCGGATGAAGTCGGGGTAGTCGACATCAGGGTCCCACTCCAGGCCCACGGCGACCGCGGCACGACGCAGCTTCGCGAAAGCAGACCCGGGTGGAGCGGGAAGTGTGCGAACGATGCCAACTTCGCCGTACAGCATGATCTCCGCCGCCCCCATGCCGGTCAGCAGCGAGACCTGCGCGTTCCACTCCTCGATCGGAAGTTTGGCCCGGTACGTGAGGCTCCACTGGCCGGAAGAAATCACCACCTCCTGGTCAGGCAAGGGCAGGCTCACCCCGCCCCGTTCCCGCTCCTGCGCCAGGCGCAGAGTGCCTACCTCGGAGAGCAGGGTGAACACGTCGTCGGCGGATCCGCTATCGAGCTGCGCCTGGGCGCTGGCGTAGTCGAGCTGTGCGCGGCTTCGCACGCGTGCCCGAACCACATCGACCTTCGTCTGCTCACCGGTGGAGTCGATGTCGATGGTCCAGAGCAGCGCGGGTCGGATCTGGTCAGGCAACAGGCTTGCAGCGCCCTCCGACAACACCGGCGGATGCAGCGGTAGCCGGTGCTCGGGCGTGTACAGCGTCTGACCTCGCCGGTGGGCCTCCTGGTCGATGGCCCCTCCCGGCCGCACGAAGGCGGCCACGTCGGCGATGGCATAGAACACCCGGTACCCAGAGCCGCTTCGGACGATGTGCAACGCCTGGTCGAGGTCGGTTGCTCCTGGCGGGTCGATCGTGATCAACGGCAGATCGGTCCGGTCCAGCTCGGGCATCACCGGATGACGAGAGACCTCCTCGGCTTCAGCGAGCACCTCCGGCGGGAACTGCTGGGCGAGTCCGAGCTCGTCCTCGATGCGCCGTACCGCCTCGCGAAAGCCCGGGCCGT
>DASQEH010000142.1:0-37318 GCA_035633755.1 Nocardioidaceae bacterium | reverse complement strand
GACCGTGCGGCGGCTTTCTCCGCTGCGGTTCTGGCAGCCTCACCGGACGCGATCGTGGTGGACGAGCTCATCAGTGGGCGGTCGGTGTACGCGTCGCGAATGGCTGCCGAGATTGTCGGCGAAACCGCTGGAGTCACCGATGTGGCTCTGGCCTCCGCTGGGGCGCAGCCCGAGGATCAGCACCGCCTCGCCGAAGCTCTCGCTGCCGTCGGGGATCTGAGCGACGGTCAGGTTCTGCAGGTCCGATACCGCTCCCGCGACGCAGAGAGCGGCCACCGCTGGTTGTCGCGGCGGATCACGCCGTTTCGCCGTGACGAAGACGGGCGCCCGGTCGAGATCCTCAGCGTCGTGCGAGACGTCAGCGACATCGTGGCTGCAGAGGAGACCCTCACCCATGCCGCGCTTCACGACCCGCTTACCGGACTACCGAACCGGACCCTCCTCAGCGACCGGCTGACAGGCGCGCTGTTTCGGGCACGCCGCCACCAGCAAGAAGTCGCCGTCTTGTTCTGCGACCTCGATGGTTTCAAGCGCGTCAACGACTCCACGGGACACGCAGCTGGGGACGCCGTCCTGGTAGAAACCGCTCGGCGGCTTCGTGACTGCCTTCGGTCGCTCGATACGGTCGCTCGAGTCGGTGGTGACGAGTTCGTCGTCATCGTCGAACCTCTCGATCACGGCGACACCGTGCCGATGCCGACGGCTCGCCAACTCGGCGAGTCCGTGGCCCGGCGCATCGTCGCCACCGTGGGGAAGCCCGTCGTCGTCGGCGAAACGTCCCAATCGATCACAGTGAGCGTCGGTCTCGCGTTCGCTGGCGGTGCCGGCGACGCCGAAATGACGGCCGAGGATGTGCTCCGCGACGCTGACGCGGCGATGTATCGAGCCAAGTCGCGCGGCGGAGATCGCTTCGAAGTGTGCGACCCGGGCCTTCAGAGCGACCTCACGGAACGGGGCCGTGTCGCGTCACTGCTGCGCCACGCCATCGCGTCCTCCAGTGACGGGGTCGACTCACCCGGGATGAGCACCGCGCCGCCACGAGGTAGAGCGACTTGTGCCGGTGCGCTCGACGTCGCGTACCAACCCATCTACGACGCGGACACCGGTCGGCTAGCGGGGTTCGAAGCCCTCGCACGACTCAGCGACTCCGGCGGCACGCCCGTACCGCCAGACGTGTTCATCAACGTCGCCGAAGAGATCGGGCTCATCCGTCCCCTCGGCATGCAGGTACTGAAGCAAGCCTGCGGAGCCCTCGCCCGGTGGCGCAGCACGCTTCCTGACGCCGACCACCTCACCATGGCCATCAACTTGTCCGCTCGACAAGCCCACCACCCCGACCTTGTAGACGAAGTGCTGGCGGCCCTCGCCGAGGAGCACCTCCCGCCAGACAAGATCGTTCTGGAACTCACTGAAAGTGTGCTGATACAAGCCGGACCCTCAACTGTGAAGACGTTCCAGACACTTCACGACGCAGGCGTCGGCATCCACATCGATGACTTCGGGACTGGCTACTCCAGCCTGAGGTACCTCGTCGAGTTCCCGGTGACGGCGGTCAAGATCGATCGGAGCTTCACCGCCGGACTACCCGATGACCCCACCAGCCTGAGCATTGTGCGAGCGGTGGCCGGACTCGCCCGCGACCTCAACTTGGGCTGCACAGTCGAAGGCATCGAGACCGTCGAGCAACAATCCTCACTGCCCGACGGTGTCCTCCTGCAGGGCTATCTGCTCGGTCGACCCGGCCCCGCCAGCAGCGCTGAGCAGACCATCCTGGCCCACCAGACCGCCAAGTAGGCGAGTGCCCACGCGCCCCACTGCGCCACATCCTGACTCGCCAAGCGTCGACGAGCTGCCAACCCGGGAGACGCCCCCGCCACCTTCGCAAGCATCTGGCCTCAGCAGTAGGTTTGCTCACATGGCTTCGACGGTTCTGCCCCCGTTCCACCTTGCCCTCCCCGTCCACGACATCGATGCCGCACGGCACTTCTACGGTGGGGTTCTCGGCTTCGGCCGTGGTCGCTCCGCCGACCGATGGACCGACTGGAACGTCGACGGCCACCAGGTCGTGACGCACCAGGTCGACGGCAACCACAACGCGGTGGCAGGCACGAACCCGGTCGACGGGCATGAGGTGCCGGTTCCGCACTTCGGTCTGGTGGTCTCCGTCGACCGCTTTCAAGAGCTCGCGGACAAACTGACCAAAGCCGGTGTTCAATTCGTCATCGAGCCCTACGTCCGATTTCAGGGCGAGCCCGGCGAGCAATGGACGATGTTCTTCCTCGACCCGTCCGGCAACGCCCTGGAGTTCAAGGCGTTCAAGGACCCCTCGCAGCTCTTCGCCGTCTGAGCTCGTCCGGAGGACCCGAGGTAGCGCACACCTCTAACGTCGCGAACCATTCGCGCCATCCGATTCGCCAGCACGCGCACTGGCGGCGGGAGCGGACCACCGTCGACGGTGACTGCCGCGGCGGAGGCTATGGTCTGGCGGCTCGGGCATCCTTGGCCGAGAGGGCGTATGGCTGCGGGTGGTTTCGCCGTCGGCTAGGCCAAAGCGCAGCACCACACTCAAGTGGCTTTGTCGGTGTGCATTTCGCCGTCCTCAGAGCTAGGCAGCTGGCATCAGCGAGAAGGCTCACGCAGCTGGCGTCTGGTCGGCGCGTCCGTTCGCGGCATCGGGGCCAACATCGACTCACGCGGTTCAACAGGTCTAGCGTGGGTTCATGACCGTACTCGCCACGATTCGCGTGGCGGCCATTCAGGCAACTCCCGTCGTGCTTGATGCAGCCGCGAGTGTCGACAAGGCGGTGGATCTCATTGCGGACGCCGCCGCTGAGGGCGTCCACATGGTGGTGTTCCCGGAATGCTTCGTGGCGATGTACCCGAGTTGGGTCTGGGCGGGCGCTGCCTTGAGCGACGATGACGTCATCGATGAGATCTTCCTGCGGTTGTGGGAGTCCTCGATAGAGGTGCCCGGTCCTCTCCTCGACCGGCTTATCGGTGCATGTCGACGCCACAATGTGCATTGCGTCATCGGAGTCAACGAGCGTGAGCCTGACCGTTCGTTCAGCGTGTACAACACCATGTTGACGATTGGTCCCGCCGGCCTGCTGGCGCGGCACCGCAAACTGGTGCCCACCAGCCACGAACGGCTCTTCCACGCCTTTGGTGCCGGTGATGACCTGGCCGTCGTCCAGACGGCCGTGGGACGTGTTGGCGGCCTCATCTGTTGGGAGAACCGCATGCCGCTGGCGCGTTACGCCGTCTACCAAGGGGCTCCGCAGATCTATGTCGCGCCCACCGCGGACACTTCGCCCGGGTGGACATCGTTGATGCGTGCCATCGCCATCGAGTCCGGTGCCTTCGTCGTGTCGGCCAACCAATACGTTGCCACGGAAGCCTACCCGGCTGACTTCCCAATGACCCTTCCACCCGACGACGGGGTGATATCCGCCGGTGGGACTTGCATCATCCCTGCCTATGGCGATGACGCGTTAGCAGGACCCCTGTACGGAGAAGAAGGAATCCTCGTCGCCGACTGCAACCTGCGCGAATGCTTCGCCGACAAAAGGTCGTTCGATGTCACCGGCCACTACAGCCGAGAGGAGATCCTGCTGCCACTGCTGAACAATGGCGGTCCAGCGAAGAGACAGTCCGACAACCAGCCAGCGTGGGGAGTCAAAGGACACCTTTGAGCCTGGTTATTTCCCCGACAAGGCTAACGGCATGAAGGATGGACGTGTGCCGGTAGGACTGACTCAGCGACCACAGCGGTCCACGCGCTGCCAAGGCCAGTCGGTGGCCAGCCAGCCGGCGACGGCATCGGCGAGTGGTATGTCGAGGCACGCTCTGTCAGCCCGCACCCAAGATTGCACCGTGACGTCGTACTCGTCCGAGGCCGAGGGGTACAGATAGACGCAGCCGATGACGTCGTCGTTGCTCGGGTCAAGGACGGTGAAGGTATAACCGGCGCCGTGCACGAAGTCGTCGGCGTGACGGCGGAGATCGGAGAGGTTCTCCTCGAGCGTCATGCCGCTGCTGGGTGGCCAGTTGCCGTCGGGGTAGCCGGTAGTGGAGCGTATGTGCTCGATGCTTGACATCCAGGCGGCATGGTCGGCCTCGTTGTGCTGCGGCCCCAGGGGTACGAGGTGGAACTGGCTGGTGGCGAGGAAGGTCGGCGGGTCGAAGCCGACCGGCACGAACTCGTGCGAGGTCATGACGGGAACCGTACCGGGTTGGCCAGAGCTCCCGCACTCGAGTTCTTCGCGGCGCCATGCGGGACGACGCTCACCAGTAGGGTCGATCCGCGCCGCCGGCGAGACGACAAATCCCTCCGGCCCGCGTTCACGGCCCTCCGTGAGGTGTTTCGGTGCTCACCTATCACGCCGAACGGTCCGTAGCCGTTGGCCGCCAAGCCGTCGACGGGCGCCTCTCAGGTCGTCCAGCTCGGTGCGCGAATGCCCCCGGCCGGGGTCTCTGGCAAGTTCAGTGAGGTAGCCGGTCCCCGCGTCCCTCGACCAGCCCGATCGGGGCGGTCAACCTCCACGCCTCGAAGGTCAGTTCGGCCAGCTCGGCGCGCTCGACCCCTTCCAACCGGACCACGACCCAGCCAAAGCCACCCGAGGTGAACTGCACCTCGAACGTCTCCGGGCGTTCGGATGTCAGCGCGAGCTGCTCGGCAATAGTTGCCTTGAGCCCTACCGTGCTCGTTGGCTCCCAGAGGTAGCCGAAGATGCGGTTGCTGACTGCCAGTCGCCAGTAGCGTCCATTATCCACCCGGGTGACATCGGGCAGCTGGTCAGCCAGTTCGAAGAAGTCCGCGATGCTGCAGCCGGTCACCGAGTCATCCTGTCAGCGGGCGCCGACTCTCCAGCTCCTAGGTGGAGGCCACCTCCCCGAAGCTTTCGCGGGTGATCTCAATCAAGCAAGGATCGGCGTGCGGAGGTTGTTTGACCGGCCGGATGAAATGTCGACCACGTGGGCCCGGCTACGCGTCAGTGCCGACTGTCAGGGTGTCCCCGACGGAGATCGTGCCGGGCTTGACCACATCAGCATAGACACCGAAGTGCGCGCCGGTACCGAGCGCGGAGGTCTGACGACCGCGGTAACCCGTGATCAGGCGGAGCGTCTGGAGGTCGACGGCTCCTGAGTCGGGGGCTCGGGTGACGGCTGCGCAACGCTTGACCGGACCCCCACCGCGTAGCACAGCATCGCCAACCTCAACCAGCCTCTCGTCCCACGAGTCCTCGATGTGCGGTTCGCCTCCGGAGAACTCGATCAACATGCGGAAACGCCGCGAGTCGACTTCGGTCAGACCCGCGTGGCGGGCGAGCTCCTGCACGGAGGCGGTCCCGAGCATGGTCACCGGCTGCACGTCATACGCAGACCCACGTGCCTGAACCAGCTGGACTGTTCTGCCCACGAGGTCGGAGAAGAAGGTGTTCCACACGGGATCGGTGACGATGTCGGACCTGATCGTGCGGAGCCCCCACATGTCAGTCTCGACAGCCTCGGCCGGCTCGACGACTCGGCTGAGCAGAACGTCGTGTGCGCGGGTGATCTCCAGCCGGCGGCTGTCGCTGTCGTAGACGGCCCGAACGCCGTACAGGCCAGGGTTGTCAGTGCAGCTCTGGATCTGACCCGTGGAGTCGAGGAGGTAGAACAACCGGTCGCCGAGGGCACCCTGAGCGGTCACGTGGACCGAATCGGGATGGTGGAGCAACAGTCCCTTGACGGGAGTGATGGAAAGTCTCGTGACGGTGTGGCCCATAGACATACGCTCAGCGTCCCATGCGCTCGGTCGACAGGAATTGCTGGGAGAGTGAAGCAAACCCCGGCGGGACCGGTCCGATGGGGGAAACAGTCCGGCGGGGATCAGCCCGATGCCGTCACGTGCTCGGGTCGTCGACCCTGCCGACGAACAGTGGCGTGCCGTACTCGACATCGTGGATGGCAAAGAGGAACGGCCGGTCAACGTGGAAAGGCTCGGTGACAGGTGCGCTGGTCTCCGACACCACCACTGCAGTGGCTGCCGCGGCCTCCGTGCCTTCTTCGTCGACCGCAATGAAGCCCTCATGCAGGACCGCGCTGATGTACAGCTCGAGGTCCTCCTCGGTCATCGGCCGGAAGTCAGCCGTGGAGGGGTCGAAGGGGGTCCGCATGCCCAAGTGCTGTAGGACAGCCTTCAGCGTCAACTGCGTCCTGAACTCCCACTTCGGCAGCCTCACGTTGAGCATCGCCCGCCGTCCGGCGGACGTCATGTCGATGAACCCAGTCGACGTCAGCAACCGCTCCACGTCGCGGATCCGGCCGGGGTCGGGCAGCACCACAGTCATGGCGAGCGTGCGACCGGCGTACGGCAGGCGTGCGGCCTGCCAGCCGTCGCCCGAGGTCGTCGTGGTCGTCAGCATCGGCTGCACCATCGTGTCGACGTCGACCGCGCTTCCGTCGCGGCGGTGGAACGGCATGGACTGGGTCAGTTGCTGCTCGAACGGGATCTCCCACGGCGCCTTGAGGTAGAGCGCGTTGACCAGGACGAGGCGCGTCAGGTGGTCGAGCACACCGACCGGAATCAGCTCCGGGATCCGGTCCTGCGTGCGAGCTGCCACCCAGTCGTTGATCAGCAGCCTGGCCTGCTCGGAGGCGTCCCGGAAGTCGACAGTCCGCAGTCCCGCTCCGTACTCGCGCGCGAGAAGATCGAGGAAGTCCCGTTCCCAGCCGACGCCCCTCTGACCGTAGAGCTGGTTGGCACCGTCCATCGCCAGTTCGGCCTTGCTCCCGTCGGCACGGTGTTGCGGCCCGGCCAGTCCCTCGACATGCGCCGTCAGCGCGTTCAGGCCGCCGTGGAATCGGGCATCGCTCGACACGTCCAGCACGTCACGCATCTCGGCGGCGGTGCGGCCACCGGCACCGGGCAGAGTCATCCCGAGCGCCACCGCGACCGAGTACGGCGACAACACCAGGTTGCCCGGCTCCGTCGCTACACGGCCGTACAGGCCGCCGGCGAGTGCGTGCATAGCCGCGACCACCTCGTTGATCGCGTCCGGCGCGCCCGCCGATCGCTGCAGGTCGGACTTGGCCAGCTCGAGCTCCGTCGCCGTGCCGGACCGCAGGTTCCCGCTGCCGCCATCACCGCATGAGGTCACCAGCGGCGAGGCAATCGCCGCGACGACAGCCAACCGGAGCGCCTCGCGTCGTGTCATCACGATGGTGTGACGCGACCGGCCGCCTCCCGGTTCCACCAGCGGTTTATGGCGATAGCCGCGCGAAGTGATGCCCAGCCTGACCCTTGCCGTCGCCGTCGACGAAGCGCCTATCTTCGCCCGCAAGACGCCGGAGGTAGATACGAGGCGGTGCGATGTGGTCACCACGTGGTGACCAGGAATCCCGAGATTCGCGTGAGATAGCGTTCCCGCCGTGACGTTGAATCACGTGAGACGCGGAAGTGGCAGCCCGTTGTTGCTGGTGCACGGTCTAGGCGCAGGGTGGCGATCCTGGTCCCCGATCATGGAGGGACTGGCGCAGCACCGTGAGGTGATCGCTGTCGACCTGCCGGGTTTCGGTGAGACGCCACCTTTGACCGGCGAGGTCTCGGTCGCTGCCTTGACCGATGCCGTTGCCGACTTCATTCGCGACCATGGTCTGGACGGGGTTGCCACCGCCGGCCAATCGATGGGCGGCCGAATAGTGCTCGAGCTTGCGCGGCGGGGAGTGGGCGGCGATGCCGTTGCTTTGGATCCAGGCGGCTTCTGGAGCGACCGTGAGCTCCTCGTCTTCGGCGCCACGCTGCGGCCGTCGATCTCTTTGGTGCGAGCGCTGCGCGGCAGATTGCCATCACTGCTCGGTAGCCCCGCAGGCAGAACCTTGCTGTTGTCGCAGTTCTCGGCGCGGCCCTGGGCGCTCTCGCGCGAGACCGTGCTGCCCGACGTGCGCGGGTTGGCAGACGCCCCGGCAACCAAGGCCGCCATGGACGCTCTGACCAAGGGACCCAAGCAACAGGGCGCCCCGGCAGGCACGCTGCCCGGCCGGGTCACGATCGGTTGGGGCCGCCGTGACTTGGTGACCGTGCCGAGGCAGGCCGCACGTGCAACGCAGCTATTCCCCGACGCAGTGCTGCACTGGTTCGAGCGGTGCGGTCATTTCCCGCAATGGGACGCCCCGCACGAAGCAACCCGACTGATCCTGCAGGGCACCGGTTGACGTCGGATGCGCTGCCCAGCCGACGACGACGCCGTCGCTCTGGGCGGCGACACGACACATGCCACCAGCGGCTGATCCGGACGCTTGACCGCACGGGCCGCTCGTCGGTTGGGTCCCCCGCAACCCGGTCTCCGAGGCGCGCTACGACGACCTTGGCGACACCTTCATCCCCGGCGAGCCGTGGCGGGTGCGCGGGGTCATCGGGCACATGATCGAGGAGTACGCCCGGTCACTGCGGCCGCGCCGACCTGTTGCGTGAGTGGATCGACGGCCGCACCGGCCAGTGAGCCAGCACGGCAATTCGCCACCTTATGGCCCGGGCTCCTGGCCGAGTTCCAGCAGAGAGAAGGCGTTGCCGTCCAGCGACAGCGTGACCAGTGCATCGCCCAAGCGGACCGTGTCGTGGCTCCAAAGGTCCTTCGCAACTCCTAAGGCCCGCCCCGGCAGCTCGACATGTACCTCCACTGCTGGCCCGAAGTTGAATGTGCACACCAGCGGTGGGCCGTACCCATGCAGGACGTACGACAGGCACTGCTCCGACTGGTCGTTGCCCAGGACGGTCAGCCGGCGGAAGCTAGCCAGGCAATCCTTGCGCAGGCCGATCAGCCGGCGGTGGAAGTCGCGCAGCTCGCGATTCTCGGGCCAGCGGACGGGACATCTGTCGTCGTACGGCTTGAACTCCAGCCCTACCTCGTCCCCCATGTAGATGCAGGCGATGCCGGGCAAGGTCAGCAGCATCGCCGCCGCCAGCTTGTACCGCTCCTCGCCGTGGACGCTGAGGAACCGAGGGCCGGTGTCGTTGTTGTTCAGGAAGCGGAACACCCGAGTGGGGTTGGGGCTGGTCGACAGGAGGTCACGCAGGACCGGTGCGGGGCCGCGTTGCCCCGTGAATGCCGACGTCCACGCCCACGTACCGAGCTCAGACGTCCAGTCGTAGGCGGCGTCGAAGCCCGCCTCGAGGTAGTACGGGTCCACAGCACTCGCCTCGGCGAGCAGGAACAGATCCGGCTTGTACTGCCTGAGCCGGAGCACGCATAGCGGCCAGAAATCGGGCGTCCGCTGACGGATCCCCCAGGCGGCGTCGACGCGATAGCCGTCGACGTCGCACTCGTTGATCCAGTACTCCATCGCCTCGAGCATCAGCTGCTGGACACCCGGATGTCCGTAGTCGAGGTTTATCAGGTTCGTCCAGTTGAAGTAGTGCGCGTATGCGCCATCGTCGGCCTTGACGTAGTGGCCGGCGTAGGCGGAGGCGTCCCCCCGCTCCCGTACGTCAACGTAGAAGGGATGCCGGTCGGACGTGTGGTTGGGTGCGAGGTCCAAGATGATCCGCAGGCCGTTGCGATGTGCCGCTTCGACGAGTCGCTTCAGGTCGTGAACCGACCCGTGCTCGGGGTCCACACGTCGATAGTCAGTCACCCCGTAGCCGAACTCATGCGGGGGATGCTCGAATATCGGTGACAACCAGACCATGTCGACGCCTAGCTCGGCGAGATACGGAAGCCGCTTCTCGACCCCTGCCAGGCCTTCTTCGGAGAAGCTGCGAGGGATGACGCCGTACACGACCTGTGGGCGGCTCATCACGGCACCTCGGCCGCCACGTCCGGCTCCAGTGGGGCCCCGTTTCGCGCCTGGGGCGGAAGCTCGACAAAACCCATCGCGGCCACGACCAGCGTCGCGCCCGCAACCATGCGGGCGGGACGCCCTTCGTCGCCCACAAGCACGGCAGAGATGGCTGCGAAGATGGGTTTCATCGCCATGATTATGGCGGCGCGGCGCGGGTCGAGGGGGGCGAGCCTGCTGCGCCTAGGGCCGCCCAAGCCGGATGGCGAAAGCTGGAAGAAACTTGAAGGGTCGATGTCGAGGCGCCTGGCGGCCGTTCGACGTACGTGCGAGAAGCAAGTTCCCGGTAACCAGGAGGAGTTATCAAGATGCCGCGTTTCATGGGATTCGTGAGGATGGAAGAGGGTGTGGGCACGCCGCCACAGGCGCTGTTCGACGCGATGGACGCCCATATCGGCGAACGGGCCGCGAAGGGTGTGTTCCTCGACGGCGGCGGGCTGTACGGGACTGAGGACGCCGTGAACTTCGTGGTTCGCCAGGGTGAGGTCAGCCGGGTGGACGGACCGTACGCCGAGGCCAAGGAGGTTGTCGGCGGCTGGGCCATCATGCAGTTCGACACCCTCGAGGAGGCCGTGGCCGATCAGCAGGAGTTCGCCGAGCTGCACGCGAAGTACTGGCCCGAGGTCACCGTGATCTCCACCCTGCGCCAGATCTCGACAGGCCCGGAGGCCCCGGGCGACTGACCGGGGTTCACTACGCTGGCATCGTGCCGGCAGAGACCAGTGCGGATGATTCGACCGACGCTGTCTTCGCCGCGTGGCGGGCCGAGTCGGCCCGCCTCGTCGGTGCTCTCACCCGGATGACCCGGGATGTGGAGCTCGCCGAGGACCTGGCGCAGGACGCACTGGTGGCTGCGCTCGAGCAGTGGCCCGCAACCGGCGTGCCGGAGAACCCGGTCGCCTGGCTGATGACCATCGCGAAGCGGCGCGGCATCGACCACTTTCGGCGCGCCGACAGCCTCCGCGTCAAGCTCGCAGAGCTCGGACACGCGCACAGGGGAGAGGAGGAGGAGATGCCCGACCTCGACGGCCAAGTCGACTACATCGAGGACGACGTCCTGCGGCTCATCTTCTTGTCCTGCCACCCTTCCCTGACTGCCGAGTCTCGGGCCGCACTGACGCTGCGTCTGGTCGGAGGACTCACCACCGCCGAGATCGCCCGCGGCTTTCTGGCCACCGAATCCACCATGGGCCAGCGAATCTCGCGAGCCAAGAAGACACTGTCCGCGGCTCACGCGGAGTTCGAGCTGCCAACGGGACCGGAGCGGACCAGGCGTCTCGACGACGTCATGGCTGTGATCTACCTGATATTCAACGAGGGGTACACAGCCACCGCCGGCGAGCACTGGATGCGTCCAGACCTGGCGATGGAGGCGATGAGGCTCGCGCGCATGCTGGTCGCAGTCGCTCGCGATGAGCCCGAGGTGCTCGGATTGCAGGCGCTGCTGGAGATTCAGGGCTCGCGAATGCCTGCCCGGCTCGATGAGCACGGCGCGCCGGTCCTTCTCGAGGCGCAGGACCGGACGAGGTGGGACCAACTGCTGATCCGGCGCGGCATGGCCGCCTTGCAGCAGGCTGAGCTACTCGCGGCACGCGGGAAGCCGGTCGGGAAGTACTTCTTGCAAGCCTCGATCGCCGCCCAGCATGCCCGCGCAGGGCGTGCCGAGGACACGAACTGGCGCCGAATCGCGGCTCTGTACGACGTCCTGGCCGACGCTGCGCCGGGACCGGTTGTCGAGGTGAACCGGGCGGTCGCGTACGGGCGGGCGTTCGGCCCGGACATGGGGCTCGCCGTGCTGGAGGAGCTGGACGTACGTGCACTCGGCGACTCGCCGCTCGCGCCGAGTGTGCGCGGAGATCTGCTGGAACGGGCCGGGCTACACGCCCGGGCGAGCCAAGCGTTCACCGAGGCGGCCGCGCGCACCAGGAACGAGAGTGAGCGCGCAGTCCTTCACCGTCGGGCCGAACTCAACCTGACGCGCGTGTCGCACCCGGGGCCGCCCGAGGAGTCATGAAGGATCCGACAGCCGCCCGGCGCGCCGCGGCGGCGACTGCGGTTGCCTCCCCAAGCGGTCGTTCGGATCAGGGCAGCGGCCGCCGCAAAAAAGTGTGCGTTGAGGCAGGATGACCGGCATGTCATCCGACAACCCAGCTACTCTGATCGAGTCGGACCCGCATTGGGCTTCGCGAGCAGCCGCGGACCTTCGACAAGTTGCAGCGGCGCTCACCGATGTGCCAGGAGCGGACAACGCTACCTTCGACCACATTGGGTCCACCTCGGTTCCGGGCCTGGCCGCGAAGCCCATCATCGATCTCCAGGTCCGCATCTTGCCTCTGCCAAGCCATAGGGACCTCGTGCCGCGGCTTGCGCCGCTCGGGTACGAGCAAGCTCTCGGTTCTCGACCGGATTCACCCGGCGTCACGCACGACGTTCCTCACGGAGATGAGGACGTTGCTGGTCACGTCTGGCAGAAGCGCCTTTACGTTGCCTACGTCGAGCGAGGCCAATCAATCATCCTCCACATCCGCCGCGCGGACTCCCCTTGGGGCCACTACACCGTCTGGTTCCGTGACTGGCTCCGCGAGCATCCTCAGGCTCGCCAGCGGTACGAGGACACCAAGCGAAGATTGTCGGCGGAGAACGCGGGAAAGCCCGACTACGACGACTACACCCGTGCGAAGACCGCCTTTTTCCAGCAGGTGCACCCACTGTTCTGCGAGTGGGCCCAGTTCAGGGAGGGGGCACGTGACGGCAGCTGAATGTGCCCCGATCGTCGCGACGGTGCACGCACGGTAGAGAATGTACAGCTCGATATCAGCCCGCTGCTCAGTGCCCAATGGTTCGAGCCGGCCGACTCGGTATAAGGGCGCACCCTTGCCTCACCGTTCCCGATGGCCGCCGTTACCTGCTCGGCCCGGACGAGGGTAAACCCCGGGCTAGCTCTTCTTCAGCGCCTCGGCCAGCATGACGATGATGCCGCTGGGGCCGCGGACGTAGGCGAGCTTGTACATGTCCGCATAGGTCGCCACGCCGCGCAGCGGTCGGCAGCCGTGCCTGGCGGCGACCTCGAGGGCCTCGTCGATGTCGTCGACCGAGAACGCCACGCGGTGCATGCCGATCTCGTTGGGCCGGGTGGGCTCCGTCTCGATCGCGTCGGGATGGATGTACTCGAAGAGCTCGAGGCGGCCGTTGCCGTCTGGGGTCTGGAGCATGGCGATGTTGGCGTGGTTGCCGTCGAGGCCGACCGCGGTGTCGGTCCACTCTCCTTTGACCGTGTCGCGGCCGACGACGGTGAGCCCGAGGTCGGTGAAGAAGGCGATCGTCGCTTCGAGATCACGGACGGCGATCCCGACGTTCTCGAATCTGATGGCCATGGGTGGCACGCTACCGAGTCAGCGCGACCGCGACAGCGCGTCCTCAGGAGATGGCACCTCAGTGCTGCGACACGGGGCTGATGACGAGTTCGTCGACGCGCACATGAGTCGGGGAGTCGAGGACGAACTGGACTGCACGTGCCACGTCTTCGGCAGTCATCATGGCGCTGCGCGCTTCCGTGCCGGGAACCTCAGGGCGTTGCGCCAGGAAATCCGTGTCGACGTCCCCAGGACAGAGATGGCAGGCCCGCACTCCCGAAGCGGCCTCCTGTGCGTTCAAGAACTGGCACAAGGACGCCAGAGCCGTCTTGCTGGCGCTGTAGGCCACGCCCGCGCCGGGAGAGAACCGCCAGCCCGCGTATGAGGAGATGACGACGATGGTTCCCGCGCTCCTCCTCAGTTGAGGGAGCGCAAGCTGGACGACTCGGGCGACCGAGACGAGGTTGGTCTCGATGATGTCACCGAACTCCTGTAGGTCCTGGTCGCCCCAGGTACGACGCGGAGCGTTCATCCCCGCTGACAGGACCAGGCCGTCGAGGCGGCCCCAATTCTGCTCTACTGCCGAAGCGCACTCGGCGACGTCCTCGATGCTGCGGACGTCGCCTGGAAGGCTCAACACTTCGCCGCCCAACGCCTCGACCTCACTGGCTACCGCCCGCACCCGCTCGGGCCGACGCCCGCTCAGGGCGACCCGCCAGCCACTCGACGCCGCTGACAAGGCGGTTGCCCTGCCCATGCCGCTCCCACCGCCGGTCACCCACAACACCGGGCCGCCAGGCACGCTCTGGTCTTCTGCGGTCAGCTCCTGCATGCTCTTCCTCTCTTAAGAATCCCGTCACAGTCTCGTTGATGAGAGGACTCCCATGCTGCTCGACCTCGCAGGAAAAGTCGTTCTGGTGACCGGAGGTGGGCGCGGCATCGGCCGAGCGATTGCGGAGCGGTTCCACGACGAGGGGAGCCGTGTCGTCGCGCTCGATGTCGCCTTCGGAGACGACCAAGGGACAGTTGGCGACTACTACTCGTTGCCATGCGATGTCAGTGATCCCGGGTCGGTTCGGAATGCCGTCGGGAAGGCCGTCGAGCGATTCGAAACGGTCGATGTACTGGTCAACAACGCTGGTGTGAACATCGAAGGGCTCGTCTGCGACCTTGACCCGGAGCGGTGGCGGCGAGCCTTCGAGGTCAACGTGACTGGGACGTTCCTCATGTCGCAGGCCGTGATCCCTACGATGAAGAACCAGCGCAGCGGGCGCATCATCAACGCTGCGTCATTCGCTGCCATCATCCCCAGTGTGGGCAGCGCGGCGTACGCTGCCTCGAAAGCCGCGGTCGTCCAATTCACCCGGGTGCTGGCGAGCGAGCTCGGCCCATGGGACGTGACCGTGAACGCCTACGCGCCGGGGATGGTTCCCACCGCGATGAACGGTTTCGCCGACATGCCGGAGCCGGTGCAGGCTCGGCTACTGGACACGTTGTCACTGCGGCGGTGGGGTCGGCCCGAGGACGTGGCGGACCTCGTCTGCTTTCTGGCGAGCGACGCGGCGCAATACATCACCGGAACCCTCGTCGACGTGAGCGGTGGAAAGTTGAGCACTCAGATGCCGCACAGGGCCTACGAACTCTGATCGGCACGACATCACAACGCCAACACATCCTTGGTTCGGCCGAGCGAAGACTCCGGCCGGGAGGATGCACCTTGGTACAGCGCGGGGGTGGTTCGGAAAAGTCGACCCTTCGGGCCCCCGGAGGACCGGTTAGGCGGCGCCGGCCGGCCGGGTCGGGGGCGTCGAGAACGACGCAGTGCCTTCGGCTGGCATAAGGATCCACAGAATCGGGTAGACCAGGAGCTGACTGCCCGGTACGACCATGAGCAGCAGAACGAACAGGAGTCGCGCTACCCATGGCGTGAGGCCGAAGCGTCGACCGAGGCCGGCGCAGACCCCGGCAATAACTCGCCCGCCCCGCGGCCGAACGAGGCCCTGCGTGGCGAAGCTCTGCTGAATGTCGTTCATGTTGTTGCACTTCCTTCGAGTCCGTGCAAGGAGCGTCTCCCCGTCACCCTTGAAGTATGTGCCGAATCGGGAGCCGGGAACATCAGGATCCGCCCTGGTCCGACCCCGAGATCCGGGAAATGCCACATGACGTGGACATGTCAAGGTGGGACACGGCGCGCAGCAGGTCGCGATAGGCGACCCCGCGAACACTCGCAAACGGGCTCATTGGAATGCGGCCGTTCCCAAGGCCGCGGGCGTCAGGGCGGGGTAGTACCCCGCTGGTGTTCCTGCTCGCGTACGCCGTCGAGGTCTCGGAGGCGATCCAGGCCGGTGAGCGGTTGCCGCATTCGTGGGTTGTTCGACAGCCGGCTGCGGTTCCGGTCGAGGAATGCCCAGTAGCCGGCGGAGTACGGGCACGCGTCGTCGCCCACGCGCACGGTCGGCTTGTACCGGCACTCGCCACAGAAGTCGCTCATGGTGTTGATGTACGCACCGCCGGACGTGTAGGGCTTGGTTGCCATCAGTCCACCATCGGCGTGCTGGCTCATCCCGACGACGTTGGGGGCCATGACCCACTCGTAGCCGTCCACGAAGCTGTCGTGGAACCAGTCGGTCAGCGCCGAGGGGTTGATGCCGCGCTGCAGCGCCCAACTGCCCAAGATCATCAGCCTGGGAATGTGATGCACCCAGCCGGTGTCGCGCAGCTGAGCCAGCGTGGTGTGCAGGCAGCGTGCCTCAACGGCGTCGGCGTCCAGGTCGGCGAACCACCGGGGAAGCGGCTCGTTGGCGTTGAGAGCATTGCTCTCCCTGTACTCCGGCCCGGTGTGCCAGTAGATGTGCCACACGTAGTCCCGCCAACCGATCAGCTGTCTGACGTAGCCCTCGACGCTGTTCAGCGGCGCCGCGCCGGACAAGTACGCGTGCTCGGCGCGCTCTACACACTCCAGTGGGTGCAGCAGCCCGAGGTTCATCGGCGCCGACAGCATCGAGTGGGCCATCGTCCAGTCGCCCGCCAGCATGGCATCCTCGTGCGGCCCGAAGCCCGCGAGCCGGCCCTCGATGAAGGCATCAAGGGCAGTGAGCGCCTCAGCCCGGGTGGCTGCGAACCGCCGCGGACCGTCTCGGCCGACGAACGAGGCATGTCCGTCGCGCTCCATCCGATCGAGATCGGCTCGCACTTCTGCGTCTATGTCGTCCTCGGCCGGCCACCAAGGTTCGCTGACGCCCAGCGGTTCGGACCGCTTAGGCGGCGGTTCGCGGTTGTCCGCGTCGTAGTTCCAGCGACCGCCGGCAGGCTCGTTGCCGTCCATCAGTACACCGAGCCGCCGGCGGGTCTCACGGTAGAAGTCCTCCATCAGAAGCCGGCCGCGGCGGCCCGCCGCCCAAGCGGCGAAGTCCTCGCGGGACGTCACGAAGCCGCGGGCAGGCAGCACCTCGACGTCAAGGGCGTGCACGAGGCGCTCCGCCCCCCGAGAAGTCGGCCCACAGACCGACAAGGGCTCGTCAATCGCGTCGACCGCCTCTCGATATGTCGATGCCTGCACGAAGCGCGCGCGCTCGCCCAGCTCCGCGGCGCGGTGCCGCAGCGCGGAGAGCACGAGGTGAGCCTTCTGTCGATGAAAGCGGCGGCGAGCGAAGACACGCGTCGATTCGACCAGGAGAACCGACTGATCCTCGTGGTCAAGGAAGTGCGGGCCGAGCTGATCGGCGAAGCACCACCGGCGGCTGCGGGCCGAGTACGGAGCGAGCGACATCACGACATCCTCTGATCGATCGATGAACCATAAGCGTCTTGATCTGATCTTTCCTCCCTCCACTTGTCGGAGTCTGACGATCGGCCGCCCGGCAGAGCTTGGGTGTGAGACCTTGTTGACGAGAGCCTCATTTTCTGGGACGCCCACTTCCTTGGAGTAGTCGATGACACGTTCCCGCACACACTGGGCAGTGCTGGGCATGGTGGCCGCCGCATCAGTGACGCTGGCGGCCACTGTGCCGGCCCTCGCCGATTCGGCGACTGAAGAACGTGCGACTCTCGGTTCGGTCGCGGAGACGGTCGTTGAGGGAGCCTGTCAAGGCGGTGGCGGCATGGTGCTACGGATTCAGAAGGAGCCAGGCACCTACACGATGACTGCGACCGCTCACGGGTTGCCCGAGGGCACCCGTTGGCGCTTGGGGTTCAGTGAAGGGTCGTTCACCGACGAGTCCGCGGACGAGGGAGGCCAAGCCGTCGCCGTGGTGCGCAATGGGCGGTGGAATGTCAGCCGATCCGTGCCGGCAGTACAGGCCCCGTACTTCACGGTCATCGCTTTGGGCCCAGGGCGGCCCGATCTCATCGACGGCAGGCTGTGCGCTGTCCTAGCGAAGCCGGCTGCTCCCCTAGCGGGATTCAGCGTATGCCACAAGAGCGTCACGCTCAGCATGGTCGCGTCCTACCGAGACGACGTTGGCCTGGTCGTCAGATGGTTCCTTAACCAAGCCAGACCGGGTACGACGTGGAACGTCTCCTTGACTGCGAGCACTCCCGGCCGATCCATCAGTGTGGTGTCCAGGCGAACAGCTTCTCCGCGTGGCTCGATCATGGGCAAAGACACCTTCAGTGACGAGACCAATCCCCGTCTACGCCTGTCCGTGATCGCAGCCGGTGGACAACGCTGCACCCTCAACATGCACCGCGTCCTGGCAGGCCCAATCCCTGAGTCCCTCGCCGACCTCAAGACTCGAGAAGGCTCCATCCTCAACAGGGCAACACTGGGCCAGCTACGGTCGCTGTTCAGCCGCCGCTGACTGGATCTTTAGGCGCGAAAGCCCGGCTCAGCGGCGGAAGAGCCGGAAGGCGTGCTCCCAGGTGCCGGAAGCGGGACCCTACGTGAGACCACGGCTCGAGGCTAGGCACGTGGCGGCCGAGCCACGATGACGGTGCACCCAGACCAGTCCTGCAGCTGCAACGTAGTCGGACGCGAGACACTCGGCCAACAGTGCCTCCATCACACACCGATGTGACTGGTGATGGGGAGCATGGGCACCATCTTCCCAGCTGATGCACACGAGGCTGCTGCCGCGGCGTGCGATTGACGCAGGCTGGGAGCATCATGAGGTGATGAGCCAGCACGCGGAGTTCATCGACTGGGTGCACACGGTCCTCAGGGAAGCAGAGGTAGCGGTCCACAACGGTGATGCGTCACTACGACGCGCCATTTGGTCACGCAATGACCCGGTGACGATTCTGGGTGCTGTGAGGAACGCCGAGGGACAAACCGAGCTGGATGAGCTGTTCGCGCAGCTGGCGGAGACCTTCTCGGACTGCACAGCGTACGAGTTCGAGCTGCAGGCGGCCGAGGTCATCGGTGATGTTGCCTACACTGCCGGGTTCGAACACACCTCGGCGTCAATCAACGGAGTGCCGAGGACCTACACATTGCGTGCGACGCAGATATACCGGCGTGAGGATGGCGAGTGGAAGGTGGTCCATCGACACGGCAGCACCCCTCCAGGCTGATCGGTACCCGGGGGTGCGCGTGCAGCTGCCTCGGAGAAAGGGGGCGGAATGTCGATCAAGGTCGCCGAGGGTGCAGCTCAAAGAGCTTCACGGTCACGTTCTCGATACCGGGCAGTTGACCGGGGCGTCGTCGAAGGCCTCGTCCCAATGCTGCGGCGGGGCATCGCAGCTCCTACAACAGTCCCGACCCCAGCGACCAGCCACCCGACGACGACGTCCACGACGTAGTGCTCGCCCGTGTACACGAGCGTGACAGCCATAGCGACGGCGTATCCGACAAGCGCGGCACGCCATAGCGAGTTGACCGACGGCCAGAGAAACAGTGCGACGAGCAGCGCGCTGCCAGCATGCAGTGACGGCATCGCCGCCACTGGGTTGCTCCCTTCCTGACCCAGGACGATCAACCGACCGACCAGCTCCAGATGCAGGTAGTCCCAGCCCAAGCCGGAGATGCGGCTGACGGCACCGATCTCGCCCATGTCTGAGGCGAGCCACGGTGGCGCGGCCGGATACACGACGTAGCCGCCCACTCCCAATGTCGTGAAGGTGAGAACTGAAGCGATCCAAGCTGTGAACCGATCGCGCAGGAGGAACCACACGATCGCCGTCACCAGCGGGATGGCGACGAAGTGCGTGACGTAGACCAAGGCGGCGGCGGCGTCGTACCAATGCGCGGCTTCTTCGACTCGCTGTCGCTGAAGCCAAACGGTCGGAATTGAGCCCCATACCCGGCGGTCAGCCTCGGCGGGTGCGACGACGTGCAGGGGGAAGCCGAGCCGGTTCGTGCTCGCACCATCGCCGATGCCGATCGGAGCGTTCACCCAGTGCGCAACGGCGTACGCCACCAGGATGACGCTGAGCGGAGACCAGGCGATCAGCAGCTGGGCCAGCGCCCCGTGCCGTGAGGTTTCTGCACGCTGGTGCATCAGGACGACAGGCGTTCTATCAGGGGCATGATCCGGAATCGGTTGTACCGCTGGATCACGATGAACGGCAGGTTCGCCAGCACCCCGTACAAGACGAGTAGCCCAGCGGCGAGCGGTGGGTTCCACAGGACGAAGATCGGCCCGCACCACATGGCCCACCAGTGGGCCAGCTCGGCCCGGCGGGTCTCTCGGACGAAGAGCTGCAGCCCGGCGACGTCGCGGCCCGGAAGGTGGCGCTTGCTGATCCCGCCACGGAACAGATTGCCGGCCTCTGGCACCTTGTCCTTCCAGCGATGGACCCGCAGCCAGCGGCGGTACCAACGCCCAGCGTTCTCGAAGCGCCGCGGCCGTAGCAGCCACCCGTCCTGGCTCAGCCGGCTTTCGTCCAGGCGATAAGCCGCGTATCCGGTAGCGCTGTGGAACACCCCCCAAGCCGCGACGTCGACCACGATGGTCAGGGCTTGCGGCATCACCAGCCGTAGCATCAGACCCCTTCCTCGGCGGAACCGTGCCTGCGGAGGTCCACCTCACGACCGCGCCATCGCACCGATCGCCGGACCACCGTGAGCGCAGCCGACCTCGCGAAGATGACGTCGAAAGCGAGGAGCGGCACGGGAAACAGCACCCAGGACCACCAACGGAAGGAGCCGATCGTGCGCAATATCGACCGCAACTGCCAGGAGCCCCCCACCCAGGCGAGCGCCCACAGGGCAGCAGGGCCGTGCGTCAAGGTCGCGCCGATACCAGTTACGGCTTCCACGAGAGCCAGGATCGCTCCCACGGCGACGGCATGATGGGCGCTCACCCACGCCACGGCGCCGAGCGTGGCTCCCAGAGGTGCTGCCGAGGCACCGGAGGCGAAGTTCTTCGTCCATCCGTCGGCCAGCTGGCGGACGCCACCGGGATAGCTCCGCATCCGGACGGACTGCCCTCCGATCACGCACCGGACCGGCAGGCCAGCCAGGTGGTACGCGACCCCCAACTCGACGTCGTCCAAGATTTCTCCCCGCACCGCGGCGTGCCCGCCTGCCTGCGCGTAGGCGGCGCGCGACGTCAGCAGGCAGGGCCCGAAGGCCATCGGCCGCTTGCCGGGGCGGCGAGCGAAGGCGCCACTGGCCATGACTGACATCACGTTGAAGTAGGCCGAGAGCTGCTCGTACGGCCGCACGACGCCGTGGTAGGGCTGCACCGAGACCAGACCGCCGTGCCGGTCGTACAGCTCGAGCAGGCCGTCCAGGGCGTCCGGCGCCAGCACTGTGTCAGCGTCGAGGAAGAGCAGCAGGTCCCCGCTGGTAGCGCGGGCTCCCACATGACAGGCCCATGCCTTGCCCGTCCAGCCGGATGGAGGGGCACCCGGGTCGACGACACCTGCTCCGGCTGACGCAGCGACCGAGGCTGTAGCGTCCCGGGAGCCGTCGTCCACCACCACGATGTCGGCGAGGAGCATCGGGAGCCGCCGCAGGGAGCCCAGCAGCGTCGGGAGAGTGTCCGCCTCGTCCCGCGCCGGGATGACGACCGAGACCGAGGCGGCTCGGTCATGGTGCCCCCCACCGCGCGGGACCGTGCGGAGGTCCGAGAGCAACCAACGGGCGCCCATCGCTGCTGTCAGCAGCACGACGACAAGCAGCGCCGTCATGTCGAGGCCCCGTCAAGTCGCCTCAGGACCAGCGGCATGCCTCCCCGCGGGTGCACTGCTACCTGCGCCAGACCCGCCGGGCGGGTCCAGCCTTGCGGGACGTCCATCCGGTACGCCGTAAGCAGCCTGCTCACCACAAGAACCATCTCGCCCAACGCGAACTCGCGCCCGATGCACAGGCGGGGTCCCTGCCCGAACGGCAGGTAAGCAGAGCGTCCCACGCCCGCGCCGACGAAGCGCTCCGGTCGGAACGCCAGCGGATCGGGCCACGAGTCGCTGCGGCGGTGCAGCAGCCAGGGGCTGACGATGACCAGCGTGCCGGCCGGAACCGTGTGACCGCCGATGACGTCGTCACGGTGGGCACGTCGCGAGAGCGCCCACGCCGGCGGGAAGAGGCGCAACGCCTCGTCGATGACGGCACGGGTGTAGGGGAGCCGGTCGCGGTGGCCCAGCATCGGCACCGGTCCGGGGTGATCGGCCAGCTCGGCGCGCACACGGTCCTGCGCCGGCTGGTGCTCGGCCAGCAACATCAATGTCCAGGCCAGCGCCGCGGCCACCGTCTCGTGGCCGGCAATGATCATCGTGACAAGCTCGTGGCGGATCTCGGCGTCGGTCAAGTGGCTGTCCAACAGGAGGCCGAGAAGGTCGTCGCCGTGCGTTTCGCCGGCCGAGTCGGAGCCACGCGCACGTCGTTGCGCGATCAGCTTGGACGAGATCGCGTCCAGGCGGTTCCGCGTCGTACGCAGCCGGAGATTCGTCGGCGTCGGGGCCCAGGCCGCCGTCGGCAAGATGGACCGGCCGACCCGGACTACCAGCTTCGCCGCCTCGCTCGTCGCGTCCAGCAGTTGTTGCGCCTGCCCGGACAGGTCTGCGGAGAACAGGCCCCGTCCGACCGCGTCCAGTCCGATCCGGTGCGTGAGGGCAGCGACGTCCACCACAGCGCCCGTGCGGGAGCACTCGACAGCAAGGCGGGAAGCGATGGCGGCGTCGGCTGCCGCTCGCACCTGATCGCCCACCGCTTCGAGTCGCTGATGGTGAAAGGCCGGGGCGGCGAGCCGTCGGTGCTCGATCCAGTTGGGCTCGGAGGATGCCAGCAGTCCGGGACCGGTCACCCGGGCTAGCGCGGCGTACTGCACGGTCTCCTTGCCCCAGTGGCGTGCCGAGGTCTGCAGCACGTTCCGGACGTCGTCCGGGTCGTTGACGAGCAGCGCCGGCGCACCCGGCACTGGGAAGGCGACGAGGTCGCCGTAGCGCTCGGAGACCTCGCTCAGGAACAACAGCGGGTCGGCGCGCACCGATCGGAAGGCTCGCGCCATGTCCAAGGAGCTTGGGCCGGGGATGCCGAGGTCGGTGGGCTTCATTGCCTGCAGCCGGGGCATGGGCTTCACGCCGCCTCTTCGCCGGTGCGATGGCCGCTGCGGCGGCCCAGCCAGGCCCACACGATCGAGGTCGTCAGTACGAGAGCGAAGCCGAATGCCAGGTCCTCCACCGGCGCGAAGACCAGGCGACCGTCCCCGACAAGAGACACGCGATCGTTTCCGATGATCGCGTCAGGGTCGTAGCGGACGATGCCGCGGCCGGTGAGCCAGCCGTTCGTCAGGAGCTGGAAGAAGACGATGATCCCGTAGGCAGCCCACCAGGTTCTCGAGGTGGTCAGCCTGGTCCGGGCTACCCAGCGGTCGCAAGCGACCGCGGCCAGCACCGCCACGACGGCGATAGCCGTGTAGGTCATGGGATTTCGTTGCCGGGACGTCGATGGCTGGCTCGGTCCCTCTGCGCGACGGCTTTCACCGCTTCGTAGGTCAGCACGGTGACCAGTGGGATGACGATGAAGAAGGCGATCTCCTCGACAGGAAGCCCGGCCACGCGCCAGGGCAGCGTCTGATCTGCGTCGAAGCGCCAGTGTCCGGCTCGGGTTGCGAACAGGTCCCACATGAGGAACGGCGAACCGGCCGCGACGACGGTGAGGGCCAGCCGTCCTGGCTGCTGCAGCACTCGGAGTCGGAAGGCAGGGATGAGTGGCAGCGTCCCGGCCAGGCAGAACGCCAGCATGGCAGCGTACGACCAATGCGGCAGGCTCATCATCGGCACCCGCGCGGCAGGGCGCTGCTGTGCGCTCGGGTCATCTGACCAACGGCAGCGTCGACCGGTCGCCGATCAGCCGCTTCAGCACCAGTTCCGCGCTGATCAGGCACATCGGCAGACCCACCCCTGGGACGGTACTCGCCCCCGCGTACATCAGTCCGTCGACTTTCGACGACACGTTGCGTGGCCGGAAGAAGGCGCTCTGGCGGAGAGTGTGCTCGAGGCCGAGTGCTCCGCCGCGCCACGCGTTGTACCGGCGGGCGAAGTCCTGCGGCCCCACGGTGTGCCGCACCCGGATGCGGTCGCGGAGGTCCGGGACTCCGGCCCAGGCGGCCACCTGGTCGATGGCCGCGTCCGCGGCCCGCTCCACGGCCTCGGAGCCCTGCCCGTGGTCGCCACCGCGCCCGATCGCGACATCGGCCGGCACCGGGACCAGGACGAAGAGGTTCTCGCACCCGACAGGCGCCACGGTCGGGTCGCTCTCGGAGGGTTTGCAGACGTAGATCGAGGCGGGGTCCGGGACTCGGCTCTGCTGTCCGAAGATGTCGCCGAAGTTACGGTCCCAGTCGGAGGTGAAGAACAGCGAGTGGTGCGCCAGCTGCGGCAGGCGACCCTCGACACCGAGCATCGCGAGCACCGCGCCCGGCCCGGGTGAGCGGTGCTGCCACACCCGGTGCGGATGCGTCTGGAGCAGGGGAGGGAGCAGCGCGGTCTCGAGGTGGTGCAGGTCCGCAGCACCGACCACCACGTCGGCCGCGAGGGTACGGCGATCGAGGCCGACGTCCGCAGTGTGCTCCACGCCCGTCACGTGCGGGCGACCGCCGCGGCGGCTGTCACTGGTGAGGATCCCGGTTACCGTCCTGCCGGTGTGCAGGCGTGCTCCGTGCCGCCGGGCCAACGCGGCGACCACCTCCATGAGCCGAGTGAACCCGCCTTGCGGATAGAGCACCCGGTCACCGAGGTCGAGCCGGCTCATGAGGTGGTACATGCTCGGTGTTCGCCTCGGTGACGAGCCGAGGAACACTGCCGGGTAGCCGAGTAGCTGGCGTAGCCGGTTGTCGGAGAACTGCGCCGCCACGTGGCTGCCGAGTGATCGGGTCATCAACCGCAACAGCGCCGGGCTTCGGCGTACGACGTCAGGGTGCAGGAAGGCTGCCGGGGAGTCGAAGTTGCCATAGAGGAAGCGGCGCAGAGCGATGTCGTAGGTGTCCTCAGCCGAGCGGAGGTATGCATCGAACCGGAGGCCGGCTCCCGGCTCCAGCGCTTCGAACAGCGCTCGGTTGTACGCCGGGTCGGGGCGGACGTCGACCGGCGACGTGTGATCCTCGAAGAACACGCGGTAGCTCGGGTCGAGCACCGTCAGGTCGAGCTCGGCTTCGACCGAGGTGCCGAGCAGGGAGAAGAAGTGCTCGAACACCTCGGGCATGAGGTACCACGAGGCGCCTGTGTCGAAGCGGAACCCGTCGCGCTCGATGCTGCCGACACGGCCGCCGAGCTCGTCGTTCTTCTCGAGCAGGTCGACGCTGTTGCCTCGCGACGCGAGCAGCGCGGCGGTGGCGAGCCCGGCGATCCCGCCACCGATGACGACCACCCGACGAGAGCCGGGGTCCGCTGATGTCGGTCGGCGGGCCGACCGTATGGGCAGAACCGAGGTCATGAGCGGCCACCGTAGAAGGTGCCCGCTGCGAGCCGCAGCTTCCTCGGAGTTGGGACGCGGACGCGGGAGTGGCGGATCCGCGTGGCCGGCGTGTTACGGAGCCGGGTGGCGAGCTCGGCGAACGTCGCGTGCGCCGTCCGGACGGCCCGGCGACAGCTCGCCGGCAGCTCGGGGATGACGGCGGCGGCTGCGTCGAGGTCGCCAGCGATGTCGTCGAGGATCCGGTCGCGGTCGGCGTCGGACAACCGGTCGACGTCGATCCCCGGGAAGTAGCAGCGGCTCAGCGTGTCGTGGTCTTCGGCCAGGTCGCGGAGGAAGTTGACCTTCTGGAAGGCTGCGCCCAGCCGCCGAGCACCCGGCGCAAGCCTGTCATAGTCATCGGCCCCGGCCCCGGCGAGGAAGACCCGCAGGCACATGAGCCCCACCACCTCGGCGGACCCGTAGACGTAGCGGTCGAAGCTCTCGCGGGTGTGGACGGTGGGCTCGAGATCCATGCCCATCGACGCGAAGAACGGGTCGATGAGCTCCTCGTCGATTGAGCACGCGATCGCGGTGCGCGCGAACGCGTGAACAACGAGGTTGGCGCTGTGCCCGGTCTGGAGAGCATGACGCACATCCTCGTGGAGCCAGGCGAGCATCCTCGCCCGTGGCTCACGCCCGAGACCGGGCTCGGGGTTGTCGACGATCTCGTCCGCGATACGGACCAGCGCGTAGCAGTTGCGGATATGGGTGCGCACAGGCTCGGCGAGCAAGAGGCTGGCGAGCCCGAATGAGCTGGAGTAATGACGGATGACGGCCGCAGCGCTGCACTCCGCGACCTGGTCGTAGAGCGTGCTGGCAGGGCGGCGGGTGGTGCCGACAAGAAGCTTCATGCCGCGACCTCCTTGCTGCCAGCGAGCGCCGGAGGGCGCATGGTCACGGTGGCGAGAAGATCGGTGGAGATGCCCAGCTGCTCGACGACTGCCCGGGCGCTGGAGAGGTGGGCGTCGGCTAGCTCCTCGACGAAGAGGCGGGATCCCGAGGCCGTGAGGAGCCGCCTGGCTTCGGCTAACTCGTCGTCGGTGAGGTCGCGACCGACGTACGCGCGGATCCGTGCCCACTCGGGCGTGGTCTTGGCGTGGGTGAGGAGCGGCGTCTGCTTGCGGGTACGTAGGTCGCTGGTCGCGCTCTTGCCGGTCTCAGCCGGGTCGCCGAAGACGCCGATGAGGTCGTCGACCATCTGGAAGGCGATTCCGAGCATTCGCCCGGCCTCCCCGAGCCGAGCCACCGTCGTGTGATCAGCGCCGGCGAGCAGCGCCCCCGCCTGCATCGGGAGCGCGAACGAGTAGGCGCTCGTCTTCTGCTCCTCCATGGTCACGCTGTCCAGCAGCGATGCCGGTGCCAGGTCGAGTGACAGGCGCACGTCGGCGAGCTCTCCTGACGCGGTGGTGTGCAGCGCGTCGTCGAAGAGGTCAAGCAGCGCGTGCACGACCTCTGTCCGGGCTCCGCACATGGCGACTGCGCGGATCGCAGCGGCGAGCGCAAGGTCGCCGGCCAGGATGGCGGCCGCGCGACCGAAATCGCCGGCGCCTTGGGGGGCACCTCCCGCGGCGAGGGCGTACACGTGGAAGGTTCCGCTTACGTTCAGGCGTCCACGGCGCACGTCGTCGCCGTCGATGACGTCGTCGTGGATGACGAAGGCCGTGTGCAGCATCTCGACGGCGGCGCCCACGTCGACCGCCGCGGCGGTGCTGGTGCCGCCGAGGGCATCGTGAGTCGCGGTCACCAGAGCTGGCCGGAACCGCTTCCCGCCCTGGGTGGCGGCGGTCAGAGCCTCCCAGAGCCGGGCGTGGTCAGGACCGGTCGCGGCCGCCCGGGCTCGTCCCTCGTCGAGCAGCCGCTGGAGGGCTTCGTCTGTGGTGCGTGAGGTCACCGGTTCTCCAACCTCACGGTGCATAACTTCACTCCTTCGAGAGCGGGGACGGCCTCAGCGGACGTCCGGGTCCCCGCTCTGTATACGGCACGCGCGTGTCTACGGATGGCGGCGTCGGATGGGAACGTCCTAAGCCTGTTGAGTACCCATGTCGCCTGCGGTGCACCAGAGGCCAAGCAGGGATAACTTATGCAAACAACGGCACAGGCGCTGTGAAGTTATTAGGCTGAGCTCCTCATTGTGGGGCAGGTGGAGCCACTTTTCCAGTAGAGCGCGTGGAACACTCCCGTATGCCAACCACCGGCTTTCCGTCGCGTGAGTTCACCAGGTTCTGGGTCAGCGAGACGGTGTCGTCCTTTGGCACCTACGTCACCTTGTTGGCTCTGCAGACGCTTGTCGTCCTCACGATGGGCGGCTCCGCCCAAGATGTCGGTTGGCTCAACTCCGCTCGCTGGTTTCCCTATCTTCTCCTCGGGCTTGTCGTGGGTGCGCTGGTCGACCGACGAAGTCGGCGTCCGGTCATGGTCTGCACCGATCTCGCCCAAGCCTTGCTGTTGATCTCTATCCCGGTGGCGTGGGCGACGGGAAGCCTGTCGATGCCGGTGCTCCTGGTGATCGTTTTCGGCTACGGCACGGCTTCACTGATCAATGGCGCCGCGTCCATGGCGTTCTTGCCCCGCCTGGTCGCCCGCGAGGACCTGCAACCGGCGCATGCGCGCATCGACGGTGCCGACGCCGTGGCACAGACCACCGGACCTGTCCTTGCCGGTCTGCTGGTCAAGCTGGTCGGCGCTCCCGTGGCCGTCCTCGTCAACGCTGTCACCCATCTGTTCTCAGCAGTGATGCTGTGGTCTTTGCGCGTACGTGAGCCGGACCCGATCGTGTCCGAGCTGCCTAACCTGCGCCGAGAGATCACGGCGGGGGTCCGCTGGGTCTATGGGGCCTCAGGACTCAAGGTTCTGGCCATCTCCACCCATGTGTGGTTCGCGGCGAACGCGATTCTCGGGGCGGTGCTGGCCGCATACGCGCTGGTGGATCTGCGGCTGTCTGCCTTTCAGTTCGGCCTCATCACCGCCTGCGCGGGGGTGGGAGGTGTCCTCGGGGCGGTGCTGTCAGGCATCGGGGGGCGCAGGTTCGGGACCGGTGGAGCCGTCATCGCCGCCCACACCGTGAGCACGCTGGGCGCGTGCCTCGCGGTCGTCGCGGGGATCGGCACCAGCGGCTGGGCAGCGGCGCTGGTGCTCGGTGCCGGGCAGGCGTGCCACGGCTTCGGCATCGGCTTCAGCAACTCACACGAGATGAGCTATCGGCAGGCACTGACACCAGACCGGCTTCAGGCCCGGACCAACACCACGATGCGGTCGTTCAACCGTGCCGTCATCGTGGTCGTCGCGCCGTTGGGTGGACTGCTCGCTGTCCAGCTCGGCGCACGCCAGGCCCTCCTGACCGCCGCCCTCGTCTTCCTTGCGGCGACCCTCATCCTCGCGGCCTCGCCCTTCCGACACGCTCGTATCAACGTTGAGATCTGACCTGATGGGATGAGGGCGAGCTCGCGGCCGTCAGAAAGATACTTGGTCAGCTGTGCGTGCGGTGGACAAGAAATGGCTAAGGAGTCTGGGTTCGCTGTACACAGCCCCAATGGCCTGATGCGCGCGACGCTGGAACCCGAGACCGTGAAACACGTTCGCCGCTGGGTCGTACATTGACTCACCAGCGCCTTACCAGCCCTAGCGAAAAGAGAAGCAATGCGAGTCCTGGACTATTTCGACCTGCACGGCAGGGTCGCCGCCGTCACCGGCGCTTCCCGCGGGCTAGGACGGGCTTTTGCCCAGGCACTCGGGGAGGCTGGCGCGTCTCTGGCGTTGCTGTCCCGCGACGCAGATGCGGGTGTGGCGGCCGCCGAGGAGCTTCACTCAGACGGCATCCGCGCGGAGTATTTCGCAGTCGACGTGACCGACCGAGACGCATTGGCGACCGTGGCCGACGCGGTGACCGCCGCGCTGGGCCCTGTGGACGTGTTGGTGAACAACGCCGGCAGCTGCATCCACCGGCCGGCGCTGGAGGTGACTCCGGAGGACTGGCGGGCGGTGCTGCAGGTCAACCTGGACGGCGTGTGGAACGGGTGTCAGGTCTTCGGTGCCGGAATGGTGGAGCGCAGGACAGGATCGATCATCAACATTGGCTCGATGTCGGGCTTCGTGGTGAACCGACCGCAGTGGCAGCCCGGCTACAACGCCTCCAAGGCGGCCGTGCACCACCTCACGCGCTCACTTGCTGCAGAGTGGGCCCCCTTCGGAGTCCGCGTCAACGCGCTGGCTCCGGGTTATGTCCGTACTGAGATGGCACCGGTGGACGACCCTCGGTACCGACCGCGGTGGATCGACGATGCCCCGATGGGCCGGAGCGCCGAGCCGGTGGAGCTCGGACCGTCGGTGGTGTATCTGGCCAGCGAGGCCTCGTCATTCATGACTGGTGAGGTGGTCGTCATTGACGGGGGATACACACTGCACTGACGTACCGAAACCGCCTCCGGGCCGTGCCGGTCCGGCTCCGGGGCATGCCGGCTAACTCCTTGAGCCCTGCAGCGGTTGACCGCTGGAGATGTGGAAGTGCAGATGCCGCGAGTCTTGATACGCCCCGAGGTTCGTGAGCACTGCGGCCGCTCCGTGTTCGTCGAGCACGCGCTGCCCCAACTCCTTGACCACCTCCAGCAGCTCAAGGGTCAATGCATCATCTTCAGCGGTCAACGTCAGTAGGGAGCTGACATGTCGCTTCGGTACGACGACGATGTGGACCGGCCAGAACGGACGGGTGTGGTGATAGGCAAGCACCGTGTCGCTTTCATGCTCGACGCGCAGGGCGGCGGTATTCCGAAGGGCGACGTCGCAGTAGAAATCGTCCCCGTGATAGGTGCCTTCCATCGTGTCTCCCGTCCGGTGAGAGCGGTGCTACGAGCCAATGTCTGAGTCAGTGGGCCAGTGTGCGGTTGAGGCTCGACGGCACCTTGCCCACAATGACAACGCCGCTCAGCGACAACACCAAGCCAATCACGACCAGTACGACCCAGGCTCTTCCCTGGCCAGCAACGCCGGCTAGCTGTCCGAATCCGGCGGCAGCCAAGCCCGCGTACGACCAGGTCATGCAATAGGCGTGCATGGCAAATGCCGCCGGCGAATGCGCACCGACAAGCAGAGGGCCGAGTCCCACAGCAAGCGTGACCACGCTGACGACAGCCAGCACATGGAATACACCGAAGGTGTCCTCCCGATGCAGCGAAAGCGCCGCGATGTTCACGACGACCAACGCGACCACGTAGGCCGCCCCTAGCGCCCTATGGGCACGAGTCCCCTTGGGCAGCAGCAGAACACATGCTCCAGCGAGTAGCGCAAGTGCTGCGGCCGTTACATGTGCGGTTGCCGCAGCCTGCTCCCAGTCCACCGATACCGTCCGATCGTCCTGGCGTCAGGGTACTTGAGCCTGGACGCGGGGGAGTGAGTCACCGACGCATTGCGGTGAAGAACTGGATTGGCCCTGTGCTGCTGAGAAGCACCGCGACAGCCGGGACGCGCCCGTGCGTCGGCAGCGGCGCGCTGATGGAGGGGTGTCAGGGGTGAGTTGGACATGAGGGGGATGATCCGGCGGCCGACGACTGGCGTGCGGTCGCGGCGTCAACGATGCCCTGTAGCCGTTGCCCGTGGGCGCCGCGCCAGTAGATGTGCCCGCATCTCTCACAGCGACGGAACGTCTCGTAACACCGGCGCGTCCCGTCCTGCAATTGCGCGTGTACGTCAGTCTTGGGCACGTCGATGAGCATCCCGTTGCAGGCCAGACACCGGCTCCAAGGCTGCAACGGGGGCGTGAACCGGTCCAGTACCTCGCGCAGCTGCTCGTCCGGAACCTGCGAGTTGATGTGCGCTCCCCACCGCAAGGCACGGCGGTGCAGCAGGCCCCGGTCTCGTGTCAGCAGGACCCGCTGCTGTGTTAGGGACGTCTCGAGCAGAGCCTCATCGCCGGCATCCTGGCCGTACGCGGTGTCGAGACCGAGCAGCCGCATGCGTCGGCTGAGGGTGCCGAGGTGGACGTCGAGAAGGAACCGTGGCGGCGAGGTCGGCAGCCACTGAGGCCAGGCCAACGCAAGGATCGAGATGTGGTCGCCCGTCCGGGGCCGATATGCGATATCGACCGGACGCCCGTTGACAATGAGTGCACCGACCTCGGTCTTCGGGACGCCAAGGGCGGCCAACATGTGACCGAGTGTTGAGGTGTCGTCAACCGACAACCGCAGGTCCGCGCTCCGCTTGCTGGCGGGCAGGAAGAACCGCAACGGCGCCGCCACCGCCAAGGAGCAGCGGCTCACCCAGGCCTCAGCTGGTCGCTGGCCGAACGAGGTGGACGATGCCTCACTCGATCTGAGGGTGCGGCCCGAAGCGACGTACCTCCTGGGGCCAGCCGCATCCTTCCGCGAGCTTGCCCGCCCACATCTTGGCTGCCTCGTCATCGGCCACGTCAACCACAGCGAACCCGCCCAGGAACTCCTTCGTCTCGACGTAGGGCCCGTCGGTGATCAGCAACGTGCCACTGGTGGCGTCGGCGCTGTAGACCGGACCGTCCTCCTCGAGCCCTCCGGCGAAGACGTACACGCCGGCAGCCTTCATCTCGTTGACCACCGCCATCGCCAGCGGTCCGCGCCCGCGGAACCACTCCTCGCTGTGGTCGCCCACCCACTGTTGGTTGAAGTACAGGAGGTACTCGGTCATGTCTGCTCCTTCTCACCTGGCCGACCCGGTGGTCTGCCTTCACGTATCCCACGAACGGCGGCAGGCCAATCCGACACTGTGACCGTTTCTCACGACCGCGCTGGAAGCACGCAGAACTCGTTGCCGGACGGGTCTTGGTAGAGCCGCCACGGCAGCTCGCCCCACTCCGGGTGGAGCTCGCGTCCGCCGCGTTCGGCGATACGTGTGGCGACGTCGTCGGGATCATCTCCAGTCTCGAGCCGGATGTCGAGGTGCAGCCGGTTCTTGGTCGCCGCCTTGGGGGCTGGCTCGGGGCACAGCTCAAGCAGGGGACCATGCAGCGACGGGTGGCGGAGGGATCGGGGTGCGACCGCCACCACATCGGTCCAGCCGGTCAGCCAGGACCAGAACTCGGCATCCCTGTCCGGGTTGGCAGAGTCGAGCGGGAGCGCCGCAAGAGGTCCGGTGTCGCAGTACGCCGCTCTTTCCTCCATGACGCAGCAGGGATTGCCCTCCGGGTCGGCCAGCACCACCCAGGGGACATCGCGTTGACCGATGTCGAGGTGTCGTGCCCCCAGTTCGAGCAGCCGTTCCACTTCCTTGGCCTGGTGGGCCCCACCCAAGAGGTCCAGGTGGAGTCTCGGCGGCTCGAACGGCGGACCGGGGACACGCTGGAAGCACACGTCAAGCACCGGTCCGCCCTCGATGGTGAGCCGTGTCTCGAAGGCATCTGACTCGTCGGTCAGCCGCTCGCCGCCGAGAACCGCCTCCCAGAATCGCCCTAGCCGCTGCGGCTCGACGGCGTCGATGACGAGGTTCTCCAAGAACATGCACCCACCGTAGGTCCAGCAGACGGTGACATCGCAAGCCACGACACGACTGTGGCATGCGCTCGCCCTGAGGCCGCGTCAGGCGACGGCGACCGCTTCCACCTCAACGAGCAGCTCAGGAGAGGTCAGCGCCTGCACGACCAGCATGGTGGTTGCTGGCGGATCGACCGGGAGAGAGGACGCGGCCGCCTCCATGAAGGGACCGATGTGCGTGGGATCGGTGAGAAAGATGGTCACCTTGACGATCGCATCGGGGGAGAGTCCCGCCTCGGCGAGAACGGCGTGGACGTTGGCGACCGCCAGGACTGCCTGGGCGCCGACGCCGTCTGGTACCGAGCCGGCGGCGTCCATGCCGACCTGTCCGGAGACGTAGACCGTACGCGTAGGGTTGGTGACCTCGATTCCTTGAGCGTAGAACGGTGACGCAGCCACCGAGGCGGGGTTGAGGGCTGTTCTCATCGTTGGTCCTCTCGTCGTGCCCGCAGACGGGCGAATTCTCGGCTGACCGCGTCACGGTGCCGATGCGTGGTGAGACCGGCGCGCAGCTGCACGAGCAGGCCTTGGTAGAGCAACGCGAGCGCGGTCGCGTCGGTGGTGTCGCCGGTCTCCCGCAGGAGCACGGCATCGAGATGGTCGGTGACGGTGCCGAGGCCCTTGACCACGCCGTCGACAGCGCGGTCGCCGCCGAGCTCGAGGGCGGAGTTGATCACCAGGCAGCCGAACCCGTCGTCGAGGGGGGGCTCGAGCAGCGAGAGGAACAACTGCTCGAGGTCTTCTAGCCTCGCGGTGGGCCCGGCGAACGCCTCAAGGCGCGGCCGAACGAATGTGTCGACGTAGTGGTCAACCGCCCGCTCGAACAGCGCGTCCTTGCCGCCGAAGGCGTGGTAGAGGCTGCTGGTGCTCAAGCCGGTAGCGCGTTCGAGGCGCGAGACCGAGGCACGGGAGAAGCCCTCGCGACGGAACACGTCGACGGCGGCGTCGAGCACCGTCGCGTCGTCGAAGCTGCGTGGTCGGCCCATAGACGTATTCTGTAGTGATCGCTACAAAAGTGCAAGGGTCGGCCGTCCTGCCCCTCGCCGTTCATGGCGAGGACAGCAGGTGAGACGCGACAGGGGAGTGGCGGGTCAGGGTGTTGGATGAGTCAATGGACTTTCGTTACCTCGGAGCCTCCGGGCTCAAGATCTCCGAGATCACGTACGGCAACTGGCTGACACACGGGTCGCAGGTGGAGAATGACATCGCCACCGAGTGCGTCCGGGCGGCCTTGGACGCCGGCATCTCGACCTTCGACACCGCGGACGTGTACGCCAACACCAAGGCAGAGACGGTCCTCGGTGAGGCGCTGAAGGGCCAGCGGCGGGAGTCGCTCGAAATCTTCACCAAGGTGTTCGGGCCCACAGGACCCAAGGGGCACAACGACGTCGGGCTGTCCCGCAAGCACATCCTCGAGTCGATCAACGGCTCGCTGCGACGGCTGCAAACCGACTACGTCGACCTTTATCAAGCCCACCGTTACGACTACGAGACCCCGCTCGAGGAAACGATGCAAGCCTTCGCTGACATCGTCCGCCAGGGCAAGGTCCTCTACATCGGGGTAAGCGAGTGGACGGCCGAGCAACTGCGAGACGGGCATGCCTTGGCGTCGGAGCTGGGCGTGCACCTGATCTCGAACCAGCCGCAGTACTCCATGTTGTGGCGAGTCATCGAGGGCGAGGTTGTGCCGACGTCACAGGAGCTCGGCATCTCTCAAGTGGTCTGGTCACCCATTGCCCAGGGCGTTCTGACCGGCAAGTATCAGCCGGGCCAGCAGCCGCCGCCCGGGTCGCGTGCCACCGACGACAAAGGTGGCGCGGACATGATCGAGCGGTTCATGACCGACGACGTCTTGTCCCGGGTGCAGGCGCTCAAGCCGGTCGCGGAAGATCTCGAGTTGTCCTTGGCCCAATTGGCGATCGCTTGGGTCTTGCAGAATGACAACGTGGCAACGGCCATCATCGGCGCCTCGCGACCGGACCAGGTCCACGAGAATGTGAAGGCGGCCGGCGTTCGCATCCCGACTGAGGCGCTGGCCAGGATCGACGAGGCGCTTGGTGACGTCGTCGAACGTGACCCCGCGCGCACCCTCGAGAGCTCGCCAAAGACCCGCGAGGCCTAGTCACGGTTCAGTCTGAAACCATCGTCGACGATTCAAGCGCAGACAGTGAGCGGACGGGGACTGGCCTTCGGCGACGCCCACGGACCGCTCTGCCGCATCAGTACTCAGGACACACGGCGCGGTAGGGCTGCTCGGCCAGGAACTCCTCCCACTCCTCCTCGGTGAGGTCCCGCCCCGCCATTCGGCACGCGAAGTGGAGGGCGCGCTCGGAATCTGTCTCCCACCGGTAGACCCGGCCGTCGTAGGACGCGATCGCCACGTCGTGGCTGTCGCCGATGAATGCCGCGCCTGACGGCACGGCTTCGCCTTGGTGCGGTGGGTACACGGTGCCCAGAAGTTGAAGGGTGGTGGCGTCCCAGATGCTCACGCCTCCATCGAGCGCGGCTGAGACCAGCCGTTGGCCGTCGTCGGAGTAGTTGAGCCAGAGCACCTCGGTGCCGAGGCCGGTAGATCCCCGGCTTTGGCTGCCGGTTGCGACATCTATAGTCACGAGTTCACCGGTCTGCCCGGTCACGGCGACGGTCGATCCGTCCGGGGAGGCGACGGAGGCATAGGCGCGAAAGTCCAAGTCGCCCTCGGACCGCACCTCGCCGGAGATGACGTCGATGACCCGCCAGTGCTGGGAGGCACCGTCGTCGGAGGTGTCGTAGACCAGCGCGGTGGTGCCCCGGTGCCCGATCGGGGTGGCACAGCAGTCGGCTGGAACGTCCAGCACCTGGCCACGTGGCAGCAGGGTGTCGGAGTCGAAGATTCTAGCTCGGCCGATAGCGTCGCCGGCGAGCAGACTCCGGGCTTCCTCCACGTAGGCAAGCGAGTAGATGTCATGGTCGAGGACGTCGCGTTGTCGAAGGAGCCTCCCCGTAGCGGAGTCGAGGATCCGGAGGACCCCTGTCTCGGCGCAGGGATTGCCGTCGCATCCGTAACCGACGTAGATCTCGCCCTGTGGATGCCAGATGCCGGGTGACCAGGGCCCTGCGTATCCGGGCAGTCGTGTGGGCGGGGTGGCCTGTCCGGTGGCGGTGTCGACGAACCTGATCCAGCCCTTCTCGTTGTCGTCGAGCCAGCGGTATGCCACTCTTTGTCCGTCAGGGGAGAGCTGGGCGTGGGCGAACACGTCAGTATCCCTGACCTGGGTCGTCTGCCGCAGGTAGGTGTCCCTCATGGACAGGTCCCAGCTGCGCAGCATCGCGTCAGAGCCACCGGCGTAGACAAGGTCGCTGTCCGGACTGAAGCCGATGCTCCAGGACTGCTCGAATGTGTTCCAGCGTTCCAAGGGTTGGCCGGTCGCGACGTCCCAGACGACGACTTCACCGTCGTGGGAGGCGGTGCCTACGAGCGAGCCGTCGGGAGAGAACTGCAGGTTGCGGATCCCGTCGTGGTGCCCGCGCAAGGTGGTGACGGTTTCGCCGGTCGATGCGGTCACCAGCAATGCGTCTTTCCCACTCTCCCAGTCGTCGAGCGCGAGCAGTGTCCCCTGCGGGTTGAGGTCGAAGGCGCCGAACCCCATCACGTCGTCGCGGCGCCAGATCCGAGTGCCCTTCGCCACGTCGTACGCCGTCAGCGGCCAGTTGGTGTACACAACGTCACCGTTCGAGCTCAGTGCCAGCCCCTGCGGGCCGTCCCCCGTCGGCACCCGGATGGGGGGCTTGGACGGGGAGCCGAGGTCCCAGACCACCGCATAGCCCGGCGCGTCAGCGAGCCCCAGTCTCGCTGCGGAGCGCGCTTGGAAGGTGGCCGCCATGTATCGGCCGTCGTGGCTGAAACCCACGTCCTGGGCGATGACCGGCCGCCCACCGCTTGGGGCGGCACGTCGAGTGCCCGCGGGCCGCATGGTTCTCGGGTCCAGTACGCGCACCGGATCGGGGTACGCGTTGCCGCCGAGGATGACGGCGAGTTGCCGGCTGTCCGGACTGAATGCCGCGAGCATGTACGCCTGTGCCTCTCCTGATGGTCGGCCCGCGTCGTAGCTGCGCAGCAACTGACCGGTCGAAGCGTCGTAGAGGTGCATGCGGTTCTGGTCATCAGACGCTGCGATCCAACGACCGTCGGGACTGACGTCCATCGCGTCCAAATAGCCGCCACCTGCTGGCGCCGAGCGGACCAAGTGTGGCCGCTCGGCCAGCGCGGCGAGCAGGTTCACCTGCGTTTCCGCGGAGTCGTCCAGCCGCGCCCCCGCGGCCGCGAGCAGGAGTGAGAGGCTGATGTCATCGGTGAGCTGGGCCCGGACCCCGACCCGCCGCGCATCGGCGGAGACGGCGGCTCGGCGGGCGGCTTCCGCGGCGTCGCGGGCCTCGGCCGCGTTGCGACGGGCGCGGTTCGACTCGACAGCAGCGACCCCCCCGGCAATGGTCGCCACGACCAGAAGGACGGCGGCACCGGTGAGGAGTCCGCGCAGTCGGCGGTTCTGGCGGTGCTGGTGGGCGGTGGCGCGTTGGTGTTCGGTGCTGCTGGCGGTGACGAACTCCTGTTCAAGGGGGCTGAGGTCTTGGGTGTGGGTGGTAGTCCAGTCCCACGTGGCGGACAGGCGGGCGCCGCGGTAGAGCTCGCCGGTGTCGCGGCCTTGTGTCTGCCAGTTGGTGGCGGCGTCGGTCAGATGGGCGCGTAGCCGGATGCCTTCGCGGTCCTCCTCCAGCCAGTCGGTGAACCGGGGCCACTCGCGGAGCAGGGCCTCGTGGGCGACTTCGACGGCGCCGTCGTC
>DASQEH010000141.1:0-28059 GCA_035633755.1 Nocardioidaceae bacterium | reverse complement strand
GAAGTGAGACAGGTAGAGGCGCAGGTTGTCGAAGAACGGCATCCAGTTGAGGCCCATCTCGTCCCAGAAACCCGACTCCCAGGCGGCGCCGGTCCCGAAGCCGCTGCTGGTGACGCGCACGACGCAGGTGCCGCCGGACTGCGCCTCGACGAGGAACTCCGACGTCAGCGGGCTGAGGGCATCCGGTTCCTTGCCCATGAGGGCGGCCCAGTCCTCCTCGTAGACGAGGCGGCGCGGCGGATCCCAGCCGGTGACCTGGCCGTCAGAACCCATCTCCGGGCCCATGGTGAAGTGCAGGGAACCGCCCTCCTGCTCCTCCATCTCGGTCGGCAGGAACCAGGCGCTCATGCCCTTGGCGGTCGCAACGGCCTGCCAGACCTGCTCCGGGGTTCCCGGGACCTCGACGCTGAATTCCAGGCGGTACGGGACGTTCGGGGTCGTACTCATCGGTTCTCCTCAGGAAGGGGGTGTGCGGCGACGACGAGCCGGTGCGGGCGCCCGTCGTCGTGGTGGTAGCGAGCGGCCAGGTCGAGGACCGCCGCGGTCAGGTCGTCCGCAAACGCAGCCCGGTCGGCAGCCGACCGAAAGCCGATCTGCGGGTCAATGGTCAGCGTCGGCAGGCGCGTGCCGGACGTGCCGGCCCGGCGCGCCAGGGCGCCGACCTCGCGCACCAGCCGGCCGGCCAGCGCAACGAGGTAGCCCGCCGACAGGTGGTCGGCGGTGGCGTCTGGGTCGGCCGCGGACGTGCTGACGGCTGCCGGTGATACGACGAAGGACGCCGCTGACGCCTGGAGCACCCGCTCGGTGATGCCTCCGTGCCGGCGCTCCTCGGACAGCTCCACCAGGCCGTGCGCCTCGAGCGCCTTGAGGTGGTAGTTGACCTTCTGGCGCGCGATGCCGACCCGAGCGGCGAGCCCGGCGGCGGAGGCCGGGACCGTCAGCTCGCCGAGCATCCGGGCCCGAATCGGATCAAGCGCGGCGGCGGCTGCCTCCGCGCTTTCGATGACCTCGACGTCCAGCATGACACCACCGTGCCATTGACAAGAAAAATTGTCAAGGCCGTGCTCTCAACAATAAGCAGTGGCTCGTCGTCCTCCGACAAGAAAGCGGGCGGCTGAACTGCTTACATTCCTAGTGACGATTCAGGTGGCTATCCGCTGCCTTCGCGGCTTCCTCGGGAGATCGATCCCACCTACTGGTTCATCTCGACGCACTCACCCCGCTGAATGAGTTGTTCATCGGTGCCTCAGGTACCAGGCGGTGTGCAGCCCTACGTTGACCATGGCGGCGATTACGTAGATCGAGTCTCCCGCTTGGCCATTGAGTCCGGTGAATGCGTAGATGATTGACCACGGCAGGCCAAGGGTTCCTAACATCAGCCAGGCCATCCCTGCGCCGATGTTCTCGGCACCAGGATTGTCCATGTAGGCGGCGATGAAGAACGCGGTGAGCAGCAGCACAACAGTGGTATGCGCGATCAGGAGTGCCGGGTTCCTGGTGCGCTCTCGCGTGTCCTTGACTGACTCGACCTGGCCTGATGGATTCGTCACCCTCCCAGGCTGTCACGCGAACGGTTGCCACCGCTGCGTTTCCTTATGGCCATGACACAACCGTGCCACAGCAGACCCTCCAAGCCTGGAAAGGAAGTGCCGGTCAGAGGGTGCGCCTCCATCGAAGGTTTCGGTAAAAGGCCAGGTCGCACGGGGGTGAGTTGTTGAGTCAGTGCTGGTCAGCGAGCCTGGACCAGTAGGTCGTGTCACATGTCGTAGTACAGCTCGAACTCATGCGGGTGCGGCCGCAGCGAGATGGGGAGCACCTCGTTCTGGCGCTTGTAGTCGATCCACGTCTCGATCAGGTCGGGTGTGAAGACGTCACCCTCGAGCAGGAACTCGTGGTCGGCTTCGAGCGCGTCAAGAACCTCGGTCAGCGTGCCCGGAACGGTCTGCACTTCCTGGTGCTCGTCTGGCGGCAGCTCGTAGAGGTCCTTGTCGATCGGCGTCGGTGGCTCGATCTTGTTGCGGATGCCGTCGACCCCGGCGAGAAGCATCGCCGAGAACGCCAGGTAGGGGTTGGCTGAAGGGTCGGGGCAACGGAACTCGATGCGTTTGGCCTTGGGGTTCGCGCCAGTGATGGGGATGCGGATGCACGCCGATCGGTTGCGCTGGCTGTACACGAGGTTGACGGGCGCCTCGAAACCGGGAACCAGCCGGTGGTACGAGTTCACCGTGGGATTGGTGAAGGCGAGCAACGACGGGGCATGGGCGAGCAGGCCACCGATGTAGTACCGGGCAGTGTCGGACAGGCCGGCATACCCGGACTCGTCATAGAACAGGGGTTCGCCCTCATCCCACACCGACTGGTGGCAGTGCATCCCCGAGCCGTTGTCGCCGAAGATCGGCTTCGGCATGAAGGTCGCCGTCTTGCCGTTGCGCCACGCCACGCTCTTGACGATGTACTTGAATTTCATGACGTTGTCGGCGCTGGCCAGCAGCTCGTCGAACCGGAAGTTGATCTCTGCCTGTCCCGCTGTACCGACTTCGTGATGCTGACGCTCCACCAGGAGCCCGGACGTCTCGAGCTCACGCGACATCTCGGCGCGCAGGTCGGCGAAGTGGTCGTACGGAGGCACCGGGAAGTAGCCGCCCTTGTACTTGACCTTGTAGCCGCGGTTGCCGCCTTCTTCGAGGCGGGCGGAGTTCCACGCCGCAGCCACGGAGTCGATGCTGTAGAAGCTGGTGTTCGCCTTGGTCTCGAAGCGCACGTCGTCGAAGACGTAGAACTCCGCCTCGGGAGCGAAGTAGGCGGTATCGCCAATGCCGGTGCTCTTGAGGTACGCCTGCGCCTTGCGAGCGATGTTCCGGGGGTCCCGGCTGTAGGGCTCACCGGTCAGGGGGTCGTGGATGAAGAAGTTGACAACCAGCGTCTTGTCGGCACGGAAGGTGTCCAGGTAGGCCGTGGTCACATCGGGGAACAGCGACATGTCGGACTCGTGGATGGCTTGGAAGCCACGGATCGACGACCCATCGAACTGCAAGCCGTCCTCGAACACCTCAGGTCCGAACGACGACACTGGCACGGTGAAGTGCTGCATCACACCGGGCAGGTCACAGAAGCGGACGTCGACGAACTCGACCCCCTCGTCCTTGACGTAACTGAGCAGCTCATCGCGATCCGCGAACATCAATCCTCCTTGACTCCAGCGACCTAGGGTGGTCGACCTGGCTATGTCCGCGAGCGTAGGGTCGCGGGATTTCCTCGCCGTATCCGCTGTGTTTCCTCCGTGTTACGTTGCCGCACGTGTCTACCGCCCCGCAAGACCAGCCGTATCCGGGCTACCGACGCGGCATGCCGGAATCCGGCCCGGGTTCGGTCGCGGGCTGGGGACGCCGGGCAGCGGCCATCTTCGTCGACTGGATGCTGTGCCTGCTCGTGGCGTCAGTGCTGCGCAACGCCGGATGGTGGGACTGGTCGGGTGGCCGGCAGTGGACCCCGCTGATCGTGTTCGCCTTCGAGGTCACGATCTTGACGAGCCTGCTGGGCGGATCCGCCGGGCAAGTGCTCCTCGGCATCGTCATCCGTCGCACCAACGGGGAACCCCTGGATCCCGCCCGAGCCCTGCTCCGCACGCTGCTCATCTGCCTTGTCATTCCGCCCGTGATCTACAACCGGGACCAGCAGGGACTGCACGACCTCGCGGTCGACTCAATCGCAGTGCGGCGTTGACAGCGGACCAGGAAGTCAGCGGCCCCGCATGGTGGACCGGGCTTGCTTCATGCTCGTCGGCATCGGCCCTTTGGGCACCGGTAGCTGCGGACGCATCGCGTCGAGTGCCTTCAGGCGCTGCAGCACGTCGGTGACGTCGGCCGGCTGGATGTTGCGGGGGAGCTTCATCACGTGCTTGGCAAGCTTGCGCACCGGTACAGCCCCCGGGTCGTCACCCGCGACGATGTCGTAGATGGGAGTCTCGCCGACGACTCGGGCGTGCTTCTTCTTCTCCACGGCCAGCAAGTGCTTGATCCGGGCGGGGTTGCCTTCGCCGACCAGGATGACCCCTGGCCGGCCGACGACGCGGTGGACCAGGTCCTGACTCTTCGTCACGGCGACGGCCTGCTGCACCTTCCAGCCCCGCCGTAGTACGCCGAGAGCTGCTGCTGCTCCGCCAGGCTGCCCCTCGAACTGGGCGTAGGCGGCCTTCTCGGCTCGCCGGGCGAAGACAAGCATCGTCGCCATCAGGCCGGTGGAGATGCCCGTGATGACGCCGGCCAGCCAGTGGAGCAGAACCCAGAAGAGCGCGCCGACGATCCCGCCGACGACGAGGAACACCGCAAGGCAGAGCAGCCCGATGTACTTGTCGCGCTTGCGCGTCATGCGGTAGGCGCCGATCAGCTTGCTGAACGTGCCCTGCTTCTTCTCAGTGGTGCCCTTGGCCATGTGCTCTTGCCTGTCTGCTGATGCCGCGAATCGAGGGTGTCACGGATGCCCGACGGTCAGACGGGGACCGACGCGGGTTGTCGTGACTCTAATGCCTGCGCGTACAAGCGACCGGCGCGATATGACGAACGAACCAGAGGGCCGCTCATGACGCCTGCGAAGCCCATGCCTACCGCCTCATCGTGGATCTCCACGAACTCCTCGGGCCGCACCCACCGCTCCACTGGGTGGTGCCGAACCGACGGCCGCAGGTACTGCGTCACGGTGATCAGGTCGGTCCCCACCGAACGCAGGTCGCGCAGCGCGTCGCTCACCTCAGCCCGCGTCTCGCCCATGCCCAGAATGAGGTTCGACTTCGTCACCAGACCGGCGCGGCGTCCCGAGTCGAGCACTCCGAGCGACCGCTCGTAGCGGAAGCCCGGCCGGATTCGCCGGAAGATTCTCGGCACCGTCTCGATGTTGTGGGCGAAGACCTCAGGAGCCGCGTCAAAAAGCTGCTGCAGGTGGTCGGCGTCGCCGGTGAAGTCAGGTGCCAGCATCTCGACACCGACTCCAGGATTGAGCTGGTGGATCAGACGAATGGTCTCGGCGTACAGCCAGGCACCCTCGTCCGGCAGGTCGTCTCGACAGACCCCGGTGACGGTGGCGTAGCGCAGCTTCATTGCCTGCACGCTCTCCGCCACTCTCAGCGGCTCCCCCCGGTCGAGCTCCTCGGGCTTTCCGGTGTCGATCTGGCAGAAGTCGCACCGCCGGGTGCACGCGTCACCGCCGATGAGGAACGTCGCCTCACGGTCCTCCCAGCACTCGAAGATGTTGGGGCAAGCCGCCTCCTGGCACACCGTATGCAAGCCCTCGCGCTTGACCAGGGCCTGCAGGTCCCGGTACTCCGGTCCCATCCTCGCCCGGGTCTTGATCCACGCCGGCTTGCGCTCGATGGGAGTCTCGGCGTTGCGCACTTCGAGGCGCAGCATCTTTCGTCCTTCGGCGGCGATCGTCACGCCC
The DNA here is from genome assembly GCA_035633755.1 of Nocardioidaceae bacterium. Lineage (GTDB taxonomy): Bacteria > Actinomycetota > Actinomycetes > Propionibacteriales > Nocardioidaceae > DASQEH01. The sequence continues at coordinate 22,626 of DASQEH010000141.1, read as the reverse complement.
CCAGCCTACGCGGTGGAACTCAGGCGACATCTCGGCGCACGAAGACCAGCAGGGACACGACCGCGACGACAAGCAGAGTCAGGCCGAGGTACACCGTCGCCGTGCCCGTCGAGAACCGGTATACGACGTCGCTGCATTCTCCGAAACCGTCGCACTGGCCAAAGATGGTGCGGTTGAACGATCCGCCGACGAAGGCGACGACGTGGTTGGACAGCAACCAGCGTTCGCTGCCGGGCCACACCGAGCGAATCACTGCCTCGGCCGCCACGCCGTACAGCGCCAGCAGGCCAAGCGCAGCCGCGGTGTGCCGTGCCACCAGGACGAGACCCAGGCCGCCGATGGCAGACGCCACGGCCAGGACGGTTCCCCGTCCACCTGCGGCGCAGATGTCGCCGAGCAACCCGTCCCGGATCGGACGATCCCACGACGAGGCGAAGGCAAGGATGGCGCCGTTGGCTATGCCCAGTGCCAGCGCGGTGAAGGCAGCCGCACCGACGCCGACCGCGGCGCACTTGGCCATCCAGACCTTCCAGCGGTTCGGTTGGAACAGCAGCTGCGTGCCGAGCGAGCCCGAGCTGTAGTCCGCTCCGATGAACGTCGCCCCGATAAGGAAGGTCATCGCCGCACAGATCGCCACCATGGGCACCAGCCACCCGTCGTAGTCTGCTGGCTTCAGCTGCGGCCGGTACATGAACGCATCCGCCGGTAGAAGGTGTCTGCTCTCGCAGTTGGCGGTATCACCGGTGCGCTCGATGCATCTGTCGAGGCGCCGCTGGGTGAAGCGTTGCTCGTTGTACCGGTCCGCCTCCTGCTGGGCGGTTGCGACGTCTGCAGAAGAGACCGGTCGGTTGTTGTAGAGGACGCCGGCGGCCACGCAGACGACGGCGAGTGTTCCCAGCACCATCATGACGACGACCGCCCGGCGGGCGAACAACCGACTGAGCTCGACCCCGAACAGCCTCACGTCGTCACCTCGCCACGCGAGGAGGCAGAGGATGGGGGAGGGCCGTCACCAGGCTCCGGTGTCCGGGTGAGATCCAGGAAAACGGACTCGAGGTCGTCGCGCAGCGGCGTGAGCTCACTGACGTACTGGCCTGACTCGGCGAGCTCGCGGGTGATGGCGCTGGCGTCAGCCGCATTCTCGACAACGAGGTGGGTGGCCTCCCGGCGAACGGAGAACGACCTGCCCTGAAGTACCTCCATCCCTCTGTCGAGGTCGTCGACCACCACGCGCAGGCCGCGACCAGAGTCACCGATCACCTCGTCGACGCTGCCGCTGGCGAGCAATCGGCCGTGACCGATGATGGACACCGAGTCACACGCCTGCTGGACCTCGGCCAGGATGTGGGAGCTCAAGATCACCGTCACGCCACGGCTTCCCAGGCCGACGATCGTGTCACGGATCTCCCGGATGCCCGCGGGGTCGAGGCCGTTGGTCGGCTCGTCGAGGATGAGCAGCCGAGGCTGCTTCAGGAGGGTCGCGGCGATCGCCAGCCGCTGCTTCATGCCCAGGGAATACGTCTTGTAGCGGTCCTCCCCGCGCTCTCCCAGGCCGACTTCGTCGAGGACGGCATCGACCTGGCGGCTCTCTACCCCGATCGTGCGCGCCAGCAGCGACAAGTTCTTGTGACCGGTGAAGGTGGGGAAGAACTTCGGCTGCTCGACGATGGCCCCGATCCGCCCCATCACGGCCGGCAGGTGCTGTGGGACATCCTCGCCGAACAGGCGCATCCGGCCGCCAGAGGCGCGCGCCAGCCCGAGCAGCATGCGGATCGTTGTCGTCTTGCCGGACCCGTTGGGCCCGAGGAAACCGTGCACACCGCCGGCTGGCACCTGCATGGAGAGTCCGTCGACTGCGACGAACCGGCCGCGGCGGTTGCTGTAGGTCTTGCGCAGGTCGATGGTCTCGACGATCAGATCGCTCACGACACCCCTTTCGCGTCCCGGTCGCAGACCCTCGGAGCACTGACCGCCGGCGCCGCCACGCTAGCCCAGGGCTTCGGCAGCGTGGGGCATTGACGCGCAGCACGCCCCGCCTGGAACGGTGCTCAATCAGGACTGAGGTGCGTCGTGGTCCGGCTCAAGGAGGTGGTCGCAGGCGCGGCGAGGTCGGCCGAGCGCTCGTAGGGCGTCCAGGACAAGAGCTCGCGAAGGTGCCCCTCGACCGACGGCAGCGTCTCCTGGACCGTCACCCGCCGGCCGAGCTCGGCGGTCAACGTCGTCACGCCGGCGTCGGCGATTCCGCACGGGACGATGGCGTCGAACCCCGCCATCGAACAGTCGCAGTTGAGTGCGAACCCGTGCATGGTCACGCCGCGCGAGACCCGGACTCCGAGAGCTGCCACCTTCCGCTCCTGCCGCAGCGCATCTGCGGGGAGCCAGACTCCACTGCGGCCCCGCACTCGTCCGGCCCGCACCCCGAGGTCGCCACACACCCGGATGAGGGCCTCCTCGAGCCGACGGACGAAGTCGACGACGTACACGTGTGCCGGAAGCTTGACGATGGGGTAGCCCACCAGCTGCCCCGGTCCATGCCAGGTGATCTTGCCGCCGCGATCCACCTCGACGACCGCTGTCCCGTCGGTGGGGCGGTCATCGGGCGAGGTGCGCCTCCCGGCGGTGTACACGGGCGGATGCTCGAGGAGCATGACGACATCCTCGATCTCGTCGGCGACCCGGCTCTCATGCAGCTGGCGCTGCTGCTGCCAGGCCGGCTCATAGCTGACGGCGTGCTCGCCCATTCCCGGATAGGTGAAGGTGAGAATGCCCATGGCCACTTCAGCGTAGGCCGCGCTCCCAACTGGGACGAATCCGATCTCTCTCGAGTACGCCCGCGTCTCCAAAGCCGGCATCGTCTGTGGATAGCCAGTGCAACGTCAGCGTGATACCGGTCAGGCTGAGGGCATGCACGATGTGACTGCTCACCGGCGCTTCGCTCGCCACACAGGTCCAGCAGAATCTCGCGCCGATGTCGCCCGCGAGCGAGCGCGGGCGCTGCTGCTCGGACTCGCCGCTTTGGCGCTGCTGGTCGCCGCAACCGTCCTGACGTACCGGCAGATGCATGCGCAGGAGACGGGGGCTGCGGTCGCTGGCGGCAAGCCCGTCGCCGTCGCGGAGCAGTCAGCGCCGCCAGCCATCGCTTCGTCGGCGCGCGCTGCTTCGCCCGGCATCGCTTCGTCGGCGCGCGCTGCTCCGCCCGGCATCGCTTCGTCGGCGTCCGAAGCTCCGCCCGGCATCGCATCGTCAGCGCGCGCGACGCCGCCCCCCACGGCTTCGTCGCCGCCCGCTGCGCCGGTCGGCAGCCTGAGGTGGTGGCGGGTGCTTGAGCGACTGAACGACAAGCGTCACACGGCCTGGTTGCGCGGCGATCCTCGTCTGCTGGGGGAGGTCTACCTGCCGCGGTCCCGTGCCCTCGCCCTCGACCGGGAGGTCATGCGCGACTACCTGTCCCGGGGGCTGCGGGTTCATGGAGTACGACTCCACTTCGGCCGCGTGATCCTGGTGGCGAGAAGCCCGGGGCTGGTCTTCCTCCGTGTCGTCGACCGCCTCGACGCGATGACCGCCATCGCGTCGGACGGGCGGGACCTGCCGCTACCGCTCGACCAGCCGACCCGTCATCGCATCGTGCTGCGGCCACTCCACGGCAGCTGGCGGATCGCGGCCGTCTCGGCCCGGTGAGCCCCGAAGGAGGACGCGGCCGATCGCAGCCTGGTGCATCCGCCTCCGCGAAGCCACGATCGCGGCGGTGTCATGAGCGTGCCCTTCAGTGGAGGGCAGCTCGCAGCTGGTCACCGATCGTCGGGTGGGCGAAGGTGAAGCCGGCTTCGAGCAGCCGCTGCGGGATCGCCTTGATGCTGCCGAGCATGGCCTTGCCGAGCTCGCCGACAACCGTCGTCACGGCGAAGCCCGGGACTGCAAGGACGGTGGGGCGTCGCAGCTGACGACCCAGCTCGTCAGTGAACTGCGCGTTGGTCGACGGCACCTCGGCCGTCATGTTGTACGGGCCGTGCATGCTGTCGTCGGTGACGATGCGCGTCGCCGCTGAGACGTAGTCAGCCAGCGAGATCGTGGGAAACCACTGAGCGCCCGAACCGACCCGGCCACCGACTCCGAAGCGGAACGGCAGGGCCATCAGCCGAAAGGAGCCGCCCGAGCGGTCGAGCACGATCGCGGTGCGTAACACAGCCACTCGGGCGCCGGAGTTGCGGGCACTCGTCGTCGCGGCCTCCCACTGCTGGGCCACCTCGGCCAGGAACCCTGGACCGGGAGGGCTCGCCTCGTCCAGCGCCTGGTCACCGCAGTCCACGCCGTAGTAGTTGATGCCACCGGCGTTGACCAGCGCCGTCGTGCCCCCGAGAGTGGCGATGGTGTCGGCCAGGCACGACGTTGTGGCGACCCGGCTCTCCACGATCTGACGCTTGTAGCTCTCGGTCATCGGCACCCGCGCGATAGGAGCACCGGCCAGATTGACCACGACATCGGCACTCGCGATCAGGCCTGTATCGACTTGTCCGGTGTAGGGGTCCCACTGCGACTGGTCGGCCCGCTGCGGATCGCCCCGCACGAGCTGAACCAGCGTATGCCCCTGCGTGACCAGCGCCGCGCGCAGCGGCGTCCCCAAGAACCCCGATGCACCCGCGAGAACGATCTTCATGACTCCATCGTGCCCGACGACCCCAGCCGACGGCGCTGCGTCGCTGTGGAGGCTGGACTACGGTCATGGCATGACGATCTACGGCGTGCGTCGCCGGGTTGCGTGCTATGTGACCCGCACCGGACCGAACGGTGCAGAGCTGCTCGTGTTCGAGCACGCCGACGACGACCCAGCGGACCCGTCGGGCATCCAGATCCCGGCGGGAGGCATGCTGCCCTTCGAGGCGATCGATCAGGCGGCGCAGCGTGAGGTGGAGGAGGAGTCGGGGCTGACCAACGTCACGTTCCAGCGCCAGCTCGGTGCAGTCGAGCTGGGCCTGGACGACGAAGGTGGACCGTCCGTCACCACGTTCGTCCATCTCGCCGCACCCGGTGGAGGTCCATCGACCTGGACGCACACGGTGACGGGGCAGGGCGACGACAACGCCTTGACCTTCGTTTGGCGCTGGGAGGCGTATCCGCCGTCGTTCGAGCTGGCGGCAGGTCAAGGGGCCTACCTGGGTTCGTTGGCCCCGGCCTGAGTCCCTATGCTCAGCGGCGTGAAAGTACTCATCACCGGCGGAGCAGGCTACATCGGGAGCACGACGGCCACGGCGCTCGAGGCGGCTGGGCACGTACCCATCCTGCTCGACAACCTGGTCAAGGGCCGCCGCGAGTTCGCTGCCGGCCGTTCGTTCTATGAGGCCGACATCGCCGACCGGGACGCGCTTGCCTCGATCGTCGCAGAACATCCCGACATCGCGTGCACCATCCACTGTGCAGCCCTCATCGTCGTCCCGGACAGCGTCGCGAAGCCGTATGACTACTACCTCAACAACGTGGCCAAGTCGCTTGAGCTGTTCGACGCGCTGATCAGCCTGGACAAGCCGCGAGTGGTCTTCTCGTCGTCGGCCTCTCTGTATGCGACCAGTGAGAGCTTCGAGGTCACCGAGGAGTCTCCGCTAGCCCCTCAGTCCCCCTACGCACGGACCAAGCTGATGATGGAAATGGTCCTCGAGGACATGTCCGCGGCCACGTCGCTGAGGTCGATCATCTTGCGCTACTTCAACCCGATCGGGTCGGACCCGGATTACCGGTCAGGGATCTACGACAAGCTTCCCAGCCACGTCCTCGGACGGCTCGTGGCGGCTGCTCGAGGCGATATCGACGCCTTCGAGATCACCGGCACGGATCATCCCACCCGCGACGGGACCGGCATCCGCGACTACATCCATGTGTGGGACCTCGCCAAGGCGCATGTCGCGGCGGTCGAGAAGTTCGACGACGTGCTCGCGAGCGAGTCTGCTCCCAGCAGCGTGATCAACGTGGGCACCGGTGAAGGGGTGACGGTGCGCGAGCTGCTGGCGTCCTTCGAACGGGTGTACGGCACCTCGGTTCCTACGCGCGAGGTGCCGCCTCGCCCAGGCGACGCTGTGGGCGCCTACGCCAACGTGGACAAGTCGGCCCGTCTCCTCGGCTGGCACACGGAGTCGTCACTGGACGACGCCATCGCCAGCTCGCTGGAATGGGGTGAGCGGCGAGGCGGCGTGCTGCCCGACCTCGCCGGCTCAGACACCTGAGCTCCCGACGGTGCTGAGCGCTCGACTGCGCTCAGCACCCCGCCGTGCTCACGGATGAATGGCTTCAGGCGCCGAGCTCGGACTCGAAGTTCGCCTCTTCGAGCCGGTGCTTGACCGACCCCAGGAAGCGCGCGGCGTCCGCCCCATCGACCAGCCGGTGGTCGTAGGTGAGTGCGAGGTAGACCATCTGCCGTACCGCGATCGTCTCCCCGAGCCGCTCGTCACTGATCACCACCGGTCGCTTGACGACGGAACCGGTACCGAGGATGGCCACCTGCGGCTGGTTGATGATCGGGGTGTCGAACAGCGCTCCCCGGCTGCCGGTGTTGGTCAGGGTGAACGTGCCCCCGGAGAGCTCGTCGGGCGAGATCTTGTTGTCACGCGTGCGTGCGGCGAGGTCGGCGATCTTGCGTGCCAGGCCAGCAATCGACAGGTCACCAGCGTCCCTGATGACCGGGACCAGCAGGCCACGCTCGGTATCGACGGCGACACCGAGGTGCTCGCCGTCGTGATACGTCACCTCGCCGGCCTCGGTGTCGATCGAGGCGTTCACCTGCGGGTATGCCTTCAGCGCGTCGATGGCGGCTCGGGCGAAGAAGGGCAGGAACGACAGCTTGACGCCCTCGCGCTGCGCGAAGCCTTCCTTCGTCCTGTCACGGAGGCGCGAGATGGCCGTGACGTCGACTTCGACCACCGTGGTCAGCTGGGCTGACACCTGCAGGGACTCGACCATCCGGGCGGCGATCACCTTGCGGAGGCGACTGAGCTTCTCGGTCTTGCCGCGCAGCGGGCTCGCGGCGGCGCTGGGCGCGGGCGCCGGCGACGAGGCAGCGGGGGCTGATGTCGCCGCAGCCGGAGCCGATGCAGCCTGCTTGGCGGCCTCAGCGGCCTCCAGGACGTCCTGCTTGCGGATGCGCCCACCGACGCCAGTCCCCGAGAGGGACGAAAGGTCGACACTGTGCTGCGCCGCGAGCTTGCGCACCAACGGCGTGACGTAGCTCTTGGAGTCGGCTTTGTCGGAGCTGGCGGACGGCGCCGCGTCGGTACCGCCCGGCGAGGTTTGAGCCGGCTGCGCCTGCCCGCCCGATGTGGGTGCCGGCGAGGCACTCGGTGCCGGATCGCTAACGGGTTCCGGTGCGCGCGACGGTTCTGGGGTAGTCGTGGCTGGCTCAGCGGTCTGCGTGTCCGGTCGCGCGTCGGCCTCCGGCTCGGGGTCGGGGTCGGTGTCCGGTGCAGGCTCATCGGCCGCCGGCGCCTCCTGCGCAGTCTCGGACTGGCCGGCGTCGGCCGCCGCAGGAGCGTCTTCATCGGCCGGGGCGGACCCCGCAGAGCCGATCACAGCCAGGACTGCACCGACCTCGACCGTCTCGTCCTCGTCGACCTTGATGGCGAGGAGAGTCCCCGCGACTGGTGATGGCACCTCGGTGTCGACCTTGTCGGTGGAAACCTCGAGGAGTGGTTCGTCGACGGCGACCTCGTCGCCGACCGACTTCAACCACGATGTGACGGTGCCTTCGGTGACGCTCTCACCAAGAGCCGGAAGGGTGACGTCGGTGGAGTCCCCGCCACCAGCGTCCGAATCGCCTGAGCCGCCGCTCGGCCGCGCCTCGGCGCGGGCTGCTGGCGCCTGCTCCGACGGTGGCTCCTCGCGGGCGCCTTCGTCGCCCTGCACTTCGGTCGGCACCTGGCTGGTGTCGGCCCCGTCACCTCCAGACGGCGCTGGCTCAGTGGCGGCGGCGTCGTCGGTGGAGCCGGAGTCGTCAGAGTCGGAGTCGGAGTCATCGTCGGTTGAGGCTGCGGCACCCGAGCCGGCCGACTCGCCCTCGTCCCCGATGACGGCGAGCACCGCGCCCACTTCGACGGTCTCGTCCTCGGCAGCCTTGATCTCGAGCAGGACGCCGGCCACCGGCGAGGGCACCTCGGTGTCCACCTTGTCGGTGGAGACCTCGAGCAGTGGTTCGTCAACTGCGACGGAGTCACCAACGGCCTTGAGCCATTGCGTGACAGTGCCTTCGGTCACGCTCTCGCCAAGGGCCGGAAGGTTGACTTCAGTCGACATGCTGTCGAATCCTCTCGTCGTCGAGTGACCTACCGGTCGCAGCGGACAGCCTAGACGAATCGTCAGGTGTGCGTGTGCAGCGGTTTCCCGGCCAACGCAAGGTGCGCCTCACCCAGTGCCTCGTTCTGAGTCGGGTGCATGTGGACCAGGTTCGCGACATCTTCCGGGAACGCCTCCCAGTTGGTGATGAGCTGGGCCTCGCCGATCAGCTCACTGACGCGCGCGCCGACCATGTGGACGCCGACAACCGGGCCATCGGTGCGTCGTACCAACTTGACGAACCCTGTCGTCTTGAGGATCTGGCTCCTGCCGTTCCCGCCGAGGTTGTAGCTGAGCACCTGGACGCCGTCCGCGCCGTATCGCGCTGCCGCTTGCTCCTCCGTGAGGCCGACGGAGGCGATCTCGGGATCGCTGTACGTCACCCGGGGGATTCCGGCCTCGTCGATCGGTGTCGGGGCCAGCCCGGCGATCTCCTCTGCGACGAAGATGCCGTGTTGGAAGCCGCGATGAGCCAGCTGCATCCCGGCCACGATGTCGCCCACCGCGTAGACGTCACGAACCCGCGTATGCAGCCGTTCGTCCGTGACGACGAAGCCGCGCTCCACCGTCACGCCGTTGGCCTCGAAGCCCAGATCAGCGGTGTTAGGTCCCCTACCCACCGCAACCAGCAAGACGTCGGCATCGAAGCGGTCGCCGGACGCCGCCGTGACCGTGACGCCGGTGTCGGTTCTTTCCACGGAGGCAAAGCTCGTCGAGGTCAGGACTGTGATGCCGCGTTTGCGGAACGCACGCTCGAGGGCCTTGGAACTGGCGGCGTCCTCGCTGGCCACCAACCGGGGCAGAGCCTCGATGACCGTGACGTCCGCGCCGAGTGACCGCCACGCCGAGGCGAACTCGACCCCGATGACACCGCCGCCGAGGACGACGGCACGCCGCGGGACCTCCTTCAACCGCAGCGCGTCGGAGCTTCCGAGGACGCGGTCCCCGTCAAGATCGAGGCCGGGCAGAGTGCGGGTGTACGAGCCACTGGCGAGCACGAGCGACGAGCCGGTGTAGTCGGCACCGGCCACCGACACGGTCTTGGCAGCCGTGAGAGCCCCGGCACCTTCGATGACCGTGATGCCCCGACTCTTGACGAGCCCTTGCAGGCCCCGGTACAGCGAGGCGACGACGCCATCTTTGTATGTGTTGACCGCCGCGAGGTCGACGCCCAACAGCTGTGACTCGATGCCGAACTCGGCCGAGTCTCGCACCGCGTCAGCCACCTCGCCGGCATGCAGCAACGCCTTGGTCGGGATGCAGCCATAGTGAAGACAGGTGCCCCCGAGCTTGTCCCGCTCGACCAGCGCGACGCTCATGCCGAGCTGCGACGCTCGCAGGGCGCAGGCGTACCCTCCACTGCCCGCCCCGAGCACCACGACGTCGAAGCTGGTGCCGGTGTCTGCCACAGGTCCTCCGCGGGTCGATTGAGGCGTGCGCCGCCATCCTGCCACCCGTGGCCTGTGCGTTGTGATGTTCGGGACCTGCGGCGCCTTGGTTCGCCGGGACGCGAAGCGCATAGGCGATACTGGGTGTCCTAGGAGCAGAGAGGACGCGGACATGGCTTTCCCGTGGCGGCGGCGAAACAAGCCCGGCACGTTGCGCGCGGCCGAGTCCGACGATGCCCGCTATCTGAGCGAGTGGGTGTCTTCGCGCCGGGGCATCGAAGGCTTCGTCGAGCCACGGACGGCCGTCACCGATACCACCATGCTGCTGGTCGCCGTCGACGGGGAATGGACCCGCCGGCGGGTTCCCTCGGTCGAGTGGGCGCACAACTTCGCCAACAAGAACGGCATCCCCAGCTATGACGCCGCTGTCGTCGGCTACCCGGACCGGATGAGGGAGTGGAACAAGCGCCAGAAGGAGCTGTGAGCACCTGACCGAGGGCCTGCGCGTTGGCGAAGGCGATGGAAGCGCGTAGGCGCGGCCGGTTCAGGGGAGTACCTGTGCGAGCCCCACGGCCACCTGCGCGAGGTCAGCCGGCGCGGTTCCTCGACGATGCCAGCGCCACGAGCGTCCGCACGGCAGCGCCGGTTCCACCCTTCGGTGTGTAGCCGAACGGGCTGCCCTCGTTGAACGCCGGCCCGGCGATGTCGAGGTGCACCCAAGGCGTCCCATCGGGGACGAACTCGCGCAGGAACGCGGCGGCGTACAAGGCGCCACCCCACTTGTCGGGGTTGTGCTGGCTGAGGTCGGCGATCTTCGTGGTGCGGACCTTCTCGTGCATCTCCTCCGGGATGGGCAGCGGCCACATCAGCTCGCCCGCTTCGTCCGCGAGGTGGGGCACGTCGGCATGCATCTGCTCGTCGTTGCTGAAGACACCCGAGATCCTGTCGCCCAGGGCGACGACGCACGCCCCTGTGAGGGTGGCGACATCGACGATGAGGTCGGGCTTCTGGGCGGCGGCTGTGGTGATGCCGTCGGCGAGGACCAGGCGTCCCTCGGCGTCGGTGTTGAGTACCTCGACAGTCTTGCCGCCGTACATGGTGAGGATGTCACCGGGACGGGTGGCGTCCCCGGACGGCATGTTCTCGGCCAGGCACGCGTACGCGGTGATTCGCACGGGTAGGCCGAGCTCTGCGATGGCGAAGGTGGCTGCCGCGACGGCTGCGGCACCGGACATGTCGCACTTCATCGTCACCATGGCGTTGCTTGGCTTGATGGACAGGCCGCCGGAGTCGAAGGTGATCCCTTTGCCGACGAACGCTACGTGGGCGATCGGCCTCGACGGCTTGTAGGTCATCGTCACCAGGCGGGGTGGTCGCGCGGATCCCTGGCCGACGCCGATGATGCCGCCGTACCCCTGCTGACGCAGAGCCTGGTCGTCGGTCACGCTGACCTTGACCCGGGAGCGCTTGGCCCGCGCGACGATCGCGTCCGCGAACGTCTCGGGATACAGGTCGTTGGGCGGGGTGTTGACCAGGTCGCGGGCGAAGTTGACGGCGGTGGCGACGGCCGTCGCGTCGGACAGCGCCTGCTTGGCGCCTTTCGAGCGGGCGGAGTCGGTGAGGATGACGAACTCGTCCACCGGTTCGTGCTTCTTCGTCAGGTATCGGTCGTAGCCGTAAGCCCCCATGAGCAGACCCTGGGCAAGGGCTCCCACCTGGGCGTCGGTCGTAGCAGGCAGCGACACGGCCACGACCTTCTTGCCGGCCAGCGCCCGCGCTGCCTCGCCGCCGGCTCTGCGCAGGTCCTCCAGAGCAGTGCCGGTGCCGTCTGACATCCCTATGGCGACAACGAGGGGTGCCTTCACGCTGCCGGCTGAGGGCAGCGTGTGCACCTCACCGGTCTTGCCCTTGGAGCCGAGGGCACGCAGGACGTCAAGCAGGGACGCTCCGTACGCGTCCGGTGCGCCGCCGGCGCCCGGCGCGATAGACAGCGTGTCGCCGGTCGAGTAGACGCCGATCACGACCGCATCGGCCGCCACGGACGAGACGGAAGCGTTTCGGAGAGAGATCGTCGTCACAAGTGTTCCTTCGTTCTGCATTCGCCGGAGTTCGAGAGACTACCCGCTGAGGTACATTGCCGGACCATGGTCGCCGACAACGCCGCTGCGCCTCTGACGTCGCCCCTGCATGAGCGCCATCGATCCCTCGGCGCGAAGCTGGCTGACTTCGGTGGTTGGTCGATGCCGTTGGAATACAGCGGTGCTGTGACCGAGCACCGGGCCGTGCGGGAGCGTGTTGGCGTGTTCGACGTCAGCCATCTCGGTAAGGCGGTGGTGTCCGGTCCCGGTGCAGCCGCCTACGTCAACGCGTGCTTGACCAATGACCTTCGGAGGATCAGACCGGGACAGGCCCAGTACACACTGTGCTGTACCGCCGACGGCGGTGTCGTCGATGACCTGATCGCGTACCTTCGCGGCGACGACGAGGTCTTCTTGATACCCAACGCCGCAAACGCGTCCGCTGTCGTTCAGCTGCTGTCCGCATCGGCTCCGGAGGACGTCAGCGTCACGGACCGCCACCGCGACTACGCAGTCCTCGCTGTGCAGGGCCCGCGAAGCGACGAGACCTTGAGAGCCCTCGGTATGCCTGCCGGCCATGCGTACATGTCCTTCATCGAGACGGAATGGGACGGCGCGAGCGTCATCGTGTGCCGGACCGGCTACACCGGCGAGCGAGGCTATGAGCTGGTCGTGCCTGTCGATGTCGCGGCGTCGGTCTGGGACGCGATCCTGGCGGCGGGGGAGCAGTTCGAGATCGCGCCGGCGGGCCTAGCCGCTCGCGACACGCTGCGCACCGAGATGGGCTACCCGCTGCACGGGCAGGACATCTCTGTGCGGATCAGCCCCGTCGAGGCGCGGCTGGGGTGGGCCGTCGGCTGGTCCAAGGACGAATTCTGGGGTGACCGAGCGCTGCGTGCCCAACGCGAGTCCGGTCCTGCCCGGGTGCTGCGTGGGCTTGTCGCCTCGGCCCGAGGCATCCCACGTCCGGCGATGGAGGTCTTCGACTCCCAGGGCAGCCTGGTCGGGCAGGTGACGTCCGGAACCTTCTCGCCGACCCGCCGTCAGGGCGTCGGACTGGCGTTGCTGGACGCCCGCCTTGGCGATGGTGACGAGGTCGCCGTCGACATCCGGGGACGGCGGGAGCCGTTCGTCGTGACGAAACCGCCCTTTGTGACACCAGGTGTGAAGGAGCAGGAATGATCGTGTGGACATGGCGCCTGGAGACCAGTGACGGGGCACCTGCCGGGGGACCCCTCCTCGATGTGCCGGAGTTCCCCTCGCAGAGCGACGCGGAGACCTGGCTCGGTGAAGTGTGGCGTGACCTGGTGGACGCTGGTGCCGTGTCGGCAAGCCTGTACGAAGCCGACCGGCTGGTGTACGGCCCGATGTCCCTGTCCGAGTGACACTCGACTCGCCAGGAGCATCGGCTCCAGACGGTCGTGGGCATGCCCCACGTGACGCTCACGCGGCGCCCAGGGAGGTGACGCAGCGGGTCGGCCCGACGCCTCGGTCAGCCGAACGAGCGGTTCGGAGGTGACTTCGTGTAGCTGGGGTCACGCGTCACTACCGGCTCCAGGACCGCGTCGATCGCGGTGAGTACGTCGGCAGGCAACCGGTGCCCCACTGCCTTGACGTTCTCGCTCACCTGGTCCGGCCGCGAGGCCCCGATGATCGCCGACGAGACCGCTGGGTTCGCCAGCACCCATGCAATGGCGAGCTGCGCAAGCGACAGGCCCACTTGGTCGGCGAGGGGCTTCAGCTGCTGAACTCGTGACAAGACGTCATCTCTCATCCGCCCCCGCAACAGCTTGCCCGCCTCGTCGTGGCTGGCTCGCGAACCTTCGGGCGGCGCCTGCCCGGGAACGTACTTGCCGGTGAGCACCCCTTGGCCGAGTGGGGACCAGACGATCTGGCCCATGCCGAGCTCGGTGCTCGTCGGGACGACCTCGGCCTCGATCACCCGCCACACCATGTTGTACTGCGGCTGGTTGGACACGAGCGGAATGCCTGCCTGCATGGCCAGCTCACCACCTTGACGGATCTGGTCCGCAGTCCACTCGGAGACGCCGATGTACAGCGCCTTGCCTTGCCGCACGACGTCCGCGAACGCCTGAATCGTCTCCTCGAGCGGTGTCTCGTAGTCGAAGCGATGCGCTTGGTAGACGTCGACGTAGTCCGTGCGCAGGCGCTTGAGACTCGCGTCGATCGACTCCCGGATGTGCTTGCGGGACAGGCCCGAGTCGTTCGGCCCGCCCGGGCCGGTTGGCCAGTAGACCTTGGTCAAGATCTCGAGGGACTCGCGCCGTTCGCCTTCCAGCGCTCGTCCGAGCACGGACTCCGCTGCGGTGTTGGCGTAGACGTCCGCGGTGTCGAAGGTCGTGATGCCCTCATCGAGAGCACGCCGCACACACGCCCGCGCTTGGTCCTCCTCGACCTGTGAGCCGTGCGTGAGCCAGTTGCCATAGCTGATCTCGCTGACCTTCAGTCCAGAACTGCCGAGACGTCGAAACTCCATGCTTCGACCCTAGGACAGGACCGCCTCACGGGCGAGGCTCCCTTCGTGCCGCGTCACGCTAGACGAGAGGGCTGTGTCGACCAAGGCGCCGGGCTAGGGGCAGGCGCCGTGCTGGACCATGGCGGCGGGCTAGACGGGGGCGCCGGGCTAGGGCAGGCGCCGTGCTGGACCATGGCGGCAGGCTAGACGGAGGCGCCGTGCTTGACCGTCGGCTTGGGGAGGCGAAGCCGCCGCATCTGCATGGCCCGCATGACGGCGTACGTGGCGATGCCCTTGGTCTCGTCCTCGCCGAACTTGGCTCGGACGCCTGCCTTGACGCCTCGGACGATGCGAATTCCGTCGAGAACCATGAGCGTGATGACCACGAGCCAGGCCGTGCTGGCGAACGCAGCGATCTGAGGCGCCACCGTCATCGCAACGAAGACGAGGAAGAACAGGGGGAGCAAAATCTCACCGACGCACCAGCGGCTGTCGACGTAGTCTCGCGCGTAGCGCTTGACGGGGCCTTTGTCACGGGCCGGCAGGTAGGCGTCGTCCCCCGTCAGCAGAGCCTGCTTCTGGCGTTCGCGGAAGGCCTGTGTCTTCGCCCGCCGCGCCGCGGCTTGTTCCTTGCGGGTCCGAGGAGCTGTCATCCGCGACTTTCGGGCAGCCTCGGCCTCCTTGCGGGTGGGCGTCGGGCGGCCCTTGCCCGCAGCCGTCGACCCGAGGGACACCTCGGGAACGTTGGGGGTCTCAGGGGTGGTACGGCGACCGAACAACGCTGACGTACCTCCTCACAGGTGTCACCGACGGGGTGAAGCGGGCGCGGGTGCCTACGAGCCGGCGCCGCATCCCCACATGCAGCACAGAACCGTTGTGCGAGCCTACCGGCCGCACCAGAGTCGGACTACCGCCGAAGCGGTGGGGCTGGCCTTGCTCGCGTGGAAAGTGCTCCCGGCTGCACGTAGGGTGGCTCTGGCATCACCACGACCGTCGACTCGACGGCTCCCCTGTGTGCGAGCGCGAACTAAGGACACGAAAGGCCCACCGATGAGCAGCATCATGCAACGGATGTCACTGATCTTCCGGTCCAAGGCGAACAAGGCACTCGACGCCGCGGAGGACCCACGCGAGACGCTCGACTACAGCTACACCCAGCAGCAGGCGCTGCTGCAGAAGGTACGCCGAGGGCTGGCCGACGTGGCCACCAGCCGCAAGCGCCTGGAGCTGCAGATCCAGCAGCTCGAGCAGTCGTCGGGCAAGCTCCAGACGCAGGCCCAGCAAGCGCTCGCCGCCGGCCGCGAAGACCTCGCTCGCGAAGCGCTGAGCCGTCGGGCGGGACTCCAGCAGCAGGTCGCCGACCTGCAGACGCAGCACGCCAACCTGCAGTCGCAGGAGGAGAACCTGTCCACGTCCGCCCAGCGCCTGCAGGCCAAGATCGAGGCGTTCCGGACCAAGAAGGAGAGCCTCAAGGCCAACTACACCGCGGCCGAGGCGCAGACCAAGATCAACGAGGCGTTCTCCGGTATCTCCGAGGAGATGGGCGACGTCGGCATGGCGATCGAGCGGGCCGAGGACAAGACCGCACAGATGCAGGCCCGAGCCGGTGCGGTCGACGAGCTCATCGCCTCCGGTGCCCTCAATGACCCGTTGTCCAGCGGGAACGACGACATCGCTGCGGAGCTGAACCGGGTTTCCTCGTCGAGTGACATCGAGCTGGAGCTGTCCAGGATGAAGGCACAGATCGGCACCGGCGGCGGCGCTCCAGCCCAGCTGGAAGGCCAGGCCACCAAGAAGGAGCAGGCATGATCATCCGCATTCTGAGCGAGGGCCAGTTCGACGTGGCCGACTCCGAGATCGACAGCCTGAACGAGCTGGACGGGAAGCTCGAGACCGCCATCGAGGCCGGCGACCAGGCGTCGTTCGGAACAGCCCTGGCGCAATTGCTTGACCGCGTGCGCAGCGTGGGTCAAGCCGTCGCGCTTGATGCGCTCGTGCCGTCCGACCTGGTGCTGCCGCACGCGCAGGCCTCCCTGGACGAGGTGCGCGACTTGCTGAACCACGACGGGTTGATTCCAGGCTGACCCGGCCCCACGGGACTGAGCCGGTTCGCCGCTCGGAAAGTCTCAGCACTTTCACAGCGGCCGAGGCGGCAGTAAAGGAACAAACCGACCGGCGGGGACGTCATACTCGGTAAGCGATCCGACGTGGGATCCCAGCACGAAGAAAGAGGCCATCGCCGCCATGGCACGAACCCGATTCCGCAGTGACGCCGGGCTGACCGCCCGCATGACCATCGTCATGCTGCTGCTCGGTGGTCTCTATGTCACCGTCGCCGCGGGGCTCATCGCCTACGGAGTCTCTGCGGTCGCGGTCCTCGTCTTCGCCGCTGTCGCCGGACTGGGCCAGTGGTTCTTCTCCGACAAGCTGGCGATGGCAGCCATGCGGGCCCAGATCGTCACCCCGGAGCAGGCACCGGAGCTGCACGGAATGATCGACCGGCTGTGTGCGCTGGCCGACATGCCGAAGCCTCGCGTTGCGATCGCCGACACAGACGTGCCCAACGCCTTTGCCACCGGCCGGAGCCCAGAACACTCGGTCGTGTGTGTCACCACGGGCATCTTGCGACGCCTCAACAGCGAAGAGCTCGAGGGTGTGCTGGCTCACGAGCTCTCCCACGTCGCGCACCGCGACGTCGCCGTGATGACGGTCGCCGGTTTCCTCGGCGTGCTGGCCGGCCTCGTGATGCGCTGGGGGCTGTACTTCGGGGGCGGCCGCAGGGACAACAACGCGGTCCCGTTCCTCGTGATCTGGCTGGCCAGCATCGCGGTGTACTTCATCTCCTTCCTGCTCACCCGGGTGTTGAGCCGTTACCGCGAACTGTGCGCCGACCGGTCGGGCGCCTATCTGACGGGCAAGCCGTCGGCGCTCGCCTCCGCGCTGACCAGGATCTCCGGCGACATGGCCCGCATCCCCAGCCGGGACCTCCGCGAGGCGCAGGCGTTCAACGCGTTCTTCTTCGCTCCCGCCCTCAACGGCCAGTCCGTCACCGCGCTGTTCGCCACGCACCCACCGCTGGAGGTCCGGCTCGAGCAGCTGGCCCGGATCTCGGCGGACCTGTCCCGCCCCAACGCCTGACGGCCAGACCCCAGCGTCGCCGGAGCGGTTGCGCTTCGCGCCGCGGTAGGCGCGGTGCCTTGGCGGTCGCTGAACCTGGAAGGATCACCCGGTGGGAATACTCAAGAACCTCTTCGGCCGCAGCGACCCTCCGAAGGCGAACCTCGACAACCTGTTCGCCGTGCCGTCGGCAGCGATCACCCTCGAGGCAGCCGCGGGGTTCAAGCCGACGGGAGTGGCCAGCGTCTGCTACCGCGAGGCCGAGGGTGGCGCTTTCGCCACCACGCAGGCCGACGTCCAGGAGCTCCTCGACGCTGACAACGGGCCCAAGGTCGAGCGGTCGACAGACGACTTCGGCTTCACCTGGCTGGTGTGCCGCCGCGACCCCTCCGAGATCAGTGACCTGATCACCGAGATCCACGCGGTCAACAGCTCGCTGGAGAACGCCGGCTTCGGCCCGTCGCTCCTGTGCTCCATGGTGAGCTTCGAGGACGCGGCCGACCGTCGCGTCGGGCTGGTGTACCTCTACAAGCAGGGGACGTTCTATCCGTTCGCCCCTACCAAGACCAAGCAGCGTGACAACGTCCTCGAGCTGCAGGTCCGTGGGGTGCTCGGTGACGACCTGACGGTCGAGCCGGAGCTGGGGCGCTGGATGGCCGTGTGGGGTGCACCCGGCTTGTGAGCGCGTGATGGCGCCCAATTGTCTCGGGCTACCTCAGGGCGGAGCCGCATGAAGGTGCTCATCGCTCCGGACTCCTTCGGCTCCACGCTGACCGCGCGGCAGGCGGCCGAGGCGATCGCCGCCGGATGGCGGCAGCGGGCCCCCGAAGACGAGCTGGTCCTTGCTCCCATGTCGGACGGCGGGCCGGGGTTCATCGAGGTGCTGCACGCGACGCTCGGCGGCACCGTGCTGTCGGCCACGGTCCGAAGCCTCTACGGCGACCAGACGCCGGCAACCCTGCTCCAGGTCGGCGACACCGTCTACGTGGAGTCCGCACAAGCATGTGGGCCGCACCTGTCCGAGCGGCGCGAGCCTGAGCACGCCTCGTCCTTCGGCGCCGGGCAGCTGGTCGCCGCCGCGCTCGAGCTGGGCGCCAAGCACATCGTAATCGGGCTCGGTGGAGCCGGGACCAACGATGCGGGGGCTGGGCTGCTGGCCGCTCTGGGCGCCCACGGCGACCCCGGCGATGCCCTGACCAACGGCCCGGAGGGGTTGGCCGGTCTGAAGTCAGTGGACGCGAGCAGCGCTCGTGCGCGCCTCGAGGGGGTTGACCTCACTCTTGCGACTGATGTCGATCTGCCGCTCCTTGGCTTGCGTGGCACCACCAATGCCTTCGGCAAGGACCGAGGGATCCCGGGGGACCGGCTGCAGACCGTGGATGCGCAGCTCGAACGCCTCGCCGAGGCTACCGACCGCGGTGTGGCCGATGCCCGCGGTGCTGGTGCGGGCGGCGGCATGGGTTTCGCCCTGCTGCTCCTCGGGGGCACGGGCACCGACGCGATCAGCGTGGTCGCGCACTCGGTGGGGCTCGCCTCGCTCGCACGCAGCGCCGACCTGGTCATCACGGGGGAGGGGTCGTTCGACTTCGCCTCCCGGTCCGGCAAAGTGCCCTATGGGGTCGCCGCCGTCGCGGCCGAGGCGGTTCGTCCCTGCATTGCCTTGGCGGGGCAGGTACTGGTCGGTTCTCGGGAGATGCGCGCGTTAGGCGTGGAGTCGGCGTACTCCATGGTCGATCTGGTCGGCCGCGAGAGGGCCCTCGGGGAGCCGTCTGCCAGTCTCAGCGCTCTGGCGGAGCGGGTGGCACGCTCCTGGTCCCGCTGAGTGGCACACGCCCGGCGTGGTCGGCGCTAACGATCGACGCGTCCGATGTGTCACGATAGGAATGCCCAGCAGGTCGATCGATGTTGACCCCTTGTAAGCCAGCGCGTAGGCGCTCCCCCAACAACCGATGGAGCACGTGAGATGACGATTTCGGACGAGACAACCTCGACCGTCACGCAGCCGACCACAGTCGACGGTGTCCTGTTGACCGACCAGGCCGCGCACAAGGTCCGGGCTCTGCTCGACCAGGAGGGTCGCGACGACCTCCAGCTCCGGGTGTCCGT
Organism: Nocardioidaceae bacterium; assembly: GCA_035633755.1. Classification (GTDB taxonomy): domain Bacteria; phylum Actinomycetota; class Actinomycetes; order Propionibacteriales; family Nocardioidaceae; genus DASQEH01. Next base: position 3,151 of record DASQEH010000141.1, on the reverse strand, counting down.
CCAGCCCGGTGGGTGCTCCGGACTGCGGTACCAGCTCTTCTTCGACGAGCGCAACCTCGACGGTGACACCGTCCACGACTTCCACGGCGTGTCCCTCGTCGTCGACCGGATGAGCACTCCCTACCTCCACGGGGCCACCATCGACTTCGTGGACACCATCGAGAAGCAGGGGTTCACGATCGACAACCCGAACGCCACCGGGTCCTGTGCGTGCGGAGACTCCTTCCACTGAGGTAGCCGCTCGCTGAGACCGTCGACGCCCCGGACCCTGAGGTCCGGGGCGTCGTGCGTCCAGCCGAGCTCGTCGCGCAGACGGTCGGTTGTCTGGTCGCCCCCTCGGCCGGGAGTAGTGTTGCGTCCTGTGTCCATCGCCGTGACCGGGTCCGTCGCCACCGACCACTTGATGTCGTTCCCGGGCCTGTTCACCGACTCCCTCGTCGTGGACCAGCTGGACAAGATCGCGCTGTCCTTCCTCGTCGACGACCTCCAGGTCCGCCGCGGTGGCTGCGCTGCCAACATCGCATTCGGCCTCGCCGCCCTCGGTGCGGAGCCGGTGCTCGTGGCGGCCGTGGGCGAGGACTTCGCCGACTACCGTTCCTGGCTGGAGCGCCACGGCGTCGACTGCGCGTCCCTCCACTACTCGACCACCCGGCACACCGCCCGGTTCATCTGCACCACCGACCAGTCGCACGCCCAGATCGCCTCGTTCTACGCCGGAGCCATGACCGAAGCGCGCAACATTGAGATCGGCCCGGTCGAAGCCCGCGTCGGAGGCTTGGACCTTGTCATCGTCGGCCCGAACGACCCGGTCGCCATGCAACGCCACACGTCCGAGTGCCGCTCGCGTGGATACCGCTTCGTGGCCGACCCGTCACAGCAGCTGGCTTGGTCGGACGGGGCGGCCATCCGCCAGCTCATCGACGGCGCCACGTACCTGCTCAGCAACGAGTACGAGGCGGCCCTCACGGAGCAGAAGACCGGGTGGAGCACCGATGAGATCTTGTCCCGGGTGGGGACCCGGGTGGTGACCCTCGGCTCCGCCGGCGTACGCATCGAGCGACGGGGCGAGGAGCCGGTCGTGGTGGAAGCCCTCAGGGTCGAGGCGGTGGAGCCGACGGGCGTGGGGGACGCCTTTCGGGCCGGCTTCCTCGGCGCCGTGGTGGCCGGGGTGTCCACCCGGTGCGCGGCGGCGATCGGGTGCGCCCTGGCCGCGTACGTCGTCGAGCGGGTGGGCACGCAGGAGTACTCCTTCACTCGTGTGGAGTTCCTGGATCGGCTGCGCGGGGCCTACGGCGAGTCGATAGCGCGAGAGGCGGCCGGCTGGCTGGCTCCCGTCGCCTGACCGACGTCTCGATTGCGCGAGGCGCGCGGGCTCGAGCAGGTCGACCTCGTCGGTCGCAGAAGAGCTCGCTGGAGTAGGGTTCTGCAGGACAGCTTCCGGACTACATCTCGACGAGGAGGGTGCCTCCGTGCCACCCATTCCGACCGGCGGTGACACACGGCGTTCGCGCCTGCGTCTCGCCGGCCTTCTGGTCGTAGGGATGCTGTCCTTGCTGGTGCTGACCGGGTGCGCAGAGGCCAACGACCAGTGGCAGCGGCTCGGGTTGCCCGAACCGGCCAGCGACCGCTCGGAGCCGGTGGAGGAGCTTTGGATCGGCTCCTGGATCGCGGCCATGATCATCGGCGCCTTCGTGTGGGGGCTGATCCTGTACGCGTCGTTCCGCTTCCGCAGGCGCAGCCCTGGCGAGGTGCCGCCACAAACTCGCTACAACCTCCCCATCGAGGTGCTGTACACCTTTGCGCCGCTCATCGTGGTCGCCGTCTTGTTCTTCTTCACCGTGCAGAAGATCGACGAGGTGACCGCGGTCGTGGAGAACCCAGACCATGAGATCACCGTGACGGGTCAGCGATGGTCGTGGGCGTTCAGCTATATCGACGAGGAAGCGGCTGCCCCGACCCGCAGCGTGTACGACATCGGAACCCCTGCTGAGCTGCCGCAGCTGTGGCTCGTCAAGGACGAGAGCGTGACGTTCACGCTCACCTCTCCGGACGTCATCCACTCATTCTGGGTGCCCTCGTTCTACTTCAAGCTCGACGTCATCCCCGGCCGTGACCAGTCCTTCTCGATGACGCCCACCAAGCTCGGGACGTTCGCGGGGCGCTGCGCCGAGCTGTGCGGCTGGCTCCACTCGCGGATGCTGTTCCAAGTGAATGTCGTCGATCGAGCCACCTTCGACGAGCACATCGAAGACCTGGTCGACGCCGGGCAGATCGGCGAGCCGCGGGGGCAGACGTACTCTCGCGATGTCACGGGACTCGAACCGTCCGAGGGAGGCGCGGAATGACCGCCATCGACGACCGCCGGGTGGCACCCGACGTCGCCATGCCCATGGGTCCGCCCGCTCCCCGCAAGGGCCAGATCGTCGTCAAGTACCTCACGACGACGGATCACAAGGTCATCGGCAACCTCTACCTGGTGACATCGTTCATCTTCTTCCTGATCGGCGGCCTGATGGCCATGACGATCCGGGCGGAGCTCGCCGCGCCAGGCACTCAGCTGGTCGACGACGAGATCTACAACCAGCTGTTCACGATGCACGGCACGATCATGCTGCTGCTGTTCGCGACTCCCCTGTTCGTGGGGTTCGCCAACTGCATCATGCCGCTGCAGATCGGTGCACCCGACGTCGCGTTCCCGCGTCTCAACATGTTCAGCTACTGGCTGTTCCTCTTCGGTGGCCTCATCGTCATGATGGGCTTCTTGACACCGGGCGGCGCGGCCGACTTCGGCTGGTATGCCTACACCCCGCTCTCGACGGCCGTGCAGTCACCCGGCGTCGGCGGTGACCTGTGGGTGATGGGGCTCTGGATGGCCGGTCTGGGGACGATTCTGGGTGCCGTCAACTTCGTCACCACGATCTTCTGCATGCGGGCGCCCGGCATGACCATGTTCCGGATGCCGATCTTCACCTGGAACATCCTGGTGACCTCGCTGCTCGTGCTGATCGCCTTCCCGATCCTGGCCGGTAGCCTCCTCGCCCTCGAGGCCGACCGGGCACTGGGGGCTCACATCTTCGACACCGCCAACGGTGGCCCGATCCTGTGGCAGCACCTCTTCTGGTTCTTCGGCCACCCCGAGGTCTACATCATC
>DASQEH010000140.1:0-8441 GCA_035633755.1 Nocardioidaceae bacterium | reverse complement strand
CTACATCATCGGCTGTGCCACCTGCCATGGGCTCAACGGTGAAGGAGTGCTCACGAAGGAGGCCTACAACTACGGGCCGTCGCTGGTCGGTGTCGGCGCCGCCTCGGTCGACTTCCAGGTGGGTACCGGCCGGATGCCGCTTGCACAGCCGAACCGGCAGGCCGAGCTCAAGGAGCAGAACTACACGCAAGAAGAGATCAACCAGCTGGCTGCATACATCGCCAGCCTCGGCCCTGGCCCGGCCATCCCGACCGAGGAGGAGCTCGACGTCAGCGAGGCGACGGCCGAGGAGGTCGCCATCGGCGGCCAGTTCTTCAAGACCAACTGCACTGCCTGCCACAACTTCGCCGGAGCGGGTGGCGCGCTACCCCGAGGCGGCTACGCTCCAGGCCTTTTGAACACCGAACCGCGACATATCATTGAGGCAATGCTCACCGGTCCGGGACAGATGCCCGTGTTCGGTGACGACGTGATCACCCCTGAAGAGAAGCGGAACATCCTTGCCTACATCGTGTCCCTCAGAGAGGCGACGAAATACGGCGGATCCGATCTGGGCAGTCGTGGACCAGTGACTGAGGGATTGTGGGGCTGGCTCATAGGAGTGGGCGCACTCGTGGTGGCAGCGGTATGGATCGGCAACCAGGGCGTCCGGGCAGGAAAGAAGCGCACCACATGAGCCACGAAGATCGCGACAACGCCACCGCTACCCCGTCGGACGGCAAGGGGGTGTCGACATACAGCTCCACCGGCTCGGTTCCGGTCGGAGCAGACGCCCAAGGCGACCCGTCACTGCTGCTGACAGACCACGACGAGCCGATCCCCGATCCGGGCATCCCCGAGCACGAGTACCGACCGACCGACGTCGACCCCAAGTTGGAGCGTCGGGCCGAGCTCCAGGTGTCGGCGATGTTCATCCTTGCCAGCCTGCTCGCCTTGGCCTTCTGTGTCGCCTACTTCGTCTTCGACCCTGGCTTCGAGGGGCAGACGTGGCAGTCGTACAACCTGTCGAATCTCACGCTCGGGCTGACGCTGGGGCTGTCTCTCCTGCTCATCGGCATCGGAGCGATCCAATGGGCCAAGAAGCTGATGGCGGACCACGAGATGATCGAGTACCGGCACACGGCTGCCTCCAGCGCGGCCGACCGCGAGGTGTCGGTCGCGGCGTTCCAAGCGGGCGCGGAGGAGTCCGGCTTCGGACGGCGGACGCTGGTGCGCAACAGCATGCTGGGATCGATGGCGCTGCTCGGGCTGCCGGCCGTCGTGCTGCTCCGCGACCTCGGCCCGCTGCCGGGCGACAAGCTGGAGCACACCGTGTGGCGCAAGGGCGTCCGGGTGGTCAACGACGTGTCCGGCCGAGAGCTCAAGCCCGAGGACGTCCCGCTGGGACAGCTCATCAACGCGGAGCCCTCGCTGTTCTTCCCGGAGGAAGGCGAAGAAGAGGCGGAGTACCACGGGACGGAGCTGCTCGTCGAGAAGGGCAAGGCAGCCGTTGTCGTCGTCCGCATCCAACCCGACGAGATCACTCCCTACGAGTCTCGCAAGGACTGGGGCGTCAACGGGATCTTGTGCTACTCCAAGATCTGCACTCACGTGGGTTGTCCCATCAGCCTCTATGAGCAGCAGACTCATCACTTGCTGTGCCCCTGTCATCAGTCGACGTACGACCTGGCGGACAACGGGAAGGTCATCTTCGGACCTGCAGCCCGTGGGCTACCACAACTTCATCTCGGTGTCGACAACGAAGGCTTCCTGATCGCGATGAGCGACTTCGAGGAGCCCGTTGGACCAAGTTATTGGGAACGGGGCTAGATCCATGAGCACAGCTGCAGCAGGGCCGGCACGGCCAGCCGCCGGGTCCACCGAGGCCGGCAAGTCGGCCGAGGACAAGCGCCCGGTCAAGGGCAGCGGTGCGGTCACCTGGCTCGACGAGCGACTCGGCCTCGGTGGAGCCCTGAAGAAGCAGCTGCGCAAGGTCTTCCCGGACCACTGGTCGTTCATGCTGGGCGAGATTGCGCTGTGGAGCTTCGTGATCCTGCTCCTCACCGGCGTGTTCTTGACGCTGTGGTTCAAGCCGAGCATGAACGAAGTCACCTACATGGGCTCGTACCCGAACCTGCGGGGCGTGACGATGTCGGAGGCGTACTCGTCAACCCTGGCGCTGTCGTTCGACATCCGCGGCGGGCTCCTGATGCGGCAGATGCATCACTGGGCGGCCAACCTGTTCCTCGCCTCGATGACGATCCACATGCTGCGTGTGTTCTTCACCGGCGCCTTCCGCAAGCCCCGCGAGCTCAACTGGCTCGTCGGACTGGCGATGCTGCAGCTCGGCATCATCGAAGGCTTTGCTGGGTACTCGTTGCCGGACGACCTGCTGTCCGGGGTCGGCCTCCGGATCGCCGAGGGGCTGATGCTGTCCATTCCGGTGGTCGGCACCTACGTCGCATTCTTTGTCTTCGGTGGGGAGTTCCCGGGCGACATCTTGATCCCCCGGCTCTACACCGTGCACGTGTTGTTGATTCCCGGCATCCTTCTCGGCCTGGTGGCCGCTCACATGCTGCTGCTGGTGTACCACAAGCACACGCAGTGGCCAGGTCCTGGGCGGACCAACAACAACGTTGTGGGCTACCCCCTCATGCCTGTCTACATGGCGAAGGCCGGCGGCTACTTCTTCATCGTCTTCGGCGTGACGGGACTGATGGGTGCCCTCATGCAGATCAACCCGGTCTGGATGTACGGCCCGTACGATCCGTCTCAAGTGTCTGCCGGGTCGCAGCCTGACTGGTACATGGGCTGGCTCGACGGTGGGTTGCGGCTGATGCCCAACTGGGAGATCGAGGCGCTGGGCTACACGTTGTCTGTGAACGTGTTCGTGCCCGGGGTCTTGCTCATGGGGATCTTGTTCACGGTGCTCGGTGCTTACCCCTTCATCGAGCAGTGGGTCACCGGCGACAAGCGTGAGCATCACCTGCTCGAGCGCCCCCGCAACGCACCCACGCGGACCGCCTTCGGCGTCGCCGGGATGACGGCGTACGGGTTGCTGTGGATCGGCGGGGGTAACGACGTCATGGCAGTCATCTTCCGCATGTCGCTGGAGTCGATCACCTGGGTGCTCAGGTTCGCCTTGTTCCTAGGCCCGATCCTCGCTTTCATCATCACCAAGCGATTGTGCATCTCCCTTCAGCGCCACGACCGCGACACCGTCCTGCACGGCTACGAGACCGGTGTCATCGTTCGCTCGCCGAGCGGGGCATACAGCGAGATCCATGCGCCCATCAACCCTGAGAGGGCCTACACGCTGACGGCGCACGAGCGTCCCTCGACGCTGGAGCTCCCCGTTGCCGAGGACTCCAACGGGGTGGCGGCGCCAGGGCGTGGTACGGGCGCCATCCGTGCTCGGCTATCTCGGTTCTGGTTCGCCGACGATCTGCAGAAGCCGACCGTGGAGGAGCTGCACGAAGCCGCGCACCACGCGCATGACGACGACACGGCCATCTCTTCCAACGGTCATCAGGTCGGCATCGGCACCGGCGGGCAGGTCGGTGGCGACCACCTCGATCTGGAGCAGACGGGGAAGCGCTCGACGTAGTCGACAGGTTCGTCCCGGCTCAGTCGTCGGCGAGAACCAGCGGGCCTAGGCGATCGCCGACACTGTTGAGCTGGACCTACGCGCCGTCGGGCGTTCAGCTCACCGGTCGCCGAGGGGAAGGCCGACATCAACGCGCTGTCCGACTCGGCAGTTCCCGTCGACATCGCACGTCAGCGTCACGAACCCGGTCTGCAGCCCGGTGCCGAGGTGCATGTACTGCAGCCGCCATGCCATCGGCTTGAGCGGGACCGACACCGGGGTGCTGAACCGGTTGAACGTCGGAGTCTCCTCCACCCCGCCGGTCGTGCCCAACTGGTCCACGACGGTCCAGGTGATCTCGTCGCCGTCTGTGTTCCACAGAACCCACGGTCCGTCGAGGTCGTGCAGGTGACCGATGCTCACGGTTCCAGGTGGCACGTCCGGCACGCCGTCGTCATACGGCCTGGTCAGGCTTGCGTCGAGCCCTTGCACGGTGGTCATGGCGTCCACGCCCAGGTAGCCGGCCGCCGCCTCCGGCTGGTGCAGCAGAACGATCCCGGCCTCAGAAGGAGACACCTGCTCACGCAGGTCGGCACCCAGCTCCGCCTGGGTGAGTCCTGAGTCGTTCGTCACGAGCTGGCCGAACAGTGCCTTCTGCTCCACATCGTTGGCCCCAGACACGCGCAACCCAGCGACCTCCTCCGTAGTGAGATCGGGCACCACCATGGCGTGCTCGCGCATCTGCGACACGGTGGTCTGCGAGTCATGATCGCCGGACACCGCCACGGTGGGAAGTCCTCCGCCTGCAGCCGCCTCCGCGGCGACGAAGCCGTCCTCGGTCACGGTGCCGTTGGAGGTGATGTCACCCGAGATGGTCCGCAGGGCCAGAGCGCCAGCGCCGACGTGGTCCTGCAGCAGCTCGTTGAGCGATGACCGGACCCGGGTGCCCACATACGCGCCCTGTGGGTCCGCTTCCGCGGACACCACCACTTCACCACGCCGTGGCCGCAGGTCGTTCCCACGCAGCTCGAGCTGCTGGGCGAATGACTCCTCTGCCGCCGACTGGTAGGCCTGCGCACGGTACTCGATGCGATCGGTGTTCTTGTCGATGAACGGCCGCACTTGAAGCGCCAGCTCCAACGTCTGCGGACTGCTGAAGGCGAGCTCCGGAATGCTCGGGAACGGATACCCAGGCTCCCCCTCGCCGTTGCATGGCCACCGCTCGAACAAGACGACCGCTCCGGCAGTCGAGACGGTCAACGCTCCGAGCGACAGACCTGCCGCCAGCAGTCGTCGCTGTGTCGGCGCGCCACCAACGGTGACGTAGCGTGCCACGACCATGACCAGCGTCCCGCCTGCAAGCCCCACCACCGCAGCCTCGATGGCGACCCGGTGGGTTATCCGGTCGCGGAACTCGTCGGCATACGCCGACACGGCCTCGTCGGGGTCCTGGATGAACTGCACATTGGCACGAATGAAGCGTTTGTCGGCGTACGACGCCAGCGTTCCCCCGGCCACCGGTGGTCCGGTCACGCGAGCGCGCACACCTAACCCCCACGCCCCCGTCTGTGCCCAGTACAGGTCACCCAAGATGCCGGTCTCGAGTGTCGAGCGACCCTGCCGGCACAAGGACATCTCGACCGGCACCGTCCCGATCGCGTCATGGTAGGAGGTCCGCTCGATCGCCTGCTCGACCACGAGTGGCAGTGCGACAACGGCGACCACTGCTGCCCAAGCGAGCCACCGGATCACCACCCGCAACAAGGCGGCTACATGAATCGGTAGCCGCGGCAGAGTTCGCACACAGTCGTGTCTACACCCGAACCTGGCGGCAGGCAGTGAGGTGCCGCCGCGCGCCTGACGGGTTCGCCCAGTCGCTGACTGCTGCTAGGATCGCCGCAGGGCCCCTCCGTTGTGGAGGGACCCGTCAGCAAACGCAATCGCAAGCGGCGCCTCGGTTGACGGGGCGACCGCCTGCGCGGTGCGTCAGTCGAGCGCGGACGCCTGCTTGTACTCCGCGAACGACTGCTCCCAATCGGTCCAACCGTTGTTGTCCTCGAGTCCGCGGTCGGTGCCCTTCGTCACAACCGGGTCACCTCGGTGGGTGATCCCGTAGAGCCAGGCCGCGTCCTCGGTACTCATGCCCACGCAACCATGTGACACGTTCGAGTACCCCTGTGAGCCGACGGACCACGGCGCCGCGTGGATGAACTCGCCTGTGTACGTCACCCGCTGGGCGTACTCGACGTCAGGGATGTTGTAGTACTCGGAGTCTCCGGGCTCGATGCCGATAGTCGACGCGTCCATGACCTTGACCCTGAACTTCTCGACGATCAGCTTGATACCGCTGCGCGTCTCGAAGCCCGGCTTCCCCGCCGTCACCGGGATGGTGCGGACCAGCTCCCCCCCGACGAACACCTTCATCTGGTGCTTGGCGATGTCGGTCTTCATCACGACCGACCTGCCGATGGTGAAGTCCGTCGAGCGGTTCATCTGGCCGTAGATGCCGTTACCGGCATGAACGCCGTTGACGTTCACATCGACGTGCACGTCGGTGCCCGGCTTCCAGTAGCTCTTGGGCCGCCAGTGCACTTCTTGGTCACTGATCCAGTGCCAGCTGCCCACGGTCTCGGGGCTCGCCGTCACCTCCATGCGCCTTTCGAAAGCGGCCTTCTTCTTGACCGGGATGTCGAACTGCACGATGACGGGCATGCCGATCCCGACCACTTCGTCCTTCAGTGGCTGCAGGCTGGCGTAGGTCTGCTCGTCGAGCGTCAGATCGTCGGTCTGGAACCGTGTCTTGGTACGCGTCGCTTCCCCGTCGACGTTGCGTGCCCGGGCGTCGACGAGGTAGGTCGTACCGGGCTCGAGGAGGTTGCGCGCTGTCCACTCTGTCTTCTCGTCGTTGAGCGAGCCCGCGAGTACCCTGCCGGAGTCGCTGACCTTGACGCGGACCTTTTCGAAGGTTCCGTCGGAGACGTTCAGGGTCACCGGTGTGTCGACAGCGACATCCTTCGCCGCGGCCTTGACGTTCAACGACACCTCCGCCGGCGCAGCGGCGGCCTCAGGGGGGTCCTGCTTGTTGAGGTTGGCGCCCGCGTTGGCCGCCGGAGCTTCCCGGTTCGTTCCTGACGACGAAGCCGGCTCATCCTGCTGGCACCCGGCCAGGGCCAGGGTGGCGGTGAGTGCCGATACCGCTACCACGGCGAGCCGAGAGTGCGGGGGCCGTGCAGGCATGTTTGCTCCTTGCGTCGCGAAAGTGACTCTCAATTGTAACAAGGCGGTACGCCGCACAGACCGATAAGCCGCGGTGACAGTGGTCACGATTCGACCCGTCCCACCAAGGAACGGGGTCAGTGCGCGTGCTCTCCGCGGTAGTACTCGAACACGAAGCCGATCAACGCGATGGAGCCGAACCCGGTGCCGATGAGGAGCAGCCACCACCCGAAGACGGTGCCGAGTACGCACACCGACAAGCTCAGGGCGCACCACAGGGGCCACCAGGAGTACGGCGGGAAGAACCCGAGCTCTCCAGCGCCGTCGACGACCTCAGCCTCCTTGCGGTCCTCCGGGCGCGGGTCCATCTTTGCGGCATGGAAGCCCAGGTAGAACGTCACCAGCAGCGACAGACCGGCCGTCATCACCAGCGCCGATGTACCGGTCGGGTCCCCGCTGACCAGCCAGTAGATGGGTGACACGATCACGAAGAAGATCGACACGCCCCCGAGGATCCACGCCTCCGCCTTCATCGCCGAGAGCCTCCTTCGCCTTCACCTTGCGGGGGCGCCTGCTGGCCCGCCTGTTCACGCAGATGGCCGGCTCGGCCGTCCTGCGTGGGCGTGTCGGCGAACTCGCCTTCGGTGTTCATCTTGTCGTGCTCCCCGAGCTCCTGCAGCGCCACCTCTGGATGGTGCAGGTCGAACGCGGGGCTCTCGGACCGGATCCGCGGCAGCTCCACGAAGTTGTGCCGCGGAGGAGGACACGAGGTGGCCCACTCCAACGAGCGACCCCAACCCCAGGGGTCGTCCACGGTGACCTTGGGGCCGTGCCGAGACTTCCACACGTTGTAGAGGAACGGCAACGTCGATGCGCCCAGTATGAAAGCGCCGATGGTCGACACCTCATTGAGGGTGGTGAACCCGTCGTTCTCCTGGTAGTCGACGTAACGCCGCGGCATCCCCTCGACGCCGAGCCAGTGCTGGACCAAGAAGGTGGTGTGGAAGCCGATGAACAGCAGCCAGAAGTGGATCTTGCCGAGCCGCTCATCGAGCATCCTGCCGGTGAGCTTCGGCCACCAGAAGTAGAAGCCGGCGTTCATCGCGAACACAACGGTGCCGAAGACGACGTAGTGGAAGTGCGCCACCACGAAGTACGAGTCGTTGAGCTGGAAGTCCAGCGGGGGCGAGGCCAGGATGACACCGGTCAAGCCCCCGAAAAGGAAGGTGACCAGGAAGCCCACCGACCACAGCATCGGCGTGTCGAACGACAGGGACCCGCCCCACATGGTGCCGATCCAGTTGAAGAACTTCACCCCGGTTGGCACGGCGATGATGAAGGTCATCAGCGAGAAGAACGCCAGGTCGACGGCGCCGGTAACGAACATGTGGTGCGCCCACACGGCGACGGAGTAGGCGGCGATGGTGAGGGTCGCCCCGACCAGGCCGATGTAGCCGAAGATGGGCTTGCGGCTGAAGACCGGCAGCACCTCGGTCACGATGCCGAAGAACGGCAACGCGATGATGTAGACCTCGGGGTGGCCGAAGAACCAGAAGAGGTGCTGCCACAGGATCGGGCCACCGTTGGCGGTGTCGAAGATGTGAGCCCCCAGTGCCCGGTCGGCCTCGAGGGCGAGGAGGCTACCGGCCAGGATCGGGAA
>DASQEH010000139.1:0-2195 GCA_035633755.1 Nocardioidaceae bacterium | reverse complement strand
GTGCGTGATAAAGAGAATCGGCGTGCCGTGAACCCGGCGGCGCTTGTCGAGGAGTTCGCTCACGGCATGCTGGTGGTAGAGGTCAAGACTGATAAGCGGTTCGTCACAGAGCAGCAAGGCCGGGTCCGACACCAGTGCCTGCGCGACGCGCAAGCGCTGTTGCTCACCGCCGGACAGATTGCCGATGGGTTCATCGGCGAACGCTTCGGCCTCCACTTGGGCGATTGCGCTGTCGACTGCCGCTCGCCCTGCTGAGTTGGTGAAAGGCAAGCCGAACCGATGACCGTTGACGCCCAGTGTCACCAAGTCACGACCGCGCATGGGGGTGCCAGGCGGTATCAGCCGCTGCTGCGGGATGTAGCCGACTCGGCGATCGCCCCGCGTGACGGGACGCCCGAGGAGGCTTGTCGACCCAGCAGTCATTGACTGCAGACCGAGGATGGCTTTCAGCAGAGTGGTCTTGCCCGAACCGTTCGCGCCCAGCACGGTGATGAACTCGCCGGGGTGGACGTCGAGGTCGAGATCGGACCAGAGCGTGCGAGGGCCGAATGCCATCGTTGCGCCGTGCAGGCGAAGCACCGGTACGTCTGCTTCTGGTGATTGCACCTAGCCGACGGCCCGCGCGAGACTGTCAAGGTTGGCGCTCATCCACTCGGCGTAGTGCTGCCCCTCGGGAAGAGTCTCGGTGAAGCTCACCACTGGAATGCCCGCATCTTCGGCGGCGGCCTGGACTTGCTCAGTGGTGCTGTCGACCGTCTGCTCATTGTAAGCAAGCAGGTCTACCTGCTCGTCGGTGAACAGGTCCAGGGTCTCGCGGAGGGCCTGCACCGGGACATCGGCACCCTCCTCGACGGCCTCGCTGAACTCCGCAGGGGTCTTGTTGACCAAGCCGACTCCCTGCAGCAGGTACAGCGGGACCGGTTCGGTGATCGCCATGCCGCGCCCGCCGAGACTCACCTTGAGCTTGTCCGACCTCGTCTCGAGAGTGTGTATCTGCTTGACGAAGGCCTGGTAGTTGGCCCGATAAGCCTTGGCGTTGTTCGGGTCGATGTCGCCGAGCTCGTGGGCGATCTCCTCGGCGACGTGCTCGACGGCTTCGAAGTCGTACCAAACGTGTTCGTTGAAGCCTTCGATGTGCTCATGCTCCTCGGCTGCGAGCTCGCCATCGTCGCCGTGTTCGTGCGCGTGCTCGTCGCCGGCGGCGAGCCCCGAGACCTCGACAGCGTCGATCACAACGGGATCGCTGTCCACGGCCTCGACGAGTGGCTGGATGAAGGAGTCGAATCCCCCGCCGTTCTCCACCACCAGCTCGGCGTCCTCGACGGCAAGCCGGTCCTGGACGCTCGGCTCGTACTCGTGCGGGTCTTGGGAGGGGCTGGTCACGATGCTCGTCACAGTAGCGTGGTCGCCAGCGATGCTTCCGGCGATGTCACCGTAGACATTCGTCGACGCGACGATCGCGATCGTGCCGGCCGAACCCCCGTCAGCTCCACTGTTCGAGGAGTTCGAGCATCCGGCCAGCGCGAGGGCGGTAGCGGCGGCGGTCGCCACCACGCTGGGGAGACTTCTTCTCATGCACCCCACCGTACAGTAATGAGTATCATTCCTATTAGGCGTCGCCCTCCGACGCGGTTGATCAACGCTCCCGTCGTTGTCAGCCGAGCCCACCTGTCTGGCCCGGGTGTACCCAGTCAAGCGCCGAACGGCGGGGCCGCGAGCTACGTCGACTACGGCTCGGGAGCGTCTACCCCCACGGACGTCCGGCGGGCGTGGTGCAGGGTGACCGATAGCATCGGGCGTATGCCGAGCAAGGGTGCCAACGTGGCCTTCACCGAGGAAGGTCGTCGCAACAGCCGGCCGCGGCGGCTCGTTCGCGAGTGTCTTGACGGCTCGGACTCATTCGTCAGTGCGCAGCAGGTCTTCGATGGGCTGCGCGCCGGTGGTGACAAGGTTGGGCTGGCGACCGTCTACCGCAACCTCCAGGCGATGGCGGAAGCCGGGGAAGTCGATGTCTTGCGCAGTGTCGACGGCGAGGCGCTGTATCGCAAGTGCGGGGATCGGCATCATCATCACCTGGTGTGCCGGCAGTGCGGAGTCACGATCGAGGTTGCTGGTCCTGCAGTGGAGCGGTGGGCCGCCAAGGCGGCCGCTGACCACGGTTTCGTCGACGTCACGCACACCCTGGAGCTGTTGGG
>DASQEH010000138.1:0-6516 GCA_035633755.1 Nocardioidaceae bacterium | reverse complement strand
CGCAGTGGAGACGAAGGGACTCGAACCCTCAACCCCTGCCTTGCAAAGGCAGTGCTCTGCCAGTTGAGCTACGTCCCCGGGTGATCTGGCCGACCGGGACTCTAGCGGCCAGGCTCGACCGTGTCGGTGGCCTCCGCCCACAGGTCCGCGTCCTTCTCGGAGGCCGCCAGCTTGTTGAGCAGCACCTTGGCGACAGCTCCTACCACGACCGCCGACAACAACCGCTTCAGCATGTGCCCACCCCAATCCGAACCAGATCCGCTGCAGCGACCCTAGCAAGCCACACGCCCGCCTCGAACGGCGCGCCGCCCGGCTAGGTCGTCGGCAGCTCGGGAGGGGCCGCCGCGGGCGTCTGCTCCAGGGCCTCCAGGGCCACTCGGATCGCCGTGTCGAGCTGCGGGTCGCGGCCCGCTACCTGATCCTGAGGGGTGACAACGACCTCGATGTCGGGATCGACCCCGTAGTTCTCAACGCCCCAGCCCTTGCCCTCGAACCAGAATGCATACCGCGGCTGGGTGACGCTCGTCCCGTCCACCAGCTCGTACTTCATGTCGATGCCGACGACGCCGCCCCACGTGCGGGTGCCGACGACGGGACCGATGCCCAGAGCCTGGATGGCCGCGTTGACGATGTCGCCGTCGGAGCCGGCCCACTCGTCGGCGACCGCGACCACCGGCCCGCGTGGAGCGTCGTGCGGGTAGCGCTGAGGCGAGTACCCGCGCGGCAGATCCCAGCCGACCACCTTGCGAGCCAGCTTCTCCACGACCAGCTGCGAGGTGTGGCCGCCGCGGTTCTCCCGGACGTCGACGATCACGCCCTCGCGGGCCATCTCGAGCCGAAGGTCGCGATGCAGTTGAGCCCATCCCTGGCTGACCATGTCGGGGACGTGCAGATAGCCGAGGCGGCCGTCGGAGGCTTGATGGGTGTAGGCACGGCGGTTCATCACCCATTCCTGGTAGCGCAGCGGCACCTCGTCGGCCAACGGCGTCACCGCCACCCGTCGGACGTCACCCGAAGCGGTGCGAACGGTGAGCTCCACGGGCACGCCAGCGGTGCCGACGAGCAGCGGACCGAGACCGTGCTCGGCCGTCACGGAGCGACCGTCGACCGCTAGGACCACGTCCCCCGAGCGGATGTCGACCCCGGGGGCCGCAAGGGGCGACCGAGCCGCCGGGTCCGACGACTCGCCCGGTACGACGCGGGCGATCCGCCAGGCTCCCTCGGGAGTTCGCTCGAGGTCCGCCCCAAGCAGACCCTGCCGGGTGGGCCTGTCGGGCTGCGAGGCCTTCGGTCGGACGTAGGCATGGGATGTGGCGAGCTCCCCCTGGACCTCCCACAGCAGGTCGACCAGGTCGTTGAGACTGCCCAGCCTCTCGACGAGCGGCCGGTATCGCGCCAGCACGTCAGGCCAGTCCACACCGCCCATGTCGGGTCGCCAGTAGTTGTCCCGCATGAGTCGACCAGCCTCGTCGAACATCTGGTGCCACTCGCGGACCGGGTCTACGTGCAGGCGCAACCGCGACAGGTCCACCTCGACACGGTCGCGCTCACCGTCGGGCCCGTCGGGCACCCGACGAGCCGACGGCAGCAGCCGCACGGCGTCCTTGTCCGCGACGAGTACGCGCGTGCCGTCGCCGCTCACCCATGCGTCGTCGACCTGGTCGACCAGTACCTCGCAGCGCTCAGCAGCCAGATCGAACCGCTCGAGGCTCGGGCGCGGCTTGTCGGCATCAGGTTTGGCGAGGTCGCTGCCCAGCTCGCCGGTAGGAGGCTGCCGAAGCCAAAGCACGCCACCGCGGACCGGTTGCAGGTGGCGGTACAGCGCAGCTGGGACGGGGAAAGGCACGACTCGCTGATGCAGACCTGCGATGTCAACCACGGTCTGGGGATGAGGATCCTCCTGCGGCGTGGCCGTTCTCAACGGGTCCAGCTCAGCACTGGCGCCGGCCGACGCGCCGACGTCACTCTGTACCGGTCGGCCACCCACTTCAGGGTCGAACGGCGAAGGCGTACGTGCGGAGAGGGGTAGCAGGCACGGCCGGCACCCCGCTGGGAACGACAGGTCGAACACATATGCGTCGTACACCGGATCCAGGCTGCGCACCGACAGAAAGGCCAGGTGCCTCCCGTCCTTGGTGAACACCGGCTCCGTGTCGGTGAATCGCAGGGGAGTCGCCTCGAGGATTTCGGCATCGTCGCCGTCAGCCACCCGAGCCATGCGCAGCTGACGCAGGGGCGGTGGCCCGGGGTGTGACCAGGCCAACCACGCGGAGTCCGGTGACCACGCTAGTCCGGTGACCTCGCCTTCGGTGGCCCGCACAAGCTCACGCACTCCGTCGCGCGCACCGATCGCTGATACGTCGAGGAGCACGATGCGTCCGTCATGCGTCGCCAGGGCAAGGGTCCGGCCGTCAGGAGAGGCGACGCCTTCGAGGACTCGTCCGAGCTGACCGGCACCGAGCCGTCGTACAGCCGGCTCATCGGCCACCGCTTCGACAGCCGGCTGGTCGGCCACCGCCACGACGTCGACTGCGTCGTCGCCTTCGACATCGGTGACGTACGCCACCCGATCGTCCCCGATCACCATGGGCACCCGCCCGCGCACTCCGGCCTCCGCCAGGAGTGCCCGTGCTGGTCCGGCACGGTGCGCAAGCCAGTGAACGGCGCCACGGCACTCCACCACGCTCGCTCGCCCAGTTCGATCGACCGCGACCGGACCGCGATGGTCCCCCACCGCGACCGTGTACGGCTGACGCCCGGGTCGGGCGCCGCGCAGTTCCACGTCAACCCTCCGGGGCTCGGCGCCTTGCGCCAAGGCAGCCTCCGCGTCGAGCGCCCACAGCTCACCGCCTGCCATGTAGACGATGGTTGTCCCGTCCGTGGAGGCCTGTCGCACGTAGAAGTCATGCCGTGCCATCTCGCGCAGTCCCGACGGTGCGTCGTCGGAGAGCACGTACAACCGTCCCGTCCCCTCGTAGTCGGTCACCACCCACAGGTCAGAACCGACCCACATGGGATGGACGAGGGATGCGACCTGCTCCGGAAGCAGACGCTCGAACTCGCCGCGTCCGGCGCGGTCGATCCAGAGCTTCGCGGCCGTCCCGCCGCGGTAGCGCTTCCACCAAGCGGGGTCACGGCTGTAGCTCGCTGAGGTGGCGGTGACGACCGTGCCGTCGGGTGCCGTCGCGACGTCGTCCACGACGCCGTAGTCCAGCCTCGTTGCCGGGGACCCGTCCACCGGAATGCGGTAAGCCCAAGTGCGGGTCAGTGAGGGCTGCCCGACCTCGCTCACCGCGAGCACCTCACCGTCGGCTGTCCACCCACGCGAAGCAGTTCGCTCCGCGCCCCAGTAGGTCAGCCTCCGGGCTGCACCGCTGTCAACGGCGCTGACGTACACCTCGGGTGGGCCGTGGCGACGACTCGTCCACGCCACCATGTCGCCGTCAGGCGACAGGTGTGGGCTCGATACGGGCACCCGGTCGGCGGTCAGCCGCGCCGCCGCACCACCAGCCAACGGCACCAGCCAGACGTCATCGTCCGCGACGAACGTCACGACGTCCCCCCGGACGTGCGGGAAGCGTAGATAGGCCTTGCTGGCGGAAGCGGGCATGCACCGACCCTAGGCTGCGGGGCCTACAGCCGCTACCGTCCCGCGGCCTGGGACTGCACCACCGAAGGCCCCGCAGGCGGACAGTCGGGTGGCTACGGCTGCCCAGTCAGCACCTGCCCGCCGCGCATGACGAAATCGACGTCCTCCAGCAGCCTGATGTCGTCGAGCGGGTTCCCCGCCACCGCAATCAGGTCGGCGAAGTACCCCGGCTGGACCCGACCGATACGGTCCTCCCACCGCAACAGCTCGGCCGCGTGAACGGTCGCGGACTGGATGGCCTGGAGGGGCGTTTGGCCGCAGCGGACCTGGTAGGCGAACTGTCGGGCATTGAGCCCGTGCGGGTAGATTCCGCTGTCCGTGCCGAAGGCGATACGCACCCCCGCCTTGACGCACGCCGCGAATCCCTCTCGCTGGGCCTCCGTGGTCTCGTCATTCTTGCGGAGAACGTCGGCGTCCCAGCCGTGGGCTCGACCCTGCTCGGAGATGTAGTCACCGCAGTAGACGTCGGCCACCAGGAATGTGCGGGTCTCGGCGAGCATCTCGACGCACTCCTCGTCCATGAGAGAGCCATGCTCGATGGAGCGCACTCCGGCGCGGATGGCGCGCTTGATGCCTTCGGCTCCGTGAGCGTGGGCGGCGACATCAGCACCGTAGAGCCGCGCTTCGTCCACCGCGGTGCGGATCTGCTTCTCGGTCAGCTCCGGTGCTCCGGGCACGCCTCCTGTCGACATCACCGAGCCGGTAGCGATCAGCTTCACCAGGTCCGCGCCACCCTGCAGCACCCGCCTGACCGATCGACGCACCTCCGGGACCGAGTCCGCCACTGCGACCCGCAGGTCGTGCGGCACCACTGCATCGACGTCGGGCGCCAGCCCGGCTATATCGCCGCCGCCACCCGAGCACGTCACGTAGGCGCCGGCCACCATCATTCGCGGTCCAACCACCCAGCCAGCCTTGATGGCATCGCGGAGCGCGACATCGACGAACGCACGGAAGGTCCCGACATCGCGGACCGTCGTGAACCCGGCCATCACCGTGTCTCGCGCGTTGCGCACACCGGTCAACGCCTCCTGTGCGCCGGTTCGCGCCAGCAGTGCGGCGTAGCCATGTCCGGAGTCCGTCTCGCCCACGAGATGGGTATGGCAGTCGACCAGGCCGGGGAGCACGGTGTGCTCGGGTAGATCGACTCTCATCGCGTCCGTGGGGGCATCGGCGAGCGCCACAACGTCCACGATGCGCTCACCCTCGACGACGACCGCCCGTTCGGGAAGCAGCTCGCCGCTGTCGACGTCCAGCAGCAATCGCGGCGCCACGGACGTGCGCGGCAAGGTGGTCACCATCGACACAGTAGCCGTGCGGTTCGCGACAGGTCGGTCCGCCTCATCGCTCAAGGCCGGCTCGTTGGCACAGGGCCTCAGAGACGTTGAACCGCGAGGCGGTCAAGTCCGTCCCGTCGCTAGCAATCGAGCGCGGCCCGCAGGCGGTTGAGCCCCTCGGCTCTCCAGTGGCGCCGGTTGGGCAGTTGGTCGTTTCGGCGCCAGCGCCAAGTCGCGAACAACGCCCACGACAGGGCGCGGCACTGGCGAAGCAGGTAAGGGTCAGCGCCCTGGTAGTGCTGTCCCACCTCCTCAGGGGCATGGGCAAGGTCGAACTCGACCGGCCCACGGCAGCACGTCGCGAGATCCACGAAGAGCGGCCCTCTCCTTGTATTGAGCACGTTGCCCGGATGCGGCTCGCCGTGCAACAGCTGCTCGCCAGCCCGTCCGCTGACCATTGCGCTGAGCATGCTACTGAGCGTGTCGATGAGGAGCTTTCGGTCGGGGCCGAGCAGCTCCGGAGTCCGCTCGCGGTCGCTCACCTCTCCCAGTGCACTGGTGACTCGATTGGTGACATGTGGTGCCGCGAGATCGAGCCGGCGCAAGGCGGCATGGTGCCGCATAAGCGCGCCTGCATAGGGTGCGGGCGCGATCGGTGATCCCACCGGCTCGTAATAGGTCCACAGTGAGATGGCGAAAGCATCCCGCACATAGACGCGTGGCTCGACCCGAGGCTCGAGCTCAGCCACCGGACCATCGACGTCGGCAAGGCGGCGAGCAACCTCGACCTCGAACTCCGAGCCGGCTTGATCCGCTGAGGGTGCGACCCGAGCAACAACGTCACACGGGTCCAGGCGCAAGGCGATGCGGTCCGAGTTGTTGATGACGACCACATCGTCGACCCGTAGGCCCAGCGCAGAAGCGGTCGCCCTCCCGGCCGAAACTGCGCGACGGAGCTCCGATACCTCCATACCGTGGGCCTAAGAGGACTTGAACCTCTGACCTCTTCCTTATCAGGGAAGCGCTCTAACCGTCTGAGCTATAGGCCCGCGCTGCGACGAGTTGCCGGGGAAGGCTACCCCATCGCCGTTCGGCGCCTCAAACCGATTGGGCCTGGGCGCCTGACGGCCTCAGCGGAGGTCTTCTGCCAACGTGACTTCGACGCCACCCAGCAGCGATGCCGCCATGTTGTAGATGAACGCGCCCAGTGTCGCCAGTGCTGTGATGATGACGACGTCGATGGCGGAGATCAGCATCGTGATGCCCATGATGCGGTTCATACCGACGTAGTCCTTGATGTCGAAGGCATCCTTCGGCTTCTGGTCGACAACGCCCTGGATGGTGCTGTTGACGCTGTCCCACAGGCCCGAAGCGTTCATGATCGAGAAGATCAAGAAGACCGCAACCACACACATGATCCCGAAGGCGATGGAAAGCAGGAACGACGCTTTTGTGACGGACCACGGGTCGAGCCGCACCACGCGTAGCTTTGCCCGCCGTACGGTACGAGGACGGGCACTGTCGGAGCGGCTGGTCACCTGAGCCTGCGTGGTGGCACTTGCGCCCCGCGGCGCACCCTGCTGGGGGCTG
>DASQEH010000137.1:0-3495 GCA_035633755.1 Nocardioidaceae bacterium | reverse complement strand
ACTGGTGCGTGACCACCAACGACCAGACCACGCTGGCGTTCGCGTCCCTCGATGACCAACATCGAGCCGCCTACGAGTTCTACGTGAACGGCACCGCAGACTGGGGCTGGACGACTGAGGACCTGTTATTCCCGCCACAGGCTCAGGTGCTTCACACAGGCTCGCTGTCAGCGTGCCTCCTACCGAGCGCCGACGTGCTGCTACCGAAGTGGAAGGAGCGGCGGTCGATAGGTGAGCAACTCTTGAGCTACGACCCCAACGTGCGCCCTGCGCTCGTGGCAGATCGAAGTCATACGGTGCGCACCGTGGAGGCGTTCGTAGCGACTTCACATCTGGTGAAGCTGAGCGAGGAAGATCTGGACTGGCTGTATCCCGACGACGACATCGATCATGCTCTTCACCGGCTAGCCGCCAGTGGACCGGAGTTGGTTGTGCTGACCCGCGGTCCCGCAGGATGTCGGGCGCTCCGCTCGTCTGGACGCTTCCTGGACCGGCCGGGCATCAACGTCAACGTGGTCGACACGATCGGCGCCGGCGACGCCTTCCAGTCCGGTCTGCGGTCCGCAGCCGCCGATCTCGGTGCCCTGACTCCTGGCGCCATCAAGCGCCTGTCCGACGACGACATGATCGTCATGCTCGACCGAGCCGTCACGGTGTCGGCACTGACATGCCAACGCGCAGGCGCTGACCCTCCACATCGAAAGGAACTAGCCAAGACCGAGGCAAACACCGCCATTCTAAACGCGGGCTAGTGCGCGCCTTAATCGGCTCGGTTGCCGAGCGTCTGGCTCACCGACACGTGCCTGAAAGCGAACTCAAGGGCGAGGCCGTACGCAGCAACTGCCGCCAATCGACCCTCAACGCTGCTCACCGGACCGCGCTTCCACGCTACTGGCGGAGCGGTCGGGCCAAATTGGTGGTCAGCCGTAGAGTTCGCAGGCGAGATCGATGAGCGCGTCCGTGTGTAGTGGTTTCTGGTCGCGCCACCAGGCGAGCCACACAGGCACAGGCTGCGCGTCCCGTACTGGTCGATAGGTGACTCCGGGCCGCGGATGCTGCCTCGCGGTGGCTTCTGAGGTGATCCCGATTGCCTGCCCGGCCGCGATAAGGGTGAGCCATTCGTCCACCCCGTGCGTGTCGCGGATGGACGCCGGGGCCGTTTCTGGTGGCCACAAGTCCTCCGTGGTTGTGCCCGTGCGGTTGTCGATGCCGACCGTCGCGCCCGCGAAGTCGCCCATCGCAACGCTGCGGCGACGGGCCAGGGGATGATCAGAGGCGACGGCGGCGTACCGTCGTTCGACTCCGATCCGGGCCGTGTCAAAACGGCGGTCGTGCAACGGACGGCGGGTGACGGCAATGTCGGCGGCGCCCTCGACGAGCCCCGCGGTTGTTGTGTTGGCATGCACGAACAGCAGTGTTGAGCCGGGATGCTCAGTGGACCAGCGCCGCTGCAGGGCGGTGGTGTGTTGCCCGAGGGCAGACCAGGCATACCCGACGCGCAACTCGCCGCCGCTGTCGCCGACCTGCCGCTGAATCGCCGAGACCTCCTCCAGTACGCGCCGGGCGTGGCTCATCATCCGTTCGCCCGCGACGGTGGGCAGTGCCCCCCTGTTGGTGCGTTGCAGCAATCGAACGCCTAGCGCACGTTCCAAGGCAGCCACCGACCTTGACACCGACGCCTGCGTCGTCGCAAGGGAGATCGCCGCATCCGTGAAGGTGCCTTCGTCGACGACGGCGACGAACGCACGCAGTTGACGCAGGTCCACAGCCATACGCCGAGCGTATAGGCAGGACGGATTCTGCATTTCGCATCTCGACCCAGCGCAGGAAGAGTCGAACGCATGAGCACGACTCACGAGGCCACGGAGTCGGGGACGCTGCTCCAGCCCCCCGTAGAGATCCGATCCAAGTGGATCGGCGTAGCGACGATGTTCACCGGCGCGACCAGCAACCAGGCCGGGGCTGGGATCGGCGCACACGCCTTCGCCGCGATCGATCCGGCGGGGGTGGTCGCGGTGCGCCAGGTCGTCGCGGCCGCCGTGCTGCTGCCGATAGCTTGGCCACCACTGCGCCGCATGACCGGGTCGCAGTGGTGGCCGACGCTGCTCCTCGCGGCGGTCTTCGCGGTCATGAATCTGTCGCTGTACACCGCGATCGACAGGCTCGGACTCGCCCTCGCGGTCACCCTGGAGTTCCTCGGCCCCCTCGCCGTCGCGCTAGCAGCCTCCCGGAGCCGCACAGACCTGCTCACCGCAGCCGCCGCAGCAATCGGTGTCTATGTGCTTGTGCTGCCTGGACCGTCCAGCGATTATCTCGGCTTGGCTGTCGGGATCGCTGCCGGAGCGTGCTGGGGCGCCTACATCATTCTCAACCGGGTAGTCGGTGCCCGTTTGCCGGGGCTGCAAGCGCCGGCCACGGCGGCGGGAATCTGTGCGCTCGGCTACCTGCCGGCCCTGGCAGCTCTTGCCGCTGACGGACGGCTGCAGGCGCTGCCGCTCCTCTATGCCGTGACCGCAGGACTGCTCTCCTCCGTCGTGCCCTACGCCGCTGACCTGACCGCACTGCGCTACGTGCCACCACGATTCTTCGGGGTCTTCATGAGCACAAACCCCGTCATGGCTGCGTTATCCGGCCTCGCCCTCCTCGGCCAGGTGCTCGCCCTGCACGAATGGCTAGGAATTGCTCTCGTCGTCGCAGCCAACGCTGTCGCCGTCGCCGGTGCTACGCCTTCCAGTCAACGCCGCCCGAAAGAAGCCCCCGCGCGATTACCCACGCGGGAGTGATCTGTTTACGGGACGGTCAGAGCACGTGGCGCCCCCGCCACATGGCTGCGTATGGCGGTGTGAGGTTGCACATCGGGTAAGCATGAGTTCTCCGCCGATTCGGCTGACACGACGGGTACGTCCGACCGGCGATGTATCGACTTCCGACCGCTTGAGCTGTGGTCAAGTCGGCACCAACTTGGGGTGTGGAACGCCGACTAGGGGAGGGTCGGAGCGGAAGCCGTCACCGTTAGGGTGCGGCCGGAGTGGCCCGTGGCATCGTCGGCGATGGCTCGGGCTCGTGTATGGCGCGTTGGGCGTGGGCGGCGTCGCGCTTCTGCGCATCCGTCCGCGGCTCGTCGCCGAGCGCACTTCGAGAGTTGATCTGGTAGCGGTCGCGGTAGGCAGCCACCGTCGTAACCTGGTGCAGCCAGCGGGTCTGCTGACGCTGACCTTGTGGTGGGTCGCCGAGCCGCGTCAGCCAGGCTCGTTGTGCTCGATGGCAGTCTCGGCGAGGGTGCGGGCAAGCGATTCGATGCGACTCTGCCGCTGGGTTGGTGCGGTGGCCATGTCGTCGCTCATAGGGCCAGTGGCGACGGGGATTAGCCCAGCAATTAACTCGCCTCCGCTCCCCCTCCTACGCCACGCGGGTCGGGACGTTTCGTGGTGGAGCCGACTGATCAGCACTGCGCCGACGTCGTCTGCGTCGTCCAACGGGCGGCGTGCGACCAGC
>DASQEH010000136.1:0-2364 GCA_035633755.1 Nocardioidaceae bacterium | reverse complement strand
GGCGTCGTCGTCTGCCGGGTCGAGCTTGCGTTGGGTAGCGGTGTTGATGACGAACAGCACCAGTCCGACCGCGATGACCAGGCCGCACACCACCGTCGTGCTGTAGAGCGGCCCGTCCAGCTCATCATTGACCAGAGCCTTGACGTCCTCGAACACCGTGTAGGCCAGCAGCGCCAGGTTGACCGCGATGCCGAGCCCGAGCAGGAACGTGGGAGCCTGGTAGTGCTCGTGCTCAACCGTGTCGCGGCGTAGGACGAGGCCGCACAGGCAGACCATGGTGAACACTGCCAGCAAGAAGATCACTGTTGCAGTCGCGAGCACGTCGACGCCCTCCACGCCGACCGTGACCATCAGCACCAAGGCGATAGCCGTGGTGAAGATGATGGCAACCCACGGAGTACGGCGGGAATGGTTGGTGCGAGAGAAGACGCGTGGCACGATTCGCTCCTTGCCCATGCCGTACATGATCCGCGACATCGTGATCGACTGGACCAACGTCGTGTTGGCAATAGCGATACAGGCGATGGCCGCGAACAGCCACGACGGGAAGGACGGCAGCCCGGTGCGTACGACCTCGAGCAACGCCACGTCCGACTTCGCCAACAGGCCGGTCGGTGTCACGATCGAGGCGATGAACGAGATGACCAGGTAGATGATGCCCGCGGTCGCCATGCCGCCGAGCAGCGAGCGTGGGAAGACCTTGGACGGGTTCTGGACCTCTTCGGCGACATTCGCGGAGTTCTCGAAGCCGGACATCGCGAAGAAGGCGATCGCGGCGCCGGTGAGGGCGAGGGCGGCGGGGTTCCCATCGGAGTTGAACTCGAATGGCCGGCCGAAGTCTGCGTCCTCACCGAAAATGACGAAGATGCCGATGGCCAAGACGATCACCAGGCCCGTCACCTCAGTGAGCGTCATCGCGATATTGACCTTGACCGACTCGGAGATGCCGCGGAAGTTGATGTACGCCAGGAGGATCATGAAGATGACGGCTGTGAGGAGGATCGGGATGCCAACCACCGGGTCGAGCAGCTCCGAGAAGTAGTCGCTGAAGGCGAGCGACAGCGCGCCGCCAGCGGACAGGCTGGCCGCCACCATGGCGAAGGTGACAAAGAAGGTAAGGACACGGTTCTTGAACGCGCGGTGGACAAAGGTCGACGCGCCGCCGGCCCGGGGGTACTTCGTGATCAGTTCGGCGTACGCCAGACCGGTCAGCATCGCCGACCCTACGCCGATGGCGAAGGAGGTCCAGAACGCCCCTCCCACTTGCAGGGCCATGACGCCGACCAGAGCGTAGATGCCCGAGCCCAGCACGTCGCCCAGCACGTAGAAGTAGAGGCCTCTACCAGTGATGGCCCGGTTGAGTTCGTCGGTCTCATTCGTCTGCGGCGCAATCGATTGGTTCTCCGAGGAAGCCATGACGCCCCGCCCTTCTCCGTAGCCGGTGGGTGAACAATGTAGTGACACCTTGGCTTGCTGTCGATTCCCGACACCGTTCCCGTCAGGAGTGTCGGTGGGAGGTCCGAGGTTGCAGGGCTCTTTCTCGTCCACACGTTCTCATCCGCGAGCATGCTGGCTGGTGGTCCCCAGCCTCGCCAGAGGCGGCCGTCCAGGCCAGGACGACTCCTACCCAAGAACGCAGTGTCGTTATCGTTCCAGGCGGAGTGTCACATCGTTCGCGAGGCGCCCAGCCGGCTCGCGGGTGCTGATCTCCTGCGGAGGCCGTCAGTAGGAGCACCGGGAAGGTAGTCGAGTGGCGGGACGACAGGCTCTGATTGTGGGAGCGTCGAGCGATATCGGGGCGGCCATAGCGGCTGATCTGGCCGGCGTCGGGTATGACGTTGCGTTGTGGGGGCGCGACGTGGGCCGCCTGCGGGCATCAGCGGACGGTTGTCGCGCGGCCGGTGGGCATGCCACCTATGTATCGCTCGATGTCACCGATGTCGCGGCTGCACGATTGGCGCTCCGGGAGGTGCTGTCGCGCGGTGGGCTGTCGGTCGTCGTCTGGGCCGCCGGAGTGTTCGACTGGGCGAGCGCTGACGAAGCTGAAGCGGACACCTGGCGCACGCTGCTCGACGTCAACCTGACCGCCGCCGCTGTCGTCACCACGCAGGTGCTTCCTGCCTTAGTGGAGGCTGCGCCGAGTGCGCTGGTCTACATCGGTTCTGGGGCCTCACGTCAGGCCTTCGCCAACAACGCAGCGTATGTGGCCAGCAAGCATGGTCTGGCTGGCCTGGCCGGCGCCACCTTCCTCGACGTGCGCGATCGCGACGTCAAGGTCAGCCTGGTATCCCCCGGGCTGGTGTCGGCCGGAGCTGGTCTCCTCTCCGAGGCTGGGCGACACCGCCCGCAGGATCTGCTCACAGC
>DASQEH010000135.1:0-1955 GCA_035633755.1 Nocardioidaceae bacterium | reverse complement strand
GGCGCAGACCCTGGCCATGGCTGCGACGCATGATCCCCGTCCGCAGGTCGCCGCCGTGACGACACCACTGGTGACGCTGGAGGTCGCCGATGTGACCTTCCCCGGTTTCGGCGGTCACCCCGTCCGAGCCTGGTTCAGACGACCAACCGGTGTCAGCGGGTCCCTTCCCCTCGTCGTCTCCTACGTCGGATACGGGGGTGGGCGAGGCCACTGGAGCGAGAATCTCCTCTGGTCTTCCGCAGGCTATGCCCACCTCCACGTCGACACTCGTGGCCAGGGCGCCGGTTGGAGCCGCGGCGACACACCCGACCCCGAGGGGTCTGGCCCCCGGGCGCCCGGGGTGATGACCCAGGGGATCGAGGACCCGACGACGTACTACTACCGTCGATTCTTGACGGACGCGGTGCGCGCCGTTGACGCTGGTCGGCTGCTCCCCGGGGTCGACCCTGAACGGGTGGCCGTGGTGGGCCAGAGCCAGGGCGGCGCCGCGGCGCTGGCAGCCGCCGGGCTGCGCCGTGACGTCGCGGCAGTCGTGGCCCTGGTGCCGTTCCTCTGCGACATTCCACGAGCGGTCGTCATCACCGACGACTACCCCTTCCGCGAGGTCGCCGACTACCTCGCGGCTCATCGGACGCGGGCAGACACCGTGCTGAACACGCTCGGCTACGTCGACGGAGTCGCGTTCGCGCGCCGAGCTACCGCACCGGCCTACTTCTCCGCCGCCCTGATGGACACCACTACGCCGCCCTCAACGGTCTTCGCTGCCCACAACGCCTACGGCGGGCCCAAGCAGATCTCGGTGTGGCCCTACAACGGCCATGAGGCGGGCGGCCCGGACGACGACAGTGCAGCGCTGACGTTCGTCAACCAGATCCTTCACCCAGGAGGCACTTCTCACTGAGGGAAACCCAGCGACCGAAGCGCCCGTATACCCAGCGCCTCGGCCGCCCTGCTCAGACAGAGACGGGCAGCCGGATGGTGGCGAAGGAGTGGGCCGGCAGCCGGGCGACGAGCGTGCCGTCCTGGACCCGCACGTCCTCCAGCGGTCCCGGGCGAACCTCGTCCGGTTCGGCCGCAGTGTTGTGCGCGGACATCGACGGGGCGGCCAGCAGCCGGCCGACAGGTGCGCCGACGGTGGCGCCCCGCAGGTCGAGAGTCACCTCGACCGCCTCGTCGGCGTCGAGATTGGTCAACGACACGAGCGCAGCGCCATCCTTCATGCTGGCCGACGCCGACACGGTGTCCACCCGGGTGTTGCCCTCACCTCGGCTGGGCACCTCCCGCAGGGCCAGCCGCAGCCGCTGCGCGTCCTGATGGCCCTTGTTCATCTCGAACACGTGGTAGCTCGGGGTCAGCACCAGCGCTTCACCGTCGGTGAGAATCATCGCCTGCAGCACGTTGACGGTCTGGGCGATGTTGGCCATCACGAGCCGCTCGGCGTGGTCATGGAAGGCGTCGAAGTGCACGCCCGCGACCAGGGCGTCGCGAAGCGTGTTCTGCTGGAACAGGAAACCGGGATTGGTCTCCGGCTCGACGTCGAACCACGTTCCCCATTCGTCCAGGACCAGCCCCACCTCCCGCTCGGGGTCGTAGGTGTCCATCACCGCGGCGTGACCGGCGAGGATTCCGCGCAGCCTCTGCGCCTCGTGCAGGGTGCGGTAGTACTCGTGCCGGTCGAACTCGGTGGCGCTGCCCTTGTGCTCCCAGGGACCCGGGACGGTGTAGTAGTGGAAGGAGACCCCTTGGTAGGGAGGCCGTCCGTGCCGGCGGACCTTGCCGCCACCCAGGTGGTAGCCGAGTGCGTCCATCAGCACCTCGGTCCAGTGGTAGTCGTCCTCGGCCGCGCCCGCGGCGATCCGGTAGAGACGGTTGTCACCGTGGTCACGGCTGTAGGTGCCGAACTGGCGGGCCAGGTCGGCGTAGAACTCGGCTCGCATGCCGCCGCCGCAGCCCCA
>DASQEH010000134.1:0-2916 GCA_035633755.1 Nocardioidaceae bacterium | reverse complement strand
GGCGTGGCTGCACGTCGACGGCGCATTCGGTCTGTGGGCCGCCGCCAGCCCGCGGCGGCGCACGCTCCTGGCCGGCGCCGAGCAGGCGAACTCGTGGGCGACCGACGGCCACAAGTGGCTCAACGTCCCCTACGACTGCGGGATCGCCATCGTCGCCGACCCGCGCGCTCACCGCGCGGCCATGACCTCGACCCAGGCCTACGTCCCGGCGCACGCCGACGACGTGCCATACGGCTTCGACTGGGCACCGGAGTTCTCCCGGCGGGCACGGGGCGTCACGGTGTACGCGGCGCTGCGCCAGCTGGGCCGCCACGGCCTGGCCGACCTCGTCGACCGATGCTGCGACCACGCCCGGCTGATCGCCCGACGCCTCGCCGCTGAGCCCGGCATCGACATCCTCAACGACGTCGTGCTCAACCAGGTCCTCGTACGCTTCGGCGACGACGACGCACTCACCACCACGGTGATCGAGCGGGTCCAACGCGACGGAGTCTGCTGGCTGGCCGGCAGCACCTTCCGCGGACGCAGGGTCATGCGGATCTCGGTCGTCGGGTGGCAGACGACCCCAGCCGATGCCCACCGCAGCGCCGACGCGATCATCACCGCCGCGCGGACAGCAGGTGGATGACGTCATGCCGAGCTGATCAGAGCTTCGCCAGGTGCGGTTGCAGCATGAGACGACGCCGCGGTGGTCCCGCCTGGCGCACCGCGTGAGACGGTCGACGAGCCCGCGGTGGCGCTCGGGCTGCTCGACCCGGCACGGCACGCGGCGGGCCCGATGCTCGCGGCACTGATGCCGAACAGGCCCAGGAGCCCGCGCAGGCTGACGAGGGTCTCCAGGTCGAAGCCGAGGCCCTGGTCGACGACCTCCTCCTCGGGCCGGGGCAGGGGACGCCCTTCGTAGGTCGGGCTGGACGGCGGGCGCTGCGAACCGTGTGCTCCTGGGCTCGGTGGGCTGGTGACGGCGAGCTCAGCGCTGGCATCCCCCACCGGCCTGGCCGGTGTCGTGTCGATGAGCCGCGCTCCGCCACGGCCCGCGCCGGCATCGGTGCGGCAAGAGTTGGCAGACGTCGCGTCCGTCGAACCCTGGCGACCCAGTCCGCCAGCCCGGGCGTCCGGTGGGAGAGCTGTCCCGCATCCATCGGTCGGAGAGCGAGCCACGGCTGACCCCTTGGTGTTCGACGGGGAGATCCCCGTGCTCATCGCCGTCACGGCGCTGGACCAGGCCGCGGTGCTCTGGGGAGGACGGGGGATCTCGCCACCGCGCCCGCCAGAGCTCGGCGTCGTAGAGGTCACAGCCGACGGGTGGGGTCCCAGCCCAGCGTGACCTCCTCCGCGGCCGTCGACGAGGCCTGCGCCACCGGTCGTGCGATGCGCGGAACGGCCCTGAGAATCTCACGCCGCCCGGCGAATGAGGCGTAGTTGCCCGATCTCCGCGACGTTCTTCATCAGCTCGGCGTTGACCCAGGCGGCCATGTGACCCACGGTGTAGTCGGGGTCGTCGGCCATGGGGAACTCGGCGAGGACGTCGAGGTCGCCGTCGTCCAACCGCTCCAGCACCGCGATCCACTCCCCGCGCAGGGCTCGCAGCCACGAGATGACCGCGATCGGGGTCTCGCCTGGCCAACGGATCTCGCTCCGCTCGCGCGGGGAGTCTCCCTGAGCGTGGTCCAGCGCGACGCTCCACCACCAGCCGATGTGCCACGTGAGCCACGCAATGGTCGGGACCGGCACCGGGTCGGGCTCCGTGTCGGACCAGTCGGGAACGGGGTTGCCGTCCGGATCGCGTCGAATGGTCCACACGAGGTTGGCCGGCTCCCAGAGCAAGTCATGCGGCTCCAGGCGCTCGAGGTGGTATTCGAACAGCGACCAGGTCAGGTCGAACTGCCAGCGCAGCAGGTCACAGCGGGACGTCGTCATCGCCGCTCCTCCGGCTGACCGCCTGCCCCCCGAGCTGGGGCCATGACCGTGGCGAACCCAGTGGGGTCCGGACCGGGGACGGGGAGCGCGTGCGAGCGCGATCCAGCCGGCGACGGAGTGACGTCTTCAGCCATCACGATCTCTCACTTCCCCGGTTCTCCGACAGCAGACTCAGGCGGCGCGGCCGGCCCGTCCCAGCCCGACGGCCGATGAGGTGTGCACCATGAGCCGCGCCAAGCGAGAAACCGCTGACTCGGGCGCGGGGATCGCCATCGGCCGGACGCGGCCGTTGTGGATGGCGGTGAACTGCCACCCCTCGATACTGCGAACAGCCACGATGGTGTCACGCGTCAACCGGCGCTCGGGCAGCTCCGTCCGCCATGCGACGAGAACCGAACCTGTGCCGTACAGCAGCGCGACGTCCTGGCTCGGATAGCAGATGGACTCGACGTCACCCACCAGGGCGGAGCCGAAGAGCACCCCCCGGAACAGCCGGTCATGTGCTCCACCATGGTGGCGCGACCGTGCGCCCGGGTGCCGTCGAACGCGACGTAGTCGCAGTCCTCGGTGAAGCATGCGCCGTAGGCGACCGCGTCGCCGTCGGACCACGCCCGGCACATCCGCCGGAACAAGTCGGTCAACTGAAGGTGTGTTGACCGCGGCCCGAAGCAGCGGGGAGCGGCTCGCGGTGCCTGGTGGGAAGGAACGCGTGGCTGCGGCTACTTCCAGCGGTTGATGAACTCGACCGTTGCGGTGTTGACGTCGTCGGGGTCCGAGGCGCTCAGGAAGTGCCGGCCGCCCTCGACGACGCGGAGCTCGGCATCGGCACTGTTGACGAACAGCGTGATCTCATCCTCGGCATTGGCGACGGAGTAGACCGAGTCGGCAGTGCCGTGCATCCACAGGACCGGGCACCGCACGCTGTCCAGCCGGCCGTGCAAGCCGTCGCGGTCACGCAGGTTGATGCTGCTGATCCGGAGACGCTTCCGCCCCGCG
>DASQEH010000133.1:0-27254 GCA_035633755.1 Nocardioidaceae bacterium | reverse complement strand
CAGCGGGCGGCCCCCGATCGACTCGATCGAGATCGGGCAACGGACCTACGTCACCGCCACGGTGCAGCCGTTGGACGTCTCCGGAGTTCGCACCGTGGCAGTGGGAACCGTGCTGTGGTTCCTCGCATTCGTGGCTCTCCTGCCTTTCCGGTCGACTCTGTCCGACAACGGTGACGGCTGGTGGCTGTGGACCTGCGCAGCGGGCGTCGGGCTAGGCCTGCTCGGGTTGGAGTACTGCCGCAGGCGCCGCAAGCGTCATGCCTCGCAGCCGCCCCGCCCACCCGAGACGAGCCCGTTGGGAGCCGCTGGGCTCTAGCGACGGGCCACCGTCGCCTAACGCTCGATGAACTCGACCTCGGCGTCGACCCAGGCATCCCAGGTCAAGGTGTCGTGAACCGGCAGCGGCGCCGAGGGCTGGTGCTGCGACTGTTCGGGCACCCGGACGTCGGAGTGCGCCCCGCAGCCGTGTTCGTACGCCACCACATGACCGTCGCTGGGGGAGAACTCGTTCGCGCAAACCCCGAACTGCGTGGCCAGAGCCCCGCTCAGCCGAACCATGAAGCCACAGCTCGCGCAGCGGGCAGGTGCCGCCTTGGCCAGTGCAGACATCGGACCGTTGTCACCTTCGTACCACCGCGTCGCTGCGTGGTCGCGCCCCTCGATCGACAAGACCCTCTCGCGGCCCAGTCCGAGCTCACGGGTCACCTCCCGGACCTCGCGTGCCGTTGCAGCGTCGAGGACCTCGTCACCGTTGAGGTACCCCGGCACCAGTCGGACGTCATCGGCAGTGGACGGAACGAGGTCACCCGGGCCGAGGTCGCCGGGACTCACGCGGTCCTTCCACGGCACCCACGGGGGCGCGACGAGCGCCGTCTCGCTGGGCAGCAGCACGATCTCGTCGACGGTGACGGCCTTCTGGCGCGGCGCGCGCGCGAGCGTCACCGCCCACCGCCAGCCGGCGTACCCGGCCTGTCCAGCGGCGAAGAAGTGCGTGACCACCCGCTCCCCCTCGGCCACCGAACCCTCGTAGTCGCCGACGTCGCCGGTGTCGACGGCTTCTGCCAAAGCATGACGGGCCGTCTCGACGGCACCGGTCAACACGCTGTCCGGCTTGATGCTCTTTCGCTGCGCAGTGGCCACCGGACGATTGTCCCTCACCAGGATCGCGAACCCCAATCGCCGCTCCTGCACTGAACTTGAGGGTGGCACCGGGCAAGATGGGGGCCGTGCAGGAGAGCCCAGGTGCGCCCGGCGACGAGCCGGGGCCGAGTCCTGCCTCCAGTGAGGCCGACAGCGCGCGGAAGGTCTCCCGCGCCCGCCAGGCAGCAGCGTTCTCGGGCCGCGCAGCGACGGGGGCCGCGCGCGCCGCCCGGAAGGCATCACGGGCGCAGGGCGCCGGCGAGACAGGCTTGTACCGCCTGATCGAGCTGCACGCCTTCAATGCCGCCGGAGACGCTGCGCTGGCGATCTCGCTCGCGGGCACCCTGTTCTTCCAGGTCCCCAGCGACCAGGCTCGCAGCCAGATCGCGTTGTTCCTCGGTGTCACGATGCTGCCCTTCGCCGTGATGGCCCCGCTGATCGGCCCCTTCCTTGACCGGTTCCGGCGGGGACGGCGATGGGCGATCGGCACCACGATGGCACTGCGAGCGCTGGGTTGCTGGTCCCTTGCCGGCGCCGTCGTCAACGACTCGCCGTGGATGTTCCCGGCCGCGCTCGCCTGTCTGATCGCCTCCAAGGCGTACGGCGTCACCCGTGCCTCGGCCGTCCCACGGCTCATTCCCGAAGGCTTGTCGCTGGTCAAGGCCAACTCGCGGATCTCGCTGGCCGGCCTGGCTGGCGCCTCGATCTCGGCCCCCCTGGCCGCCCTCACGTCGTGGATCGGCCCCGACTGGTCGCTTCGCTACGCGACCTTGGTGTTCATCGCAGGCACCGTGCTCGCGATCCTCCTCCCGGCGCGGGTGGACTCCGCAGAAGGAGAGGAGCAGGTCGACCTGCGCGACGTCACCGACACCGGGCCTCGCGCGCGGCGAGTCGGTATCACGACCGTCGTCGTCACCGCCCTTCGCTGCAACGCCGGGCTACGCATGCTGTCGGGCTTCCTCACCATGTTCATGGCGTTCCTGCTGCGCAACGAGCCGATCTCCGGGTGGGAGGATCGGCGCACACTGCTGCTCGCCCTGGTCATCGGTTCCGCCGGGGTTGGCAGCACGTTGGGCACTCTGGCCGGGTCACTGGTGAGGTCGCGCGCCCCCGAAGTACTGGTGTTGACCACACTCGCCCTCGACGCGGCAGCGGCCGTCTTCGCGGCGCTGTTCTTCGGGCTCATCCCCGCCATGGTCCTGGGCCTCGTGGCAGGGCTGTGCCAGGCCCTGGGCAAGCTCTCCCTCGATGCGCTGATCCAGCGCGAGGTCCCCGAGACGGTACGAACCAGCGTCTTCGCCCGTTCCGAGACCCTGCTCCAGCTGTCCTGGGTCGTGGGCGGCTTCCTCGGCGTCTTCATGCCTCAGATCGCGAAGCTGGGCCTGTGCATCGTCGCCGTGGTGCTGGTGGCCTGGCTCGTCTTCGTCCTGCGCGGGCTGGCTGCCGGACGTCGGCCGACACCGCGGCCGGCCTGACTCAGCTCAGCTCGAGCTCGTCGGCCAAGGCCCGCAGCAATGTCGCTGTCTGCTTCGCTGCGCGGGAGTCCGCGTGGCGACCGCGCCGGTAGGTCTGCTCGAGTCTCTCGAGCAGCTTCATCAGGTCCTCGACGATGTTGACCATGTCCTCGGGCTTCTTGCGCAGCGCCTTGGCGACCGAGGGGGTCGGGTCGAGGACGCTGACCTGGATGGCCTGGTCGCCCTTGCGCCCCTGGACCAGACCGAACTCGACCCGGCTGCCGGACTTGAGGGCGGCGACGCCGGCCGGCAGCGAGTCCGAACGCACGAAGACATCCCCACCGCCGTCGGTGGTGAGAAAGCCGAAGCCCTTCTCAGCGTCATACCACTTGACCTTGCCGGTAGGCACGATGAACCTCGAGACGATAGATCTGCGGCACGCGGGTCGGGCCGGGCGGACATAGTAAGGCCTCCGTCGCACGGAGGCACCCTCCAGCCTAGCGCGCCGAACGAGTCCCCGAGAGCCTCAGCGGTACTGCGCTGGATCAGCGAGCAGCTCGTTCATCGATCCCGAACGGAAACCCGCGGGGTCGACGAACCCGTCCTCGAAGCCGCAGTCCCGAACCGCCCTAAGCAACGCCGCTGCCATGGCGGCATCACCGTCGACCGCGGCCAGGCTGACGCGGTCGAGCTCGACCCGCGCGGTGCCGCCGAGGTCCCTGACCCGGAGCTGTTCGACGCGAGTCCCTGAGCTGTCCAGGATCCGTCTCACGGCCAGCTCCGCCCGTTCGACCCGCGCCAGGCGTTGAGGCGTGACCTCGACGCCGTACGCGATCCGGGACGACAGGCAAGCAGCTGCGGGCTTGTCCCACGTCGGCAGACCCCATGCCCGTGACACGGAACGCACCTGAGCCTTGGTGAGCCCGGCGTCGAGCAGAGGGGTGACTGCACGCCGCTCGGCCGCCGCCCGGATGCCGGGCCGGAACCCCGCCGCCGCGTCGTCGGCGTTCGTGCCTGTGGCTACCGCCGCAAGACCCATCTCGGCCGCGATAGGAGACAGCACGTCAACGAGCTCTGCCTTGCAGAAGTAGCACCGGTCGCCGGCATTGGCGCGGTAGCCGGCGCGATCCATCTCGGCGGTGACCGCCTCGATGTGGCGTACGCCGATCTGCTCGGCGATGTCGCGGGCATGGTCGCGCTCACGGGCGGGCAAGGACGACGACACCGCCGTCGCCGCGACGACCCGGTCAGGTCCGAGGACACGGGCGGCGGCAGCCAGCAGGAAGGCCGAGTCGGCCCCGCCGCTGAACGCGACCATGACGCTGCCAAGCTCGCGCAGTCGCTCGGTGAGGGCAGCGACGCGGGCGTCGAGGAGGAAGCCTTCGAACCAGGCCGGGAACTGTGTCAGGTCGTCGAGGACCACGTCAGCACCGGCTGCCGTCAGCTCCTCCACCGAGCAGGGGCCGGTGGCCACCGCCACAGCCACCGCGCCGGCGGCTCGCGCTCCGGCGACATCAAGCACATGGTCGCCTACGTACACCGACGCGGAGTGTGCGCTCAAAGCAGCCGCCTTGCCCGCACCCCAGAGGTTCCCGACGACTGCATCGACCGTCAGACCGGCATGGTCGACATGGCGCTGGGCGAGCGCGGGATGCTTCGCCGTGACGACGACCACTTGCCCGCCCGCGCGGCGCACCGCCTCGAGGCTGGCGCGTGCTCCTGGGAGCAGGACGGTGGGCTCGATGGCGTAGTCGGGATAGAGGGCCCGATAGAGCTCGACATACTCGTCGATCCGGTCGGCCGGCACCCAGTGCGCCATCTCTGCGGCGAGGGGCGGACCCAGCCGAGAGACCGCCAGCTCACTGTCGACGTAGACCTGCGTCGACGCTGACAACGCCTCCCACACCCTCTTGACTCCCGGACGAGTGTCGAACAGGGTCATGTCCAAGTCGAAACCGACGGTCACGGCATGGGGCACACTGGGCATCCTACGTGTTGACTGACTGCCGCTCCGACCACAGCCTTCAGCTCGGCGAGAGAGGAGCAGCCCGATGACGACGCAGTCCTCACGCGGGCGCAGACTCCAAGCTGCCGCTGCCGCGGTCGCCGTCAGCGTCGTCACCCTGGCTCCTCCCTCGGCGGGCAGCGGCACGACAGAGTCGGTCACGAGCCGATCCGGCGTCTATCTGGTAGCGCTGCGCGCGGCGCCGCTGGCGTCCTATGACGGGCATCTCCCCGGCCTGAAAGCCACCACACCCCGCTCGGGTGAGCGGCTACGGTCTCGCGCCCCTGCTGCTTTGGCCTACATGCGCCATCTCACTGTCGGCCGCTCGCGGGTGCTGGCAGCTCTGGGGCAACCGGAGGTCCTCTACACCTACTCAGCCGCTCTCAACGGCTTCGCGGCGAGGTTGTCGGGGGACCAGGCGGCGCTGGCCGCGTCGCTTCCCGGCGTCGTCAGCGTCACCTCGAGCCAGAAGGCACGCCTCGACAGCGTCAACCCCCGGCAGGCACCTATCCCGCCTCACGCGGCTCCACTCGCCGCGACGCCGGCCGCACCGGCTGCCGGTCCCGGCGGCCGGGGAACTGTCATCGGGGTCATCGACTCCGGCGTGTGGCCCGAGAACCCCTCGTTCGCCGGGGTTCCCCTGCGTCGGGTCGACGTGCGCCGTACCTACCCGGGGTTCGGCGGCAGCTGCGGCTCGGGCGAGGACTGGTCAGACGACCTCTGTAACGCGAAGGTGATCGCCGCCCGCCACTTCGTCAAGGGGTTCGGGGCAGACTCGCTGTCCGCCGCCGACTTTCTGTCCCCGCGCGATGGCAGTGGCCACGGGTCGCACACCGCGGCGACCGCGGCAGGAAACGCCGGGATCGACGTGACGATCGACGGCCAGGACTTCGGGCGCATCGCCGGTGCGGCCCCCGAGGCGGCGCTGTCGGTGTACAAGGCCTGCTGGACAGCGCCCGACCCTCGCGACGACGGTTGCACGACCGCCGACACCGTAGCGGCCATCGACGCGGCGGTCCGCGACGGCGTCGATGTCATCAGCTACTCGATCGGCGCCGGCGACGCGGCCACCAGCGTGATCGACCAAGCCTTCCGTAACGCCGCGCGGGCCGGCATCTTCATCGCCGCCTCGGCCGGTGACGAGGGGCCGCGTCCCTCAACGGTCGCCGGGCATGGTCCGTGGGTGACAACCGTGGCCGCCACGAGCGGGCATCAGTTCGAGGGCACGGTTGTGCTCGGCAACGGCGACCGGTACGTCGGTTCCATGGCGTCGACCCGATCCGTCCGCAGGGCACCGCTGGTGTCAGGAGTCGACGCCCGCAACGCGGGATCGTCACAGGTCGAGGCGCGGCGCTGCTATCCCGGGGCGCTGGATGCCCGGCTCGTTGACGGCGCCGTCGTGGTGTGCGAGCGGGGAGGTACGCCCCGGGTCAGCAAGAGCGTGACCGTCGACGATGCCGGCGGAGCGGCGATGCTGCTCGTCAACACCGCTCCAGGGTCGACCGACGCCGATGTGCACGCCGTCCCGGCCGTGCATCTCGAGGCGGACGCAGCCATGAAGGTGCGGTCGTACCTCGCGACCGCCTCGAGGCCGACCGCCGCCGTGCGTCCGTCCGGTGACGCCAGCCCTGCTCCGGTCACGGTGGCCGACTTCTCCTCGCGGGGACCGGACCTCGCCCGTTCCGGCAACCTGCTGAAACCTGACATTGCCGCACCGGGGGTTGCCGTGGTGTCCGCCGTGGCTCCCCCCTCGAACGCCGGCCGGCTCTGGGGCCTGGCTTCCGGCACGTCGATGGCTGCTCCTCAGGTAGCGGGCTTCGCAGCCGTCGTCATGAGCGCCCATCGCGACTGGTCCGCCTCGGCGGTGAAGTCCGCCCTGGTGACAGCTGCTTCGCCACTCGACACCTCCGACGGCCCGTTGGCCGTCGGAGCCGGCCTGGCCGACCTGCGCGGAGCGCTCGACCCGGGGCTGGTGTACGACCAGAACGGCAGGGCGTGGTCCAACCAGCCATCGGTGGCCGTGGGGAACCTGGTGGCACGCACCACGACGACTCGACGCCTGACCAATGTCAGCTCCCGTACGGAGACGTATGCCGCAAGCCTGTCGGGCCTCCCCGGGCTGAGCACCACGGTCGACCCGGCCGTCATGACGCTGGCCCCTGGGCAGTCACGGTCGTTCTCGATCACGCTGGCGGCGCGGAGGATGGCTCGGTACGACCGCTTCGTGGGCGGGGCTCTCACCTGGTCCGGGTCGCATGGCCACCAGGTGACCAGCCCGATCGCCGTACGTCCCCACTACGTCAAGGCTCCCCAAGAGGTGCGGGGATCGGCATCGCGAGGATCGCTGACACTTCGGTCGCGAGCCGGTGTGACAGGCACCCTCTCGACGACGTTGGTCGGCCCGGTGCCGGCCCGGCCTCGCGCCCTGTCCCTGCAGCAGGGCCGGTTCGACCCGCTCGTCGGCGCGGCGGGGTCGGCCTCGTGGACCCGACGCTATGCCGTACCCAAAAGGACCGCCGCCGTTCGCTTCGAGGTGACGTCACCGCAAGGCCACGACGTCAACCTGTACGTCGACCGCGACGGAGAGACGATCGTTTCGGCCGAGTCCCCAGCAGCCCGCGAAGTGATCACCCTGCCCACGCCCGATCCGGGCGACTACGACATCCACGTGCACGCACCTGCGCCCAGGGCGCCTGCCGGGCCTGCTCGCCCCCAGCCCGCCATCTCGGCTCGTTTCACCGGCTGGGTGCTGCCTGCGGCTGCACGGAGCTCCGCAGCGTCGGCCCCACGGCAGGTCGACGTGACCGGCGGCCGGGTGTTCGCGGTGCCTGTGCGCTGGTCATCGTTGGACCCATCGCGCCGGTGGTTCGGCCAGCTTCGCTACCAGGACTCCGCTACGTCGGTGTCGTCCTTCACCGTGAACTGACGAGAAGAGCTCTCGATCGAAGCCTGCCTACGCCACCACCAGGGTCACTGGTCGCCGCCCTCGCCCGCAGCCGCACCCAGCCCAGCGGCGCGTCAGCCGCACGCAGCCTCGCGGCTGAGTCGGCTCACGACGTCCGCGGCGGCGCCTCGTCGGCCTTGACGGCGTTCCGCTCACCCAGCGGCTGCGGCGGGCCCTTGGTGGTGTCCTTGATCGTCTGCGCCTCGGTCTCGGCGTTGATCTCGGCGCCGAGCAGCACTACAAGGGCCGTGATCCAGAACCACAGGAGCAGTACGACCACCCCTGCGAGGGCGCCGTACGTCTCGGCATAGCTGCCGAAGTTGTCGACGTAGAACGAGAAGGCGATCGACGCGATGAGCCAGATCACTGTCGCGATGATCGAGCCGAGCGACAGCCACTTGATCGCAGGGGCGTCGCGGTCCGGTCCGACGCGGTACAGCAAGGCGAGAGCGGCTACCGCGGCGGCGATCAGGACCACCCAGCGGACGATCTGCGCGAGGATCGTGACGAAGATGCCCGTACCCAGGTTCGAGAGCACGATGGGGAACACGGCGACCAGTCCGACAGCCACCGCAATGAAGAGGATGAAGCCGATGGTGAGGAGCAGTGCCAGGCCCCGCTTCTTGAAGAAGTTGCGCTCCTCGTCCTCGTCGTAGGCGATATTGAGGGCCTCGACCAGCCCCGCCATCCCCGCCGATGCGCTCCACAGGGCGAGCGCGACGCTGATGACCAGCCCGAAGCTCAGGGCTCCGCTGCTGCCGCTGGCGAGGCTCTCCATCTGCGTGGTGATGAGGGTCTGCGCCGCCTCGGGCAGTCCGCTGGCCATGTCAGCGACCTGCGCGCTGACCTCCTCGGGCGAGGTGACGAGCCCGTAGATCGACACCGCCGCGATCAGGCCGGGGAACAGGGCGAGGAACCACGAGTAGGCCACGCCGCCCGCGAGCAGCGTGAGGTGGTCGGTGCCCATCTCCTTGATGCTGCGCTTGAGGATCTGCACCCAGCCCTTGGCTGGGATCTCCGTAGGGCTCTCGGCCTGGCTGCCGGGAACGTCGCTGACCGCTGCCGGAGGAGGTGACGACTTGGACGAAGACATGGGGCACCTTGTATCTCAGGAGAATTGGACGAGGAAACCTTACACCGTAAGCAGACCGCTCCGATCCATCCCCAGCGGCGCGTCGGCGCAGGAGCGACTCAGGCGTCCCGGCTGATGAACGAGGCTGCACCCGCAGCCGCTGCCGCCGCCACTCCGACGACGAAGACCAAGAAGCTCAACCCGAGCCCCCAGGTGTCGATGGAACCGCCGTACCCTGCCCACAGACTGTACGGGTCGAACAAGGTACGTCGACCCGCCGCGGCGGGGAGGAAGTTCGTCAGCGTAGCGAGGTCGGAGTTCGTGGCCTCCGTCACCAGGGCGAGAACCGCGTAGATGATGGGCTCCAGCACGAAGGGCCAGACCAGGACAGCCACCATCGCCCCCGTCTGGTTCCGGAACAGCGCCGCCAGGCCGAGACCGGCGATGGCGAAGCCTTCGCAGTACAGCAGATAGGCGAACACCGGTCGGACGCTGTCCGACCCCAGGCTTACCTGGTCCATCAGGAGGAACGCGATGAGCGTGTTGAGCACGACCACCGTCGCGACCACCCCCGCGACCCACACCGCCAGCACGGTGACCTTCGCGGCAACGACCGCCAGCCGGTCCGGGAGGGCGCACAGGGTCGCCTTGTTGGTCCCGTAGCGGTACTCGTGCCCCATGGCCAGCACGCCCAGCACGGACATGAAGGCCGCAGTGAGGACGGGCACCGTCGGGAGCGCTCCCCCGGCCAGGATGACCAAGTTGGTGACCACCGAGTTGTCGACTCCGGCCTCGTCGAAGTCCGCGCGCGAGACGGTGGACGCGAGCAGAACTGCAAGCCCTGCGGTCAGCACGATCGCCAGGCCGGACATCCAGTACGTCGACGCGATGCTACGGATCCGCGCCCACTCGTAGCGCAGGGCCCCGGTCACGGTCGGCCCGCGCTGTCGCCGACGTTGACTCCGTCGCCGGGTCCCAAGCCCAGGGAGGCCCGGAACTCCTCCGAGGCGCCCGTGGCATCGAGGAACGCCTCCTCCAGCGTGGCCTGCTGGTGAGACAGCTCGAAGACGGTGAGGTCCAGGGCATGCGCCAGCTCGCCGACGGCGTCACCCACCACACCGGTGACCATCAGCCGATTCCCCGGCTGAGCGTCGACGACCGCGTTGCGCGCCCGCAGCTCGCGAGTCAGCAGCTCCGGGTTGTCCACGCGGACGATGACGGCGTTGCGTGCGCTGTGCGACAGGAAGTCCGACATCTTGCCGCTGGCGATGAGCGACCCGCGCCCGATCACCACCAGCTGGTCCGCGATGAGGGCCATCTCGGACAGCAGGTGGCTGGAGATGAACACCGAGCGTCCTTGCTCGGCCAGTCCCTTGAGCATCGTGCGCAGCCAATGGACACCTTGAGGGTCGAGGCCGTTCGCCG
Organism: Nocardioidaceae bacterium; assembly: GCA_035633755.1. Taxonomy (GTDB): domain Bacteria; phylum Actinomycetota; class Actinomycetes; order Propionibacteriales; family Nocardioidaceae; genus DASQEH01. The sequence continues at coordinate 17,214 of DASQEH010000133.1, read as the reverse complement.
GCTCGTCCAGGATCAAGGTGCCGGGGTCGCCAAGGAGGGCGGTGGCGATGCCCAGCCGTTGACCCATGCCGAGGGAGAACGTCTTCGGCTTGGCGTTGGCGACCTCACCGAGCCCCACGAGGTTGATGACCTCGCTCACCCTGGACGGCGCGATGTTGTTCGACACGGCCAGCATCCGCAGGTGGTTCGCCGCCTTGCGGGTCGGATGAAAGGGCTTCGCATCCAGGACGGCCCCCACATGACGCAGGGGTTCCTTGAGGTCGCGGTATGCCACCCCGTCGTACGTCGTCACGCCCTCGCCGTTGTCGAGCCCCAGCATGAGGCGCATCGTGGTCGACTTTCCGGCACCGTTCGGGCCAAGGAACCCTGTCACGGCTCCGGGCACAACGTCGAAGGACAACCCGCTCACAGCGGGCTTGCCCTTGAACGTCTTGCTCAAGCCACGCGCCTGTACAAGCGCCATAGATGGACCCTCCTGCGATGTCGGAGCCATCCTGCCATGCAGAAGTGTCTGCCCGTGGCGTCCCGTGCGACTACGGTGGAAGGTGATGACCGCCTCCGGCACGGCCCCTTCGACCACCCCCCCGCGAACGCTCACCCAGATGTTGCGCGACCGCGACGACGCCGCGATCATCCGGCTCCTCGAAGTTCGCCCCGACCTCGCAGTGCCGCCGCCATCGGATTTCAGCCAGATCGCCTCACGGGCAACGACCCGGCACTCCGTCGGCGAGGCACTCCAGCTGCTGACGACATTCGAGCTCTGGGTGGCGGCGCAGGCCTGCACCCAGCACGGCGCCTTCACGGCGGCCGACCTCGTCGTGGACGGGGTCGACCCGACCAGTGTCGATCGCGCCGTCGAGCATCTGCTGGAGCTCAGCCTTCTCTGGGGGAACCTGTCGTCTCTGCGCCCCGTTCGAGCGATGGCGTCCATGCTGCCCGACGTCGGCTCGACACCCCCGCCGGCCCGGCCTCCACTGCCGAGCGATCCCGCGCGCCAGTCTCCCCAGCTCGTCGACAAGGTCGCAGCCGGCTCCGCCTTCGAGTTCGTCAGGCGGATGGATGTCCTGGTGGAGCACTGCAACCACCAGCTGACCAAGCTCGTACGCAGTGGCGGGATGGCAACCCGCGATGTACGCGCGTTGTCCGGCCTCCTCGACGTGCCGACGTCCGTCACCACGGCACACCTCGAGATCGCCCGAGCGGCTGGACTTCTCGGCGTGGCCGTGCGCGGCGGCGACGAGGTCTTGCTGCCCACGGCCGACTACGACGCCTGGCAGGAGCTGCCTCTGGCGCAGCAGTGGGAGCTGCTGGTGCGTGCCTGGCTCACGGCGCACTCCCAGAGTGGGCCTGAGTGGCTGAAGAGACTCTGCCTCGAGGCCTTCGGGGACCCTGAGGACGGCATCGTGCTCACCCTGCCGGAGCTTCGCAGCTGGCTGGCGTGGCAGCGCCCGCGGCGGCACACATCTGCCGACCGCGAGATGGCGACCATGCTGGAGCAGAGCGCCTGGCTGGGGATCACTGCCCTCGGCGCCCGATCCCGCTTCCTCTCCGAAGACGGCCAAGCGGTGCACGGGAGTCGGCTGACCGACCATCTCCCGTCCCGCGTCGAGCATGTCGTGGTGCAAGCCGACCTCACCGCCATCGCTCCCGGTCCGCTTACACCTGATGCAGCCCGCGACCTCGGCGCGCTGGCCGACGTGGAGTCCCGCGGAGGCGCCACCGTGTACCGGTTCTCACCTCAGTCGCTCCAGCGCGCCCAGCGGTTGGGGTGGTCGAGCGACGACATCCTGCAGACGCTGGGGCAGCGTTCCACCACACCGCTCCCTCAGCCGCTGGTCTATCTCGTCCAGGAGCTCAACCGCTCCAGCGCCCGCCCGCAGGGCCTGGCCGGAGGATACGAGTTCCCACCGCGCCGCCGCGCGGAGCGGGCCCCACGCACAACGCCAGACGTCGCGGGCGGTGAGACACGGCTCGACGCCGAGGCGCTCGCCGCGATCTTGGCTGCGCTGCGCCACGACGAGCCCGCCGGGACCGGCTCCTCCGGCCGCTTGTCCGACACCGTGTTCGACTCGCCGTTACGCACCCTGCGTGAGGCGATCGAGACGGGAGAACCGGTGTGGTTCGGCCTGGTGGACACCCACGGGCTGTCGACCGAGCGGGTGGTGCAGGCGCACTCGGTCGATGACGGCCGACTCACAGGGACCGACGTCAAGACGAGCGAGCAGGTCACGGTTCCGGTGCACCGGATCACGGCGGCACACATCATGCGTCCCAGTAAGTGATGTCTCCCTCAATGCTTGCCGTAAGTAAGGCACAGGCGATGATGTGGGCATTACCAGGAACGGCGAGGAGCCGGTAGCCTGGCCCGGTGGATTTCGTTCGCTATGCCGACCTCGCCGCCCATCTCGTCAATGCGCCGTTGGACACCCAGGCCGACCTCTCGGACTACCTGGCGAGCCGCCACTGGTTGCAGCAACGTCTGAGCGAGCGTGATCTCACTTCCCTGAAGCGGCTACGCCGCGAGCTCCGCACGGTGTTCGAGAGCGCAGAGAACGGCTCACCCGAAGAAACGGTGTCGCTGGTCAATGCGCTGCTGTCCAAGTACCCCATCTCTGCCCACATCGCTGGCCACGACAGCCAGAACTGGCACCTGCACGTGGCCGAGCGGGGGTCGAGCGTGTCCGCCCTGGTCACGGCCGAGTGCATCATGGGGCTGGCCATGCTCATCGTGGACTTCGGGCCCACCCGGCTCGGCATCTGCTCCGCCGACCGCTGCAACCAGGTCTTCGTTGACACCTCACCGAACACGTCTCGCCGGTACTGCTCTGACCGCTGCTCGTCTCGTGCGAACGTTGCGGCGTATCGAGCTCGCCGCAGGGCCGGGGCGAACGCATGACCGACGGCCCCTTGATCGTCCAGTCCGACAAGACACTCCTGCTCGAGGTGGACCACCCGCAGGCGCGTGAGTGCCGCCGCTCGATCGCTGCCTTCGCCGAGCTCGAGCGCTCGCCAGAGCATGTCCACACCTACCGGCTCACTCCGCTCGGGCTGTGGAACGCCCGTGCCGCCGGCCATGATGCGGAGCAAGTGGTCGACGCCCTGCTCACCTACTCGCGTTACCCCGTGCCGAACTCGCTGCTCGTCGACATCGCCGACACGATGGGCCGCTACGGCCGACTCCGGCTCGACAAGCACCCCACCTCCGGCCTGGTGTTGACGAGCACCGACCGAGCGGTCTTCGAAGAGGTGGTCCGTGCCAAGCGGATCGCCCCGATGCTCGGCGAGCGAATCGACAGCGACTCCGTCGTCGTGCACACCTCCGAGAGAGGCAACCTCAAGCAGGCGTTGCTCAAGCTCGGCTGGCCGGCCGAGGACTTTGCCGGGTACGTCGACGGGGAGGCTCATCCCATCGCCCTGGTCGAGGACGGGTGGTCGTTGCGGCCCTACCAGCACGAGGCCGTGGAGTCCTTGTGGGCGGGCGGCTCCGGCGTGGTGGTGCTGCCGTGTGGTGCGGGCAAGACCATGGTCGGCGCGGCCACCATGGCGCAGGCCTCGGCCACCACCCTCATCCTGGTCACCAACACCGTGTCGGCGCGTCAGTGGAAGGACGAGCTGATGCGGCGCACGTCGCTCACCGCCGACGAGATCGGAGAGTACTCCGGCGCGGTCAAGGAGATCCGACCGGTGACGATTGCGACGTACCAGGTGATGACGACTCGCCGCAAGGGCGTCTACGCACACCTGGAGCTGTTCGAGGCCCGCGACTGGGGCTTGGTGATCTACGACGAGGTCCACCTGCTTCCCGCGCCGATCTTCCGGATGACGGCCGACCTTCAGGCCCGGCGTCGCATCGGCCTGACCGCCACCTTGATCCGCGAAGACGGGCGCGAAGGCGACGTCTTCTCCCTCATCGGGCCCAAGCGCTATGACGCGCCCTGGAAGGACATCGAGTCGCAGGGCTACATCGCGCCCGCCGAGTGCATCGAGGTGCGCGTGGACCTGACCGACGGTGAGCGGTTCGCCTATGCGACCGCAGAGCCCGAGGACCGCTACCGCCTGGCAGCCGCCTGCGCGACCAAGGCCGGTGTCGTCGAACAACTGGTACGCCAGAATCGCACCGAGCCGACCCTCGTGATCGGTCAGTACATCGACCAGCTCGACGACTTGGCGGAGCATCTGCAGGCCCCTCTCATCAAGGGCGAGACACCCGTCAAGGAGCGCGAGCGGCTGTTCGCGGCGTTCCGGGCGGGCGAGATCTCGCTGCTCGTCGTCAGCAAGGTGGCGAACTTCTCCGTCGACCTGCCCGAGGCGACGGTCGCCATCCAGGTGTCCGGGACGTTCGGATCACGGCAGGAGGAGGCGCAGCGACTCGGTCGCCTGCTGCGACCGAAGGCGGACGGGCGCACGGCCCGCTTCTACAGCGTGGTCGCCCGCGACACGGTCGATGCCGACTTCGCTCAGCACCGCCAGCGCTTCCTGGCAGAGCAGGGGTACTCCTACACGATCGTGGACGCGGATGCCCTGCCCGCCTGAGCGGCGCCTGATGGACGCGATGCCCGTTCGTCCTCCAAACTGGAGCGATGGCCCCCGACGACTCTGCGGCTGTCGCGCGCCCTGATATCGGCGCAGAACAGGCTCACCTGGTGGAGTCCCGCCGGGCGCTCGGCCGGATGCGCGACCGCACCGCATCGATGTCGGCCCTCGGTGGCGACCGGGTGAGCAACGAGTACCTCCAGGCCACGCTGTGGCGGCGCATGCGTGCCCTGGAGGACGACCCCGAGGTGCCCTTGTTCTTCGGCCGGCTCGACTACGGCGTCTCCGGCAGTGGGTCGTCGACGTCCGGTGAGCGGTTCTACGTCGGGCGTCGCCACGTGAGCGACGAGCACGGTGAGCCGATGGTGGTGGACTGGCGGGCCCCCGTGTCCCGCCCGTTCTATCGGGCCAGCGCCGCTCAGCCGATGGGGCTTCGACTGCGCCGGCGCTTCGGGTTCTCGCGAGGGATGGTGACGGCCTTCGAGGACGAGGTGCTCGTCCGCGATGAGCCGGAGTCCGCGGGCCCGGCGGCGAGCGCGACATCGGTGCCGTCAGAGGATCTTCGCAGTGCGATTCTCGAGGCTGAGATCGAGCGACCACGGGTGGGGCCGATGCGCGACATCGTCGCCACCATCCAGCCCGAGCAGGACGACATCGTCCGGGCCGACCTCGGCTCGACGGTATGCGTCCAGGGCGCTCCCGGCACAGGGAAGACGGCTGTCGGCCTCCACCGCGCGGCCTACCTGCTGTATGCGCACCGCGACCAGCTGCGCCGCCAGGGCGTGCTCGTCGTGGGTCCGAACGCGTCGTTCCTGCGCTACATCGGTGACGTGCTGCCTGCTCTGGGCGAGGTGGACGCTCGGCAGACCACTCTCGAGGACCTGGTAGCACACGTGCCGCTGCGGGGCACTGACGAGGCGGCGGTCGCGCGCCTCAAGGGCGACGCCCGGATGGCCACCGTCCTCGACAATGCCCTGTGGTCGTTGCTCCGCCCCGCCGCTGAGGGACTCGTCGTGCCGGTAGGAGCGCGGCGGTTCCGGGTGCCGGCCTATCAGGCCGACGACATCGTCGCCGAGCTGCGGCAGCGAAGAGTCAGGTACGGCGCAGGGCGAGCGATGCTGCCGCAGCGGCTCGCTCACGCCGTTCTCGTCAAGATGGAGCTGGCGGGCGACTCCCCCGACGACCGGGTTCAGAGCTCCATAGCCCGGAGCAAGCCGGTACGAGCCTTCGCCGAGTCGCTGTGGCCGGCGGTGGATCCCCGGCGGCTCGTGCTGCGGCTGCTGAGCGACGCGGACTTCTTGGCCACTGTGTCGGCCGGTGTCCTGACAGACGAGGAGCGGGCCAGCCTGCTATGGGTGAAGCCGCCCAAGAGCCCGGGGAGCGCCCGCTGGTCACTGCACGACGCGGTCCTCATCGACGAGGCGCACGACTTGCTCGAGCGGACCCCGAGTCTGGGCCATGTCGTGCTCGACGAGGCACAGGACCTCTCCCCCATGATGCTGCGCTCCGTGGGTCGTCAGTGCTCGACCGGCTCGGCGACCGTCCTCGGTGACCTCGCCCAGGCCACGACCGCATGGTCGATAGGGTCGTGGCCGGACGCCCTGACCCACCTCGGCAAGCCGAGCTCTCACGTCGAGGAGCTCACGCTGGGGTTCCGGGTTCCCGGCGACGTGATCGACTTCGCTGCCCGGCTCCTGCCGATCATCGCCCCGTCCCTGCGCCCACCCACCTCTGTGCGGCGAGCCCGCGGCGAGCTGCGCTTCATCGAGACCTCGACGCCGCTACAAGCCGCGGCCGACACGGTGGCGGCGCTGCGCTCGACGCCGGGGTCGATCGGCTTGATCGTGCCCGACGCCGTGACCGGCGACGCCTCGGCGCAGCTGACGGCGAGTGGCGTCGACCACGCCCTCCTGGGCGACGACACTGACGCCGAGGCGACGGTCGACGTCGTGCCTGCCTCGCTCGCGAAGGGGCTCGAGTTCGACCATGTGGTGCTGGTGGAGCCGGCCGCACTGGTAGCGGCGGAGGCCGACGACGTGGTCGGGCTGCGGCGTCTGTACGTCTGCCTCACTCGTGCCGTCACCTCGCTTGCGGTCGTCCACGCTCTCCCCCTGCCCACGGCGCTCACCCGCAGCGAGGCCATACCGGTGATGGGCTGACCTGATCACCGAGCCCGAGCCGGCGTGCTGGCATCGAGGGCCCGGCCGGGCGGCTGGGCGGCGCCGAGACCTCTGCCGTACTGCTTCAAGGCGGTACCGAGACCGACCGCGACGCCAGCACCAGGCTGTGCAGCGGCTGCGTAGGGCTGCCCCCATGATGGGGACGTGGACGACGATCTCACGCTGCTCGAGCGCTGGTCGCTCCTGCTGCCCCAGCGCCCGGACCTGGGCACGGATCTCGTAGCCCGCTACGCCGACCCGGCTCGGCGTTACCACGACAGACGCCACCTCAGCGATGTCCTCGACCGCGTTGCTGAGCTCGCCGCCGAGCTGGATGACTCACGGGCAGTGATGCTGGCCGCCTGGTTCCACGATGCGGTGTACGACGTTCGGGCCGGCGACAACGAGGAGCGGTCAGCCCAGCTCGCCGAACATGCTCTCGCAGCGGCAGGCGAAGGCACGGCCATGGTGCTGGAGGTGGCCCGGCTCGTCCGCGTGACCGCCTCGCACCAGGTCGCGCCCGACGACCGCAACGGTGCGGTGCTGTGCGATGCGGACCTGGCCGTCCTCGCGGGGGACGAGCAGAGCTATGCGCGCTACTCCTCGGCGGTCCGCGAGGAGTACGCCCACGTCGACACGGAGAGCTTCCGCCGTGGTCGGGCAGCCGTGCTCGAGAACCTGCTGGCTCTTCCCGTCCTGTTCTCCACCTCCTATGGCCGCGCCCATTGGGAGGCGCCGGCACGGTACAACCTCAACGCGGAGCTGGCGAGCCTGCGGTGATGCTCATGGGGGACCAACGCTCACCACTCGACGATGAGGGTGCCGCGATCGGCGTCCAGCGCGGCTCGAACACCGAACGGCACGCTGACCATGCTGGGAGTGTGGCCGAAGTCGAAACCAGCCACCATGGGCACACCCAGCGGGACGAGCCGAGCGTGCAGGACGGCCTCCACCTCCTCCGGCGGTCCGCAGTCGGTGAACGAGCCGATCACCAACCCCGCCACGCCGTCGAACCAGCCGGCTCGGAGCAGCTGGGTCAGCAGCCGGTCAACGCGATAGGCAGGCTCGCCGGCATCCTCCAGGACCACGATGCCGCCCCGTCCCGAGCGGCTGAAGCGCGTCCCGACCTCCGCGGCCAGCAGGGACAGGTTGCCGCCGGTCAGAACCCCCGTGGCCTGGCCGGGCACCACGGTCACCGAGCAGCCGGCCAGCAGCTCGACGATCGACTCGGGCTCCATCGCCAGCCGTCGAAGGAACTCAGCGCTGGCCGGCTCCGCAGAGCCTAAAGAGGTGACGACATGCCCGTGCAGCGTGACGAGACCCAGGCGCGCGGCGATCGCCTGGTGCAGCGCCGTCACGTCGGAGAAGCCGATGAACAGCTTGGGACCAGCCTCCGCGAGCCGCCGCCAGTCGAGCAGGTCGAGGATGCGCTGGCTGCCGAACCCGCCCCGGGCGACCATCACGGCCGCGGCGTCGGGGTCCAGCCACGCGTCGGTGAAGTCCGCGGCGCGGTCCTCGTCCGGTCCGGCGAGGTGGTCGAGCGTGGGATGAGCAGCCAGCACGTGCGCTCCGCGCCGCACGCGCAGCCCCCAGCTCTCGAGAAGAGCCTGACCTCGCGCGAGAGACTGCGACGGCACGACACCCGACGTTGCGGCGACCCTGACGAGATCGCCCACCTGCAGCGCCGGCGGACGCAGCAGGACTCGGCCCGGCGGGCGGCCCGCCGGTGCCACGGACTTCCGCCGGCGCAGACCCGACCGATGCAGGCGTCGGACCACTTCGCGAGCCGACACGGGGATGGCTCCCGCGCTCACCAGTGCCGCATACATCTCGGCAGGGACGTCGTAATGGTCTCGCTCGAAGCCACGGCGCGGTACCGCGTGCCGAGCCGCGAACTCGTGCAGCTCCGTGAAGGACACGTCGCTCGCCAGGTGGGACCACCAGCGTCCGTGTGCGGGCCAGTCCGGTGGGTCGATCAGGATCGCCATCCCTCAGCCGGTCCGCCCGCTCCGACGCCCGCGCGCACTGACGGCGTCGTCGAGGAGGAGGCGCCACGACCGGACGAAGCCGGCGTCGGTGTGGGACTTCGTCCAGGAGCCTCCCGGCCGCACGGACGCTCCCACGTGGAGGCGTGCCACGCCAGCTCGCGCCAGCCACGGCACATGCTCGGGGCGCACCGAGCCGGCTGCGACGGCGGCGGCGGCGAACGAGGGGTCGTTCGAGGCCAGCCGGATCAGGTCGTCGATACCTGAGTCCATGCCGATCGCGGCGCCCGCGGTGTGCACCCCGTCGAGACCGGGCAGGGTGAGGAGCTGACGCCACGCACGTCGGGAGTCCAGCGCGGAGTCGAAGGTGCGGTCGAACGTCCAGGGCGCCCCAGCCAGGGTCTCCGTAAGAGCCCGGCACACCTCCACGTCGACATCGAGGTCAAAGGTCAAGAACCCGAAGACGAACCCCTCGACCCCGACCGACAGGTAGTCGCTGACCAGCCCGACCAGACGGGTGAACTCCCCACCCTGCGTCGATGCGCCGTGAGACAGGCGCAGCGTGACGCGCACGGGCAGGTCGACCGCCCTGACGATGGCACTGGCCGCCGCCGGCTCGATGGACCTGGCCTGTCCGTCCACCCAGGCGCAGGCATGGATGCGGTCGGCCCCGCCGGCTTGGGCGTTCTCGGCATCGGAGGGGTGCAGGGCAACGACCTCGAGGCTCCCCGCACGTCGATCTGCATACGTCATTTGATCAGAGTGTCAGGATGGGGGCCATGACGTCGGGAGACCCGCTGCTGAACGCTCGCGCACTGGTACTGCTCGACCTTGCGGCACGGGGCCTGGTCGACGCTCACACGGTCTCTGTCGTCGAGGACTGCGTCGCGGAACGACGCTGGTGGCTGTCGCAATGGCAGCGTGGCGCCTCGTTCGTGGACGGGCTCGTCGCCCAGGACGTGCAGGACGCGCTGTTCGACGAGGCCCGCCGCTGGCCGACGTGCACCGGCTGCCCCGACCCCGTCGAGCACAGCCTCTCCATCGAGCCGGAGCTCGGCCCGGACCCGAGGTGGGTCTGCTCGCAGTCCGGCACTGTCGTGGCCGCCCTGGGACATCTGGGCTCCGACGGCACGGTCGGGTCGACGCGCCCGGACGCGACCGGCTGACCTCACCCGTCGCCGCCGGTGTAGGGGTGGTGGATCGGGCCGCTCGCCGCGTTGAGCCTGTGGCCCTCGCCGCCCCAACGCAAAGCGATGATCTCCGCCGCGATGCTGACGGCGGTCTCCTCCGGTGTACGCGCCCCGAGGTCGAGGCCGATGGGACTGGACAAGCGAGCCAGCTCCGTCTCGGTCAGGCCGGCGTCGCGCAGGCGTGCATGCCGGTCGTCGGCGGTGCGTCGAGACCCCATGGCGCCGACATACGCCAACGGGGGGAGCCTCAGCGCGACCTCGAGCAGGGGGATGTCGAACTTGGGATCATGGGTCAGGACACAGACGACTGTGCGGTCATCGATCCGGCCCGCCTCAGCCTGCGCGGCCAGGTACTTGTGAGGCCATGCCACCACCACGTCATCGGCCTGCGGGAAACGCGCGGCGGTGGCGAACACCGGCCGGGCGTCGCACACCGTCACGTGGTAGCCGAGGAACGACCCGAGGCTGGCCACAGCAGCCGCGAAGTCGATGGCACCGAACACCAGCATGCGCGGCTTCGGGGCGTACGACGCAACGAAGACGGCCATCTCGTCGCCGCGGCGCTGGCCGTCAGCTCCGTAGTGCAGTGTGGCGCTGCGCCCCTGGGCGAGAAGTCCCCTGGCATCAGCAGTGACCGCGTCGTCGGCGCGCGCCGAGCCCAGCGAGCCCTGGGCCGGTCGCTCGTCGCCCTCCATCCGCACGACCAGACGGCGGCCGATCCGGCCGGCCGCGTCGTGGCTGACGATCGTCGCCACGGCCACCGGACGGCCCGCGCTGATGTCAGCAGCCACCTCGTCGAGGTCGGGGAAGCTCTGCTTGTCCACGACCTCGACGAAGACGTCGAGGATGCCGCCGCAGGTGAGCCCGACAGCGAGCGCGTCGGCGTCGCTGACCCCGTACTGCTGATGCACGGGTGTGCGGTCACGCATCACCTGCTGGGCTGCCTCGTACACAGCGCCCTCGACGCAGCCCCCCGACACCGAGCCGACCGCCTCGCCGTCGGGTCCGACGAGCATGCTGGCCCCGGGCAGGCGAGGTGCGGAGCGGAAGGTGGCGGTCACGGTCGCCATCGCGACCGTCCGGCCGGCGCGCCACCACGGCACGAGCTCCGCCAGCACGTCACGCACGGGCGACCACATCCAGCGCGGCTTGAAACGTCTCGATCGAGTGCCCGGCGACGAAGTCGTCGATGTGCGGCAGAGCAGCGGCCATGCCGGCCTGCACCGGCACATAGCCCGGCTTGCCGCGATGCGGGTTGACCCAGATCACGCGGTGGGCCAGCCGGTGCAGCCGGGCCATCTGCTCCGCGAGCAAGCCGCAGTCTCCGCGCTCCCATCCATCGCTCATCACGATGACGACGGCCCCTCGAGCGGCGCCGCGCTGCCCCCAGCGGTCCTGGAATGACTTGAGACCGTCTCCGAGCCGGGTCCCACCGGACCAGTCCGGCACCGTCCGCCCGGCAGCCTGGACGGAGGCCTCCCCGTCACGTGTCCGCATCGCCGCGGTCACCCTCGTCAGGCGCGTTCCCATCGTGAACACCTCGGCCCGGCCGGGGTTTGCCGCGACCACCGCGTGCGCCCAGCGCAGGAGGCTGTCGGCGTACGGACCCATCGACCCGGAGACGTCGATGAGGACGACGACGCGTCGGGGCCTGGTGACCCGAGCCCGGTACTTCGGTCCGGCAGACTCGCCGCCTCGGCGCATCGCGTCGCGCAGAATGCGCCGGGCGTCGAGCTCACCGGTCCTGGACGGCCCTCGACGCGATGCTCTCCGCGTCGGGCTCCGCAGACGCAACGCGCCGATCAGTCGCCACACCTCGGCCCTCTCAGCGGCGGACAAGTCCGCGAGATCACGGGTCCGAAGCACCTCTGCTCGACTGGCGGCCAGCCGGACGAGATCCTGCTCCGCGGCTCTGGCGTCGTCACCGTGACTGGTGACAACCGGAGCCGAGGTCGCCGTCACCGCGTCCCGGTGCTGGCGCACGCCAGGTGGGACGGCGTCGAACCACGACGCGAAGACCTGGCGGTACCTCTCGACGTCGTCCTGGCTGCTGCACAGTGCCGACGCCCCCGCCCAGTAGAGGCCGCTGCGGTCTGCGACCCCGGTCAGTGCAGCCGCACGCAGAAACGTCGTCGTGCGGTCCGTTGTCACGGCCACCCCAGCCGCTCGAACCGCACGGGCGAACGCGACGAGTACCGCGTCGGTGCCATCGTTCAGAGTCGGCATCATGTCAGGACGCGAGGATCTGGTGCAGCGAGCCCCGCACCCGAGAGGAATCCTCGCGGTACTTCAGCACGGCCCCGAGAGTAAGCGCGGCGGACTCGAGGTCGAGCTCGGAACCGCCGAGCGCCGCCAGCGCCTGAGCCCAGTCCAGGGTCTCGGCAACCCCGGGCGGCTTGACCAGGTCGTCGCGTTCCCGCAACCGGCTTACGGCGGTCGCGACCTGTTCTGCGAGCGCGGCGGGAACACCTGGGAGCCGGCGGCGGACGATCTCGATCTCGCGCTCGAGGCTCGGATGGTCGACCCAGTGGTACAGGCAGCGTCTCTTCAGGGCGTCATGGACCTCGCGGGTCCGGTTGGAGGTGAGCAGCACCACGGGTGGGGTTGTCGCCGTCACGGCACCGTACTCGGGGATCGTGACCTGCCACGTCGACAGCACCTCGAGGAGGAACGCCTCGAACTCGTCGTCGGCCCGGTCGATCTCGTCGATGAGAAGCACGACGGGGCTCTGCCGCAGTGCCTGCACGATCGGCCGCGCGAGCAGGAACCTCTCGTCGAACAGCGACTTCTCCACCTCCGCGGCGTCCAGCGTTCCGGCGTCTCGAGTCGCCTCGAGAGTGCGCAGGTGGAGGATCTGGCGCGCGAAGTCCCAGTCGTACAGCGCCTGGCTCGCGTCGATCCCCTCGTGGCACTGCAGCCGGATCAGGTCCAGGTCGAGCGCTTCGGCGAGAGCCTCCGCCAGCGCCGTCTTCCCCGTGCCGGGCTCGCCCTCGACCAGCAGTGGGCGCTGCATGGCCAGGGCGAGGTAACCGATGGTGGCCAGTCCCTCGTCGGTGAGGTACCCGGTCCGTGACAGCCGGCTGGACAGCTCAGCCGCCGAGGTCACTGCGTACACAAGGTCAGGATCGCCGATGCACCCGGCATTATCCAAGCGAAGCTGCGTCGAGGCGAGCCGTCATCGGCTGCCCTATGCGTGGTGCGCTCGTCGCCGCCAGTCCTCGAGCCGCTCTGGTGTGTCGACGTCGAGGCCCGAGGCCAGGTCTCCACATTCGACCAGCACGGCGTCATGGCTGCTCAGGTAGTCGCGGGCACCGGCGTCTCCGTCCGCCACCTCGAGGACCCCCTTCCAGTGGTCACGTCCCAGCAGCACCGGATGGCCGTGAACGCCTCGGTAGCCGGCGCGCGCCAACGCGTCGGGTGCCGCCAGCCTCGCGAGGCGACGCACCACCGCCGGACCGACGTCGGGGATGTCGACAAGCATGACGAGCACGGCGACGAGATCTGAACGCGCCGCCACCGCGCAGAGACCGGCTCGCAGCGACGCACTCATGCCTTGGTGCCAGTCGGCGGCCTCGACCACGTGGCATCCCGTCGGCACCGCGGCACGCACAACGTGCGCCTCGGCGCCGACCACGACCGACACGTCAGTGACGCCTGCGTCGGTGAGAGCCGTCACCGTTCGGGCCAGCCAGGTGCCGCCGGCCGCGTCGCGAACCAGGGCCTTCGGCATTCCAAGCCGTGAGCCCTCCCCAGCAGCAAGGACCAGCCCCGCCAGGCCCTGGTCGGGTGACGGGGTCACTGCGCCGCGTCCTCCATGGACCGCATGGCGCGAACGACGTTGCCGTGTGTCAGCTTGACCAGGTCCGGCTGTGACCACCCGCGGCCACGCAGGGTCTCGACGAGCAGGGGGTAGCTGGAGACGTCCGCCATTGCGTGCGGAGTGAGCGTGGTCCCGTCGTAGTCCCCGCCGATGCCGACGCAGTCCACCCCTGCCACCTCACGGACGTGCTCGACATGGTCGGCGACGTCGTCGACCGTGCACGGCGGCGGCGGGTCGGAGGTCAGTCGAGGCCCCAGTACGGCGTCGACCTGGGCGAAGTCCCGGCGGTCGCCGCCGGCTGCCTCGACGCGGTCGAGAGTGTCGAGATACCACTCCGCGACACCCTGGGACACGAACATCGGGACGAACGTCACCATGCACACGCCCGCGTTGCCGGGCAGTCGAGCCAGGACGTCGTCGGGGACGTTGCGGTTGATGTCGCACAGTGCTCGGGCGCAGCTGTGGCTGAAGATCACCGGCGCCGAGGTGGTGTCGAGCGCGTCGCGCATCACGTCGGCGGACACATGGCTGAGGTCGACGAACATGCCGAGGCGATTCATCTCCCGGACGACCTCGCGGCCGAAGCTCGTAAGTCCGCCGACGGCGGGCACATCGGTGGCCGCGTCCGCCCAGGGCACGTTCGCGTTGTGGGTCAGCGTCATGTAGCGGACCCCGAGGGAGTACATCATCCGCAGGGTCGCGAGGGAGCTGTTGATGGAGTGGCCGCCCTCCATGCCCAGCAGCGAGGCGATCCGGCCGCTCCCCGCCGCTGCTTCGGCGCCGTCGGCGGAGGTGGCCAGGGAGAAGTGATCGCGGTAGCGGGCAACCATCCGGTGGACGAAGTCAATCTGCTCGAGGGTCGCCGTGACGGCGGCGTCACCGGCGAGGGACGCGGGAACGAAGACAGACCAGAACTGCGCGCCCACGCCTCCTGCCCGCAGCCGCGGGACGTCCGTCTGAAGCCGGCTGTCGCCTGCGACGAGGTCGACGGCAGCGAAGTCGTACGCGCACAGCTCTCTGACAGCCCACGGGAGGTCGTTGTGTCCGTCCATGACCCACGTCTCGACACCGGCATCACCCTGGCGTACGACCATGCCCCCATCTTGCCGACTGTCCGCTGTCGCTGGCGCTGGTGGTCTGCCATAGTTTCCCGGTGTCCGAACTCGACGCCACCGAGGCCGCAGTCGTCGAGGCGGTCGACGACGCCGAGCTGGTCCAGGACCTTGCCGAGCTGGTCTCGATCGCGTCAGTCGACGGCACGCCGGGCGAGATCGAGGCCCAGCTGTGGTGCGCCGACCGACTCGCCGGTCTCGGCATGGACGTCGACTGCTGGGAGATCGACGTCGAGGAGGCGTCTCGCCAGCCGGACTTCCCCGGCATGGAGGTCGACCGCAGCCGTGCGCTCGGGTGTGTCGGAGTGCTCGGCGGCCTTTCCGAGACCCCGGGACTCGCGTTGTACGGTCACACGGACGTCGTACCGCCGGGTGACCTCGACCGGTGGCCGCAGGGCGATCCGTTCACGTTGAGGATCACGGACGGTACGGCGTGGGGGCGTGGTACCTGCGACATGAAGGCGGGAGTCATCGCAGCCATGGCCGCCGTGGCCGCGGTGGTCCGATCGGGTATCTCGTTGGCGCGACCGCTGGCGGTGCACTGCGTCAGCGGCGAGGAGGACGGCGGGATCGGGGCCTACTCGACCCTGCGCCGCGGCCATCGCGCAGCCGCCTGTATCAACGCCGAGCCGACATCGGGAACGGTGATCCCCGCCAACGCGGGCTCACTCACGTTCCGGCTGGAGGTCACCGGATTGGCCACTCACGGCTCGACGCGTTCCCGCGGGGTCAGTGCGGTCGAGAAGTTCGAGATCGTGCATCGCGCTCTGCGCCGGCTCGAGGAGCGCCGCAACCGCAACGCGCCGCCTCTGTTCGAGCACCTGCAGCAGCCATGGCCGCTGTCCATCGGTGTCGTGCGGGCGGGCGACTGGGCCAGCACGGTGCCCGACCGGCTGGTGGCGGAGGGCCGCTACGGCGTGCGCAGCGACGAGACGGTGATGGAGGCGATCGCAGCTTTCGAGGAAGCGATCGCCGAGCTTGGGGCAACCGACCCGTGGCTGCGAGACCACCCTGTCGCGGTGACATGGCCGGGGGGCCGATTCGCACCGGGCGCCTTGCTCGAGGGTCACCAACTGCTGGCCGACACGCGTCGAGCCGTCGGGGACATCCGCAGATCGACACCGGCCTCCCTGGGTGGTCCCTACGGCTCGGACCTACGCCACTACACCCGCGCAGGAGTCCCGACGCTGCAGTACGGCCCCGGTGACGTCCGCTACGCGCACGCCATAGATGAGCATGTCGATCTGGCAGACGTGCAGGCATGCGCCCGGGTGTATGCGCTGATGGCGCTGCGCTCCTGCAGCTGACAGCTCCCGTGGGCGATGCGCTCGAGAGGTGTCAGCCGGTCCGCTTGGTACCTGAGCCCCTGGACCTGACCGCCGGCAACGCAGGAGCGGCCCCGGCCGTACTGGCCGGGACCGCTCGTGCTTCAGGTGTTGCGAGGCGCGGTAACGCCTGCAGGGACTCCTAGAAGTCCATGCCGCCCATGTCGGGCCCGCCGGGAGCAGCCGGCGCAGCCTTCTCGGGCTTATCGGCGACGACCGCCTCGGTGGTGAGGAACAACGCGGCGATGGATGCGGCGTTCTGCAGAGCAGACCGCGTCACCTTCACCGGGTCGTTGATTCCCTCGGCCAGCATGTCGACGTACTCACCGGTGGATGCGTCGAGACCGTGGCCGGACTCCAGGTTGCGCACCTTCTCGGCCACAACGCCGCCTTCGAGGCCGGCGTTGATCGCGATCTGCTTCAGCGGAGCCTCAGCGGCGAACTTGACGATGGCAGCGCCAGTCGCCTCGTCACCGTCGAGCTCGAGCTTCTCGAACGCGACCGCGGTGGCCTGCACGAGGGCAACGCCACCACCAGCGACGATGCCTTCTTCGACAGCAGCCTTGGCGTTGCGGACGGCGTCCTCGATGCGGTGCTTGCGCTCCTTGAGCTCGACCTCGGTGGCCGCTCCGACCTTGATCACCGCGACGCCGCCGGCCAGCTTGGCCAACCGCTCCTGCAGCTTCTCGCGGTCGTAATCCGAATCCGAGTTGTCGATCTCGGCGCGGATCTGGTTGACCCGGCCTGCGATCTGGTCGGAGTCACCCGAACCCTCGACGATGGTCGTTTCGTCCTTGGTGACGACGACCTTGCGGGCCTGACCGAGCAGCTCGATGCCCGTGGACTCGAGCTTGAGGCCGACTTCCTCGCTGATGACCTGGCCACCGGTGAGGATGGCGATGTCCTGCAGCATGGCCTTGCGACGGTCACCGATCCCCGGAGCCTTCACGGCAACGGACTTGAACGTGCCACGGATCTTGTTGACGACCAGGGTCGCCAGCGCCTCACCTTCGACGTCCTCCGCCAGGATCAACAGCGCCTTGCCCGACTGCATGACCTTCTCGAGCAGCGGGAGCATGTCCTTGACGGC
>DASQEH010000132.1:0-2072 GCA_035633755.1 Nocardioidaceae bacterium | reverse complement strand
CGTGAGCCGTCCGCTTCTGACAGGTATATCGATGCAGGCAACCGCGTTTCTTCACGTGGCCGTCGGGTTGTCGAACCGCGTCCGGTCGTGCCGAATTGAGTGCGTCGTACATCCATCCCAAGCATGATCTCTTGTCTTCGATGGAATACGGTCGGGGCGTGACGATGCCGAGTGAGACGGAACTGTCCGGAGAGCTGCTCTTGGTCGCCATCGTCGAGATGTCGCCAGGGCAGGCCGCAGCCGGGCAGCGGTACGAGGACACGGTGTTGGGGCTGCTGGGTCGGCACGGCGGATCGGTCGAGCGGCGAATGCGCGGCACGGACTCGGCAACCGAGGTACAGCTGATCCGGTTCCGCTCAAGTGCCGGATTCGAGTCCTTCATGGTCGACCAAAATCGACTCGGCTACCGGGACGGGATCGGCGATGCCGCGCCCACCACGCGGGTAATCGAGGTACGTGACCTGTAGGCACACAGGTCCTCAGAGCTGGGCCCGATAGTCCTACCCGGCGGGGAGGATGGGCGCGGGAGGTACAGATGAGCGACATCGCGGACGTTCCACCCGCCGTTGTGGGCCGGCTCCGGGTGATCTGCGGGGAGCTGCCCGAGGCGTACGAGGAGCCGGCGTGGATCGGCCTGCGGTGGCGGATTCGCCGGCGGACGTTCCTGCACGTCTACACCACCGACGAGAGGCGGTCGGCGTACATCGATCTGGACGATCCGGCCATCCTGATGACCTTCCGGGCGCCGCCCGGGGAGTTGGCCGCGCTGGCGCATGCCGGCCCTCCGTTCTTCCGGGCCGACTGGGGTGTGAATGTCGTGGGAATGGTGCTGGACGACGAGACGGACTGGGTCGAGGTTGCCGAGCTGGTGACGGACAGCTATCGCGTGCAGGCGCCCCGCCGCCTCGCGTTCCGGCTGAAGGCAGGTGGATGAACCGCCGGCTACCTCCCCACGTTGCCGCTAATCCAGGTTCGGTGCTGAGAAACATTCCTATTCATGGTGGGATAGGTCGGGTTGCCGCACTGGCCAGAGATATTTCAGGAGACGATTCCGATGACGACATCACCCAGTGCCGCATGCTCCGGCCGTCTGGCCGGATTTGCGGATGCAGTTCATTTTCGGGCGTGATCTGCTTCACGAACTGGCAGATGCCTTCGCAGGTCCACCGCGGCGTGACATCGAGGAAGACCTCGCGTCGTTCGTTGGGGAAGCCCGCATTGCTGGTCTTTCCGTAGCCGGTCGTGACTACCTCGCCGGTCGGCACCGCGCCCTGGCTGGGCAGTGCGGGTGCGATGAGGGGCTCCGACAGCAAGATGGGCTGGTCAAGCGCAGGATCGCGAGATCGCCGTCCATTGCCGGGACGCGCCTTCACTCGGTTCGGGTATCGGCCTCGAGCACGGTGAGGTCGCGCACCGCGTACCGGTGATGCTCGGCCTCTTCCTTGAGCACGACGCTGAGGCAGCGGCGTACGACGTAGTCCTTGTCCGGGTAGTGGTCGGCCGGCTTGCGACCACATACCCGGTCGAGCTCGGCCTCGGTGAGCTCGTCGACGACCCGGCGCATCGTGGCCATGCGGGCGAGCCGCGGCGCGAGTACCTCGTCGAGCGTCGGGATGGCATCGAGGGTGAGCCCGAGGAGCTTCGCCGATGCTTCGGCCGGCTTCCCGCCGCCAGGAAGGCCCAACGAGTGGTACGGCGCATCCTCCTCGAGCACGGCGTTGCCGATCCAGGCATCGCTGGCCATCAGCAGATGCCGCTGCGTCTCGACGAACGACCACTCGCCGTCGACCTGCTCATGCAGCTTCGCCTCCGGTAGGCGCCTGGCACGGTCAAGCGTCTCCCCCCATTGCTTCTCGATGGCATCCCAAGCGGCCCGGTATTCGGCGGCGGACGTGGCCTCACGTGCCAGCACCCGGTTGGGATGCAGCCGGTCGAGCTCGGCCTCGACGTAGGCGGTCACGTCGACGTCATTGACAACGACACGCTCGAAGCCGCCACCGAGGGAGACGTTGCCCCCATAGCAGTCCACGATCTTCAGACCGGTGACATCGCAATCGCGAATCTCGAGACCA
>DASQEH010000131.1:0-4739 GCA_035633755.1 Nocardioidaceae bacterium | reverse complement strand
GCGCTAGCACGGCGGCTGCCGGCCAGGCGTCGCCTGGGTGGTGCCGGAAATCGGTCCGTATCCGCGGACGTGCAGGTCGTCCGAGTTCGTTTCAGCGTCTCGCTGGCCGCAGCGAGACAGAACCAAGGTCCAGGAGGTCAGGTCATGCAGGTCGGGTTCGCCGGTCGGGGCCGGATGGGGCGCCCCATGGCGCGACATCTGGCGCTCGCCGGTCACCGGGTCGTCGGGTACGACCCCGCCGTCCCCGCTGGTGCGGCTCCTCCCGAGCTGGCGGACGCCGGCGTGGAGGTAGTCGAGGACGGGGCCCGGCTCGCCGAAACGGAGGTCTCGGTGAGCATGCTGCCGGACGCCGCGGCCACCGAGGATCTGCTCCTCGGCGAGCGGGGGATCCTGACGCACTGCGGGCCCTCCCACGTGCACGTGGAGAGGGGGACCGTGGGCGCCGCCCCGGTCCGCGCGCTCGCCGAGAAGGCGCACGCAGCGGGCGTCGCGCTCGTCGACGCCCCGGTGTCCGGCAGCGTGAGCATGGCCGAGACAGCCACCATCACGACGATGGTCGGCGCGGAGCCGGAGGTGTTCGCCGCTGTGCGGCCCCTCCTCTCCGCGATGACCCGGGCCCAGTTCCACACCGGGCCGGTCGGGTCCGGGTCGGCCGCGAAGCTCGCCGTGAACCTCGCGCTGGCGTCCTTGAACCAAGCCATCGCGGAGGCGCTCGTCGTCGCGAGGGCAGACGGGCTCGACCCCGAGGTGTTCTACGACGTCCTCCAGGCCAGTGCCGTGGCTGCGCCGTACGTCTCCTACAAGCGCGAGACGTTCCTGAGGCCAGAGAGCGTCGACGTCGCCTTTCCGGTCTCGCTGCTGCACAAGGACGTCGAACTGGGTCTGGAGCTGGCCCGCGAGCACCACCTGGACCTCCCGGTCGCGACCACGGTCGGTCGCGTCCTCGAGGACGCCCGACGAGCCGGCCTGGCCGACCGGGACATGGCCGAAGTCCTGCGCCTGCTCCGTGACCACAACCAGTTGGAGGAACGATGACCCTGTCCGACACGCTGACCACCAGCCAGATCGACGACCTCGAGAACCGTCGGTACGCGGCGATGGTCAACGGCGACCTCGACGCTCTGGACGAGCTGCTCAGCGACGACGTGAGGTACGCCCACTCCAACGCGTCGGTCGACAGCAAGGCCTCCTACCTGGAGATCCTGCGCAACGGGACGCTCGTCTACCACAGCCTGGAGCACACCACCGAAGCCGTGGTGAGCCGACCCGGTGTGGTGATCGTCGGCGGCACGATGTCCGGCTCGATCCACATGAACGGAGCCGCGAAGACGCTCAACAGCCGGGTCGCCGCCGTCTGGGTCGCCGAGGACGGACGGTGGCGCCTGCTCGCGTTCCAGCCCACCCCCATCCCTGCGTGATCCGCAGGGTTCCCTGAGCGTGCGGGGTGACCATGCCCGCCTCCCGCTCAGGACCCACGTCCTCGATCAGGTGGATGAGGACGTCTCACGTCTGATCCGACATCTGGAGATGCAGCACTCCGACGCACGCTGCGCCTGTCGTCCCCGCTGACCGAGTGACCCGAGCACGAGAGGAAGCCAACATGAGCGGTCGAATCGCTGGTCGCGTCGCATTCATCACCGGCGCCGCACGGGGGCAGGGCAGAGCGCATGCCATCGCGCTGGCCCGTGAGGGTGCCGACGTCGTGTGCTTGGACGTCCCGAACAACCTGGAGACGCTGTCCTACTCCCCGGGAACGGCGGAGGATCTCAAGGAGACAGTCGCCGCCGTCGAGGCCCTGGACCGTCGAGCCATCGCCGTGCACGGGGACGTGCGCCGGCAAGAGGATCTCGATGCCGCCGTCGAGCGAGCCATCAGCGAGCTGGGCCGACTGGACGTCGTGGTGGCCAATGCCGGCATCTGGGGCCTGACGCCGGCGTGGGAGATCACCGAGCAGCAGTGGGCCGAGATGGTCGACGTCGTCCTGTCCGGCCCATGGCGGACGGTGAAAGCGGCCGCGCCACACCTGCTGGCTCAAGGAAGCGGATCGGTGATCCTGACGTCGTCGGTCAACGGACTCGAGGCCGGTCCCAACTTTGCCCACTACACCGCGGCCAAGCACGGCGTCATCGGGCTCATGAAGAGTCTCGCCGTGGAGATGGCGCCGTACGGCGTGCGGTGCAACGCCATCTGTCCCGGGTTCGTCGACACCAAGATGAACGACTGGCAAGGGTGCTACGACATGATGGCCGGTCACCCCGGCGGTACTCCGGAGGACCGCGTGGAGAGCAGCCGCAACTGGAGTGCCCTGGCCGGACGGGCGATGCTGACGCCGGAGACGATAAGCCGAGCTGTCGTGTTCCTCGCCTCGGACGACGCGGCCGACATCACCGGCATCGCTCTGCCCGTCGACGGCGGCCACATGGTCTTGCCGAGTTTCAACACCGCCCCTGCCCGCGAGCCGCTGTCCTGGTCGTCCACCACCTCGGCTGCCCACTGACACCGGAGCCGCTTGGTCCGGCTGAGTGCTCGTCTCCTCGGCTGATCACGGCTGCGGCTACCCGTCACCTCGGCGTTGGGCAAGGAGAGCCAGTGCCCGCGGCGCCGACTGCCAGTCGGCTGCGGTGACCGAGGTCGGGGAGGGAGCCAACTGATCTGCTCGGTGATCTCCAGAACTGGCGGGCATGACCCTCTGGCACATCATCACGCTCAGCAACGAGTGATTCGGTCGCTGGAGGCCGCTTCTGCGCAGGTGAGCGCGGCGCTCCTTGACCACCATTCTGACCACCATTGCGCCCGATTCGGGCTCGTCCGCCACGGTCCGCCGACGTTCCGTATGTCGGTGACCTGCGCAGATGGACACGAGCGCACTTCCGCGGACCCGCCGCCGTCGCCTGGGGGTCAAGGGGTCGCAGGTCCAGATCCTGTCAGCCCGACAGCAAGACCGCGGGTCAGAGGCGGGTCGGCCGTGAGGGCCGGCCCGCCTCTCGCATGACTACAGCAACGCGTACAGCAACGCCGCCGGAGGGACAGCAACGGTCACCAGCGGAGCGCCTGGTCGAGCCGATCGGCCGCCTCACGCTGTTGAGCTGGACCGGCGTAGCTGTAGATGTCCGCCGTGATTGCGTACGACGAGTGACCCAGGTGCTCCTGGACGACCTTGGTGTGGGTTCCGGCGGCCGGCAGGAAGCAGCTCGAAGCGCCGCAGCACGTTGCGGGGCTCGAGCGGTGTCCCGATCTCGGTGGTGAAGACGAGGCCGTGCCCCTGCCAGGCTCCCGCGGACGCGGCGCTGTTCCTCCAGTTCCCGGGTCCGGTGGGCCCGGAGCCCCTCGACGGCCGAACTGCGGATGCTGACCCGCTACCGGGTGCAGCTGATGGGCGACCGCACTCGCGAGGCCACCCGGTTCGAGCGGATGCTGGAGGACGCGTCGATCAAGCTCTCGGCAGTGGCGTCGAGCCTGACCACGGGCTCGGCGCGAGCGATGCTGACCGCGTTGATCGACGGGGATCGCGATCGCAGGTCTTGGCCGATCTGGCCAAGGGCAAGATGCGCGCCAACGAGTCCAGGGGCTTGAGCTCGTCACGCGCCGTTCCGACATGCCCTGCGGGGGCTTTGGCCCCTAGCGCCTCCCCCTGAGACCGGGGCCAGGGTTGCGGTCGTCCCGGAGGGCGTGACCGTGCCCGGGCCGCTCGTGAGGCGCGCTTTCCCGCCTCGGTCTGCGACTTCCCCCACGCCGAGTTCCAGCAGAGGGGTGGAGCAGCCATGACCATCGTTGAGCAGCAGGCCGCCAGTGCGATCCGCCCGTTCGCCGTGCAGTGCCCGGAAGATGCGCTCGCCGAGTTGCGCCGCCGTCTCCAGGCGCCGCGCTGGCAGGCCATCCACGTCCTTCGCAAGGCCCTCGGCACCTTCTAGTGCTCCGCAACTGATGCACCCGACCGAAGGAGAGTTCGTCATGGCGTCAATCTCCGAGCGGGAGAGCCGGGAGATCGAGGCGGCCAACGCCGCTGGCAACACCCCGGTCGTACTCATCCACGGCCTCTGGCTGCTGCCGAGCAGCTGGGCCAACTGGGTGGACTTCTTCAAGCAGGCCGGCTACGCGCCGCTGACGCCGGACTGGCCAGACGATCCGGAGACGATCGAAGCCGCCCGGGCGGAGCCGGAGGTCCTCGCGAAGAAGACCTTGGAGCAGGTCGCCGCTCACACCACCGAGATCATCAAGGCCTTGGACGAGAAGCCAGTGGTCATGGGGCACTCGACGGGGGGCTTGCTGGCCCAGATGCTGGCGGGCCGGGGCCTCTCGGCGGCCACGGTGGCGATAGACCCCGGGATCTTCCGCGGCGTTCTGCCCCTGCCGGCCTCCACGCTCAGGGTGGCGGGACCGTTCCTGGTCAACCCGCGCACGCGCGGCCGCGCGATCACGCTCACGTTCGACCAGTTCAAGTACGGCTGGGCGAACGCGCTGGACGAGAAGGAGGCGAAGGAGCTCTACGACACGTTCCACGTCGCCGGCTCCGGGATCTCTCTGATGCAGATGGGCAACGCGAACCTCAACCCGCGGACGGAGGCGAAGGTGGACACGAAGAACCCCGCCCGCGGCCCGCTGCTGATCATCGAGGGCGAGAAGGACCACACGGTTCCATGGGCGATCGCCAAGGCCGCTTACAAGCGGCAGAGGCGCAACCCGGCCGTGACGGAGATCGTGAAGATGCCGAACCGAGGCCACTCCCTCACCATCGACCA
>DASQEH010000130.1:0-12528 GCA_035633755.1 Nocardioidaceae bacterium | reverse complement strand
ACCAGCAGACAGCCAGTCGCCGTGAGTGCGCGCGCCACGTGAAGCAGTGCCTTCCGGCCGATCTCGGGGTGGCGACCGTCAAGTGCGCCGACCCGCACAGCGAAGGCGAGATCGAACTGCGGTTCGCCGGATGCCAGCTCGAAGTCCTCGACCGCGACGCACGAGAATCTCAATCGACCAGCCGTCACCTCAGCCTGCGACCCCGCTATTGCCAGCGCGATCGCCTTCGCCGACCGGTCGATGGCGAGAACGTGTCCGTCGCCCACCCTGTGGGCGACCTCGCGGGCAGCTGCACCAGGGCCGCAGCCGATCTCCAGGACGCGCATCCCCTCCCGCCCCGGCAAAGCGTCAACGACGGCGCGTAGCCGCGGAGACAATTCCTGAGCCATCGACGTCAGTTTCCTCGACATAGCTCCTGGGCCGCAAGGACCCTCAATATTCGAGCTGCTTGTAGTAGCGGCGGGTTGTCAGCGGGTGGTCGCGGAGTACTTCCAGGTGCGCACTCAAGCGCTCCAGCACGGTCGCCAGCAGCACCGGCGACAGCAAGGCCCGGGTGTCTGCAGAGATGCCCGGCAACGTCAATTCCTTGGTGTCCACGACGGTCACCTTGTCGGTGAATCGAGGCGCGAACTTCTGCACCCGTTCGCAGAGCGGGCGAGCCTGGTCCTCGCCGGTAAGGATCACGACGCTGACGCCCGCCTCGACGAGCTCGAGGGTGCCGTGGAAGAAATCCGACGCATGGACCGGGCGGGTCCGGATCCACTGCATCTCCTCCAAGATGCACATGCCGTAGTAGTACGCCTGCGGCCAGGTGGAGCCGGCTCCCGTGATGATGTGATAGGCCTCGTCCTTGAACGCTTCCGCCAGAATCTGCGCCCGCGGCTCAAAGGCCTCCTTGACGCCGACGAGTAGCTCCGGCAGCTGGTGTAGCTCTGCGACCGTCCGCTCATACGAGTCGTACTCGCCGCGGTGACGCATCACCGACAAGGCAACCAGCAGAGTCTGCAGGTAGAACATCTCCGACGAGGTGTCGTCTGCGGCGTAGTTCGTGAAGTTGTGGTCCGCTCGTTGCGCCATGGGCACCCCGTCGTGACCAGTCAGCGTGATCACCGTTGCGCCCTTGCCCTTGGCGAACTCCAGCGCAGCTATCGCCTCCGAGGTGGTCCCCGACAGGGACGGCATCACCACGACCGAGTCAGGCCCGAGGTGCACGGAGTCCGTCTTGATGAGCTCGGCGCCCTTCTCATAGTGCACCGGGAAGGTCGATCTGGTCTGGAGGAGCCGCACTGCTGGTTCGGTCAGCAGCATGACGCCTCCGGCACCCAGAAAGAAGAGGTTCCTGGCGCCGTCGTCCAGACACTTCTTCAGCAGGGCATCCAGGTCCTCGGCGATCGCAAGCGCGCCGCTCTGTATCTTGACGAAGCGGTCAGCGTCGAAGTTCAGCATCTCTCTCCTGAGGTCTCGGGTTGTCAATCAACTGTTCGTATGGCGGCCTGCCATGGGCAGCTGGCTGGTGTGGTTCGAGCGGACCGGCCAGGATGCGTGTCACCGGACCGCCGCGAGCTCACCTGATGGATGCGTGTCACCGGACGGCCGCGAACTCACCTGATGGAGCCGGCCCGGTCGAGGCGCGACCCACAAAGGTCGTGGGTAACTGCCGGTGCACTGGACGCCGACGACTCCCCGCAATACGGCTGATCAGCAACTCACCTGCGGTCTCGCCGATCTCGTGCGCAGGCTGGGCGATCACGGTGAGCGCCGGGGACACCGCCTCCGCCCAGTCAGCGTCGTCGAAGCCGATCACTGACACTGTCTGCGGGGAAGGCACCTGCATATCGTCGAGCGCCTGCAGTACTCCAAGCGACAGCACGCTGTCCAGCGCGATGATGGCGGTGGGAGGCTCCGGAAGCGCCATCAGCTGTCGGGTGGCAGCGGCGGCCTCATGGAGATGAAAACCCTCCCCCGTCACGAAGCGGAGGTCTGGATCGACTCCCTGAGCCACCAGCGCATCGCGATATCCGGCAGCACGTAGCCCTACGGTGGCACCCACGATCTTCTCGATGCCACGGAGTCCGGGCCGTGACTTGAGGATGGCGGCCGTACCAGGCGGAGAGCCGGTGACCAGCGCTATCCGGCGATGTCCGAGAGCCAGGAGGTGATCAGTCGCCGTACAGGCCGCCTCGTGGTTGTCTATGCCGACAGAGTCGGCAGCGAGCCCCGCGATTCTCCGGTCCAGCAGCACCAGCGGTGTGCCGGAGCGACGTACCGCATGGAGATGGCCGGCGCCGGCGCTCGGGCCAGGGGACACGACAAGTCCGTCGACGCGTCTTTCCATGAGCACCCGTACGGCCGTGCGCTCCGCCTCGGCATCCTCGTCTGTGTTGACAAGAACGACCTCGTATCCGTGCCGTCGGGCAACGCCAGAGACGCCACGAAGTGCCCTGGAGAAGAACGCGTTCTCGATGTCCGAGACGACGACGCCGATGGTACGGGTCGAACCGGTGATCATGCTGCGAGCCAGTCCATTGGCCCGGTACCCGAGCCTCGCAGCCGCTTCTCGGACAAGGTCCCGCGTAACAGGACGGACAGAGCCGTAGCCGCCGAGCGCCCGCGCGGCCGTGGCGGTAGAAACCCCCGCTGAGGCGGCCACCTGGGTCAACGTCACCGGACCGCCGTTAGCCTTGCCTGCCGCCGTCACGAGTCGGCTCCGACCCTGCGCTGATCCCGCGTTCCTCGAGCACCGACGGCCTGACTCGGTGCGGCCACTGAATCGCGAGGAACCCAGGTGGCGCTCAGCTTCACCGGGGCCCGAACACGTGAGGCATCTCCCGCGACCCGGGCGAGCAGGCGACGCGCCGCGACGGCCCCCAGCTCGTGGACCGGCTGAGCCATCACGCTGACCCTCGGCCGCACCACTGACGCCCACGCCGGATCGTCGAAGCCGACGAGCGAGACGTCCTCCGGGCAACGCAGCCCCACGTCTCGAATTGCCAGCAGTGCGCCCAGCGTCAGAACACCGTCAGTGGCGAACACCGCCGTGGGCCGCTCGGGCGAGCTCAACAGGTCCGCCGCACGCGACCGAGCGGCGTCGAGATGGAAGTCCCCCGGCCGTACCAGTGTCGGGTCGTAGCTCAGGCCCGCAGCCTCGAGCGCCTCGCGATAGCCCGCCAGCCGGTCGGCACTGGTCGAGACCGCGGCTTCACCGCCAGGCGGTCCTTCTCCGGCGCCGACGCCGGTGATGAGGCCGATCCTTTCGTGCCCTTGCACCGTCAGATGCTCCACCGCCGAACGCGCGGCCGTGACGCTGTCGATGAGCACGGTGTCAAGGCCGACCCGATGGATCTTGCGGTCGATGAGCACCACAGCGGCACCCGCGTCGCGCGCCTCTCGGAGATGTCGACCATCGACCATGGAGGCCGGGGCCACCAACAGCCCGTCCACCCGGCGTTCAGAGAACACCCGGACAGCCGATCGTTCGTTATCCAGCCGCTCGTCAGTGCTGGCGACAATGGTGGCGAACCCGGCCACACGCGCGACATCGCTGAAGCCGCGTACAACTCGGCTGAAGAAGTCGTTCTCGATGTCGCCCACGACGACTCCGAATGTCATCGTTCGGCCGGTGATCATGGATCGCGCGACGCCGTTCACCCGGTAGCCCAGATCCTCCGCTGCGGCCGTCACCTTGGCTCGGGCAGTAGCACTGACGGAGCCGTAGCCGCCCAATGCACGCGCTGCCGTTGCCGACGACACACCCGCCAGCGCCGCCACGTCAGGGATCGTGGGAGTGCGGTTGCCCTGCGCCCGACGTGACATGCGGAAAACTTACCAACCCCCCTTGACGACGGGAAGGCCGGGATGAGAACGTTGTCACTCACATTCATGAAAACGTTCTCAACACGTGACCTGATGAGGAGTTCAGATGCCCCAGCCTCTCCCGCCTCGGCCGATCGACGCCGACCTGGTGGAGAAGATGCAGCAGACGGTGGACCAGCGCGCGGCCATCGAGTCGGTTGTCCGCGGGATCACCGGCCAGGGCCTGCGCAACGTCTACTTCGTCGGTGCCGGTGGCTCGATCATCTGCAGCTACCCGGCGCACTACATCCTCCAGCGCCGAGCCGAGATCCCCAGCTTCCAGCTCCAAAGTGACGAGCTCAACTGCAGTGCCCCCCGACTGATGGGTCCGGGGTCGCTGGTGGTGCTCGCTTCCTACACCGGAACCACGAAGGAGACGGTGGAAGCCGCGAAGACGGCAAAGTCCACAGGCGCGAAGGTCATCGCAGTGGCCCGCGAGGGTTCTCCGCTCGCAGAAGCCGTCGATGTGGCGTTCAAGGGCAAGAGCGACCTGTTCGAAGTCCTTGTCGCCTACGCGGTGCTGGCTGCCACCGGCTCAGGGATCGACGACGGGGACGCGATCACCGCCGCGCTCGCCGCCCTGCCCAAAGCGACACTCAGCGCAGTAGAAGAAAGCGACGACAGGCTCCGTGGGATTGCCGCCGCAATCAAGGACGAGCCCATCATCTACACGCTCGGCTCGGGTCCCAGCTACGGCTGGGCTTACGGCCTCGCCATGTGCTACCTGCAGGAGATGCAGTGGAAGCACGCGGCCGGCTTCAACGCAGGCGAGTTCTTCCAAGGAGCCTTCGAGATGGTGACGGAGGACACCGCGGTTCTGCTCTTCCTGGGCGAAGACGCCACCCGTCCGATGGCTGAGCGGGCCCAGCGATTCCTCGACACGTACACCCGCAAGGCTCATTACATCGACGTGCGTGACCTCAGCCTTCCCGGCATCCCTGAAGAGCTGCGTGGCGACGTGTCGACTCTGGTCATCGCAGAGCTGGCCGGTCGGCTGGCTCAGCACTTCGAGGCCGTCCGTGGTCACCACCTCGACCAGCGCCGGTACATGTTCCGAGTGCAGTACTGAGTTGAGTCCGATGTCCCCCGCAGAGCTGGTCATCTTCGACTGTGACGGCGTCCTCGTCGACAGTGAGCGCATCAGTGTGCGGGTAGGCACGGCCATCATGGCGGAGCTCGGATGGCATCTCACGGAGCGCGAGTTCGCGGAACGCTTCGTGGGATGCTCCGCCGAGCACTTCCATCAAGAGGTCTCGGCCCACGTGGACCGTCACCTCGAACAGGACTGGGAGGAGTCATACTCTGACCGGTACCGCCAGGCCTTCGAGTCGGAGCTCGAAGCCGTTGCCGGCGTGGTCAACGTGCTGGCGACGCTGGACGCCCACGACATCCCTGTCTGCGTAGCGTCGAACTCCGACCATGGTCACATCGAGCACGTCCTTCAGGTGGTAGGGCTGAGTGCCCGGCTGGGTGGTCGCACGTTCAGCGCTCATGACGTGGCGGCGGGCAAGCCAGCGCCTGACCTCTTCCTGCACGCTGCGCGCACTCTCGGAGCGGCGCCGCCGCGGTGCGTGGTAGTGGAGGACAGCCCCTACGGGGCGATGGCTGCCCGAGCGGCCGGGATGCGGTGCTACGCCTACGCTGGCGGCCTCACTCCTCGTGCGCGCTTGTCAGGGCTCGGAGCCACCGTCTTCGACGACATGGATGCACTGCCGGGCCTGTTGGGCCTGGGTTCCGTGCCGGATCTCGAACCAGACCTCACGCAGACCACCTGACACATGCGGCGCAGAACCTACACGGAGGACGTGCTCTGGTGACTCCACGACTGCTCACGGCCGGCGACAACGTCGTCGACTGCTATCCGGACCTCGGTGAGATGTTCCCCGGGGGCAACACCGTCAATGTGGCTGTGCATGCCCAGCGCAACGGAGCTTCCGCTGCCTACCTCGGCGTCCTTGGCACCGACGAAGCTGGCGACCTGCTGCGGAAGGCGCTCGCTGACGAAGGCGTCGACACGTCCCTGACCCGTACAGCACCCGGACCGAACGCCTTCGCCGTGGTTCGAGTAGTCGATGGCAATCGCGTGTTCGAGGACGCTGACGTCGGGATCTCCCGATTCACCGTCACGGAGGAGGATCTGCGGAAGGTGGCCGACGCCGACCTCGTCCACACCGGCGAATGCTCCATGCTCGAGGACGACCTCGGGCGCCTCGCGGGAGCAGCGCGCATCCTCTCCTTCGACTTCTCGGAGCGACCGTGGGACTACGTTGTTGAGTACGCGCACCATGCGTCGATCGCGATCCTGTCCGCCGCCTCCACCGAGGAGGACCCAGCGGCCCTGGCGAGGCGCGTCGCCCAGTTCGGACCTGGAACTGTGGTGGTGACCCAAGGGGCTTCTGGCGCCACCATGCTGGTGAACGGCCGCGTCCTGCAGGCCCCCGCGGGCACAGGCCCGGTTGTCGATACCCTCGGCGCCGGCGACGCCTTCATCGCGCGCCTCCTGGTCGGGATCATGAGGGGTGAGGAGTCGCAACTCCTGCTGTCCGCGGCCACCAGCTACGCAACCAAGACGTGCGCCGAGTACGGCGCCTTCGGTTACCGGGCTGACCTGCCCCAGCCCTTTCCCCCCGTGAGCGTCGCGGGGTAGGTCGCAGGGGCATCCGACAAGTGATCACCGTCCGAGCGTTCGAACCACACCACCGAGTCCATCCCGCCAAAGTCCAACCCGCCTGAGGAGTGCCATGAGGTTCAACCTAGGAAAACTGCCCGCCACCGCCCTTGTCGGCGTCGCCACGCTGGGCCTTGCTGCCTGTGGCGGCGGGGACAGCACTGCGCCTGCGTCAGCACCGGACCTGTCAGCGCCAGCTGACAAGTCCGGCACGTTGTCGATGGTCACCAAGTTCGCCGACCCCCAGTACGCGCCCTACTTCGAAAGCGTTGTCGCGGAGTACGAGGAGGAGAACCCGAAGGTCGACATCAAGCTCGAGCAGGTAGGTGACCAGCCTTACAAGGACAAGATCCGCGTGCTGGCGACGGCCAACGACCTGCCGGACATCTACTTCTCGTGGGCTGGTGACTTCGCCAACAAGTTCATCCGCGCCGGGCTCGCCGCTGACCTGACCAGCGTCCTCGGCCCCGACACCGAGCTTGGCAAGCAGCTTGCGCCCGCTGCGACCAAGGCCTTCGAGTACGAGGGGAAGAACTACGGCCTGCCGATCAACCTGGACGGCAAGTACCTCGCCTACAGCGGCGCGGCGTTCGAGAAGGCGGGCATCTCGCAGCCCCCTGCAACGCTGGAGGAGCTGTTCGAGGATTGCGACAAGCTGAAGGCGGCCGGATACACGCCCATCGCCTTCGGCAACCAGTTCGGGTGGCCAGCACTGCACTACGTCACGCAGCTGAACGCCTACAACGTGCCGGCCGACACGCTCGACAAGGACTACAACCCGGCGACGGGTGAGTTCACCGACCCGGGCTACGTCAAGGCCCTGGAGCAGCTCAAGGCGCTCCTCGACCGATGCGCCAACCCGGACGCGAACGGGCTTGCCCACGAGGCTGCCCAGGCGAACTTCATCGGGGGCAAGGCAGCCATGCAGTACATCGAGTCGCTGGAGTTCCAGGTTCTCACCGCCGATGGTGGTGCACCCCCGACGATCGCCGAGGACTGGAGCTTCTTCCGACTCCCCCCGGCGTCAGACGCTGCCGGTGACACGCAGGCGCTCACGGGAGCTCCCGATGGCTTCTTGGTCAACGCCAAGACCGAGCAGGGTGGCCTCGCAGCCGACTTCCTCGCCTTCCTCGCCAGCAAGCAGAACGCTCAGCAGATGGTGCAGGACCTGGGCTGGCTCAGCCCAGTAGAGGGCTCCACCAAGGTTGAGGGTGTCTACCCACAGCTGACCCAGACGCTGCAAGACATGAGCAAGGCCAGTGAGTTCGCCATCTGGCTGGACACGGTGACGCACGCGGATGTCGCCAGCGCCTACCTGGCCGGCGTCGAGGGCCTCGTCGGCGGCGACAACACTCCAGAAGACGTGATGGCCAGCGTCCAGGAGGCCGCGGCGAAGGCGCAGGAGCAGACCAACTGAATCTGCCGTGCCGGTGCCGTGACGACCGCGGCACCGGCACAGCCTTAGTGCGAGGAGAACCTTCACATGACATCCGCGCTACAGAGGTGGCGCGCCTGGCTCTGGGTCATGCCCGGCTTGGCGCTGCTCCTGGTGTTCGTCTATTACCCCGTTGTCGAGAACATCCGGCTCAGCTTCTACTCCTGGGACGCCTTCTCGCCGAACCCGATCTTCGTTGGTCTCGACAACTACGACACCGCGATCGGTGATCCGGTGTTCTGGACGGCCCTGGGTAACAACATCGCCTTCGCCGTCGTGTCCCTTGTCTTCCAGGTAGGACTGGCCTTGGTGCTGGCCACCCTCCTCGAGGAAGTCGTCCACCAACGACTGCGAGGCTGGCTGCGAACCATCTACTTCATTCCCGCGGCGATGTCCATCACGGTTGCGGGAATCCTCTTCTCGTTCATGTACAACCCCCAGATCGGCCTGCTGAACCGGTTCCTCGGCCTGGTGGGGCTTGACAGCTGGAAGCATGCCTGGCTCGGTGAGGAGAACACCGCCATCTGGAGCATCATCGCCATGAGCCAATGGCAGTCGATCGGCTACACCGCCGTCCTCTTCGTGGTGGCCATCCAACGCATCCCCCGCGACTACTACGAAGCCGCCCGACTCGACGGCGCAGGGCCGATCCGCACCTTCCTCATGATCACCGTGCCCCTGGTCAGGGAGATGACGACGCTGCTGGTCATCCTCACCATCTCCGGTGCCTTCCTCGTCTTCAACGAGGTCATGGTCATGACCGCCGGCGGTCCGGACAACTCAAGCCAGGTCCTCGGCACGTGGCTGTACCGCAACGCGTTCTTCCAGGACGACATGGGGTATGCCGCCGCGATCGCCACCGTGATCTTCGTCATCACCTTCACGATCGCCGCCCTGCAACTAGCCATCTCCCGTCGACGGAGGGTCGAGGTATGACAAAGCTGGTGTACGAAACGGTCGACGCCGAAGCTCCCGCAGGCCCACCCGACCGGGCACCGCTCCGGCAACGGTCACCGCTGGTCCTGGTCCTGACCGTGATCGGCAAGCTGCTGGTGTGGGGGCTGCTCGCCGGCCTCGTCGTCGCGATCATCTATCCCCTGCTGTGGATGGTGCTGAGCGGGTTCAAGACGAACCAAGAGGTCTTCGGTGACCCCTTCGGGCTTCCGGGTGCCCTGCGCTGGGAGAACTACCAAACCGCCTGGGACCAGGGCGTCTTCAAGTACTTCGGCAACAGCGTCATCGTGACCGTTGTCAGCGTGCTGACGACCACCCTCGTCAGCGCCTGGGCGGCCTACGGGCTCACCCGGCTCGACCTGCCGCTGAACCAAGGCGTGCTGCTTGTCATCCTGGGAGGCCTGATGCTGGCCCCCACGGTCGCGTTGGTTCCCCTGTTCCGGCTGCTGCAGAGCCTGGAGCTGTTCAACACCTATTGGGCCCTGATCATCTTGTACACGGCCTTCCGAGTCCCGTTCACGACGTTCCTCATCCGCGCCTACATGATCGACCTGCCGATGGAGCTGGATGAGGCAGCCAAGATGGACGGTGCCAGCACTCAGCAGATCTTCTGGAGGATCATCCTCCCCTTGTGCCGGCCGATCTTGGTCTCCGCGGCGCTTCTGCAGGCACTGTTCGCCTGGAACGAGTTCGTCTTCGCGCTGTCGTTCATCAGTGACGACGCACGCAAGACGCTGCCGGTTGGTCTGCTGGCCATGCAGAGTCGCCTTACCACCGACTGGCCAGTTGTGTTCGCTGCGCTGTCTATCGCGGCGGCGCCGATGATCATCTTGTTCCTGGTGGGGCAGCGACAGTTCCTGCGAGGGTTGACCGAGGGAGTGGGCAAGTAGCTCGACGGGGCCAGGGTGCGGGCGGGTGGCGCGACGACGTCACCCCGCCACGCCGTGGTCACGGTAGAGCTGTTGGATGATCCGGATCACGTCGACCGAGTCCCTCGCGTCGACCGGGAGTGGACCGCCCTGCAACAGTGCCTCAGCGAGCAGCGCGTAGAAGGTGTCGTACTGCCCCCGCTCCGCAGGGACAGGCTCCAAGGCACCGTCCATCCCCACCACTCCCCAGGCGGTGGGCGGCTCGGCGCCATACCCAGGGTCACTCGGCTTGGCGCCACCCTTGAGCGCCGCCTCTTGGCCGTCGCGCCCCCATTTGGTGTAGCCGGACTCGGAACCGAGCACGTGGAATCGAGGACCAGCCTGTACCGCCAGGCTGTTCATCCACAGATGCGAGCGGACCCCAGACTCGTGCAGCAGCGACACGAACGAATCGTCGTCGGTGCCAGAGGAGCGCCGCGCCTCGAGTTCACCATGAGCGTGCTGAATCGGTCCGAACAACTGGATTGCCTGGTCGATCAGGTGGGTCCCGATGTCGTACAGCATGCCGCCGCCTTGGCTCGGCGACGACTCCCGCTTCCAGGCTTTGGGCTCCTCCGGTTTCCACCACTCGAAACGCGACTCGAACCGGCGAACCTGGCCCAGTGCTCCGGAATCAACGAGCGATCGCAACGTCAGGAAGTCAGCGTCCCAACGCCGGTTCTGGAACACGGTGAGCGGCACGCCGAGCTTCACGGCCTCATCGACGAGCTCAGCACCCTGGCTCGCCTCGACGCAGAACGGTTTGTCCACGACGAGCGCGAGCCCATGGTGAAGCGCACGGCGCGCGAGCGGCACATGGGTGTCCGGGGGTGACCCGATGACAACGAGATCAACGAGTCCGGCTGAGGCGAACAGCTCGTCGACCGTGTTCCATATCGTCGCTCGGGGATAGGACTCCCTCGCCGCCTGCTGTCGTTCCGGGTCGGCGGTGACCACCATGTCGAGCGAGAAGTGCGGGCTCGCCTCGAGGAAGGGGGCATGGAAGTAGCGTCCGGAGCTGCCGAAGCCGATGACAGCTGTCCGGATGGGAGCCTCGTATGTCCTGACGCCGTCGAGGGCAGGCTCCTGGGTGTGGGCGAGCACCGGTGACCTCCTGATTCATCACGGCCGACGTCTCGTCGGCCGCAAAGCGAACGTTGGTAGCCGTGGTCAAGCGAAACGGCTGGGACGGTAAGGGTCCAGCAGCGGATGCGCTCTGGTGTTCAGGATCTCGTCTGCCAGCAGCTCACCGGCGATGAGCCCTAGTGTCGCTCCGCTATGGGTGAACGCGACGTAGTAGCCGGGGATGGCTTCAAGGCCGCCGAGGACCGGTTCACCGTCTCCGGGAATGGGTTTGGGACCCACGCCGTACGAGGCGCACGTGAGCCGTGGATGGCCCTCCAGGACGTTGGATGCCTCCTCCAGCAGACCTTGAATCGTTTCGTCCCGCGCCAGGTAGGACCCGTCCGGCTGGACGACGACCTCTCGCTCCGACCACCCGGAGTCCATGGCCAAGGCGCCGTCAGGAGTCGGTCGAACGGCGACGCGCGGAGTGTTCAGGACGGCACGCAGTGAGGTGCCGATCGGCGGGGTGCGCACGAGGAGCGCAATAGGCGTCGCGTCTGGGATCACGATGCCAAGTGCCTTGAGGGTGTGGGGGACGTCGGCGCCGGTGGCGAGGACGGCCGCGTCTACCGGAGTCTCGGCACCGTCGCCGCTGCGTACCGCTGTGACCCGACCGGCGGTAAGGACGATGTCCGAATGCCCGGCACCCGTGCGGATCGTGCCGCCGTTGGCCGCAACCGTTGCCGCTAGGTGCTCGATCAGTCGCGGCAGATCGACCCAGCCCTCCTGCGGGTTGAAGATCGCGCCGCCCGCGGAGATCGCGGCTGGGTCGACGCCAGGGGTGCGGGTACTCACCTCTTCCGCAGTGAGCCACTCGCAGGCGTAGCCGATGTCCCGCATGTGCTCGAAGGCCGCGCGGTGGTCAGCGACCGAGCCATCGGATGCCCAGGTGAGTCCGCCGTCGAAGCGCAGAAACGCTGGCGAACCCGCTCCCGCCGCCAGGGTTCGGTATCGGTCGAGCCCCAGCAGGCGGAGGTAGTGGTACTCCGGCGATCGCATGCCGAACGAGTTCAGCCAGGCCAGCGATCGACCCGAGGCGCCACTTGCGAGCTCGCCCGCGGTCATCAAGGTGACGTCGGCGCCCTGCTTCGCCAAGGCCGCTGCCGTTGAGACGCCCAAGATGCCTCCACCCAGCACCGCCACACGCATTCTCGACGTCATGATTCCTCTCGTGGGGAGCTCTCGCACCGGCCTAGCCCCGCCCGAAGCGACCGGTGGACGGTGAACCAGGTGGACGGTGGACCAGGCTACGCGTCCTGGCTGTCCACAAGCCGGATGCCTGCCACCAGAACACGCCGCGATCGTCGACGGCACGTGACCCCGAACCTTGCCATGTCGGGACTCCTCGTGCTCACGGCGTTCGCTGCGGTTCCAGCCGAATCTCGGTTGGACAACCCGTGCCGGGGAACGTCACGACGAACCGTACAGCCGCAGCCACATCAGCGGCTGTGAGCAGATCCTGCGGGCGGTGTCGCCCAGCCTCGGAGAGGAGACCAGCTCCGGCCGACACCAGCCCGGGGGATACCAGGCTGACCTTGACGTCGCGATCGCGCACGTCGAGGAAGGTGGCGCCGGCCAGGCCAGCC
>DASQEH010000129.1:0-44262 GCA_035633755.1 Nocardioidaceae bacterium | reverse complement strand
TACCACGCCGCCTCCGGCACGAGCAGGTCGGTCTCGGCGGCGTGGTCAGGGAGCCAGACCGTGTCGAGCCAGGCGGTGTCGATCTGCCCGTCGCGGAAAGCAGCCGAGTCGGCGATCGAGCGCAGGAACCCGACGTTGGTGCGAAGCCCGAGAATCGCCGTCTCGTCCAGGGCACCAACCAGCGCGATGCCGGCCGCCTCCCGCGTGGGCGCCGCCACCGCGACCTTCCCCAGCATCGGGTCATACTCCGTCGCTATGTGCTGCCCGGACTCGAGGGCAGCGTCCACCCGCGCCAACGCGGGCCACTGGACGAACGAGGCGACGCCCGCCTGCGGCAGGAAGCCCGCGTAGGGGTCCTCGGCGTACACGCGGGCCTCGATGGCATGGCCGGACACCGTGATGCCCTCCTGGTCGAAGGGCAGGGGCTCGCCCTGCGCGATGGACAGCTGCAGCGCCACCAGGTCGACTCCGGTGACGAGCTCCGTCACCGGATGCTCGACTTGCAGGCGGGTGTTCATCTCGAGGAACCACGCCTCCTCCCCTGCCACCAGGAACTCGACGGTGCCCACGTTGACGTAGCCGACCTCGCGGGTGAGCGCGACAGCGGACGACCGGACCAGGCCCCGCACGGCCTCGCTCACCAGGCTGGCCGGCGCCTCCTCGATGACCTTCTGGTGGCGTCGTTGCACCGAGCAGTCCCGCTCGAACAGATGGGCGACGTGCCCGTGCTCGTCGGCCACGACCTGCACCTCGATGTGGCGCCCGGACTCGACGTAGCGCTCGAACAGCAAGGTGTCGTCACCGAAGGCGGACTGCGCCTCACGCCGCGCCGAGCCGACCGCGTCGCCCAGCTCGTCGGCCGTCCGAACGATGCGCATTCCCTTGCCGCCACCGCCTCCGGCCGCCTTCGCGAGCAGCGGGAATCCGACCTGGCGGCCGATCTCGGCGAGGCCCTGGGGGGTGTCGGCGTCGACGCCGGCGAGGTCGGCGGCCGGCAGGACCGGGACGCCGGCGCGTACGGCGATCGCGCGAGCCCGATCCTTGCGTGCCATCGCCTCCATCACGTCGGCAGGCGGACCGATGAAGACCAGGCCTGCGTCCGTCACCTCACGGGCGAACTGCGCCCGCTCCGACAAGAACCCGTACCCGGGATGGACGGCGTCCGCACCCGACCGCCGCGCAGCCTCCAGCAGCGCGGGGATCGACAGGTAGGACTGCGCCGCTGGAGCGGGACCGATGGCCACCGCTGAGTCGGCACCACGCACATGAGGGGCGCCAACGTCGGCGTCGCTGTAGACCGCGACGCTGCGCAGGCCGGCTTCAGCGGCGCCGCGCATGACGCGCAGCGCGATCTCACCGCGGTTGGCCACCAGGACGGTGTGAAATCTGGCCATGGCGCCCGTCACATCCGGAAGACGCCGTAGCGGGGCTTCGGCACGGGAGCATGCGCGGCCGCAGCGAGCCCGATCCCGAGTACCCGGCGCGTGTCCAGTGGGTCGATGATCCCGTCGTCCCAGAGCCGACTGGTCGAGTAGTACGGCGAGCCCTGTGTCTCGTACTGCTGGCGAATCGGGTCCCGGTATGCCTGCTCATCGCCGGCGGACCAGGAACCGCCGGTGGCCTCGATGGCATCGCGCCGCACGGTGGCGAGCACGGCGGCGGCCTGGTCGCCGCCCATGACGGAGATCCGGGCGTTGGGCCACATCCACAGGAAGCGGGGGTCGAAGGCGCGGCCGCACATGCCGTAGTTCCCGGCGCCGAACGAGCCACCGACGACGACGGTCAGCTTCGGCACCACGGAGCAGGCCACGGCCGTCACGAGCTTGGCACCGTCCTTGGCGATGCCACCCGCCTCGAACTGCCGCCCGACCATGAACCCGGTGATGTTCTGGAGGAACACCAACGGAATGCCACGGGCGTTGCACAGCTCGATGAAGTGGGCGCCCTTGAGGCTCGACTCGCTGAACAAGATGCCGTTGTTGGCGACGATCCCGACGTCGTAGCCCCAGATGCGGGCGAACCCGCACACCAGCGTCTCGCCGTACAAAGCCTTGAACTCATGGAGCCGGGAGCCGTCGACGATGCGGCGGATGACCTCGCGCACGTCGTAGGGCGTGCGGGTGTCGGTCGGCACGACGTCGTACAGCGCTGCCGGGTCCTCCACGGGTTCCTCGACGTCGCCTGCAACCAGGGACGGCTCTGCCGGTCGACCCAGGGAGGCGACGATGGACCGGACGATCGACAGGGCGGCGGTGTCGTCGTCGGCGAGGTGATCGACGACACCGGAGGTGCGGGCGTGCACGTCGCCACCCCCGAGCTCCTCGGCCGTGACGACCTCGCCCGTGGCGGCCTTCACCAACGGCGGGCCACCGAGGAAGATCGTGCCCTGGTTGCGCACGATGACCGTCTCATCCGACATCGCCGGCACGTAGGCTCCGCCGGCGGTGCACGACCCCATTACGGCCGCGATCTGCGCGATCCCCTCGGCCGACAGCGTCGCCTGGTTGAAGAAGATGCGGCCGAAGTGGTCCCGGTCGGGGAACACCTCGTCCTGCATCGGCAGGTACGCGCCGCCCGAGTCCACCAGGTAGATGCAAGGGAGCCGGTTGGCGCGAGCGATCTCCTGCGCGCGCAGGTGCTTCTTCACCGTGACGGGGTAGTACGTGCCGCCCTTGACGGTGGCGTCATTGGCGACCACGACACACGTGCGGCCGCTGACCTGGGCGACCCCCGCCACCAACCCCGCCGACGGCACCGCGTCGTCATACAGCTCGTAACCGGCCAACGGGGCCAGCTCGAGGAACGGTGACCCCGGGTCCAGGAGCTGGTCGACCCGGTCCCGAACCAGCAGCTTGCCCCGTTCGGTGTGCCGGGTGCGCGCCGCCTCGCTGCCGCCCTGTCGTGCCTCGGCGAGCCGGACCTTGAGCTCGGCGACAAGGTCGCGCATCGTCGGCACCGCGCTCACCTCTGCATGCTAGCGATCCCGGCCCTCGTCGGGCGGGTCGCCGCACGCCTTGGCGCGTGCGATGGGTCGGTCCTGCCGCGTCGGGGTCTCCGCCTGTGACCGCCGAGCGATGCCGGTTGGGTTCGGGCGGTGTGTCCGGCCCGGCGTCGCCGGTCACCCTCAGACGTCGCTAGGCTCGGGCGAACCAGGTGAGGGAGCAGATGGCCGAACGCGTCTACATGCACGTGGGCACCCCGAAGTCCGGTACCACGTACCTGCAGGCGGTGCTCTGGCACAACAAGCCACGGCTGCGAGCCGAGGGGGTGCTCCTGCCGGTCACATTCCAGGCGCACTACGCGGCCGCCAAGGGCCTGACGAGTCGCGCCGCGCGCATCCGCGAGACCCGTTTCGACATCGACGACACCTGGGCGCTCCTGGCGACGAGGCTGAACCGTTGGCCCGGTCGAGGAGTGATCAGCCACGAGCTGCTCGCCCCTGCCAGCGTCGAGCAGGCAGAGGAGGCGAAGGGGGCGCTGAAGGGAGCCGAGATCCACCTGGTGGTGACCGCGCGCGCCCTTCCGCAGCAAGTCCCCGCCTCGTGGCAGGAACAGGTCAAGGGCGGCACTGCGCTGAGCTACCCCGACTACCTGGAAGCCATTCGTGCCGGGAAGCGAGCAGGGAACTGGTTCTGGGAGGTCCAGGACATACCCGACATCGCGCGCCGCTGGGGGACTTCGCTCCCCCCGGAGCACGTGCACGTCGTCACGGTTCCTCCTGATCGCTCGGACCCGACGCTGCTCTGGCGGCGGTACGCGTCTGTCTTCGAGATCGACGCCGCGACGTACGACACCGACGTGCCGGCCAAGAACGTCTCGTTGGGACCCGTCGAGGTCGAGCTGCTCCGCCAGGTGCATGCCCTGCGCGACGAGCGGTTCAGTGATGTGGGCCGGCAGCGGTGGACCCGCAGACTGCTCGCGTCGCGGATCCTCGGGCAACGGCCGCGGCAACGCATCGAGCTGCCTGGCCCGGCCCGGGGTTGGCTGCACGCACGCAGTCTGCAGATGGCCGAGGTGATTCGCGCACGTGGGTTTCATGTGGTCGGCGACCTGGACGACCTCACCTCGTGGCCCACCGACGACGAGGCCCGTGCAGTGTCGTCGGTGACACCGGAGGAGCTTGCCGAAGCGGTCGCGTGGACGCAGGACAGGCTGCGCGAAGAACTCGAGATGAGAGACCCCGGAGTCAGCGTCCCGGACGTGGTGCCGGCGGACGGAGTGGAGGGCATCGTGGAGCTTCTCGAACACATCCGGGCCTTCGACACCGGGTCGGTCCCCCGGCCCAGAGCAGCGGCGCGTCTGCCGTCCCCATAGCCAGGAGCCTACTTACGCCAATGTGAATAGTCCTATGAATAAGTTCGCGCTCTTGTCTTGTTGTCCACAAGGTGGTTTGCTTACCGCAGTGGTTGAGACAACTGCCACAGACCTTTTTCGCTGTGTACCGAAGGACTGTGTATGTCTCCCGTCTTTTCTTCGTCTTCTGTCTCCGAACACCTGTACTCCATCGAGCTTGACCACGATGGGGTAGGCGACCGCACTTCCCGCACACACGCCCTCCTGCTGCAGGCCAAGGATGCCGACGCCGAGACGATCGAGCGCCTCCACGAGGAAGTCGTCCTCCTCAACATCGAGGTGGCCGAGTCGATCGTGATGCGGTACCGCAACCGCGGTGTACCCGTCGAGGACCTCGTCCAGGTCGCCTGCCTCGGGCTGGTCAAAGCAGCGCGTGGCTTCGACCCCGAGAAGAGCGACAACTTCCTCAGCTACGCGGTTCCCACCATCCTGGGCGAAGTGAAGCGGTTCTTCCGTGACAACGCCTGGGTCGTGCGGCCACCACGTCGGATCCAGGAACTTCAGGCGGAGATCTCCGCCACGTCGGCCAAGATCATGCACGAGACGGGCCGCGCCCCCACGCCGCAGGCCATCGCCGCTGAGCTCGACACCAACGTCGCGGAGGTCGTCGAGGCCTTGGCTGCAGACGGTTGCTTCGCTCCCAGCTCCCTCGACCGGTCGAGCGGGACCTCGGACGACGAGGGCAGCTCGCTGGCCGACGTCCTGGGCGACGACGACCCGGGGTTCGCGCACGCCGAGGCCGTCGTGGCGCTGCGGCCGCTCTGCCGGCAGCTCAGCGAGCGCGACCGCCGCATCATCTACCTGCGGTTCTTCCACGAGTGGACGCAGGCGCGGATTGCCGAAGAGTTCGGCGTGACGCAGATGCAGGTGTCGCGCCTGCTGACCCGCATCCTGCGAGACATGCGGAACGAGCTGACGGAGGTCTCGGCGGGCTCCGACCCGATCCAGATCGCCAGCTGAGTCCGCCTTCGGCCTGTCGCTGACCTCCTGCGATCGGCCCTGGCCGTCGCGGCCAACTCTCCCCATTTCTCAAGATCGCCGTCGCGCTCGGCCGGGTCAGCGGGACCTTGAGGCTTGAGCTTCGCTCTGCCTAGCGCCACGCCTCATCGTCAGAGAATCACGGACGCCGGATCCCCGCTCCTGCCAACCGTGTGCCCCAGGAAATGGTTTGAAGTCAGACCCTTGACGGATTAATGCGAGTAGGGCCAATATTCCACGGGTCGTTGAGGCTCGATGAGCCGCTCTCCTGAGGAGTCCCATGGCCCGCAGCAGCGCTCCCCCACCCTCCGCCCAGTCCGACGCCGACCACCTGAGGGAGCTCGGCTACGAGCAAGAGCTCCACCGTGGCATGTCGGGGTTCTCGAACTTCGCGGTGTCGTTCTCGATCATCTCGGTCCTCGCCGGCTGCATCACCACCTACTACCTGGCCATGGACGCCGGTGGCCCCCTGGCCATCAATGTCGGCTGGCCGATCGTCGGTCTTTTCGTCTTGT
This sequence comes from Nocardioidaceae bacterium, assembly GCA_035633755.1. Lineage (GTDB taxonomy): Bacteria > Actinomycetota > Actinomycetes > Propionibacteriales > Nocardioidaceae > DASQEH01. The sequence goes on along the minus strand of DASQEH010000129.1, from coordinate 38,416 downwards.
GCGTGGCCATGGCCATGGCCGAGATCTGCTCGCGCTACCCCACCGCCGGCGGGCTCTACTGGTGGGCCAGCAAGCTCGCCACCAAGAACGCCCGCGTGTGGGCCTGGTACACCGGCTGGTTCAACTTCATGGGCGAGGTCGCGGTCACGGCGTCGATCGACTACGGCGCCGCGGTGACCTGGATGGCACTGCTCAACCTCGTCTTCGGCGTCGACGTCACGATGACCACGACGTTCATCGCCTTCCTCGTCATCATCATCCTGCACGGACTGCTGAACACGTTCGGTGTCACCGTCGTCAAGCTGCTCAGCGACGTGAGCGCCTGGTGGCACCTGGTCGGGGTGGGCATCATCGTCGCGGTGCTGTTCCTGGTTCCCGATCAGCACCAGAGCCTGTCGTGGACGTTCACCCACTTCGAGAACCAGACCGGCTTCAGCTTCGCGGGGGCGTCGATCTACGCCTTCCTGATCGGCTTGCTCATGACGCAGTACACCCTGACCGGCTACGACGCCTCGGCCCACGTGGCGGAGGAGACCATCAGCGCGCAGGTGGAGGCACCGAAGGCCATCGTGCGCAGCGTCTACGTCTCCGTTCTCGCCGGCTGGATCCTGCTCATCGCCGTGACGGCCGCGATCCAGGACTACGCGGCGCAGCGCGCCACCGACACGGGGCTGCCCCCGGCCCAGATCTTCATCGACGCTGCCGGCCAGACGACCGGCCAGCTGCTGCTGCTCATCTGCGCGGTGGCGCAGTTCTTCTGCGGGATGGCGTCGGTGACCGCGAACTCACGCATGTCCTACGCCTTCAGCCGAGACAACGCCCTGCCCGGGTCCCGCCTGTGGGCGAAGGTCAACCCACGCACCGGGACCCCCACCAACTCGATCTGGCTCTGCGTCGCCTGCTCCGTCATCTTGACGCTCCCCGCTCTGAAGAACCTGGTGGCATTCTTCGCGGTCGTCTCCATCGCCGTCATCGGTCTCTACATCGCCTACGCCACGCCGGTGTTCCTGCGGCGTACCAACCCTGACTTCGAGCCGGGCCTGTGGCATCTGGGCAAATGGAGCGCCCCTATCGGCTGGATAGCCGTGGTGTGGGTCGGGTTCATCGTCGTGCTCTTCATGCTTCCGCAGTATCACCCCGGCAACACCTGGGCCACCTTCAACTACGCACCTCTGGCGGTTCTCACGGTGCTCCTTCTGGCCACGATCACCTGGTTCGCCGGGGGGAGGAAGAACTTCATGACGGGCAAGCCCGTTGCTCCGGCCCTGTCCGACATACCTGACCCGACCTCATAGCGGTGACCTCGAGCACCATGACCGCCGCGCCAGCGGGCTCGACACCCACCGACGACGAGCTCGCCGGTGTCCTCCTGCAGCCGGTACGCGGGACCAACGCCTTCGAGGCGACAGTCGAGCAACTGGCGCGCGCAATCCGGCTGGGTGTCTTCGCTGACGGTGCCATGCTGCCGCCCGAACGGGAACTGGCGTCGACCATGAACGTCAGCCGGACGACGCTGCGTGAGGCCATCGCTGCGCTGCGCCAAGCCGGGCTCGTGTCCACGCATCGCGGACGGCGTGGCGGCACCGTCGTCACGCAGAGATCGGTCAGCGGCGACGAGGATGACCACCGTGCCGTGGCGCAACGGCTGGTGGAGGCTCACCGCGACGCGTACCGCGACACGCTGGTCATCCGGCGCGTCGTCGAGCCCGGCGCTGCCTACCTCGCCGCGGAGCGAGAGCTCACGCAGGCGCAGCGCGATGGACTGGTCTCGACCCTAACCTCGGTGAGCACAGCTGCGGACAGGGTCGCGCACCGACAGGCCGACGGCCGTCTGCATCTCACGATCGCGAAGCTGTCCGGCTCTCCACGGCTGGTCAGCGCAGTAGCCGATGTCCAACGCGAGCTCTCCGACATGCTCAGCGCCATCCCGGTGCTGGCAGTTAACATCGCTCACTCCAACGCCGAGCACCGCCAGGTCGTCGACGCCATCCTGAGGGGCGACGCCGATCGTGCCCGCACGGTCATGGAGACTCACTGCGACGCGACCGCGGCCCTGCTGCGTGGGCTACTCGGAATGCCGCACACCTCACCCCGAAGGGACGACACCCTGCTATGAGCAACGAAACAGTGCCGCCGCAACCCGGCCTGCTCAGTGTGGAAGATCTGCGCCTGGAGATCTCCAACGGCACCGTCGACACGGTGGTCGTCGCCTTCACCGACATGCAGGGACGGCTGCAGGGCAAGCGCATGCACGCGCACTACTTCCTCGACCAAGTGCTCGACCATGGCACTGAAGGATGCAACTACCTGCTCGCCGTCGATGTCGACATGAATACGGTCGGCGGGTACGCCATCAGCTCCTGGGAGGGCGGCTACGGCGACATGGAGTTCAGTCTGGACCTGGCCACCTTGCGCTGGATCCCATGGCTTCCGGCCACCGTGATGGTGCAGTGCGACCTCACCTGGCTGGACACTGACCACTCTCCGGTCGCCCAGTCCCCACGGCAGGTGCTGAGGCGCCAGGTCGATCTGGCTGCCGAGCAGGGATTCGTGGCGTTCGCTGGCACTGAGCTGGAGTTCTTGGTGTTCGACGACACCTACGAGCAGGCGTGGCGCTTGGGCTATCGCGATCTCACCCCCGCCAACCAGTACAACGTGGACTACTCACTGCTGGGGACGACGCGGGTCGAGCCGCTGCTGCGGGCGATCCGCAACGGCATGCACGGCGCCGGGCTCACCGTCGAGTCGGCCAAGGGCGAGTGCAACTTGGGCCAGCACGAGATCGCCTTCCGCTTCGACGACGTACTGACCACCGCTGACAACCACAGCGTCTACAAGAACGGTGCGAAGGAGATCGCCTCCTTGCACGGCAAGTCACTGTCGTTCATAGCGAAGTACGACGAGCGCGAAGGAAACTCCTGCCACATCCACATGAGTCTGCGCGGCAATGACGGGGCCATCGTCTTCGACGACGGTTCGGGACCTTCACCGGTGTTCGACTCGTTCGTTGCGGGGATCCAGGCGACGATGGCGGAGTTCACGTTGCTGTACGCGCCGAACATCAACTCGTACAAGCGTTTCCAGCCGGGGTCCTTCGCGCCGACCGCGATCGCCTGGGGCCACGACAACAGGACGTGCTCACTGCGTGTCGTCGGGCATGGCCCAGGTCTGCGGGTCGAGAACCGGCTGCCTGGCGGAGACGTCAACCCCTACATGGCCTGCGCCGCCATGCTGGCCGGAGGGCTCCACGGCATCTCCAACGGGTTGGAGCTGGAGCCGCCGTTCACGGGCAACGCCTACGAGTCCGACAAGCCGAAGGTGCCGACGTCGCTGACCTCCGCGCGAGACCTGTTCGCGAAATCCGAGGTGGCACGCGACGCATTCGGCAAGGAAGTCGTCGACCACTACGTCAACGCCGCCGACGTCGAGCTGGCAGCCTTCAACGCCGCAGTGACCGATTGGGAACGCTTCCGTGGATTCGAAAGGCTGTAGCGCTTGAGCACCATGACGCACGAGGTTGTCGACCCGGCGACCGAGCGGGTACTTCGGGCCGTCCCCAGCGCCGGACGGGAGGAGACGGACTCGGCCATCGCTCGCGCCCGGAAGGCCTTTGAGACATGGCGGCAGGTTACGCCGGCTGATCGGGGCCGACTGCTGCGGCGATTCTCCGACGCGGTGGACTCCGCGGTCGAGGAGCTCGCGCAGTTGGAGGTCGCCAACTCCGGGCACACCATCGCCAACGCGCGGTGGGAGGCGGGCAACGTCCGTGACGTGCTGCAGTACTACTCCGCCGCTCCGGAGCGGCTCACGGGACGCCAGATCCCGGTAGCTGGTGGTGTCGACATCACCTTCAAAGAGCCGCTGGGTGTCGTCGGCATCATTGTGCCGTGGAACTTCCCGATGCCTATCGCCGGCTGGGGCCTCGCCCCGGCCCTGGCGGCGGGCAACACGGTGGTGTTGAAGCCGGCCGAGCTGACGCCGCTGACGGCGTTGCGGCTGGAGGAGCTCGCGCTGGAGGCAGGGATTCCCGAGGGGGTCTTCACGGTGGTCACCGGGAAGGGCTCTGTGGTCGGTGAGCGCTTCGTTGCGCATCCCGACGTCCGCAAGATCTGCTTCACCGGCTCCACTGAGGTCGGCACCTCGATCATGGCCGGCTGCGCGGCTCAGGTGAAGCGCGTGACGCTGGAGCTGGGCGGCAAGAGCGCCAACATCGTCTTCGCCGATGCCGACATCGACAAGGCGGCAGCCTCGGCGCCCGCCGGGGTCTTCGACAACGCCGGGCAGGACTGCTGCGCGCGTAGTCGGATCCTCGTGCAGCGGACGGTGTACGACCGCTTCCTCGAGCTCCTCGAGCCCGCCGTCCAGGCGGTCAACGTGACCTCACCAGCCGATGACGCGGCCGACATGGGTCCGTTGATCAGCGCCCAGCAGCGCGAGCGCGTCCGGTCGTACGTCGAGGACGACTCCGTCGACGTGGCGATCCGCGGCAGTGCCCCGGACGGTGCGGGCTACTGGTACCCGCCGACCGTTGTCCTCCCCGCGTCGCGCGCCGACAGGGTATGGCGTGAGGAGGTGTTCGGACCGGTTGTGGCGGTGCTGCCGTTCGACGACGAGGCCGATGCGATCGCCGCGGCCAACGACAGCGAGTTCGGGCTGTCCGGCTCGATCTGGACTCGTGACGTGGGGCGGGCTCTGCGGGTCTCGCGCGGTGTCGAGGCGGGCAATCTCAGCGTCAACTCGCACTCATCGGTGCGCTACTCGACGCCCTTCGGGGGGTTCAAGAAGTCCGGGCTGGGCCGTGAGCTCGGCCCTGATGCTGTGGACTCGTTCACCGACGTCAAGAACGTCTACATCAGCACAGAGGAGTCCTGACCCATGGCGAGCCCGTTGCTGTTCGAGGAGTACTGACGATGTCGCACCACTTGCGCCTCGAGGGGCGTACCGCTGTCATCACCGGCGGTTGCAGCGGCATCGGACTCGCGACGGCTCACCGCTTCGCCGCCGAGGGCGCGCACGTCGTCATCGGCGACGTCGACGTCGACCGTGGGTCCGAGGTGGCCGCTGAGCTGGGAGCGACGTTCGTCCGCACCGACGTGACCGACGCGGAGCAGGTCGCCGGGCTCTTCGCCAGCGCCAAGTCCGTCGCCGGGAGCGTCGACATCGCTTTCAACAACGCCGGCATCTCGCCGCCGGAGGACGACTCGATCCTCGACACGGACATCGACACGTGGCGACGGGTGCAGGAGGTCAACCTGACGAGCGTCTACCTGTGCTGCAAGGCGGCGCTGCCGTACATGCGTGAGCAACGCCGTGGGTCCATCATCAACACCGCATCGTTCGTTGCCGTGATGGGGGCTGCCACGTCACAGATCTCCTACACCGCGAGCAAGGGCGGCGTGCTCGCGCTGAGCCGTGAGCTGGGCGTGCAGTTCGCTCGCGAGGGAATCCGGGTGAACGCCTTGTGCCCCGGGCCGGTCAACACGCCCCTGCTCCAGGAGCTGTTCGCCAACGACCCCGAGCGCGCGCAGCGTCGGCTCGTCCATATCCCCGCGGGGCGCTTCGCCGAGCCCGATGAGATCGCGAACGCCGCGCTGTTCCTGGCCAGTGACGAGTCGAGCTTCGTGAACGCCTCGACGTTCCTCGTCGACGGCGGCATCTCCGGCGCCTACGTCACGGCGCTGTAATGGCGCCGGCCGCCGCCCCGGTCATCGGGCTCACGAGCTACGCCGAGCCGGCCAGCTGGGCCGCTTGGACGCGGGTGCCGGCGGTGTTGACGCCGCAGAGGTACGTCGATTTCGTTCGCACGGCCGGCGGCATTCCTCTTGTCATTCCGCCGCTCGGCCCAGACACGACAAGCGACGTTGCCGAGGCCGTGCTGGCCAGACTGGACGGACTGCTCCTGATCGGGGGAGCCGACGTCGACGCCACGCGCTATGGGGAGGAGCCGCACGCCTTCGCCCAGGCACCACGCAAGGACCGCGATGGGAGCGAGCTCATGCTGGCCACGCTTGCGCGCGATCGAGTCCCGGTGCTGGGCGTGTGCCGCGGGATGCAGATCATGGCAGTGGCGGCCGGTGGTGCCCTCGAACAGCACCTGCCCGACCGCCTTGGCACCTTGGACCACTCACCCGCACCGGCGGAGTACGGCGTCCGCGTCGTCGAGCCTCGATCGGGGTCTCGACTGGCTTCGATCCTGGGTGATCGCCTGGAGGTCAACTGTCACCACCACCAGGGCGTGGCGAGCCACCCCTCGTACGAGGTGGCGGCGTGGAGCTCCGACGGCGTCATCGAAGCTCTCGAGTCGCCTGACTCGACGTTCCACATCGGGGTCCAGTGGCACCCCGAGACAGGTTCCGACGCGCGGCTCTTCGATGCTCTGGTGGCGGCCGCCCGCGACCGGACGAGCTGAATGGCCACCCAGCTCCCCGCAACCCTCGTCGACGCGCTCGCGCCCGCCCTCAACGAGGTTCCGACGCACCGCCACGAGTTGTTCATGGCCAGGCTCAAGCGGTGGTGGCCGGACCTGCTTGCCGCGCTGAGCGCCGTGTACGACGACCCGGAGTCCCTGGCGGTCCGGGCTGTCACGCAGGCGGCGCATGCCTTCGCCGAGCGCGAGGACGCGCTGCACGCACTGGATGTCGTCCGCAGCCTCGAGCCGGACTGGCTGCAGCGACCGGACGCGCTCGGCTACGCCGCCTATGCCGACCGATTCGCGCAGTCCCTTCAGGGCGTGGGCGAGCATGTCGAGTACCTCCGCGAACTCGGCGTGACGTACCTGCATCTCATGCCTCTTCTCCAGTCACGTCCGGCCCCCAACGACGGCGGCTACGCCGTGGCCGACTACCGCCGGGTCCAGCCGGAGCTCGGGACCGTCGCCGACTTGAAGCAGCTGACCGCGACGCTGCGCGAAGCGGAGATCAGCCTCTGCCTGGACCTCGTCCTCAACCACGTCGCGTACGAGCACCCGTGGGCTCAGGCAGCCCGGCAGGGCGACCCCCACTACCGTGCCTACTTCCACTGCTACGACAGCCGCGAGGTCCCGGACGCCTACGAGGCCACCCTGCCCGAGGTCTTCCCTGCCTTCGCACCTGGCAACTTCACCTTCGACCCCGACATGGAGGCCTGGGTCTGGACCACCTTCAACTCCTACCAGTGGGACATGGCGTGGTCGAACCCCGACGTGTTCTGCGAGTACGCCGACATCATCTTGTGGCTGTCGAACCTGGGCGTCGAAGTCCTGCGCCTCGATGCCATCGCCTTCATCTGGAAACGCCTCGGTACCAACTCACAGAACCAACCAGAAGTGCATGCCATCACGCAGGCACTGCGCTCCCTCACACGCATCGCCTGCCCCGCCACCGTCTTCCTCGCTGAGGCGATAGTCGGCCCCCGCGACCTCGTGCACTATCTGGGGACACGCGAGCGCCACGGCAAAGTAAGCGATCTCGCCTACCACAACAGCTTGATGGTCCAGTTGTGGTCCGCGCTGGCCAGCGGCAACGTGCGGCTCGCGACACACGCCCTGCGCGGGCTGCCCGAGATCCCGGCTTCTGCCACCTGGATCACCTACCTGCGCTGCCACGACGACATCGGCTGGGCCATCGACGATGACGACGCCGCGTCCGTGGGCCTCAGCGGGTGGGGCCATCGCGCGTTCCTGTCGGCGTTCTACAGCGGTGCTTTCCCCGGCTCCTACGCTCGAGGTTTGGTCTTCCAGGAGAACGCTGCAACCGGCGACCGGCGCATCTCCGGCTCGCTGGCGAGCCTGGCCGGACTCGAGTCCGCCGAGGAGGCGGACGACGTCGACGCTGCTGAAGCAGCCGTCAGCCGTATCCTCCTGCTGCACGCGGTCATCCTGGGCTGGGGCGGAGTACCGGTGATCTGGATGGGCGACGAGCTGGCGCTGCTCAATGACTATGACTGGGACGCCGATCCCCGCTATGCCGGTGACAACCGCTGGGTGCATCGTCCCCGGATGCCGTGGCCGCACGCAGCGCACATCACCGAACAACCCCGAGCGTTGACGCCAGCCGCTCGTGTCTACTCCGGGCTGCGGCACCTCATCGCGGCCCGCGCCCGCGTCGCGCAGTTGCACGGGCGTCTGCATACCGACGTGCTGGAACCGAGCGACCCCGGGGTGCTGATCGTACGGCGACCACACGCGCTGGGACCCTTCATCGGCCTGTACAACGTCACGAGCACCTGGCGGCCGGTCCCGCCCGACCGTCTGTACGCGTCGGGGCTCGACATCGATCGGTGCTTCGACTGGATCGGTGCCGAACCACCGCACCGCGGTGGGGACGGACAGATCTGGCTCGCTCCGTATGCCGCCCAGTGGCTGACCGCCGACTGACGCGCCGGGCCACCTATCAGGGTCTTCCCTTGCGCGCCCCCTGAAATTCTGTGTACGGCTGCCTTCCAGCAGGATCGATGGCTTACCGTCGGAGAAACAGCGAAAGGTGAGATCCTGACGATCCAGGGCACGACCACGAACGCAGCCTCCACCCGGCTCAACGGGGCGGCAACGACAATCGCTGCCAGAGCGAAGACATGGCTGGCTCGGCGGGTGTTGGCGAAGGCGGGCAAGGGCACCGTCGACCTGTCCAAGCTGCCCATGGTCCCCGAGTCGATCAGGATGCCGCTGCAGCGGCACGGCCTGGATCCTGTGCCCCAACTCGCCGAGCTTCGCTCCCGTGAGCCCATCACCATGCTCGCCCAGTTGTTCGGTCTCAAGATCTGGCTCGTCACCGGTCACGACGCCACCAAGGCCGTGCTGGCCAATACCACCGACTACAGCAACGACATCCGCCCGATGGTCGGTGGCAGCCAGAAGTCGACCGATCGCTACATCGGCGGGCTCGGGTTCACCGACCCGCCTGAGCACACCCGATTGCGCAAGATCTTGACGCCCGAGTTCACCATGCACCGCCTGGAGCGGCTGAAGCCTCGGATCTCCGCCATCGTCGACGGCCAGCTCGACCAGCTTGCGGCGGCTGGACCGGTTGCTGACCTCGTGGACAACTTCGCAGCGCCTATCCCCTTCCTGGTGATCTGCGAGCTGCTCGGCCTCCCGGACGAGGATCGCGCCGGCTTCCAGGAGCTCGGACACGCCCGCTTCGACGTTTCCGGCGGCGGCATCGGGACGCTAGGGGCGGTGTCGCAGTCGCGCGCGTTCCTGCTCGATGCGGTACGCAGGCAGCGTGAGCACCCCAACGATGGGCTCATCGGGAAGATCATCCAGTCCCACGGCGACGACATTGACGACATCGACCTGGCCGGTCTCGCAGACGGCGTCTTCACCGGCGGCTTCGAAACCTCCGCCAGCATGATCGCCCTAGGGGCGCTGTCGCTCCTGCAGAAGCCCGAGACGTTCGCCAGCCTGCGCGACGACGACGCCGCCGTCGACCCTGTCGTCGAGGAGCTCTTGCGCTATCTGACCGTGGTCCAGATCTCCTTCCCTCGCTTCGCCCGCCATGACATGCGACTGCTCGACAACGACATCGCGGCTGGGGATGTGGTGGTGTGCTCCCTCACGGCTGCCAACCGCGACCCAGCGAGGGGGCCGGGCCTCGACGTGTTCGACCCGCTGCGGCCACCGATCTCGCACTTCGCCTTCGGTCACGGCTTTCACCGCTGCATCGGTGCCGAGCTGGGACGGATGGAGCTGCGTGCGGCCTACCCGGCGCTGGCCCGCCGATTCCCCCAGATGACGCTGGCCGTCGATCCGACCGAGCTGACGTTTCGCAAGCTCTCTATCGTGTATGGGGTGGAGAGCCTGCCGGTGCACGTTGGATGAGCAGCACGGCCCGATCGAGCACGCGCATACGTGGGACATCGCCGTCGTCGGCGCAGGCCCTGCTGGGACAGCCGCCGCGCTAGCTGCCCTGTCGGCGCAGCCGGAGCTGAACGTGCTTCTGCTGGACCGCTCCGAGTTCCCGCGTGACAAGGCCTGCGGGGACGGCATAGCTCCCCAAGTCTTGGACGTGCTGGCCGACGTCGGCGCTACGGGGCTCCTCGACGACAAGGTGACGATCCCGCGGTTGCGACTCGAGCGAGGCGACGCGTCGGTCTCCCGGGTCATGGCTCGGCCGGCATGGGTCGTACCTCGCCGGGACTTCGACAATCGGCTCGTCGACGCCGCAACGGCGGCCGGGGCGCGCCTGCGCAAGTACCGCGTCCGGACGGTGAGCTTGGACCGCGATGCGGTCCTCGTCAACGGTGACGTGCGCGCCCGGGTGCTGGTGGGCGCCGACGGCGCGCACTCTGCTGTTCGCACCGCCATCGGCGTGCCGGCTGTTCGTCGGCAGGCGTTCGCCCTTCGCGGGTACACGGACACCCCTGCTGGGCGTCGCGGTCAGCAGGTCATCGTCTTCGGCCAGTCGCGGCAACCGTCGTATGCCTGGTCGTTCGACTGCGGCGACGGCCTGGCCAATGTCGGCTACGGGGAGCTGCTCACAGGCAAGCACCCTCCGCTGTCTCGCGACCTCCTGCTTCAGCAGCTCGACGAGCTCCTGCCCGGCGCAGCCCAGGGAGGGCACGGTTGGCTCGGCCACCATCTCCCGCTCTCCTCGTGGCGCTTCAGGCAGCCGGACGGGCCTGTGCTGCTGGCTGGGGACGCCGCGGGTTTGATCAACCCTCTGACGGGGGAAGGCATCTACTACGCGGTCGCCACCGGCGTGCTGGCCGGGCGGGCAGCGGTCGCCGCACTTCGAGCCGGCCACCCGGTGAGCGCGGGGCGCCGACACCGGGTCGCGGTCCGCTCCCTCCTGGCCCGGCACCTGCGGCACACAGCACTGGCGTCTCGCTTGGTCTCGGCCCCGGCGTTGGTTGCTGCCGGCCTGCGCGCCGCTGCTCGGGACCAAGCGGTCTTCGACGAGATCGTGGAGATCGGCTTGGCGCAAGGACTGATGTCGCGCCGCCTCATCCAGGCACTCGCCAGATCGTGACTTGCTACTGACTGTAGTGAAACCCTGCGATAACCACGATGTATGTGCTATTTCGCCCCCCTCGCATTTACGCTGAGTGAGTTCCCATCTCGGGCGGACGCACACACATACAGCGGGGTAGCTCATGCTCAAGAAGGCCATTGTTACGGCGCTCACGGCGGTCACCACCGCGAGCCTCGTGGTCACGATGGTTCCCAGTGCTCAGGCCGCGACGCCGCCAGAGCTCGTGTACTCGCCAGTCGCGAACTTCTGGGGTACCAATGGTCGGGTCACCGACATCGTCGCCCTTGGCGACCGGGTGTACCTCGCCGGGGGGTTCGACTACATCGGCCCGCAGACCGGGTACGGCACCGCCGTCAGTGGCACGGACGGCGTCAAGCTGCCCGGCACTCCCATCATCGACGGCGTCGTCCACGCCTCAGCACCAGACGGCGCGGGCGGCTGGTACGTCGCCGGAGCGTTCAGTGCCGTCGGAGGTGTGACCCGCCGCAACGCAGCTCGCATCACCGCCGCAGGGACCGTGGCCAAGTGGAACCCCAAGCCGAACGCCGCCGTGCTCGCACTGGCAGTGGCCGGGAACAAGGTCGTCCTCGGCGGCAATTTCACCGCGATCGGCAGCACAGCCGTCACAGCCAACCGCATCGGAGCGGTCGATCTCACAGCCGGCACCGCCGTACCCGGGTTCTCGGCCGGCGCCGACAACACCGTGCGCGCCATCTTGCCGGTCGGCACAGACCTGTACGTTGGCGGCGACTTCGCCACCGTAGGCGGAATCCCCCACCCCCGGCTCGCCCGCATCAGCACCACGACCGGCTCCCTCGACGCGACTTTCACCGGCCAGGCGAATGGGTCCGTGCGAGCCCTTGCTGCCTCGGCTGACGACGCAACCGTGTACGCCGGCGGTGACTTCCTGCAGGCCTCCGACGGCGTCTCACAGAGCCGATCCCGTCTCGCGGCGTGGTCCACCTCGGACAGTTCGCTGCGGCCATGGGCGCCGAACGCCGATGCCAGCGTCCAAGCCTTGGCGAGCGACCCCGCGACCGGCGTCGTGTACGCCGGTGGCCTCTTCACCTCCATCAGCGGCACCCCCCGCGCTCGCCTCGCCGCGATCGGCAGCGGCGGAGCCCCCACACCGTGGACCGGCGCCCTGAGTGGCTGCCACACCAAGCACATCACCGACTTCGCACACCGCAACCCGCCGTGCACGCCGGAAGTCTCCGCGCTGACCGTCGCCAACGGGAACCTGTACGTCGGCGGCCGCTTCGGGACGTCCGGTACCACCACGCGCCACGATGCAGCAGCCTTCGACCTCGGCAGCGGCAGCCTGACCGGCTGGAACCCGGTCGCGTCTGACCGCGTCCTGACTCTCGGCGCATCCGCCGGCAACGTGTTCGTCGGAGGTGAGATGACGAGCGTCAATGGTCTGGTGCGCAAGGGCCTCGCCGCTCTTCACACGTCGAGCGGTACCGGCGACGCCAGCTTCACCGCCAACACCGATGACGAAGTCCTCGACCTGCAAGCGTCCCCGGACGCAAGCACGCTCTACCTTGCCGGCAACTTCTCGACCGTCAACGGCATCCCCCGCAGCTCGCTCGCCGCGGTTTCGGCCAGCACTGGCTCCGTGACGAAGTTCAAGGCGAACGCCAACAACACCGCCTTCTCGCTCGCTCACGCAGGCGGCGCGCTCTTCGCCGCCGGTCAGTTCATTCGAGTCAACGGCGTACCGGCTGGTCACGCCGTCAAGCTCAACCCCACGACCGGAGCCGTGGACACGGCGTTCAAGGCGACCACCACCGGCCCGGCTGGACCATTGCGGGCCAACGGCATGGTGCAGAGCATGGTCGCCTCGCCCGACGGTTCCAAGGTCTACCTCGGCGGACCCTTCACCGCTGTGAACGGTGCGGCTGTCACCGGCGGCGTCGTCGCGGTCAGCGGCACGACCGGCGCGCTCCTCGCCAACTTCGGTGCGGTCGAGGGATGCGGCGGCGTCGGACCGTGGATCATTCACCTGGCGCTGTCACCCGACGGCAAGCGTCTCTATGGCGGCGACGTCTGCCCTGACCGGATCTACCAGTGGGACGCCGTCACCATGACGACACAAGCGAACCCGACCGGTCTCATCTGGAAGAGCTGGTGCAACGGAGGAATGCAGGGGGCCCTCGAGGTCAACGGCAACTTCTACTACGGCTCTCACGGTGGAGACAAGGGGCGCGGCGGCTTCTGCTGGGCCTCGCCCACCAACCGCACCTCGGTCGTACAAAGCCGGTACGCCGTCTTCGACGCGACCAGCGGCACGCTGCTTCCGGACAGCCCACAGTTCAGCTCGCCCATGGGTGTCTGGTCCTTCGCGGTGATCCCGCAGGGTCTGCTCGTCGGTGGCGACTTCGCGTGGGCGGTGAGCCGCAGAACGGTTCGGCAGGGCTTGGCCCTGTTCAACGGCACGCCGTAGCGGGTGCTAGGTCCCCTTCGCCGACGCCGGGATGGTCGCCCCCCGACCGTCGGCCGGCGACGAGCTGCTGAGCACCGGGCTGCCGGTCGAGCCCAGGCCTCGCAAGACGGCCTGACCGACTTCGACCGTGGTGAGGTACGGCGAGGCGTCGTGGGCCTTCGCACCGTTGTCGACCAGAAGGTCCGTCACCGCCCCGTCGAAACGATCGGCCAGCCGCTTGACCAAAGCCACAACGTCACCGGGCGCCGCCATGTTGACCCAGGCAACGACACTGCCTGGAAAGGAACCTCGTCCACCGACCGGCACGGGGTTCAGCCGATCGAACACGATCTTGCTGATGCCCAGGGGTGAGCCCAGGGTCACCAGCGTGTGAACCCGCCACTCCGGGTGTGCTGACAGCGCCTCGTACGCCACGACCGATCCGAGCGAGTGACCGATCAGCACCCTGGTGTCACCGGTGACAGCGTCCTCGAGAGAGCGAAGCGCCCTCGCGCGCACGTGCGGGTTGTTGAAGTAGAGCTGCACTTGCTTGAGCACGCCAACCAGAGTCCGTTCACCGATCCCTGAGAAGAAGGAGCTCTGGCTGAGTGCGTTCAGGGCTCGCTGCACTGCCCGGGGGGTGCGAGCCATGGTCGCGTCCGCCGGTGCTGGGACGGCGGGGTCAATCCGCGCTGCCTCTCGCCAGCACAACTCGAGTAGCTCGGTGTCGCCATCGTCCAAGTCCGCCGCGGTCAGGCCCGGGACCCCGGCGGACGGCGTCCTTGGCTGCCGGAACAAGTTGCCGTAGAAGGCCATCGCGAAGTCGTCGGCCGTGAGCTCGCCGCCAGCGAAGTGAACGCCGTCTTGCAGGCTGGGTAACCAGGTGGACGCGAGATGATGCGGCCCCTTGTACTGCTGGGCGATCCCGTGAACTCCGACCACCGCGGCCATCCGTCGCTCCTCTGTCGTCACCGTGCCGTGAGGCTAGGTCCACCCAAGCGCCGGGCGACACGATGTGCAAGCCCGAATGCCCGACCGTGCGGGGCAACGGACCCGAAGCTGCCGCTCCCGCTAGAGGCTCTCGCGGTCGCCCTCACGCGTCGCCCCGTACGGATCGACGAGCTCGCGGGCCCAGAGCCGACCGGCTGTGCACTTGGGCGAGCGCGCCACCTGAGCTGGTCGGGTGCGTGTGGGTACAGGGGTACGTGTCCGTGCACGACGCTTGGAGCAGATCAGATCGATCGGCGTTGACGCCAGGCGCGCCTGGTCGCCGCAACACGGTCCTGTAGGGCTTTCATTTCCGCCACGTCAGCTGTGAGTGCCCTGGACGACTGTTCACGTGTGGTTTTGCGTTCTGTCACCGGCAGGCAGTAGCGTCCGCGGCCTTGGATCGAGACAGGAGCCAGGTACATGAGCGAGCAAGACAGGTTCGTCCCCGGCGTGCCGAACTGGGTCGACCTCACGACACCGCAGCCGCAGGCGGCGCAGGACTTCTACGGCGCGCTGTTCGGCTGGAGCTTCGCGGACTCCGGCCCGGCGCCGGGCGGCGGGCGCTACCTGCTGGCGCGGCTCAACGACGGTGCGGTCGGTGCAATCGTGCAGGGCGAGCCGGCCGGCTGGAACAGCTACGTGCTGGTCGACAGCGTCGACGAAACGGCCGAGCGGGTTCGCGCCGCAGGCGGACAGGTCCTCGGTGAGCCGACCGACGTGGAGCAGGGACGTGTCCTCGCCTTCAGCGACGCCGAGGGAGCCCAGCTGCGGGCCTGGGAGCCGCGCGGCCGCCGTGGCGCCGATGTCGTCAACGCGCACGGCTCGGTGAACTTCAATGACCTGCACACCCGGGACATCGCTGCAGCGACTGCCTTCTACGCCAGCGTCTTCGGCTGGCGCGTCCTCGACATGGGCGGCGGGATGGCGATGTGGGCGCTGAGTGCCTACGGCGACCACCTTGAGCTCAGGACCCCCGGCACGCGCGAGTCTTACGCCTCCATGGGTGGACCGCAGGGCTTCGAAGACGTGGTGGCATCGATCGCTCCGATCGAGGGCGACGGCGACGCTGCACACTGGGGGGTGACGTTCGCTGTCGAGGACGCCGATGGGTGCGCGGCCCGGGCAGCCGAGCTGGGCGGTCGAGTGCTGGCCGGCCCGTTCGACGCGCCGTGGGTACGCACGGCCGTGCTTCAGGACCCCCAGGGCGCGTCCTTCGTCGCCAGCCAGTTCGTGCCCCCCTCCGAGTAGCTCCTCGAGACCGCACGCGGACCCGGTGCTTGGCTTAAGGCACCAGCCCGAGCTGTGCCCAGAACGGACGAAGACTCGTGTGGCTACCTAAAGGCTCCTGAGCGTGGCGGCCATCGTGTGAGACATCGCATAGCACCGCGGATGACGAGGCGGCGCCATAGCTGCAGCCCGCCGAACCCCGGCTTGCCTTAGACAAGCGCCAGAAGAACTTCACTCCGCGGTGGCAGTCCCGCGTGCTCGACGCCTTGACATGTGACTAAATGGTCACCTATTGTCTGGTGGGTGATCGACGATGATGCGGCCTTCAAGGCACTCGCGGATTCGACAAGGCGTCGCATTCTCGACCTGTTGCACGAGCGGAACGGCCAGTCGCTGTCCGACATCGAGGTCCAGATCACTCGCCACTCGCAGATGACCCGGTTCGGTGTCATGAAGCACGTGAAGGTGTTAGCCGAAGCCGGCCTGATCACCACCGAACGCCGCGGTCGCAACACCGTGCACTACCTCAACCCCATGCCGATTCGTCTCATCCACGACCGATGGATCGCCAAGTACACCGAAGCCCACGTCGCTGCGCTCAGCGACTTGAAGAACCGATTGGAGTCGTCATGACCGAGGCCGTTACCGAATCCCGGCTGGTCTTCCAGATCTACATCCGCGCAACCGCCGAGCAGGTCTGGCAGGCGATCACCGAGACCGAGTTCCGACGTCAGTACTTCTTCGGCTCGACCATCGAGTCAGACCTCAAGCCGGGCTCGTCGCTGCGGTCAATGAGCCCCGAAGGCGAGCTCTGGAGCGACGACACCGTCCTGGAGTGTGAACCTCCACACCTGCTGTCGCACACCTGGCGGAGCCTCTGGGACCCCCAAGCTGTCGACGAACCCCCAAGCCGAGTCACCTGGCGAGTCGAGCCGCAGGAGGCCACCGTTTGCAAGCTCACCGTCACCCACGACCAACTCGAGGCGTCCCCGGTCACCGCCCGCGGCGTGAGCGGCGGCTGGGCCTTCATCATCAGCGGCCTCAAGAGCGTCGTGGAAACCGGCGAACCCCTCGCCACCGTCCCCCGCTGAACCGAAAGGAATCCTCATCCAATGTCCTGGTACCTGTACCGCCTGCACGCTCACCGACCGGACTTCGCCCAGACCATGTCCGAGGAGGAGATGGCCACCATGATGAAGCACGTCGAGTACTGGCGCCGACCGCTTGCGGAGGGGCGTGTCCTCATCTACTCCCCCGTTGCCGACCCCGACCACAGCTGGGGAATGTGCGTCGTGGAAGCAGAGTCCGAAGCCGAGCTCGAGGCGCTCCGCGACAACGACCCGGCCCACCTCGCCGACATCGGCCGCATCGACTGGCTCCTGTTGCCGTTACCCGTTGTCATCGACCTGCCAGGGAAACGACTGACCCACAGCCACTGAGGGGAACGGTACAAACGTCTAAGCACCCCGTGGCGTTCTTCGAGATCGTCAGCAACGACGCGTCCAAAGTCCAGAGCTTCTACGCGAACCCGTCGACGCTCTACCGTGAGCCGATGGACCTTGCCGGGCAGCTACGCTCGCGTCGCTGTCGTCAGCGACCGCCACCCCAACCCCGTGGGTCTGTGTACCTGACCGGTTTGTAATCAGAGCGGGTATGCCTCGCGAGTCAGCGCCACGCCGGCGGACACCCGCCCGCCTTTTTGCGGGCATGGGCGGCTGACAATCGGGTTTGGCCGCCTTTTAGCGCCCCTTGTCTTTCACGCTGCTCTGGCCGCCTTGTAAGGCCACCTGCGCGGCAGTCACTAGCCACCGATGTATCAGGCCACGCTCAGCCTGGCTGAGGCCAGCCATGAGCCGCTGCTCGAGGTCACCGATGAACGGCTGCGCGGCGCGCAACCGGCGCAGCCCCTCCTCTGTGGGGTACGTCTCCAGGATCCGCTTGTGCGTGGGATGCGGCTCGCGCCGCACGAGGCCGTCGCGTTCCATCCCCGCGACCAGCAGGTTGGCTGCCTGCGGAGAGACGCCCATGGCGCGAGCAAGATCGGCAGAGGACAAGCCGGGCTCGTGGTCGAGCACGAACAACGCGCCGAATTGCGGGCTGTTGAGCCCGTACGGTCGAAGTCCCTGCTCCTGTGTTGTGTGGAACGCGTGGATGAGCTGGCGGAGCAAGTAGCCGGTCGGGCCTGTCGTCCCCCGGTACCCCTCACCCATTTGTGTCGCTCGTGGCATGTCGCATGTCTAGCAAGAACAAGGCCAGTTCGCAAGTTGTTGACAATCTCACGGAACGGGAGTAGATATCAAGTACTTGTGAACTTGACCAGGAGTTGTTGATGGCTCAGCGCACGGCGCGTCACATGATTGACACCGCCGACCTCACCGCCGCTCGGCAGCGCGTCTGGCGGCCAGTCGCGCGAGGCACGGACAGCGGTTTGCTCCGGACCCTCACCGACCATGCGGTGGTTGCCTTCGCGAGGCGACACCCGCAGTCCGGTCGGCATCTCACTCGTGCTGAGCCGGCCGCATGCTCCCAGCGCAGGCAGCTCGATGGTCGTGATCGCCGTCAACGGGGTTGTCATCACAGCCGCCATCGCGATGCGCCGCCTTCCCGAGATCCACCGCCTACAGCGTGAGCATCACCGGACTGCTGTAGCTCGGCACGGCGCTGGTCCTGGAGCTTCACGACCGCGCACGCCACCCCGACCCCATCCGTATCCCGTGACACCCCAACAGATTCCTGGAGCCCACTATGAGCGTCACCCACGCAATCAAGTCGCCCGCCGCCACTCGGCACGGGCGTGTCGGCGTCGCCGTTGCGGCCCTCGCCGTCATGCAGTTCGTTCTCGTCCTCGACTCAGCCATCATCAACGTGGCACTCGCCACTATCGGTCACGACCTCACAGCGCCACCCGACCGCTTAACCTGGGTTGTCAACGCCTACGCCCTGGCCTTCGGTGGCCTCCTCCTGCTCGGTGGCCGGCTCGCCGACCTCGCAGGCGCCCGCCGACTCTTCGTTCTCGGCACCGCCCTGTTCGGGATCGCCTCACTCGCCGGAGCCTTCGCGTCCACGGTGGCCTGGCTCATCGCCTCGCGCGCGGCTCAAGGTGCTGGTGCCGCCATGGCCGCACCGGCCGCCCTCGCCCTCCTCGTGGACCTCTTTCCCGACGGCACACGGCGCGCCAAGGCCCTCGGACTGTTCGGAGTCATGGCAGGCGCCGGCGGCTCCGCTGGCCTACTACTCGGCGGCCTGCTGACGCAGACACTGGGATGGCGCTCGGTCCTGTGGATCAACGTGCCGGTGGTGGCCGCTGTACTCGTCGCAGCAGTCACGCTCCCAGCAGCCAGCCCCAGCATGAGCCGCAAGGCACTGGACGTTCCCGGCGCGCTGACCGCGACGCTGGGGATCAGCTTGCTGGTCTATGCAGTCATCGAGGCACCGACCAAGGGATGGGTGTCGGCTCCCACGCTGTCGGTCCTGGCGGTAGCCGGACTCATGTTCGTCGCGTTCTCCCGGATCGAGTCGACCGCCACCGCACCGTTGCTGCCGCATGCCCTCGGCCGTGCCGCCGGCCTGAGGTCCGCTAACGTCGCAGCGGCGCTGATGATGGGCGCGATGTTCCCGATGTGGTTCCTGCTCACCCTGTATCTACAGCAGGACCTCGGCCGCAGCCCCGTAGGCGCCGGCTTAACCGTTCTGCCGCTGTCGCTGAGCATGATGGCCACCAACAGCATCGCGCCTCGGGCTGTCGCCCGCTTCGGTTCCCGAGCCGTCATGACATGGGGTCTGCTCCTCGCAGCCATCGGGCTCGTTGGCCTCGCCGCTGTCGTTGCCGCGCGAGGAGACCAAATCGCGCTTTTCCTGCCCTCGATCACGGCTGGCCTCGGGTTCGGCCTTGCGTTCGTCGCCAGCGTCATCGCTGCCACCGCTCCCGCCCCGCCTGAGCAAGCCGGCATCGCCTCTGGACTGGTGAACACCAGCCAACAAGTCGGCGGTGCGCTCGGGCTCGCGGCGCTGCTCTCCCTTGTCCTCGCCGTCGCCGAACCCGCTTCCCCTGGCGCCAGCGACTATGCGGCCGCGCTGCTCGCAGGCGCAGCCATTGCGTTGAGCGCCTCGGCCGTGGCGGCTGTGGGCCTCCGCGTGGGTTCAATCGATCCCGCTGCGCCTGCCCGTCGCAGCGGCGAAACACCCGCGACCGGCGATGGCCGTTGAGTGCCAGGTCCTTGAGCGACACCGCCGAGTCAGGAGTTGCCGTCGACAGGCCTCACGGACCTGCCGACTGGGGCTTTCTCTGTGCGCGAGGGGGGAGTTGAACCCCCACGCCCTTTCGGGCACACGGACCTGAACCGTGCGCGTCTGCCTATTCCGCCACCCGCGCGCAGCCGCGGAGCCCTGCGTCAGAACTGTTGCCAGGTCCAAGCGGTGCTCTCGACGACGGCAAAGGGTAACACGCGCCGACGCACCTCCAACCGGGCGACCACGGCTACGATCGGGCGCAGGACCGCGGTCGTCAGTGCACGCCGGGATGCGTCCGGCGTCATGACCGCGGGGTGAAACAGAAGGGGGGAGGCATGGGTGCTCTGCACCGATTCGAGCAGCGACTCGAGCATATGGTGACGGGAGCCTTCGCCCGTGTCTTCCGCAGCGCCGTCCAGCCGGTCGAGATCGCCGCTGCTCTGCAGCGCGAAGTGGACAACTCGGCGCAGATCCTGAGCCGTGACCGCCGACTGGCGCCCAACGACTTCACCATCGACTTGTCCAGTACCGACTACGACTCGCTGTCCGCCTACGGGCAGTCCCTCGTGAGCGAGCTGGCAACGATGATGCACACCTACGCTGCGGACCAGGGGTACGTCTTCGCTGGCCCGCTGCACATGAACTTCCACCGCTCAGGTGACCTCAGCACGGGCAGGTTCCGGGTACGCAGCGCAGTCTCAGCGGCCGTCACACCGGCATCCGGGCAGAGCCTCAAACCGACCGACACCGCCATTCGACGGTCGCCGGCGGTGCTCGAGATCGGGGCGGCCCGTCATGTGATCGAACCGCCAGGCCTCGTCATCGGCCGCGGTAGCAACGCCGACCTTCGCATCGAGGACCCAGGGATCTCACGCCGACACGTCGAGGTGCGCGTGCAACAACAAGGCAGTGCCACCATCGTCAGCGCCATCGATCTGGGCTCCACGAACGGTACGACCGTCGACGGACACCGGGCGCAGCAGGCGCTCCTGCACGACGGCTCGGTCATCAAGATCGGCACCACCACCATCGTGGTCCGGGTGCCGGACCAGGATGCAGAAGCCGCAGCGGCACCGGCACCTCAGGCACAGCAGTACTACTCGCCGAGGCCCTACCCTGGACCACCGCCCGCTGACAGTACGTCCGACCCGCGAGGCGGCTGACCGATGTCCGAGCTCACCCTTGCCCTCATCAAGATCGCCTTCCTCGCTCTGCTGTGGCTGTTCGTACTGTCGGCCGTCTCGGTGATCCGCTCAGACTTGTTCGGTGAGCGGGTCAGCTCATCCAGTGGCGCGGCGGCCAAGCCGGCTCGGCCCGTCAAACCCAGCAAGCGCAAGAGAGGCGCACCCACCCAGCTGGTCATCAGCGAGGGATCCAGCGCGGGGGTCGTTGTGCCGCTCGGATCGGAGCCCATCCTGCTGGGCCGCGGGGCCGACGCCACCATTCGTCTGGACGACGACTATGTCTCGACCCGCCATGCGCGCTTCGTCCCGCACGGCGACGAGTGGTACATCGAGGACTTGGGCTCGACCAACGGCACCTACATCGGCAGTCAGCGCATCACGACTCCCATGGTCGTGTCCATCGGGGTCCAGGTCCGGCTCGGGAAGACCATCGCCGAGTTGAAGAAGTAGCCGTGACGCTGACCCTCCGCTTCGGCGCGGTGTCCGACATCGGTCGCACCCGCAAGAAGAACGACGACTCTGCCTACGCCGGACCCCATTTCGTGATGGTCGCTGACGGCATGGGAGGCGCCGCAGCCGGAGACGTGGCTTCCGCCGTTGCCGTGCACACCATGCAGCGCCTCGACGGTCCGCCGCCGGAGGACATGCTCGAGGCCTTGGCCGGTGCTGTCCACCGCGCGAACGAGCGGCTGGCCGAGCTGATCGAGGAGGACGCGGCCGTCGAAGGCATGGGTACAACGGTGACCGCCGTCCTGTTCGACGGCACACGCATCGGCGTCGCCCACCTCGGCGACTCCCGCGGATACCTGTGGCGCGACGGCGAGCTGCTCCGGATCACCCACGACCACACCTGGGTGCAGAGCCTCATGGACGACGGCCGCATCACCGAGGACGAGGCCAAGGTGCACTCGCACCGATCTCTGCTCCTCAAGGTGCTCGACGGTCGACACGACAGCGCGCCCGACCTCACCGTCTACGACGTGCAGCCGGGCGACCGCATCCTCATCTGCAGCGACGGACTGTCCGGCTTCGTCGACCATGACCGGATCGAGCGGGTGCTCTCGATCGGCACGGCACAGTCCGTCGCGCAAGAGCTCCTCCAGCTAGCGCTGGAGGCCGGCAGCAACGACAACGTCACCGTCGTCGTCGCCGACGTGGTGGACGATGCGGCACCAGTTGCGGCCGAGCCGATCATGGTCGGAGCGGCGGCCGACAGCCAAAGCGGTGGCTCCTACGCAACCACCTCCACCCTGACCGGCGCCGCTGTCGACCCCGAGGAGCTGCGGTACGCGCCGCGCCCACCGCGCCGCTTCCGCTGGTTGACGCGCACCGCAGCGGTGGTACTCGGCCTCGCCCTGATCGCCGTCGCCGCCGTCGTGTCGTACACGTGGTCCCAGCAGCAGTACTACGTCGCCTCGTCCGACGGCAGGGTCGCCATCTATCAAGGTGTCCACCTCGACCTGCCCGGCGTCGAGCTGTACCACGTCTACGAGACGCAGGACCTCCTGCTGTCGGAGCTGCCGAGCTTCCGGCGCAGCCAGGTCCTCGACGAGCTGGCCGCCGACGACCTCGACCATGCCCACAGCATCGTCGAGGAGCTCCAGACGTTCGCGGTCGCCTGCGCGGACGCTGACCGCAGCAAGGCTCGGGAGTGCTCTGGCGCCACCCCCGCACCAGCGACGGCTCCGACCTCGACCTCAGGGAGCACTGCCCCCTCGGACACCACCTCGGCGACCACGTCGAAGCCACCAGGACCGACGACGCCGAAGCCGACCCCCAAGACCACCTCGAAGCGACCGTCGACCACGCGCGTTCCCGTGCCAGAGGCGACGTCATGACCGGCGCCGCCGCAGCAGGCAGCAGGCTCGCGCAGGTGTTCGTCCCCCGGCGAAGGCGCGGCGCTGAGCTTTTCCTGCTCTTGATTGCCCTGGCGCTCGGCATCGGAGCGTACGCTCTGGTGGGGCTGGGTACCGCGGACGAGATCCCCACCGACATCGGCTGGTACGCCGCCCAGCTGGTCGCAATGGCCGTGCTCTGCCACGTCGTCGTTCGGCTGCGGGCTCCCTACGCCGACCCTGTCATCCTGCCCGCCGTGGTGGCCCTCAACGGCCTTGGCCTCGCCATGATCCACCGGATCGACATCGCACGGCTCGAGGCGGACAGCTCGGCCGACACGTTCGCGACGCAGCAGCTGCTGTGGACGGCGGTATCAGTGGCGGCCTTCATCGTGACCTTGCTCGTCATAAGCGACCATCGCCGGCTGCAGGCCTTCACGTACACGGCCGGCCTCGCAGGGCTGGGCCTGCTGCTGCTGCCGCTCATGCCCGTCATCGGCGTCGAGCGCAACGGCGCGCGCATCTGGATCAACGTCGTCGGCTTCTCGTTCCAGCCAGGCGAGGTCGCCAAGATCGCCCTGGCGATCTTCTTCGCCGGATACCTCGTGGTGAAACGCGATGCGCTCGCGCTGGCCGGCCGGAGGTTCCTCGGCATCGACCTTCCCCGGGGGCGTGACCTGGGGCCGATCGTGCTCATGTGGCTCATCAGCCTGGGCATCCTGGTCTTCCAGCGAGACCTCGGCTCGTCGCTGCTCTTCTTCGGCCTGTTCGTCGTGCTGCTGTACGTCGCAACCGAGCGGCCCAGCTGGCTGTTCGTCGGGGCGTTCCTGTTCGCCGCCGGCGCCTACCTGGGCTACTTGGGCTTCAGCCATGTGCAGTCGCGGGTCACCGGCTGGCTGCACCCCTTCAGTGACCCCGACTCCCACTACCAGATCATCCAGGGCCAGTACGGGCTCGCTTGGGGTGGCATCCTCGGCCGAGGCTGGGGGCTGGGGACGCCCCAGCTCACTCCGTACTCGTGGTCGGACTTCATCGCGACGTCGTTGGGCGAGGAGCTCGGCCTCACCGGCCTGATGGCCATCATCGTCATCTACGCCCTGGTCATCGAGCGCGGGCTGCGCACCGCACTGGTATGCCGTGACTCGTTCGGCAAGCTGCTCTCGGTCGGGTTGTCGACGGCGATGGCGCTGCAGGTGTTCGTCGTGATCGGCGGCGTCACCAAGCTCATTCCGCTGACCGGGCTGACGACCCCGTTCTTGTCCTATGGGGGTTCGTCCCTCGTGGCGAACTGGGTCATAATGGCCCTGATCCTGCGCGTCAGCGACTCCGCCCGCCGACCTGTACCGGAACTGCACCTGCCCAGCGCAGACGACGAGACGCAAGTGGTGAGGACGCGATGAACCGGCCGATCCGTACCTTGGCCATCGGTTGCTTGCTGCTGTTTGCGTTGCTGCTGGTGAATGTCAACTACGTCCAGGTCTTCCTCGCCGGCAACCTGAACGACTCCGACGCGAACAAGCGCGCCAGGGACGCGGAGTGCGCACGCAAGCGGGGACCCATCCTCGTCGACGGTCAACCGGTCGCGCGGAGCAAGCCGTCCAACGACAGGCTGAAATACATCCGTGAGTACAGTGAACCGAAGCTGTACGCACCAGCCACCGGCTTCTTCTCCTGCATCTACGGCACCAGCGCGGTGGAGAGCTCGGAGAACCCGATTCTGTCCGGCAGCGACGCCAGCCTCTTCGTCAGCCGCATGGTGGAACTGGTCGGGGATGACCAGCCCGAGGGCGGCAGCGTCCTGCTCACGCTCGACCCCGAGGCCCAGAAGGCAGCCTATGACGGCCTTCGGGCCCTACCCGGGCGGGCCAGGGGCGCCGTGGTGGCGCTCGAGCCTGACACGGGCGCGATCCTGGCCACCGTGACATCACCGAGCTACAACCCGAACCAGTTGGCGGTCCATGACCCGAACGCGGCCGAGCGCGCCTGGGACAAGCTGAGCAACAGCCGGGCGGACGTGATGGTGAACCGCGGGACGCAGGAGATCTATCCTCCGGGTTCCACGTTCAAGCTGGTGGTGGCTGCGGCCGCGCTGGCCAACGGGTACACGCCCGACACTGCCGTCCGGGGTGGCGCCGGGCTGCCGCTGCCCCAGTCGACACACGTGCTGCGCAACTACAACGGCTCCGACTGTGGCGGCGAGTCGATCACCCTCACCCAGGCGCTCGTGGTCTCGTGCAACGTCGCCTTCGCCGACCTCGGCCTCAAGCTGGGACCCGCCCGGCTCCAGGAGCAGGCGGAGAAGTTCGGTTTCAACTCCGACGTCCTGGACCAGCTTCCTTCGGCGGTGAGCAACTTCCCGAGCACCCTCGACGAGCCCGGCACTGCGCTGTCATCGATCGGCCAGTTCGACGTGGCAGCGTCGCCGCTTCAGATGGCCATGGTCGTCGCCGGGATCGCCAACGGCGGCAACGTCATGCGCCCCTACATCGTGGAGCAGCGCCGCTCGCCCGACCTCGACGTCATCGGCGACGCCGACCCGCAGCCCGAGGTGCTTCATCAAGCCATGACCGAAGAAGCCGCCACGGCTCTGACCACGATGATGGTCCAGGTCGTCGACGTCGGTACGGGCTCTCAGGCGGGTATCGAAGGAGTCTCCGTCGCCGGGAAGACCGGCACCGCCAACTCGTCGATCACCAAGTCGCCGTATGCGTGGATGGTCACGTTCGCGCCGGCTGACGACCCGCAAGTGGCTGTCGCAGTCCTGGTGGAGCGCACCGCTGTCGCGCGCGACGTCACCACCGGAGGAGGGCTCGCGGGACCGATCGCGGCCGAGGTGATGAGAGCGGTGATCGAACCATGACGAGTGGGCCGACTCTTGGGTCGGGCCGCTACGAGCTGTCGGGGTTGCTCGGCCGCGGTGGGATGGCCGAGGTGCGGATGGCCACGGATCTGCGGCTCGGCAGGACCGTCGCCATCAAGCGGCTCAAGATCGACTTGGCCAGTGACCCGACGTTCCAGGCACGGTTCCGTCGGGAGGCCCAGTCGGCGGCGTCGCTGAACCACCCCTCCATCGTCTCGGTCTACGACACCGGTGAGGAACCGTCGCCGGACGACAGCGGCGTCATGCTGCCCTACATCGTGATGGAGTACGTCGAGGGACGAACTCTGCGCGACATCCTGCGTGATGGCCGCAAGATTCTCCCCGAGCGAGCGCTCGAGATCACCGCCGCGGTGCTCAACGCCCTCGACTACAGCCATCGGGCCGGCATCATCCACCGCGACATCAAGCCCGCGAACGTGATGCTGAACGCTGCCGGTGAGGTGAAGGTGATGGACTTCGGCATCGCCCGAGCCATCTCCGACTCCTCGGCCACCATGACGCAGACCGCCGCCGTCATCGGCACGGCGCAGTACTTGTCGCCGGAGCAGGCCCGAGGGGAGCAGGTGGACGCTCGCAGCGACCTGTACTCCACCGGATGCCTGCTCTTCGAGCTGCTCACCGGGCGCCCGCCGTTCGTGGGCGACTCACCGCTCTCGGTGGCCTACCAGCACGTCCGCGAGGAGGCACCGATCCCCTCAGCGGTCGAGCCCGCCATCCCGCCGGAGATCGACGCCGTCACCATGAAGTCGCTGGCCAAGCCCGTCGAAGAGCGCTACCAGAGCGCTGCCGAGATGCGTGCCGACATCGAGCGGGCGCTCGACGGGCAACCTGTCCAGGCGCCGCCGGTGGTGTCCAACGCAGCGCTGGAGACCGAGCCCTTCTTGGCCGCCGATACGGTACCGGTGCCCGGTGCCACCGCCGTGCATCGCTACGAGGACTCGGAGCCCGAGCGCAAGCGGACCGCACTGTGGGTGCTGCTCGGCCTGCTGCTGGCGGCGCTGGCGGTCGGCGGCTACTTCGTGGCGACCCGTGACAGTGGCGAGGAGACGGTGGCCCAGGCGAGTGTCCCCAACCTGCGCAACATGACCGTGGCGCAGGCGGAGCGTGAGCTCTCCCAGGTGGGGTTGGCTCTCGGCGAGCGAGTGCCGAAGAACAGCCCGACCGTCGACAAGGGGTTGATCCTCAGCCAGAGCGTCCCACCGGATGACCGCGTCGACGAGGGCTCGCAGATCGACGTCACCGTATCGGCCGGGACGCAACAGGTGAGGGTTCCCGATGTCAGCAACAGCAACCTGTCCACGGCCACGGCCACCTTGGAGGGACTCGGCTTCAAGGTCGACCCCCAGCCTGACGAGCAGAGCCCCGAGCGCCGCAACGAGGTCACTGGCACCGATCCCCTCCCCAACACCTTGCTGCCAGTGGGGTCGACGGTGACCGTCTCCTACTCCACCGGGTTCGTGGTGGTCGACAGCGTGGTCGGTATGACCCAGGAGCAGGCCACCGAGCTCCTGGATGACAAGGGGTTCCAGGTCGTTCCCTCGTTCGTCGAATCGGACGCGGAGGAAGGGACCGTCACCCGACAGCAGCCGAAAGCCAACAGCCAGCGGCCCTACGGCTCCGTTGTCGTCATCTCGGTCTCCCTGGGACCGGCGGAGGTGACGACCGCGCCGCCGCCCACCACCAGCCTGCCACCGACGACGAGCGCACCTCCGACGACGAGCGCACCTCCGACGACCAGCGACCCACCGACGACCAGCGACCCACCGACGACCAGCGAGGCGCCGCCTTCGAGTACGCCGGCCCAGCCCTCGTCCGCGACGACCCCCACACGCACGGCCCCGACGAGCAGCTCCGCGACGCTCTGACGCCTAGTCCGCGCCCGGAGTCGAGGGTCGGGCGAAGTTGAGGCTGACCGCGCCGGTGTAGGCAGGGACAGTGAGCTCGGCTCGGGTACGCATGGACCAGCCGAGGTTGTACGGCGGAACCGTGTAGTCCCGATAGGCCTGTACCTGAGGCGAGGCCGCCAGCGCTGCGTCCATGCGGCTCACGTCGCCGACCGCGGCGATCCGATACGGCGGCGCGTACGGAACCCCTTGCAGAACGACCGTGTTGCCTACGCACTTGACGCCCGTGGTCGAGATGATCCGCTGGCCCTGGATGCTGATCCCCTCGGCGCCACCGGCCCACAGTGCGTTCACGACCGCCTGCAGGTCTTGTTGATGGACGATCAGCAGGTTCGGGTCCACTCCCTCCGGCACGTCTTGGTCCAGCGGAGCATCATCGAGGCTGATCTGCACACCCGGACCGGTGAGCGCACTGACCGACGCGGGTTGCTCCAGCCGGCCGAGGTCGCGCTGGAGCTGCTCCGCCGCCGATCCGGCTACGAGCTCGGCCAGCGCGTCGACGGAATCCTGCTCCGTACTGACGCGTGACTGCAGGGCCTGAACGGTCGACCGCTGCTCGCTGACCAGCCCGATGATGTCGCTGTAGCGACCGCCTCGCAGATCGGTTCCTCGGGCGTTGACCATCGATGTCGCGGCGAGCAGACCGCCCAGGGCGCAGATCACCGGAACGGCGATACGCCACAGTACAGAGCCGGTGCGGCGGGGACTGCCTCGAGGCAGCTCGTCGTTCACGTTCGCAATCTCCAGCCGGTGGGTGGCGAAGCACCAGCGTAGTCGTCGCTCGCCTTTCACCGGGGCTCCCGGGTTACGCTGAGGTGAGATGGTTCTGCTTCCGACAGGAGTTCTGGTGCCCGAGTCACGTCCCCGCAAGAAGGCCGACTACACGACCCCGACGGGGGCGAGCAAGAAGCCGGCCCGGATCGCGAAGAGGTGGATCGCTCCTGTCATGGTGACGTGCTGGGTTCTCGGCCTGCTCTGGATCGTCGTCTTCTACTTGGCTCCGGACCTGAAGTACATGGGCGATCTCGGCAACTGGAACCTGCTGATCGGGATGGGCCTGATCTCTTTGGGCTTCGTCTTTGCCACCCAGTGGGAGTAAGCGCTCGCTCCCGGGGCGACTTACACGGCTGTAGTTGCCCACAGTAGTTATCCCCAGTGTGGACAACCGCGCTCCGCGCCCGACGGAGCCGGATTCAGGCGGTCAGCTGGGCTGTGCGTAGCACTACGAGCGCCAGGCACAGCACGAACAAGCCCGCCAGCAACCCCACATGCACGGCTGTACGCCGCTCACGGGGCGCGTACGCGAAACCCGCCCCCAACAGCAAGCCGGCGGCCAGGCCACCCAAGTGGGCCTGCCATGACACGTCGGGCACGGTGAAGGTGATCGCCAGGTTGAGAGCAAGCAGGATCAGCAGCTGCGTCACGTCCCGGCCCTGTTTGAGCAAGATGATCAAGGCGGCGCCGAACAGGCCGAAGATGGAGCCGGAGGCGCCCAGGGAGTAGTTGAGCGGCTGTCCCAGTGAGAAGGGCGCGGTCAGCAGGTAGATGGCCACCGATCCGGCAAGCCCGGTCAGCAGGTACAACGCCAGGTAACGGACGCGGCCGAGCTGGCCCTCGAGGAACGAGCCGAAGATCCACAGTCCGAACATGTTGAAGGCGATGTGCAGGAGCTGCGTGTGCAGAAACGTGGAGGTGATGAGCTGCCAGTACGACCCCTGTGCAACGCCCTCGATGCCCAGCCGGGGGAAGTTCGCGTCGGGAATCATCGCCATCGTCCAGACGAAGTCGCCAGGGCCCTGGACGCCCACGGTGGCCCTGGCGATGATGAAGAACACCACGTTGATGACAATCAGGGAGATTGTCACCACCGAGGAGCCGTCGTTGAGCCGACCGCCGTAGGCCGTGCGTGCCTTGGGGGCCTGCGCGGCCCATTCCTTCACGCACTCGGGGCAGTGGAACCCGACCGATGCCTGAGTCATGCAGTCGGGGCAGATCGGACGAGCGCACCGCTGGCACGAGATGTAGGTCTCGCGGTCCCGGTGGCGGTAGCAGTGCGGCACGGTGCCCGCATCGGGCTGAGGATCGATGGAGCTGCTCACAATCTCGTCAGGCTCTGAACCGTCGGGGCTAGCGACGCTCGACTTCGACGCTGTTCATGACGACTGGCTCCACCGGCCGGTCACCGCGAGCGGTGCGCGTCGCTCCGATGGAGTCCACGACCTCGCGACTGGAGGCGTCGGCCACTTCACCGAAGATGGTGTGCATCCTGTTGAGATGAGGTGTCGGGCCGAGTGTGATGAAGAACTGTGATCCGTTGGTGTTGGGACCGGAGTTCGCCATAGCGAGCAGGTAGGGCTTGGAGAAGCTGAGCTCGGGATGGAACTCGTCCTTGAAGGAGTACCCCGGCCCGCCGCGGCCCTCCCCGAGCGGGCATCCGCCCTGGATCATGAAGCCGCTGATGACTCGGTGGAAGATCAGGCCGTCGTAGAACGGCTCGTTGCTCGACGCACCGGACTTCGGGTCCTTCCACGAGATGGTCCCCTCAGCGAGGCCGACGAAGTTCTCGACCGTCTTGGGGGCGTGGTTCGGGAACAACTGGAGGACGATGTCTCCGTGGTTGGTCTTGAGCGTGGCGTAGAGGTCGTCAGCCACCTGATCACTCCTTGGTCGTTCGCGGGGTGGTGTTGCCGGGGTTGGTCGTCGACGCACAGGTCTCCCCATCCTTGCACGCCGCCCAAGCACGGGACTTTCCGAGACCCGGCTGTCCCGGCCGGACCAACATGGGTAAGAGTAGGAATCTGCGCTGCCAGATCATGCGGCAGCCGGACAGACCAGACCAGCGACGAAACGGAGAAGTAGCGGTGGCCCTCAGAAGCGCGCGAAAAGACATGGAAATGGCAGCAGAGGACATGCGGAGCGCCGTCAAGGCAGCCGAGTCAGCCTTTGACAAGATCGGGCTGGCAACGCAGGACGCGATCACAGCCGTGGCCATGACAGTTGGCCCGGCTATCGACGACGCCCGCGACAAGATCGTTCCGCTGGTGGGCTCGGCCCGCGAACGTATCGGGCCGGTGGTGGACGATGCCCGGGACCGCCTGACCCCCCTCGTCGAGGACGCCAAGGACAAGCTCGTGCCAGCGGCCGAGCAAGGGTTGGCAGCGAGCAAGGCCGGTGGACGCAAGGCAGCCATCCGGCTAGGCCTGGTCGAGGAGCCGCCCCTGGTTGTGAGTCACAAGTTCCGCAACTTCCTGATTCTGCTCGGGCTCGGCGCACTCGCTGCCTTCGTGGCGAGCCGGCTCACGAGCAGGGACGTCGACCCCGCCTGGACGGCTGGCCGCGATGCCGCAGCCGCGACGCCGACGCAGTCGCCCGCTGACCTGTCGGCGACGACGGTCACCACGGACGCGGGGCTGAACGGCACTGACCAGTCCGACACCGCGCCCACCGCGCCGTTCGCGTCGGAGGAGACCGTGGAGTCGCACCAACCCACCACGCCCGACTCTCCCTTGGAGCAGCGGAACCTGTAAGAAGGCACCCCGCCGCCAGCGGCTGGAGCCGAGCCGGGCTAGCCCCGGCAAGGGTTCAGCCGCTGGTGCGAGCTTGCGACGCGGCAGCGGCCAGCCCGGTCCGGCGAGTGGCCATCCGCTCGCCGGCGAAGCTGAGGATGGGGACCGTGCCGAGGATGAGCACCAGTGCAGTGAATCCCAGCGGGAACCTGGCCCTCCTCGCCAGCATGGCGGCGGTCACCAGGAAGATCATGTAGAGCCAGCCGTGCAGGACGCCGAGGTACTCCGTGATCCACTCGCCGGTCTCCTGCGGACTCGATCCGTCGGCGGCCAGATACTTCAGCGGTACGCCGACGAGAACGAGAACGATCAGCAGCACGCCTACCACGTAGGCCATCACTCGATACCGCAGCAGGACGGCGTGCGTGCTCACGGAGCGACGCTACCCGACCGCGGTGCCTCGTCCACGGGGTCGGGGTCCGAGGCGATCCGCCACCACATGAAGGCGACGAAGGCGGCGAACACCCACCACTGCATCGCATAGAGCAGGTTGCGCAAGCCGGCCCACCTGGACGGGGAAGGCAGCGGTGGCTCGACCGCCGAGAGCTTGTCGGCGGGTGTGCTCGAGGTCCGGACGACGTATGCGGAGTACAAGTCCGGCTCGACGCTGCCCACCAGCTGCGAGATGGTGATCGCGTCGGTGATCCGCTGGGCGTCCAGCGGGGCGGCGTCGGACTGCGAGGGCTGAAGCGTGCCCGTGACTGTCACAGGTCCTGCGGGTGGAGGCGACTGGGGCACCGGGCTGGAGCCGCGGATGACGAGCACGGCTGATCCGGAGTCGGTCAGCAGGGGTGTCGCCACCGCGTACTCGTCGTCGGAACCGGCGAGGTCGCGGACGTAGAGCTGCCCGGACACGTCGTAGCGTCCAGACACGGCAACCGGGCGCCCGACAGAGTCTCCCGGGAAGGCGTCGTCGGGCCCGAGCACCTCGTCCAGGGGCACGGGGTCGCGTTCCATCAAGGCCAGCGCGTCCGCCCGCTGCGAGTCGTCGTACACGGCGAACTGCCATCGACCGAGAACCACCATCGCGGCGATCAGGGCGACGGCGAGTGCCAGCAGCCAGAGGGCGCGCGGCGAGAGCAGGCGGCCGATCACGCGATCAGTGTGCCAGGACGGGGCGAACCGGGATCTAATGGCGAGCACTCAACGGCACTCCGACACGAGGTTCTCATGATTATGGTGCTTGCATCGCTGGCCCCAGTAGCCACGAACGTCATCCTCACGCGCTCTCCAGCCGACCCCGGCTGCCAGGTGAGTGAGGTGCATCGTCTGCTGGGCACGGTGATCGCGATCGCCGTGCTCGGCAGCCTCGCGGCGATCCTGCGGCCGACGTGGCGGTACGTCGCGGCGCTGCTGGCGGCAACGGTGGTGTGGCTCTGGATCGACATGGAGGGAGCGGTGTTGGCCAGCGCGGGAAGCCACGGCATCCATCTCGCCGACGTGCCCGTGCTGGTGACCCTGCCCTCGGCGGCGTTGTCGGCCGCCCGGCTGTTGGTGCGGCGACGTCGACCCGGCACCTGACCGGAGCGGCTCGTTGAGTGCGGTGCGGCCGACGCGGCTCAGGTGCCCGATGTTGGGTGCCGTGCGGCCGACCCGACTTAGGTGCCCGATGTTGGGTGCCGTGCGGCCGGCCGACCGAGGCTCAAGGAACCTCGGGAGCCTCAACATCCAGATATGGCTCGAGCTCGGCGAAGGCAGCTCCGAACACCCAGCTCAACAGCAAGGCGTCGTCGACGTACCCGCCGGGGCGGAAGTCGGGCACCAGGTCGTCCGGCGTGATGAGGTAGTCAAGGGCCGCCACCAACAGGCGCTCGCGTGCCGCCTGGGCAGCGGTCGGCGACTCCTCTGCCACGCCCTCGTGGCCATGGTCCTGCGCCACCTCGGACGCTGCCCGGGCTTGCGTTGCCTCAGTCTCCGCCCGGTCCAGCTGGTCTGCTTGGGCGAGCAGGAACCGGACAGCCGCCGCAACCCTGTCCCCGACAGCGGAGAGCGGAGCGTTGGTGTAGTTCATCGCGTCGACGAGCCCGGCAAGCTTCCGCAAGGCAGTCGCGTCCTCCAGGATGGCCCCAGCACGATTGCGGGAGGTGGCGAAGGCCGGGCTGTGCAGCACCTTTGTGACGGTTGACTGAGGGCTGCGGAACATGGGTCGCCAGGGCTGCTCGGACACCCTGTGCTCCCTTCGTTCGCTGACCTCGATGAGCTGGCCGTACCCCTCCTTGGTCAGCCAAGACATCAACCTAGGCCGAGCACGACTGACACCGCCACGTTGAGGGTTGCGGCCACCACCCGAACGAGGTCGACACGGGTAAGCCTTCGGTGGTTCTCCCGGTCCCATCCCTGTTCGAGGCGTCTGTGCAGCGGGACGGCGAACAGACCCGTCGCGATGAGCACGACGAGCACCAGAGCGACGGCGGCGACGACCCCCCATAGCGGCGTTCCGGGTGGACGTAACACGCACAGCAGCGCCGTCGATACAACCAGGGCTGCGAAGAGCGGACCCACCACGAATGAGATCCTGCGCTGGTGCTTTCGCTCGTAGGCGACGAAGTCTTCCGCTGGTACCTCGGCCAGCTGGGGATACACCACGAGGTGAACGGTCCACTGAAAGCCGGCGTAGGCCGACGCGCTCACGAGATGGGCGAGCAGGATCCAGGACACATCACTATTCTCGCTGGCTGGATTGGCGCCTAGCTGCCCCAACCCTAGGCTCGACAAAGTTGTGCACGTAGTAATAACGGGGACGCAAGCCGCAGAACCGGCTTGAATGGTTGTTACCGCCCATGCCCGCCCGCTGATCTCCGAAGGACGCCCATGCGCCGCTCCCTGTCCCGCCTGCTCCTGCCCTTGCTTGCCGTGGTCGCCACCATGGGTGTCATGACTGCACCGGCTCAGGCCATCAACTACGGCCAGGTCGACGACGGTGCCCACCCTTACGTCGGCCTCATTGCGCTGTTCGATGCAGAGGGCACCTATCTCGGTCGCTGCAGCGGCACGCTCATCGACGAGGATGTCGTGCTGACCGCAGCACACTGCACCGACGGGGTGGCCTACGCGCGCTTCTTCTTCACGGAGGACCTGAGCGAGGTGGACGTGAGCACGTCCACGGAGTACGACGCTGTCGGCGAACCGCATGCCCTCCCCGGATGGACCGGCGAGCTGACGACACCGAACACCCACGACCTCGCCGTCTACACGCTCGACCATGACCTGTCTGAGGTCGTCGGCGGTGACTACCCGGAGCTCGCCCCGGTCGGCTACCTCGACAAGCTCGCCACCCGACGAGGAACTCAGGAGACCTACTTCACCACCGTCGGGTATGGGCTGCAGCAGCGCAAGCCGTATCTCATCAGCGAGAAGGTCCGCATGTACGCCGTGAGCGACTTGATCAACCTGCGCAGCAAGCTCCTCGGTGGCTACGGACTTCAGACCACGAACAATCCCGGGGACGGGCGAGGCGGCAACTGCTCGGGTGACTCCGGTGGCCCGATTCTCTTCCAGGACTCAGACCTCATCGTGGCGGTCAACAGCTTCGGGCTGAACGCGACGTGCAAGGGCAACGACTTCTCCTACCGGACCGACACCCCTGAGGCGCACGCCTTCATCACCAGCTTCCTGGACTGAGGCGCTTCAGGAGTCGAAGACAGGCTCCAGCCGCCACGCCGCGAGGCCGCCGCCCTGCGACAGCTCGACACGTCCGAGAACGAAACCGGGGAGGCGTAGTGCCGCCCAACGCCCCTCGCCCGTCCAGGCCTCGATGACGCCTCGATCTGCCACAACACGCAGGGCGCGGTCGTGGCTTCGAGGCGAGGGGATCCGCCGGGCGTCCGTCGGCGACTGCATGACGATCGCGTCGCCGTCGGCGGCGAAAGTCACTGACGCCCCTGCACCGATGAGCCGCAGGCGTCCAGCCGTACTCAGCGCGGCTTCGACGTCGACCGCCGCGTCGGCCGGGCAGACGGCGTGGGCGGAGCCGTCACCAGTCGCTACGGGCAAACGGCTCGTACGCAGCGTCGCGACGTCCGGGTGCGCACTGACGCGGAGCACCCCTTCGGGACCGATGGTCAGCTCGACGGGGAGGCTGAGGACGCCGGCCCAGCCGTCTGGTGACGTCCCACCGCCCTCATGTCGAAGCCACGCTATGCCCGCGTACTCGCCGCGGGCGTCCGCGAACACCGACAGTGCGTAGGCGGCGGCGCCGTACGCGACTTGCAGCCACGCGCCTGGCTCGAACGAGGCACCGCGCCACCTCCCCGCCGTCGCCAGGATTCGGCTACCCACGTCGTTCTGCATGACCGAGGTGACGAGGATCGGCACCCCGCCGATCTCGAGGTACTGCGGGCACTCCCAGACGTCACCCAGGCCGGCGCCGTCGTCAGCCGCCAGGATGCCGTCCAGCGTCCACGTCCTCAGGTCCGGTCCCGAGTACGCCACCACGCCACCACCACGTCGACCGAGCCCGGCTCCGACGAGCATGCGCCAGTGTCCCGGCGTTCCCCAGACGAAGGGGTCGCGAAAGTGCGTGACGTGGACACCCGATGGAGCCCGCAGTCTCAGTACGTCGGCATCCTTGCGCCACCGGATCAACGTCTCGTCGAGAGGTCTCGCAACGCGCACGCGGCCGGTGTCGAGCTGACCAGCGACGACGCTGGTGTAGAGCAGGACCGGTCCAGATCCGTCCATTGCCGCAGCGCCGGACCACACGCCGTCGTCACCGTCGCCGGGTGACAGCGCCACGGGCAGGTGTCGCCACCGGACCAGGTCGGGGGCGCTGACGTGACCCCAATGGCAGTCAAGCCGCCACTGCGTGGTTCCGGGAACGTGCTGGTAGAAGAGGTGGTACTCGCCGCGGTGGTAGAACCCACCAACTGGGTCGTTGAGCCACCCCGACGGGGGCGTGATGTGGACGTGTGGCCGGGCCTCGGCTTGCATCGCGGCCATTCTGCGTCTGTACGAGCGCGATCGCACCCCGACCGTGCCGCGTCAGCCTGAGCCGGCTGTCGCCTCATTGGCGTTACTCGCCTGGCCAGCGGGATTCAGTAAGAAGGTGGGACTCGAACTCTGACGCCTACCTGAGAGTCAATCGGAGGTCTCACGGCATCGGTGACTTTCGAGACTCAGGCGGGCGAGGTGGCGACCGTGAGAGACGGCCTCGCTCCCGTAGCCGGCCGCCTGCAGACCGAGCGTGCCCTCGTAGATGAGCAGTAGCTCGGTCGCCGCCTCCGGCTGGGGGCAGCCGGCCTCGACCAAGAGCTGTCGCCATCGATCCAGCAGGTAGTGGTTGTGCTGACGAGAGACGGCGGCCCCGGGATGGTCGGCGGGCAGCTGTTGCAGGGCTGCCAGATGGGCGCACCCCTTGTTCGGCATGTGCCCGGGCTCCCATGTCTCCAGCGCGGAGAAGACGGCCAAGGCGCGCTCCAAGGGGTCGCTGTGCTGATCGATGTGCGCTTCCCAGTGCCGTCTCCAGCGTTCGTCGCGCGCCTCGAGGTAGCCGGCGACCAGGCCGTCCTTTCCGCCGAAGTGCTTGTACAGCGACGCTGTGGCCACACCTGCGCGAGCCACGACCGCGTCCACGCCCACCGAGGCGATTCCCTGCGCGTAGAACAGTTCCTCGGCCGCCGTCACGAGCCGCTGACGTACCGACTCTCGCCGCGCCTGGGCGGTTCGACCTGTTTGCTGTGCGCCTGCCACATCGCTACTGTAGCCCCTGGTAGAACGATCGTTCTACTTTACCCCATGGAGCGACGGTGGCCGAGGTGGAGCTTCGCGCGGGATGGTTGGTTGCGGCAGGTACTGCGCTCGTTGCCACCACCTATGGACTGGCTCGGTTCACGTACGGATTGTTCTCTCCCGACTTCGCGTCCGAGTTCGACCTGAGCCCGCTTGTCGTAGGCGTCCTGGGGTCGGGCAGCTATGTCGGTTACTGCGTGGCCATCCTCGGCGCCACCGCGTTGACGCCACGATGGGGCGCTCGACGGGTCGCCGTCTTCGCCGGCGCAACAGCCACCATCGGAATCTCGACAGTCGCCGCCTCCTCGTCGGCCGTCATGCTTGCGATCGGACTGCTGGTCGCAGGCTCGAGCACTGGCTTGGCCTCACCGCCCATGGCCGCAGCGATCTCCCGGTGGATCTCCCCAGCGCGCAAAGACCAGGCCCAGACGCTGGTCAACGCCGGCACCGGGGCGGGGGTACTCGTCTCGGGACCGATCGCGCTGGCGCTGATGGCCCACTGGCGCGTGGCGTGGGCGGTGTTCGCGCTGATGTCCACCCTGGTCACAATTGTCGTCTGGCGGTGTGTCCCATCCGACCCCCGCCCCGAGCCGCCCCAGACCGGACCGGAAAGCGGTGAGCCTCATGGAGCCGGTGATCTTCCTGCCGGCACTCTTCGGCTCCTCGTGTGCTCCGCGCTGATGGGAATGGGCAGCATCGCAGTCTGGACTCTGGGACGTCAGGCCGTCGTCGACCAGGGCGGTACCCCGCGGCTCGCGGCAATCGTGTGGACCATCGTCGGGGCGGCCGGCATAGCGGGTGCGCTGGCCGGACACGCTGTGAAGCTACTCGGGCTCACCCGCTCATGGGTGCTCGGCATGACTGCCATGGCAGCCGCCAGCGTTGCCCTGGGCCTCCTCGCCGACCAACCCCTCCTCGCCGCGGCGGCCGCGGCGGTCTTCGGTGCCACCTACATCGCCCTGACCGGCGTCCTGCTGGTCTGGGCCACCTGGCTCTTCCCCACCCGGGCCTCATTCGGAGTAGGGATCTCCTTCCTCCTCATCGCCGCCGGCCAAGCCATCGCATCCCCCCTCGCCAGTGCTGGCGTGGGACCACTCGGCCTGTCCGGTGTCTTCATCGCATGCGCCGGCGCCACCGGCGTCGGAGCTTTGCTCGCACCGCGCAGGGCGATGACGGTCCCCCCGACGCGCGCACGGCCGACGACGACATCGAACGCAGCGACGAAGGGACACCCAGGAGTCGCGTGATCCCGTATTCCTACCCAACGCCCCGTGGCATAGAGGAGAGAGCCCGAGGGGGTCGGGCCGATCCGCGTGAGGCCCAGCCGATCGATGAGGGGTCGCCTGGGCAGCGGTTGCGCAGTGGAGACGAAGGGACTCGAACCCTCAACCCCTGCCTTGCAAAGGCAGTGCTCTGCCAGTTGAGCTACGTCCCCGGGTGATCTGGCCGACCGGGACTCTAGCGGCCAGGCTCGACCGTGTCGGTGGCCTCCGCCCAC
>DASQEH010000128.1:0-2557 GCA_035633755.1 Nocardioidaceae bacterium | reverse complement strand
GATCTGCTCGACCTCGCCGTCGCTCGGTCGGGTCGGCAGTCTCAGTTCGAGGACGCCCACCGACTCCCCGCGCTCGGTCACCGGAGCCAGGACCAGCCATGACGACCGCGACCCATGGTTCGCTGTCTGTGGTTCGCCTACAGGGAGAACCTGAACCGCTTGGGTGCGGACCGCCTGTTCGAAAGCGTTCCCGTCGAAGGGCAGCGAGATCGCGGACTCCTGGTCTGCCCAGCGGATGGCGTCCGTCGGCGTTGCAACGTTGTCTGCCGAGTCCTTTCCGGACGGGAGGTGAGCGAGCCGCACCAGCCCGCGGCCAGAGACGTCCACGATGAGGAAGGACACCGACAGCGCCTTCAGCGCGCGGCCGAGCTCGCGGGTCACCGCCTCCACGGCCGCGACCGGTGAGGCATTCTCGGCTGCTGCCAGAACGGGCGAGGATTCCGAGGCATCTGGACCGTTCAGCGACGCCGGCTCTGCTTCCTCCGTACCTGCGGCCATGTCGAACTCACACCACACGACCTTGCCTGCGCCTGTGCCCTGGAGCGTGGTGCCCCAGCGCGAGGCGAGTTCACCCAACACATAGAGCCCCCGGCCACCGACCGACTCGAGGTTGGGAGTCGCTGGTTGCGGCAGCCGCTGGCCGGCATCGAACACCTCGATCCGCAGCACCCGGGACGCTTGCAGGACGCGCACCTCCAGGCTTCCACCGCCGTAGCGCACCGCGTTCGTGACCAGCTCGCTGATCACCACGACCACAGCGTCGAGCATCGAGGGCGAGACAGTTTCCAAGTGCGCACGCACCCGGCTGCGCGCCAGTGCGGCCGCCCGCGGCTCCGCCGGCAACGAGAAGGTCAGCGAAGCCGACACCCGCCACCTCGCTCCCCAGATCTATCTGCCAGACCTCGCAATGCACCTGCCACGAGAGACTCGGGGAGCCGATTCGATATCAGATTCGCCCCACGAGGACATGTCCCAAGAGCACCGTAATGTGCCAACGATCACCGCGGTCGTTCGGGTCGTGCACTACGCCCCTGGCGGAAGCGACCATGGGAATGCGGGAGCATGTGCTCGCCCAGCGTCTTGTTGCTGGCGCGCTCAGTCTTGTTTGCGGTCTTGCTTCTTGGTCTGGGTGAGGTTGCTGAGGCGTTCGGCGTCGGCGCGGGACGCGTTGGCGGACTGCCGGGTCTTGTTGGCGTCGTCGAGGTCGGTCTTGGCTTTGCGCTGCGCGGTCTGCTTCTTCGCGTCGGCGGCGGTGTCCGCTCGCCGTTTGCGCTGGTCGGCGGTGGCGGTCCGGCTGGTGGCCCGCTTGGTGGCGGCTGCCTTCTTCGCCGAGGCCGTCTTGGCGGCTGTGGTCGTGGCCTGCTGCTTGCCGCGGGCCTCGGCGGCGTCGGCCTCCTTGAGGCCGGAGGCGGCCCGGTCCTGGGCCGTCTTGCGCTGCTGGGTGGCCTTGCGGCGGCCGGCGGCAGCCGTCTTGGTGGCCTGCTCGCGGCGTTCGGCGGCCTCGTGCTCGAGGCGCTCCGCGGTCAGGAGCTTGTCGGTGCGCTCGATCCGGTCGACGCCGCGCTTGGCGATGTCGCGGTTGCGCAGCAGCGTCCCGGCGAGCTTGTCGGCTGAGCCGATGGTGCGGTTCAAGGTGACCCGCGCACCGGAGGTCTCCGGCAGCCGGTCCAACAAGGTGTCATCCACGATGACGAGGGGGAGCCGGGCGAGCTGGTAGGGAAGGGCGATAACGGTGCTGATCACGGTGGTCATGGGTGGTCCTCAGTTCTTGGTGTCGGCGCGCAGCTGCGCAGCCTGCTTGTCGGCGGCCGCGGCCTCACGCTGGAGGCGGCGCTGCTCGGCGGTCGCCTGCTCCTCGGTGGCGGCCGCGTCGACCTCGATGGCCTCCGCGTCGCGGAGTCGGGACTCGGCCAGCTGGTCGGCCTGCTTCTCAGCAGCCTTGCGACCCTGCACCTCTTGACGTTTCGCGTCGCGGGCGGCCGCCGCGTGCTCACTGGCCTGTTCACGCTTCGCCAACGACTCCTCGCGGTTCGCCCGAGCGCGTGCCGTGGCCTTCTTCTCGGCAGCCTGACGGCTGGTCTCGCGGACCTGCTGCTCGGCCTCTTCCCGCTTGGCATCAGCGACGGCCTCCTCAGCGACCGCAGCCTTGCGGCTGCTGGCCTCGGCCTGCTGGAGCTGTCCCTCCTCCACCAACGCGTCCTTACCGGCCACCGCGCCAGCAACCTCCTTGGCCCTGCCTGCCAGGCTGTCGAACAGACCCTCGCGGGCCTCCGCTGCCTTGTCATCACTCATGAACTGATGGTGCCCCCCGCCTCAGTACTGACACCCCCAACCGCTGTGACGCTCACCGCACGCACCCGCGTCATATGTCGGTCTGCCCACCGACCCGGACCACACATCCGGTAGCCCAGGGGGCTCGGCAGGTCGTCCTTCTTGAGTGCGGTGAATACGAGCAAGAGGCACCAGCCATTTCACGCCCCGACGCACCCTTCGGTCCCCCGTCATGCCGATCACCGCGACGCGGCGAACGTAGCGGTTGTGAATGGCATCGAAGTGC
>DASQEH010000127.1:0-41371 GCA_035633755.1 Nocardioidaceae bacterium | reverse complement strand
AGGAGATCGCGCTGAAGATCTCCGAGGTCGTGCGGGAGTGGAAGGCCGAGGGCCGCCCCGGTGGCCGCGACGGGCTGTTGATGCGGCTCGCCGCCGGCGGGGCGGTCTACGTGCCGAAGTTCTACGACGTCGACTACCTGCCCGACGGCCGGATCCAGCGGGTGGCGCCCAACCGCAGAGGGGTCCCGTTCCGGGTCACCAAGCACACGCTGATGGACCTCGACGCCTGGCCGTACCCGAAGAAGCCGCTGGTGCCGCTGGCCGAGACGGTGCACGAGCGCTACTCGGTCGAGATCTTCCGTGGCTGCACCCGCGGCTGCCGCTTCTGCCAGGCCGGGATGATCACCCGCCCCGTCCGCGAGCGGTCGATCACCACGATCGCCGAGATGGTCGACACCGGTGTACGCGAGTCCGGCTTCGAGGAGGTCGGCCTGCTGTCGCTGTCGTCAGCTGACCACAGCGAGATCGCCGACGTCGCCAAAGGGCTGGGGGACCGCTACGAGGGCACCAACGTGTCGCTCTCGCTGCCGTCGACCCGCGTTGACGCCTTCAACATCACCTTGGCCAACGAGTTCTCCCGTAACGGCAGGCGTTCGGGTCTCACCTTCGCGCCTGAGGGCGGGTCGGAACGGTTGCGGCGTGTCATCAACAAGATGGTGTCCGAGGAGGACCTCATCAGGACCGTTGCGGCGGCGTACTCCTCGGGCTGGCGGCAGGTGAAGCTGTACTTCATGTGCGGCCTGCCCACCGAGACCGATGAGGACGTGCTTGCGATCGCCGACCTGGCCAAGAAGGTCATCGCCACCGGACGGGAGGCGTCGGGCCAGCGCGACATCCGGTGCACCGTGTCGATCGGCGGTTTTGTGCCGAAGCCGCACACGCCGTTCCAGTGGGCTGCGCAGCTCGACCACGAGACGACCGACCATCGCCTGCAGCTGTTGCGCGACGCAGTTCGCAGCGACAAGCAGTACGGGCGCGCGATCGGCTTCCGCTACCACGACGGGAAGCCGGGGATCATCGAAGGTCTGCTGTCGCGCGGTGACCGGCGGGTGTCGGCCGTGATCGAGGAGGTCTGGCGTCGAGGTGGCCGGTTCGACGGGTGGAGCGAGCACTTCTCCTACGACCGGTGGGTCGCCTCGGCGCAGGCGGTGTTCGCGGACAAGCCGGTCGACCTCGACTGGTACACGGTCCGCGAGCGCGAGTACTCCGAAGTGCTCCCCTGGGACCACCTCGACTCCGGGCTCGCCCGCGACTGGCTCTGGCAGGACTGGCAGGATGCGGTCAACGAGGTCGAGGTCGACGACTGCCGCTGGTCGGCGTGCTTCGACTGCGGCGTGTGTCCCGAGATGGGCACCGACATCCAGGTCGGTCCGACCGGCAAGCAGCTGCTTCCACTGTCGGTGCTGTAGCGGTACTCAGCGCAGCTCGTCTTCGAGGTAGCGCGGCGTCGAGGCGCGAACCCCGGTCACCGCGAGAGGGACGACGAGGACAGCGAGGACCAGGATGGGCTCCCGCCAGGAACCGCTGGCGTCGTACACCGCCC
The DNA here is from genome assembly GCA_035633755.1 of Nocardioidaceae bacterium. GTDB lineage: Bacteria > Actinomycetota > Actinomycetes > Propionibacteriales > Nocardioidaceae > DASQEH01. The sequence continues at coordinate 39,828 of DASQEH010000127.1, read as the reverse complement.
CCATCATGAACGGCCCGACGGCGCCTATCAGGTAGCCGACGCTCTGCACGAAGCCGGATAGCGCGGCGGTGCCCTCACTCGTCCGGCACCGCAGACCGATCAGGGTCAAGATCAGCGGGAACAGCCCGGTCCCGGTCCCGATGAGGATCGCCCAGAGCCAGGCACCCGCGACCGGTCTGATGGCCAAACCGAGATAGCCCACGACATAGCAGGCGCACAACGCCAGCACGACGGGCGTCTGACTGCGCAGGCGCACCGCCAGGCCCGGAAGGATGAACGAGATGGGGATGCCGATCGCCGTCGTCGCCCCCAGGAGCACCCCGGCTGTGGCGGGCGACATCCCCGCCGCCCGGAAGATCTCCGGCAGCCACCCGAAGATGGCGTAGGCGTGCAGCGACTGGAGTCCGAAGAAGAAGGCCATCCACCAGGCCAGCCCCGATCGCGACACCGTGCGGAACGCGATGCGGTCGGCGTCGGAGTCTCGTGGGCGGATGTCGTGACGCAGCAGCCCCAGCCACGGGAGGGCGGCGACCAGTGCCAGTACGCCCCAGCACGCCAGTCCGCCACGCCACGAGCCGGTCGCGTTCGACAGCGGGACCGTCAGTACGGACGCTGCCGTGAGGCCGATCGCCAGCGCCGTCGTGTACGTCGCGGTCATCAGACCGATCCGGTCAGGAAAGTGCAGCTTGACCAGCGAGGGAAGCAGCACGTTGGCGGTGGCCATCCCGGCCAGTACGGGGACGGTCGAGGCGATGAAGAGGACAGCCGAGTCGAGCGTGGAGCGGCCGAGCAGGCCGACGGCGGTCACGAGCAGCGACGCGAGCAGAGTCTTGTGCAGCCCGATCGATCGAGCGACCCATGGTGCTGAGAGGCCGAATGCAGCGAAGCAGAGCACCGGCAGCGTCGTCAGGACTCCTGCTGTCGTCGCACTCATGGCCAGTGAGGCGCGGATGTCGGCGAGCACCGGGGCCACGCTGACCGCGGCCGGTCTGAGGTTCGCGGCCAACGCCACCAGCCCGACGGCTACGAAGAGCTGTTTGCGTCGATGGCTGGGCACGAGGTGCCATTGTTCAGGTAGGCGGCTGCCAGTACCAGTTCAGCGGTGGGGGACCGGTTGTGTGGGCCGGGCGTTATCGTCGACGCGTGCGCACACCACCGGCCCAGCAACCGCCGCCGGTGCAGAAGCTTCGCATCCGGTACGCCAAACGCGGCAGGTTGCGCTTCACCAGCCATCGTGACTTCGGCCGTGCGTTCGAGCGGGCGATCCGCCGCGCCGGCCTGCCGATCGCATCGTCGTCGGGGTTCAGCCCGCACCCTCGCATCTCCTATGCCAACGCCTCCCCGACGGGAGCCGAGAGTGAGGCTGAGTACCTCGAGATCGGCCTGACCGAGCACCGCGACCCCGAGGCCATCAGGTCGGCCCTCGATCAGGCCCTGCCAGCGGGTCTCGACATCATCGAGGTTGTCGTCGCCGGCCCGGGGGCGCTGGCGGACCGGCTCGAGGCAGGACGCTGGCGGGTGACTCTGCACGGGGTGCCGGTCGAGGAGGCGTCGGGTGCGGTCGCGAAGTTCCTCGCCGCAGACGTCGTCGAGGTGGAACGCATGACCAAACGCGGGCTTCGCACGTTCGACTGCCGAGGCGCCGTTGTGTCGCTGAGTGTTGCTGCTTCCGGCTCTGGTATAGCGGAGTGTGCGATACTGGAGGTGGTTGTACGACATGGAACGCCAGCCGTGCGACCCGACGACATCCTCGCCGGTCTCCGTCAGGTGGCCGACCTCGTCGCCCCGGTTCCGCCTTTGCAGAGCCGGATCGCGCAGGGTCCGCTTGATTCAGAGACAGGCCACGTGGGTGACCCGCTCGGTGCAGATCGCGACGCTCGAGAACTGGGCGACCGCTGACCGGCCGACTGGATTGCTCGGTGACGCTCACGCGGAAGGTGTCGCCGTCGCTCGACGGACGCCCCGGTCCACCCGGACCACGCGCCCCGAAAGCGAGACCACGAACTTTGCGTGGCAGCCGGACCGGTCCACCGGGCGGGTGTCACACCCTGACCGCCTCAGCGCGGCGCGATGCGCCCTGAGGCATGCGAGGAGCACACATGCTCGACAACGATGACACGTCACCAACCCAAACCACTGCGCCAACCAGCACCACCCCGGCGCCCCGAACCCGCCGCCGAGGCGCCAGCCGCCCGGCCGGCCCACCGCCGCCCACCGCCACACCTGCGCCCGTCGCCGCGGCCCAGGATTCCTTGGACGACGCCGTCGGCAGCGCACAGGCCTCCGACTCCGAGGAGATGAGCCCAACCGATCCGGCGCCGGAGCCGGAGACTGCGAGCCAACCGGAGTCTCCGCCGGAGTCCGATACTGCGAGCCAACCGGAGTCCGAGACGGTGCGCGAGCCGGAGTCGGGGCTTGAGTCCGAGGCGGCGAGACAAACCGACCTAGCGCCGCAGACCGCCGCGGTGGCCGCTGAACCACCGTCGGCGCCGCCGCCGGCAGACTCCGCGCCGGCTCGTCCCGCTCGCAGGTCTCGACGCAGGAGTACCTCTGCGCCGCCAGAACCGGTAGGCGCTGGCCCAGCCGAGGGCAGCGTGCCATCTGCTGCCGCCAGTCCCTCCTGGGACGACGCGCCGAACCCTGCCGCGAGCCCAGCCGAGGGCGACGGGTCCTTTGCAGCCGCGGGTTTGTCCGACGACGTGCCGCACCCGGACTCGGGCGTTGCACGAGACGACATACCAGGCGGGAGCACACTCGATGACGTAACCGCCGTTGCCCCCGCGGTCGAGGGAGACAGCACCTCGGCCGAGGCGTCCAACGCCGAGCCGGCCGAGCTGGCACAGCAGCCCGACGACACCGGTACGCGGTCCCCGAGGCGCTCGACGTCACGGCGCAGACGTGGCGGGGCCGCCAGCTCCTCAGCAGGGGAGCAGACGGCCCCAGAGCTCGTTGATCCCGCACCGGAGAGTACGGACTCGTCCGCGCCCACGGCACCAGCCGGTGATGGTGGGGTCGCCCTTGTCGACAGCACCACGTCGGCGGTCAGCCAGCCGGTGAGTCCGGTTCCGCTGCTGTTCCAGGCGCCGGACCCCGTTGCGGTCACAACCCGTACCAGAGGCGTCGACACCGACCCCCACGCCGATGCCGATGCCGACGGATCCTCCGGACGATCCACGAGTGCCGTCGTCGCCGAGGACAGCCCCGAAGACGCGGGAGCGGCTGTGGACACGGAGGCGGAGCCCTCCACCGGCCGAGCTCGCCGCTCCCGAGGCGGCCGCGGGAGACGCAAACCGCCGGTCGAGGCCGACACCACCGGCACCGACACTGCCGCAACCACGCCCCGCGTCGACGACGCCACTGCCGAGGTCGTCACCGAGTCGCCGGCTGACGACAGCGAGGACTCGCGCCCCGAGGAGGAGTCCAGCTCGTCGCGTCGCCGGCGCCGCCGCCGGCGCAGCGGAGAGGAGCCGTCGGACGCGGCCGGAGCAGACGACAAGGCGCCCACCGTGGTGCGGGTCCGCCAGCCGCGAGCCAAGAAGGAGAGCGTCAGCAGCGTCGAGGGCTCGACCCGTATCGAGGCCAAGAAGCAGCGTCGCCGCGAGGGCCGCGACGCAGGCCGACGCCGACCACCCATCCTCAGCGAGTCGGAGTTCCTTGCCCGCCGCGAGTCCGTCGATCGGGTGATGGCGATCCGGCAACGCGGAGACGTGACGCAGATCGCAGTGCTCGAGGACGACATCCTGGTGGAGCACTACGTCGCTCTGCAATCCCAGAGCTCGCTCATCGGCAACGTGTACCTCGGCAGGGTGCAGAACGTGCTACCCAGCATGGAGGCCGCTTTCATCGACATCGGCAAGGGGCGCAACGCCGTCCTCTACGCCGGCGAGGTGGACTGGGACGTGCTCGGGGGGACCAACCAGGCCCGCCGCATCGAGAACGCGCTGAAACCCGGTCAGACGGTCCTCGTCCAGGTGAGCAAGGATCCGGTCGGTCACAAGGGTGCTCGCCTGACCAGCCAGATCAGCCTGCCTGGCCGCTACCTCGTCTACGTGCCGGGAGGTGGCACGAGCGGTATCAGCCGCAAGCTACCCGACACCGAGCGCAGCAGGCTCAAGAGCCTGTTGAAGGACATCGTTCCCGACAGCGCCGGTGTCATCATCCGCACCGCGGCTGAGGGCGCCAGCGAGGAGGAGCTGACTCGTGACGTCACCCGCCTTACCGCGCGCTGGGAGGACATCGAGAAGAAGGTCAAGGCCGGTCAGGCGCCGGCGCTGCTCTATGGCGAGCCTGACACAACCATCAAAGTCGTCCGCGACCTGTTCACCGAGGACTTCGCCAAGCTCGTCATCTCCGGCGACGACGCCTGGGACATGGTCGACGGGTACGTCCAGCACGTGGCGCCCGACCTCGCCGAGCGGTTGGAACGCTTCGAGGGTGACGGCGACGTCTTCGCCGAGCTGCGCGTCGAGGAGCAGATCGCCAAGGCGCTGGAGCGCAAGGTGTGGCTGCCCTCTGGTGGCTCCCTGGTCATCGACCGCACGGAGGCCATGACGGTCGTCGACGTCAACACCGGCAAGTTCACCGGATCCGGAGGCAACCTCGAGGAGACCGTGACGAAGAACAACCTGGAGGCGGCCGAGGAGATCGTCCGCCAGCTCAGGCTTCGAGACATCGGCGGCATCATCGTGATCGACTTCATCGACATGGTGCTCGAGCACAACCGCGATCTCGTCCTGCGCCGGGTGGTGGAGTGCCTGGGCCGCGACCGTACCCGCCACCAGGTGGCCGAGGTGACGTCGCTGGGATTGGTCCAGATGACGCGCAAGCGGATCGGTACTGGCTTGATCGAGGCCTTCAGCCAGCCGTGCTCGGTGTGCTCGGGCAGGGGAGTCGTGATCGAGCAGGAGCCCGTCGAAGAGAAGCGGTTCGAGGAGTCCCATTCGCACGCGTCCGGGTCGTCGGGCTCGTCGCGCGGCTCCAAGCGCTCGAGCAACCGGCGTCGAGGCGGGTCGGGGAGCAACGACGCTCCGGCTGCAGCAGCACCGACAGGTTCGGACAACGCAGCACCGGGCGCCGGAGCGAAGAGCAGCTCCGCCCAGCCAGCTGAGGGAGGTAGCGCTGCAGGTGCGAACCGCGCCGACGGCATGCCGTCGCCCAACCAGGCCGGTGCGGAATCCGTGACCGCACCTGCGTGAGCGGCAGTTTTGACCCTGGGAGTTGCGGTCCGTAGACTGAACAGTCGGCGCAGGGGTCCTGCGCCGGTTCCCCGGGTGTCCGAGATCCCTCGTCGGCGGCTTGAGTAACCCGGCAGATGTCGGTACCTACCAAAGAGAGTGAGCCCGCGGTGTACGCGATCGTGCGCAGTGGCGGCGGCCAGCAGAAGGTCGCTGTCGGCGACGTCATCGAGATCGACCAGCTCGGGCCGCAGCCCGGTGACAGCCTTTCGCTGCCGGCGGTGCTCCTGGTCGACGGTGACTCCGTCACGTCGGACGCTCAGGCCCTGGCCAACGTCGACGTCCAGGCAGAGGTCGTCGGACCCACCAAGGGACCGAAGATCCACATCCTGAAGTTCAAGAACAAGACGGGCTATCGCCGTCGTCAAGGACACCGCCAGCACTACACGCAGGTCAAAGTGACCGCCATCAACACCAAGTGAGCTGAGGACCAGACATGGCACACAAGAAGGGTGCGGCCTCCACGCGCAACGGCCGCGACAGCAACGCTCAGCGGCTCGGCGTGAAGCGCTTCGGCGGACAGCTCGTCAACGCCGGTGAGATCATCGTGCGTCAGCGAGGTACTCACTTCCACCCGGGAACCAACGTGGGGCGCGGAGGCGATGACACCCTGTTCGCGCTCGTAGCCGGAAACGTCGAGTTCGGCACCCGGCGCGGCCGTCGCGTCGTCAACATCGTCGCGGACGCCTCCTAACCCGAGGCTGCGCCGGCGCTCGGCGGTAGCAAGCTCAACGGGCTACCGCCGACATCAGAGGAGTCCACACCATGGCGGTCCCGACGTTTGTCGACCGGGTGGTACTGCACGTCTCCGGCGGCAACGGTGGTCACGGTGTCGCCTCCGTCCATCGCGAGAAGTTCAAGCCGCTAGGTGGGCCTGACGGCGGCAACGGGGGCCACGGAGGAGACGTCATCCTGCGGGTCGATCCCGACGTGACCACCCTCATCGACTACCACCACGAGTCCCACCGGCGCGCCACCAACGGCAAGCCCGGCCGGGGCGACCATCGGGCCGGCGGGCACGGCGCCTCGCTGGTTCTGCCGGTGCCCGACGGGACCATCGTGTCGACGCCCTCAGGAGAAGTACTTGCCGACCTGGTCGGCGCCGGTACCGAGCTGGTGGTGGCGGCGGGCGGACGCGGCGGCCTGGGCAACGCCGCGTTGGCGAGCAAGTCACGCAAGGCGCCGGGCTTCGCGTTGCTCGGGGAGGTCGGGGACGAGCGAACGGTCATTCTCGAGCTCAAGGTCGTTGCTGACGTGGGCCTGGTCGGTTACCCCAGCGCCGGCAAGTCGAGCCTCGTCGCGGCCTTGTCGCGTGCCCGACCGAAGATCGCCGACTACCCGTTCACCACCCTGGTCCCGAGCCTGGGCGTCGTGACCGCGGGCGACATGACGTTCACGGTGGCCGACGTCCCCGGTCTGATCGAAGGAGCGAGTGCGGGCCGCGGGCTCGGGCATGACTTCCTGCGCCACATCGAGCGCTGTGCCGCGCTGCTGCACGTGATCGACTGCGCCACCATCGAACCCGACCGCGATCCCCTCACCGACCTCGACGTTCTCGAGCGCGAGCTCGCCGCCTACGGCGGTCTCGACGACCGACCGCGGCTGGTGGCCCTGAACAAGATCGACGTGCCCGACGCTCGTGAGCTCGCCGAGATGGTCACACCCGACCTGCAGGCCAGGGGCTATGCCGTCTACCCCATCTCGGCCGCCAGCCACGAGGGTCTGAGAGAGCTCACCTTTGCCATGTCCGAGCTGGTCGCCGCTGCCCGGACGTCTGCAGCCACCGCGCAACCGGCGCGGATCGTCCTGCGGCCGGCCGGTGACTCCGAGGCGGAGTTCGAGATCCGGCAGGTCGACGGCGCCTGGCACGTTCGAGGGAACAAGCCGCAGCGGTGGGTCAAGCAGACCGACTTCGGCAACGACGAAGCAGTGGGCTATCTCGCCGACCGGCTGAACCGGCTCGGGGTCGAGGAGCGACTTGTCTCCCTCGGCGCTCAGGTCGGTGACGACGTCGTGATCGGCGACGACGACAATGCCGTCGTCTTCGAGTTCGACCCTGATGTGCAGGCAGGCGCGCAGACGATGCTCGGCCGTCGCGGACGGGATCTACGCCTCGAGGGTCGATGAGCTTCTCCGGCGTTGGCGTCCTCACGACCGCCAAGCGCCTCGTGATCAAGGTGGGGTCGTCGTCCCTCACCACCAGCCGAGGTGGGATCGACGATGACCGCGTGGACGCGTTGGTCGACGAGATCGGGGCTGCCCGGCTGCGCGGCGTCGAGATCGTCCTGGTGTCGTCCGGCGCCATTGCTGCTGGTTTGGCGCCACTGGGTCTGAAGTCTCGGCCGCGCGATCTCGCCCGCCAGCAGGCCGCTGCCAGCGTCGGCCAGGGACTGTTGATCCACCGGTACACCGACGCCTTCGCCCGGCACGGGCTGCGCGTCGGGCAAGTGCTGCTCACGGTGGACGACGTCACCCGGCGAAGCCATTACCGCAACGCGTACCGCACCTTCGCGAAGCTGCTCGAGCTGGAGGTCGTCCCCATCGTCAACGAGAACGACACCGTGGCCACGACGGAGATCCGGTTCGGCGACAACGACCGGTTGGCGGCGCTGGTAGCGCACCTGGTCCACGCCGACGCCCTTGTCCTGCTCTCCGATATCGACGGGGTCTACGACCGACCTCCGAGCTCCGCTGGAGCGACCCGAATTCCGCTGGTGCAGCGAGTCGACGACCTGGCCTTCATCGAACGAGCCCCAGCAGGGGCGTTGGGGACTGGCGGGATGGCTTCGAAGCTCGAGGCGGCCCGCATCGCGACCGGAGCCGGGATCGCGACGCTCGTCGCCCGCGCTGACCAGCTCACGGCAGTGCTCGCGCCGGACCTCGTCGACGACGAGGTGGGCACCTGGTTCCCTCCCACGGGGAAGCGTCGCTCCACGCGGCTGCTGTGGCTCGCGCATGCGACTGAGCCCTCGGGTGAGCTGGTTCTCGACGCCGGCGCCGTTCGTGCGATCACAACACGAGGCACCTCGTTGCTGCCGGCCGGAGTCCTCGCTGTTCGTGGCAGGTTCCACGCCGGTGAACCGGTCGACCTCGTCGACGAGTCAGGGAGCGCTGTCGCCCGCGGCGTCGTCAACTTCGACGCCGACGAGGTACCGGCGCTGCTCGGCCGCACGACGCAAGATCTGGCCGCTGAGCTGGGCAGCGGGTACGAGCGCGAGCTGGTACACCGCGACGATCTTGTGCTGCTCGTGTGACCACCCGGCCCGACTGGCGGCACCGGGCTCCGGTGGCAGACGCGCCGAGCGCCGGTTTCGCCGAGTTCGTCGGTTCGGGCACGGCGGTGTCGACCGGTGCCCCACACTGGTGACTGCCCCATCCCTCCCGTGCAGGAGCCTCGCGAGTGCCCCATTCCCCTCTGCTGTGGCAGGTCACCGTGACTGTCGGCGGTGAGTGGCATCCGACGGGGGACACCCACACCGCGCTGTGCCGGCTGCAGGTCGAGCGGCCGTTCCTGGAGTCGTTGCGCTTTGACGAGCACCGCGCTGAGGTGTCGTACTGGGAGGAGGGCGACACCATGGGCGACGTCGCGTCACTGGCGCTGGAGATGTGGAACGAGCATCGGGAGTCGGCTGACCTGCCTGCTTGGGAGGTCGTCGGCCTCGAGGTGCTGCAGCGCGACGTCTACGAGATGCGTCGGACCGGTCGGAGCCTGGTCGTTGCCGACATCGGTCCTCGTCCTTTCTGACGGCACGCGGTGCGCGGCCTCGGCCCGGGAGGCGAGCAGCTTGTTGCTGAGCAGGTGAACCGCCGTACGCTGGTGACATGGCGGGTGACGAGGTCGACGACGTTCGCTCCGGCGACGACGTCGTACGCGGGGTTGCTGAGCGCGCGCGCGAGGCGTCGTACGCGTTGGCCGTCGCTTCGCGCCGGGACAAGGACGACGCGCTGCACCGGATGGCCGGCGCTCTGGACTCGAACCCCGACAGCATCCTGGAGGCCAACGCGCGCGACGTGGAGGCGCAAGAGTCCGCCGGTGCCTCCGCTGCTTTCGTCGACCGGCTCCGCCTGACATCGCAGCGGATCACGGCGATGGCCGACGGGCTGCGGGACCTGGCGGCTCTGCCGGACCCCGTGGGCGAGGTCGTCCGTGGCGGCACGGTCCCGAGCGGGATAGAGCTGCGGCAGCTGCGCGTCCCCTTCGGCGTGGTCGGGATGATCTACGAGGCCCGTCCGAACGTCACCGTCGATGCCGCGGGGATCTGCCTGAAGAGCGGCAACGCGGTACTGCTGCGCGGCTCGTCGTCCGCGTTGCAGTCGAACACGGCGCTCGTCGATACCCTTCGCTCCGCGCTGGAGACGTCGGCGCTCCCGGTCGACGCGGTCCAGCTCGTTCCGGGTGGCCGGGACTCGGTCGGCCACCTGATGCGGGCACGTGGGCTGGTCGACGTCCTGATCCCCCGAGGCGGGGCGGAACTGATCTCGCGTGTCGTCACCGAGTCGACCGTTCCGGTGATCGAGACAGGCGTCGGCAACTGCCATGTGTACGTCGACGCCGACGCGGACCTGGACATCGCCGAGCGCATCGTCGTGAACTCCAAGACCCACCGTCCGAGCGTGTGCAACGCGGCTGAGTCACTGCTCGTGCACGAGTCGGTCGCCGACGAGTTCCTGCCGCGCATCGTGAAGGCGCTACAGAGCGAAGGTGTCACGGTTCACGGCGACGAAAGGGTACGCCGCACCAGCCCGGACGTCGTCCCGGCGACGAGCAACGACTATGCCGCGGAGTACCTCTCTCTCGACATCTCGGCGAACGTCGTCGCGTCGCTTGACGACGCGGTGCGCCACATCCGCCAGTACGGCAGCGGGCACACCGAGGCGATCGTGACACGCTCGCAGGAGGCGGCTCGGCGCTTCGCTGCGACGGTGGACGCGGCGGCCGTCGTGGTCAACGCGTCGACGCGGTTCACCGACGGCGGGGAGTTCGGGTTCGGTGCCGAGATCGGCATCTCCACCCAGAAGCTGCACGCCCGCGGGCCGATGGGGTTGCAGGAGATGACGTCCACCAAGTACGTCGTCACGGGTGACGGGCAGGTCCGCGGCTGAGCCAGCCTCACCGGGGCCTTGGCCGTCCAGGATGCAGCGAGCGAAAAGGCACGCGTTGGCGCGACCCGTTAGCCTGTCCTCATGGAGATTGTGCTAGCCGCCGAAGAGGAGCTCCGCCACCTGCCGATGCCGGCCATCGTGTTCGGCCTTATCGGCTTCGGGCTGCTGATTGCGATGCTCATCGCGCTGCTCATGTTCGGAAAGGGCCGGCCACACGCCTGATGGGCTCACGACGCCGGATCGGGGTGATGGGTGGGACGTTCGACCCCATCCACCACGGTCACCTCGTCGCTGCGTCGGAGGTTCAGGCCTGGTTCGACCTGGACGAGGTCGTCTTCGTCCCGACCGGTCAGCCGTGGCAGAAGTCGGCCCGCCAGGTGTCGGCGCCTGAGGACCGCTACCTCATGACCGTGATCGCCACGGCGTCCAACCCCCGCTTCTCGGTATCCCGAGTCGACGTGGACCGAGACGGCCCGACGTACACGATCGACACTCTGCGCGACCTGCACAAGGAACGCCCGGACACGGACCTGTTCTTCATCACGGGAGCAGACGCCTTGGCCCAGATCCTGACGTGGCACGACGCGGAGGCGATCTTCGAGCTCGCTCACTTCGTGGGATGCACGCGACCAGGTACGACGATCGACGACGCAACCCTCGACGGGCTCCCGCAGCACAAGGTGACCACCATCGAGGTGCCCGCCCTGGCGATCTCGTCCACCGAGTGCCGTGCACGAGCGCAGAAGTCCGAACCGGTCTGGTACCTGGTGCCGGACGGGGTTGTGCAGTACATCGCCAAGCGCGGCCTCTACCAGTTACAAGACAGCTTCGAGCGACAGGAGAGCACCACTTCGTGACCGCATCCGACCGGGCCATCGAGCTCGTCCGCATCGCAGCGCAAGCTGCCTCGGACAAGCTCGCCGACGACATCATCTCCTTCGACGTCTCGGAGCAGCTCATCATCACCGACGCGTTCTTGCTGTGCTCGGCGCCCAACGACCGCCAGGTCAAGGCGATCGTGGACGAGATCGAGGAGAAGCTGAAGCAAGCCGGGGCCGGGGCCGCACGGCGAGAGGGTGAGCGAGACGGTCGCTGGGTGCTGATCGACTACGACGAGATCGTCGTACATGTCCAGCACTCCGAGGAGCGGGTCTTCTACGCCCTCGAGCGGTTGTGGCGTGACTGTCCCCCCATCGAGCTGCCGGAGTCGGTCAGCAGTGGACGCGGGACGGCACCGGCTCGAAGCAGCGGAGCTGTCACGGACGACTGATGCAGATAACGCCGGATTCTCGGCACTTCCGGAGGCTGGTGCTCGTCCGCCACGGCCGAACCGAGTGGAACCGTATCGGGCGGGCTCAAGGTCACGCCGACGTCTCGCTCGACAGCACGGGCCGCGCTCAGGCGCAGCGCGCGGCGCAGTCGCTGGCCACCTATGAACCGTCCTTCGTGTGGTCGAGCGACCTTGCGCGCGCCCGCGAGACGGCCGAGCCGATCGCTGCCGCGACCGGCAGGTCGGTCCTTCTTGACAAGCGCCTGCGGGAGTACGACGTGGGAGTGCGCCAGGGATTGACGTTCCCCGAGTTCGAAGAGAAGTTCCCGGAGCTGTTCGCGGACATCACCGCGAACCGTCGCGTCACGGTGCCGGGAGCCGAGGTCGACGACGAGGTGGCGCAACGGATGATCGCGGCCCTTTCCGACGCCGTTGCCGCGCTGGGGCCGCAGGACACCGGTGTCGTGGTCGGCCACGGGGCCTCCTTGCGCACGGGGTTGCTCGCGTTCTTCGGAGTACCCCCTGAGCTGCGCGAGATGGTCGCCGGGATGGCCAACTGCGCCTGGACTGTGCTGGAGGAGCACCGGCACCGCGGCTGGCAGATCATGGTGTACAACGCAGAGACCATGCCCGAGCCGCTGAACCTGGCCGACGACCTCGCCAGCTCAGGCGGCTGAGAGCTCACCTGAGTTTCCTCGTTCGTCGCCGGTTGGCTACACTTCTCAGGCCCACGGGGTGTCGCCTCGTTGGATCGCAATCGCGGGGCTGTGGCGCAGCTGGTAGCGCACCTCCATGGCATGGAGGGGGTCAGGGGTTCGAGTCCCCTCAGCTCCACCAAGCAGGACGCAGGTCGTGTGGTCCCAGGGACGGTTCACCTGAGGGCCACCCAGCGGTGGGCCGCAGACCCAGTACTGAAGGTGTCGGGCCCTCACCTGTTGTCACGAGGTGTGCGACGAAAGCATTTCCACGCATTCGTCCACATTTGTCGTAATCGATCTATTACTCTGTGCACATGTCGCGTGAGGCGGCTGTGCTGACTTCCGTCTGGGGTCGTCACTCGTGTCGAACAGAGGAAGCTCCATGCGCTTCACCCGAACCACCCCAGTCCGGCTGGCGGCGCTGTTCGCCGCAGTCGCATATGGCGGCCTGTTGGGCGTCACGCCGGCCAGCGCGCAAGCCGCGGGTGACAGCGACGGCGACCGGATGCCCAACGTCTGGGAGAGGAACCACAACCTCAATCCGTTCAAGGCGAACGCCACGGGGGACCCGGACCATGACAGCCTGCGCAATCTGGCCGAGTACCGCAACTCGGTCCTACCACGCAGCGAGGACAGTGACCGGGACGGCCACGATGACGGCGATGAGGTGTACGACGGCCTCGGCTCGACCGATGCCGACGACCAGGACACGAACGACGACGGGGAACTGGACGGTGACGAGGACGCCGACCGCGACGAGGTCGACAACGAGGACGAGGACGACGGGGCCGAGACCTGCGTCTCGGACGACGACGACCGGGACGGCGATCACGTCAGCAATGAGGATGAGAACGAGAACGGGGGCTCGGCCCGCGACGCCGACAGCGATGACGACGGCGTAGCAGACGGCGATGAGGACTCTGACGAGGACGGCGAGACCGACGAGGACGAGGACGACAGCGTCGATGACGACTGCGACGGTGACTCAGATGACGACGGTGAGGCCGATGAGGACGAAAGTGACGTCATGGGTACGGTCGTGAGCTTCGACGGCGCCACTGGCACTCTCATTATTGACAGCCTGGCCGTGGGAGCGCTGACCTTCGTGGTCACTGAAGACACCGAGATCGAGATCGAGGACGGCGACGACGACGGCACCACCGCGGACTTGACCTTTGGAACTCGGGTCGCCGAGGTCGACGTCGACGACGACGACGGCACTCTCGAGGAGATTGAGCTCTACAGCGCCTGAGGAGTGCGTCGGAGAACCCGCTAGCCAGCAGCAGAACCCGGGCTAGCGGGTTCGCTCACGCCATGGCCCGGTCGTGGCCCATCGCCTCGATGATCAATCGGGCTTCGACGTGCGGATGACCGGGCACGGTCTGAGGGGCTGCTTATTCGGGAGCCGATCGGGCACAATCGCCTCGACTGACTGCTGATCAAGCAGGCGGCGACCAGCGTGACACCGACACTTTGGAGTGCAGAATGTTCTTGCATGTTCAGCGGCTGATCAACGAAATCGTGCCCGACGAGCCGGATCCGGCTGCGGCCAACGCCCTGCAGGAGGGTCTGGGCGGGCAGTTCGGTGAGATGCGGACGATGATGCAGTACCTGTTCCAGAGTTTCAACTTCCGCGGTGACGAGGCTTCTCGGCCCTACAAGGATCTGCTGCACGGCATCGGAACCGAGGAGATCGCGCACGTCGAGCTCATTGCCACGACGATCTCCCGGCTGCTCGACGGTTCACCGGCTTACAAGGGTAAGAAGACCGACCCTGTGGATGAGCCGGGAGCGAAGGGTGCGACCCCGTTGTCGATCGCGCTGGACACGAGCAACATCCACCATTACCTGGTCGGGGCTCAGGGGGCGCTCCCCGTCGACGCGGCTGGGAACCCGTGGTCCGGCTCGTACGTGTACAACAGCGGCAACCTGGTGCTGGACTTGCTGTACAACCTCATGCTCGAGGCAACCGGTCGCCTGCAGAAGTGCCGGATCTACGAGATGACCGACAACAAGACGGCTCGCTCGACCATCGCCTACTTGATCGTCCGGGACCAGGCACACGAGAACGCGTACGCCAAGGCACTCGAGAGCCTCAGCGTGGACTGGGGGCGTGTCTTGCCGATCCCCAAGACCAGCGCCGAACAGTTCCCCGAGGTGAAGGCGCTTCTCGATCAGGGCCTTCAGAGCGTCCAGTACACGTTCAGCGCCGACAAGCTGAGCCATGCTGACAAGCTGTTCCGCGGCGCGTCACCGTCGAACGACGGCACGGAGCTCACCACCGCGTTCATGCCCGATGGTGTCCCGATGGAGATCGCGCCGGAACGTCGTGAGGAGTTCTCTCCCGGCCTCGACCCCGAGCTGCTTGCTCTCATTCAGGCAGTCGCGGAGCAAGAGATACGTGACGTAGAGCAGTAGTCGACAACTCGCCGATGGCCCTCTCCGTGCAACGGAGGGGGCCATCGTTCGCGTTGCGTGCTGCCACCCCGGCGGACGAACGATTTTGTCGCCGGCCGGCTGTACAGTCCCTGCCAAGCGCACCAATGCTGGGCGGCGCTGGTTCAGGGGCAGAAGGCGGGGATAGCCGTGGACATGGAAGTGACAGCATGGGTGTCACTGCACAACGCCATGAACGCCGAGCAGGACCGGCGCCCCTTCTCGCGGGAGACGTTGCGGCGCATCGCCCGGTTCGCTCGGCCGCACTCCCGGATGCTGGCCATGTTCCTGGTGCTGAGCGTGGTGACAGCGGTGCTCGCTGTGGCCACCCCGGTGCTCGCCGGTGAGGTCGTCGATGCCATCGTCAAGCAGGAGTCGACCCGTAGCGTCGTGCTGCTGTCGATCTGGATCGCGGTGATCGCGCTGGCCGAGGCAGCGTTGGGCATCCTCAGCCGCTGGCTGTCGTCCCGGATCGGCGAGGGACTCATCTTCGACCTCCGCACCGCGGTGTTCGACCACGTGCAGCGCATGCCGATTGCCTTTTTCACTCGCACTCGGACCGGAGCCCTTGTGAGCCGGCTCAACAACGACGTCATAGGAGCCCAGCGCGCGTTCAGCGGGACTCTGTCCGGGGTCGTCAGCAATGTCGTCGCCTTGGTGTTGACGTTGGTGGTGATGCTGCAGATGTCGTGGCAGATCACGTTGCTCGCGTTGCTTTTGCTGCCGGTGTTCGTGCTGCCCGCGCGCAGTATGGGCTCTCGGCTCGCCGCCCTTCAGCGAGAGGCGGCCGACCACAACGCCACGATGGGCACCCAGATGACCGAGCGGTTCTCGGCACCGGGTGCCACCTTGATCAAGCTGTTCGGACGGCCCGACTTCGAGTCGGCGGAGTTCGCCGCTCGTGCGAGCCGGGTCCGCGACATCGGCGTGCGGACTGCCATGGTGCAGTGGATCTTCATCACCGCCTTGACGCTGGTGTCCGCGTTGGCCCTTGCCCTGGTCTACGGCTTGGGCGGGTTCTATGCGCTGCGAGACCAGCTCGACGCCGGTTCGGTGGTGACGCTCGCGCTGCTTCTCACGCGCCTCTACGCCCCCTTGACGGCGCTTGCCAGCGCTCGCGTCGAGGTGATGAGCGCCCTGGTCAGCTTCGAGCGCGTCTTCGAGGTGCTCGACCTGCGTCCGTTGATCCAGGAGGCGGTGCACCCCAAGCCGATGCCGGACGGGGCGGTCTCCGTCGAGTTCGATGCTGTCCACTTCGCCTATCCGTCGGCCGACAAGGTCTCGCTGGCTTCGCTGGAGGAGGTCGCCCAGCTCGACACCCGTGGTGGTGTCGAGGTGCTGCATGGCGTGTCCTTCCGGGCCGAGCCGGGCCAGATGGTCGCACTCGTCGGGTCATCGGGGGCAGGCAAGTCGACCATCGCCGCGCTGGTGCCGCGGCTGTACGACGTCGACTCCGGGAGCGTCCGCCTGGCCGGCATCGACGTGCGCGAGGTGTCGTTCGCGACGCTTCGCGAGACGGTCGGAATGGTGACACAGGACGGCCACTTGTTCCACGAGTCGATTCGGGCCAACCTGCTGCTGGCACGGCCCGAGGCCACTGACGATGACCTGGCCGACGTATTGCAGCGAGCACGGCTCACCGAACTGATGGCGACACTGCCGGACGGGCTGGACACGGTGGTCGGCGAGCGGGGCTACCGGCTCAGCGGCGGCGAGCGCCAGCGGCTCACCATCGCTCGCTTGCTGCTGGCGCGACCACGTGTGGTGATCCTCGACGAGGCGACCGCTCACCTCGACTCGACCTCCGAGGCAGCCGTCCAGGCGGCACTGGGCGAGGCTCTCACCGGGCGGACGGCGCTGGTGATAGCTCACCGGCTCTCGACGGTCCGGGCGGCGGATCTCATCCTCGTGGTCGAGGACGGCCGCATCGTCGAGCGCGGCACTCACGACGAGCTGCTCGCGACGTCGGGCCGTTATGAGGAGCTGTACCGGACCCAGTTCGAACAAGCTCCCGATGTGGTCGCCGCTGCGACGCCGTGACAACGTAGGGCGCTGCGGTGGTACGGCATCGACGGCACTGTGACCGAGTGAACGTCGGGCGAAAGGGTTCACTGCACCGATCGAGGGCGACTGCGTCGCAACCGACTGAGCGTCCCTGCGTCAGAACGCCGTGGGGTCGACCGAGACGATCCTGTCGTCCTCCGGGCCTGGCGTCGCCCGTCCGTCGGTGCTGCTTGTCGTGACCCACAAGCGGCCGTCGGGCGCAGCCACGACGGTGCGTGTCCTGGCGTTGGCGATACGCACCGGCTGGGGCGTCTCGAGACCGCTGCTCGTCACAGGCACCCGCCAGGTCGTCTCGCCCTGCAGTGCCGCCATCCACAGTGCTCCGTCGGCGTAGGCGAGTCCTGACGGTGAGGCGGAGCTCGTACTGAAGACAGCCGCCGGGTCGGTCTTTCCGTCGAGGTTGGCGGTGCCTTCCGCAGCCGGCCATCCGTAGTCTCGACCCGGTTGGATCAGGTTGATCTCGTCCCAGAGCGAACTCCCGAACTCCGATGCCCACAGCCGCCCCCGATCGTCCCAGGTGAGGCCCTGCACGTTTCGGTGGCCGTAGCTCCACACGGGGGAGTCGGGGAAGGGGTTGTCGTCGGGAACGGCGCCGTCTGGTTCGATGCGCAGAATCTTGCCGCCCAGCGATTCCAGGTCTGGAGCCAACGTCTCGTCACCGATCTCCCCGGTGGTGACATACAGCTTGCCGTCGGGACCGAACGCCAGACGGCCGCCGTTGTGGATCTCGCCGGAGGGGATTCCGGTGAGGATCGCGGTGGCATCGCCTGCCTTGAAGTCCCCAAGGGTCCCGCTCAGAACTCGATTGTCGTCCGCAGTGGTGGTGTAGGCGAAGATCGTCTGGTCGGAACCGAAGTCGGGGGAGACCGCGACCCCGAGCAGACCGCCTTCGGACGTCGGTGTGACGTCCTGGACTGTGGCCAGCGACGTGATCGCCCCGTCAGGGCTGAGGCGAAGGAGCCGGGCGGTGTCCCGCTCGGAGACCAGAGCGTCGCCGTCGGGGAAGAAGCTGATACCCCAGGGGACGTCGAGGTCATCGGCGATGGTCGAGGAGGGCGCTAGGTCGACCTCGCCTGGAGGAGCGGTCACCGTGACAGCTGTGGTTGGTTGCTCGAAGGACGTCGACGAGGGCGAGCTGGGGTCAGGATCGTTGGTAGCGCTCCGCCCCGTCGTCGGGGGCTGTGAGGAGGACGGCTCGGACGTCTCCTCAGCCGTGTTCTCGTCGGCCGGATCACCACTGCAAGCGGCCAACGATCCGGTGAGCACCAGGAGCACGGCAGCCGCGGCGACGCGGCGGTAACGCTGGCGAGGGCCTTTGGTCATCCGTTCGCGGCGAGCCAGGCAGCGCCGACGATGCCTGCGGCGTTTCCGAGCTGTGCAGCGACGATGGGCGCCCTCAGGTGTAGCAAGGGCAGGTACTGCTGAGCATGCTTGGAGACACCGCCCCCGACGACGATGATGTCGGGCCAGAGCAGGTCCTCGATGTGGGCGAAGTACCGCTGCAGGCGCCCTGCCCACTCCTCCCAGGACAGTTCCTCAGACTCGCGCGCGTGCGACGAGGCCTTCGTCTCTGCGTCGTGCCCGTCGAGCTCGAGGTGACCCAGCTCGCTGTTGGGGATGAGGGTGCCATGGTTGAGCAGCGCCGTACCGATGCCAGTGCCGAGGGTGGCAAGCAGGACGAGCCCGTCCACGTTTCGCGCCGCTCCGAAGTGGAGCTCACCGACCCCGGCAGCGTCGGCGTCGTTGACCACGGTCACGGGACGACCGAGACGCGAGCTGAGCAGGGAGGCCGCGTCCGTGCCGATCCAGGTCTTGTCGATGTTGGCCGCCGTGCGCACCATCCCCGCAGTCACGACGCCGGGGATGGTGACGCCGACGGGTGAGTCACCTGCGTCGTTCTTGAAGTTGTCGGCGATGCGCTCGACGATGTCGGCGACGGCGTCCGGAGTCGACTGCTTGGGAGTCTCGATGCGCAGCCGGTCGGCCGCGAAGACGCCCGCGGCAAGGTCGACCGGGGCGCCCTTGATGCCGCTACCGCCGATGTCCACACCCAAGGGGTGGCGTCGCTTCGCCATCACAAGCCCTTCGGGGTGCTGGTCTGGCGGCCACCTGCGTGCTGTGTGGTCATCGGATCTCCTGTCACGTCGTCGTCTGCACTGTTCATCGTGCCACTTGGGCCACCCCAGGCGAGGGTTGCTCAGCCGTACTCGCGCTCGAGCTGCATCCGGATGCGTCGCTGTGTCTCGAGATCCTGCCCGATGAGCACTCCGTAGGTGAACCTGTCTTCACGCCCGGTCGCCCGCGCCGAGGCGGCAAGTCGCCGCAGCACATCGTCACTGGTGACGCTGTCCTGGAACTCGCCCAGGAGGTCTTGCAGCGCTTTTGCCTCAGCGAGGATGGCGTCCTTCTTGCCTCCAGCCGGCTCCGCCAGCTCGTGCGCGTACCGGTAGCGCTTCTCCGCACGCCGTGCCCGGTGGAGGAGCTCCACGTCGGCGCCCGGCTGCAGCGCCCGGGTCAATCGCTTGAGCATCGCCTTCTCAGCCGAGGACACGAAGGTCGTCGCCTCCTCGCCGCTGGTAGCGGCCGCCGTGTAGGGCGGGTCCTGTCGCCACTGGTCGAGCAGTGTCAGCACAGCGAGGTAGCGCTTGGAGCTCATCGCGCGGCGAAGCCGGCGGTAGGCCGCTTCGCGTGCCTCGGTGAAGTCCGACTCGAACCGCTGTGAGATGTCGCCGACCACGAGCTCACGGGGGAGTTCTGACAGTCGGGCGTTGAGGCGTGACCTGGTGACGTCCAGGTCACGCACCGCCCCCAGCTGGTCCGCGTACCAGCTCAGCTCAGACTGCAGATGGTCGGCGTCCTCCGGCTCGAACAGCGCGGCAAAGGATCGCAGTGTGCTCCGAAGCCGTCGGATAGCGACCCGGGTCGAGTGGATCGCATTGATGTCGCGGCGCAGAGCCAAGTCACCGGCCACGATGGCGTCGTACTGCTTGACGAGGTAGTCGTCGACACTGGCCGCGAGCCCGCTGAATGAGGGGCGCGCAACCGATCCCGTTTCTCCGAGGGCGCGGGTCGACTTCGACACGCTCGCCGACGCCTCAGCACCGGCCTCGATCAGTCGACGCCCGAGAGCCTCGAGGAGGTCGCTGTCCCCAGCCGGGCCCAGCTCCACCTCCACCTCTCGCCACCCCGTAGGGGCGGACGCCTCGAGATCAGGGGCCGAGGGCGCCGGGACAACGCGCACCGTGTCGTCGGCGATCTCGGCGCGGACGCCGCCATCGGCGGCTTGCAGGACATGGCTGACGCGGGTGGTCTCCAACGTCACCACGGGCACCAGCTTGCGTCCCTGCCGGACGCCGAGCAGAAGCGTCGAGAGCTCGCGAGGAACCGCCCGCGATTGGGCCGGTAGCTGCAGCTCGGTGCGGGCTGGTCCGGCGGGTAGCTTCAGATGCCACCCGTCGTCGCTGCCCCCCGTGCGTCGCCGCAGGGTGATGCGGTGGCGGCGGAGGTCTCCTTCGGACGTGTCGTAGTACGTGGCCTTCAGCTGCATGGTGGTGGTCTCGACACGGTCGGTCGAGTCGACCCCGAGGTCAGGCAGCACGAACTCCGCGCCGACGTCGTACTTGTCCTCGCGTTCGAGGTACTCCTTCACCATGGCGTCACCCTGACATTGCCTAGAAATCCACGCCCGTCCAGGCGCCGGACAAGCGTAGCCAGGCGAGCGGGGACCCGCTGGTCAGCCGATGTCGACGGTCACCGGTGCGTGGTCACTCGCGCCCTTGCCCTTTCGGGCCTGGCGGTCGATGGCGCCAGATATCACGCGCTCCGCCAGCGCGGGGCTGGCCAGGCAGAAGTCGATCCGCATGCCTTCACGCCGCGCGAAGCGCAGGCGGGTGTAGTCCCAGTACGTATAGACCCCGGGGCCCGGAGTGTGCGGTCGAACCACATCCACGTAGCCGGCATCGTTCAGCGCAAGGAAGCTTGCGCGCTCGGGAGGCGAGACGTGGGTCGACCGAGCGAAGACCCGCATGTCCCAGACGTCCTCGTCATAAGGAGCGATGTTCCAGTCGCCCATGAGGGCGATCTGCGCCGAGGGGTCGGCCTGCAGCCAGCCTGCGCCGGCTGCTCGCAGCGCGGCCATCCAGTCCAGCTTGTACGCCAGGTGCGGGTGCCCGAGCTCACGACCGTTGGGAACGTAGAGACTCCAGACCCGCACTCCACCGCAGGTGGCACCCAAGGTCCGTGCCTCGACGACGGGGGGATCGCCCCACGCCGGCTGGCCGGGAAAGCTCAGGGCGACGTCGTCCAGGCCGACCCGGGAGAGCACGGCCACCCCGTTCCACTGCGAGGTCCCGTGGTGGGCCGACGCGTAGCCCAGACCGGCGAACACCTCAGCGGGGAACTGCTCGTCGCGGCACTTCGTCTCTTGCAGGGCGAGGACGTCGACGTCCGAGGTCTGCAACCACTGGACCACGCGGTCCAACCGCGCCCGGATCGAGTTGACGTTCCACGTCGCGATGCGCATCGGCCTCAGCCGAGAGGCGTGTGGTCCGGATCGACGATCTCGTCCTCGGGGGGAGGGCCTGGGGGAGTGCCGTCCCCGAACGGTCTGCCACCCAGCTGCTCGCGGTGGTGCGGCGTCATCCAGTTGGCGAGATCGGGACCCTTGGGAACGATCGTCGTGGGGTTGATGTCGGTGTGCACGATGTAGTAATGCTGCTTGATCTGCACGAAGTCGGTGGTGTCTCCGAAGCCCGGCGTCTGGAAGAGGTCGCGTACATAGGCCCACAGCACCGGCATCTCGCTCAGCTTGGACCGGTTGCACTTGAAGTGGCCGTGGTACACCGGGTCGAAGCGCGCCAACGTCGTGAACAGCCGGACGTCGGCCTCGGTGATGGTGTCTCCGACGAGGTACCGCTGCGACTCCAGGCGTTCACTCAGCCAGTCCAGGCGGGAGAACAACCGGTCGTGCGCCCGGTCGTAGGAGGCCTGCGAGCCGGCGAAGCCACAGCGGTAGACGCCGTTGTTGACGTCGCGGAACACCAGCTTGGACACCTCGTCGATCTCGTCGCGCAGATGCTCCGGGTACAGCTCCGGAGCGCCTTCGCGGTGGTACTCGCGCCATTGCGTGGACAGGTCGAGGGTGATCTGAGCGAAGTCGTTGGTCACGACCTGGCCGGTCGGGATGTCGACGATGGCAGGCACGGTGATGCCGCGCTCGTAGTCCGGGAACCGTGCCAGGTAGGCGTCCCTCAGCCGCTCGATCCCGAGGACGGGGTCCACACCGCCGGGGTCAAGGTCGAAGGTCCAACTGCGTTCGTCATGCGTCGGGCCGCACAGCCCCATCGAGATGACGGACTCAAGGCCGAGAAGGCGTCGCACGATGATCGCGCGGTTCGCCCATGGGCAGGCGCGCGCGACGATGAGCCGGTACCTGCCAGGCTCCACCGGGTAGCCGTCCTGACCATCCATCGTGATCCTGGTCTGGATGTAGTTGGTGTCGCGCTTGAACTCCTGACCCGACGTCACGTATTTGCCCTGGGTGGACTTCGCCTCGGTCTGCTGTGCGGTCATCGTCTTCCGTCCTCCATGCGTTAGGCGTCCAGCCTAGGTGTTGGCCCGGGCACCGCAGACCTCAGCCAGAGCAGCCCGCAGACCGGCAGAGCCACGGGCACGAAGCCGTACCCGAGGCCGAACTGCGACCACACGCTCGCCTCGGTGAACCACGCCGGCTTGACGAGGCTGAGGGTGCCGACGACGACGACGCCGCCGAGCTCCAGCCACAGCAGTACTCGGGCGAGACCGGTCGCCCCTTGAGCTGCCCGCGTGATGGCGTACCACCCGGCGGCATAGGTGCATGCCGCGACCGCCGAGAGTCCGTATGCGACCGGGGCGACCCCGGCGTCCGTCGCTAGCTGCACGGCGCTGCGCGCTCCGGCGGCCACCGTGAACAGGGCGTAGACGGCGATGAGCACGCGATGCGGCCCGGTCCGCGGAGCGTCGCCCCCGACGTTCGCCGTGCCACCTGCCCCGGGAAGGCGAGAGGGGTTCACGGTCCTACCAGGTCGCCTGGAGCCGGAGGGCGACGACGAGGACCGCGAGGCAGCCGACGGCGATAACGGCCGCCGACCAGTGGCTGCGGTCCTCGTCGAGGGTGCTGAGCAGGAGCGGCAGGACCGCTACCGCCGTGACCAGATAGGCGAGGTGGGTCACTCCGGGTACGGCATGGCTGCCCGAGGCCATCGCGCCGACTCCGAGCATCGCTCGTACGACCGCTAGGCCCTCGAGCGCGAGCACCATCGCGTCGAGAAAGCGGGGACGATCCACCCGCCGCAGCGCGCAGCCCGCCGCGACGAGTCCGACGAGCCCGGAGTACCCGACGAGCGCCGTCGTCAGCAGCTCGATCACGGGCGCGCGCCGTCGGGATGGACGACCAGGGCCGCGGTCCTCGTCGAGGAGGACTTCTCGGGGGCGTTCAGCTGAAGCCCTCGATCGGGTGAGGAACGTAGCCGCTAGCGAGCTCTGTCAGCTCGTCAGCGGTCAGCGTGAGGTCGATCGCGGCCACTGCGTCGTCGAGATGGAGTGGCTTGGCGGCGCCGACGATCGGGGCGGTGGAGCCCAGCTTCACGTAGTCCATGGAGGCAGCCTAGAAGCACCCCCTAGGGCGTCGCCGACGGCGGGTCGTTCGCCTCGGCGGCTCGCAATGTGGGCGGTCTCACCCCCGATCTCGACGTCTCGAGCGGGACTTCTGTGGCCGCTGCCTCTAGCCTGGAGGTTGCGGCTTCGCGCCGTTGGGACCAGCCTGAACTCTGGGAGGCTCAGCCACCAGAACACCCCCGCTTGCAGGAGAGGACGTATGTCGCACGACCAGCGCCGGGCCACAGACGCCACCCGGTCGGCCGCGGTGAGTACTGAGGACGAATCCGAAGAACGCAAGTCAGCACTGGACCTGAGCATTCCTCAGCTGCTCGCCGGTGCCTTGGCTGCGGCGTCGGCGGCGGTAGCCGCCTCATGGCTCGGAGTCGCTGGCACCGTTCTTGGAGCGGTCGTGGCTAGCGTCGTCGTGTCGGTGAGCTCGGCGCTCTACAAGCACTCCCTCGAGAAGAGCCACCAGGTCATCAAGGAGACGCTGCCCGTCCTCCCGGTGCCGCGTGTGGTCCGCATCGGTGGGGCGACTGAGGCAGGTCAGGCTGCGGACGAGACCGCACAGTCGTCAGAGACGCTGAAGATGGCACCGGTCGTTTCCTCGACGCAGACGCGCGCCGTAGCGCCGACGTCGTCGCGGCGTATCCGCTGGGGCGCGGTAGCGGTCACCTCGCTGATCATCCTCGTGGCCGGGTTCGGCGTGTTGACGGTGTTCGAGACCGTGATCGGAAAGACCGCCGCCTCGATCACAGGCTCCAACAACGGGGACGGGACGACCGTGGGCCGCCTGGTGAACCCCCGCGGTGACTCAGGCAACGCCGACAAGGACGATCCGGCGGACAACAAGCCGGCCGACGACAACGACGACCCGACGGCACCCGCCTCCGGCGGTGACACCACGGATGAGGCGCCGACCACGGAACCGGCAACGACCGAAGTACCGACGACGGAGGCTCCCACCACCGAAGCCCCGACGACGGAGGCTCCGACGACGGAACCAGTGGAGAGCGATCCGCCGACCACCGTGTCGACGCAAGGCACCCCCGAACCCACCGACTGACCTCGGTTCGCGGCCGACCGGTTCAACAGCAGCTCGTCCGGCCCTCGGCCGCTGTCGTGTCTGGCCATGGGTGGGCCGTTACCAGCCGCAGGCACGCGCGCCCTTCCGCGTCTTCAGCCCTCATATCTTCACTTGGTCGCGGCCCAGGTCTAGCCGTGACACCATAAAGGTGTCATAGTGACGCATGGACTCGGTACCTGTCACCGCACCGGTGTCGCAGCGACGGTCCGCAGTGGGTCACTGACGTGCGCGCGGTGTGGCAGACCCTTCGGTCGCATCGTGACCTGAGGTTGCTGCTCACGGCAGGACTGGTATCGCTCACCGGCGACTGGATCCTGCGCATCGGCCTCGCCTACCACATCTACGCGATCACCGGCTCGACGCTTGCGTCGGCAATGATGCTGCTGGCGTCCTTCGCGCCGCAGGTGCTCCTCAGCTCAGTCGCTGGCGTGTACGTCGACCGCTGGGACCGCAAGCGCACGATGATCGGCTCCAACCTCTTACTGTGCGTGGGATTGCTGCCGCTTCTCTTCGTGCAGACCGCCGACAAGGTGTGGGTCGTCTACCTCGTGCTGATGTGGGAAGGCACCGTCCAGCTGTTCTTCGCGCCGGCAGAGCAGGCGATCATCCCGCAACTGGTGCCGGATGACCGGCTCGTCACCGCCAATGCGCTGAACGGCCAGAATCGGGACCTGTCCCGGCTTATCGGCTCTGCTTTGGGTGGCCTGGTCGCCGCCACCGGAAGCATCACTGCTCTCACGATCGTCGATGCCGCGACGTTCTTGGTCTCCGTCGCTCTGATCGTCCGCATGGACGGCAACGGGCGAGCCGAGGCGCCCGCCGGAGAAGAGGGCCCCGGCGAGACCCCCGTCGGTGCAAGGGCCGCCGGCGGGGCCGCTGATGCATCGGAGGTTGTTCTCGGCAGATTGGCCGCGTTGCGCAAGGAGTGGGTGGACGGCCTCCGAGTGGCCTGGAGACATCGGGTCCTACGGCTGCTGCTTGCCTTCTCGCTCATCACGAGCATCGGCGAAGGCATCATGGGCACCCTGTTCGCGCCGTTCGTGCGAGACGTGCTGCACGGCGGCGGCCAAGCCTTCGGCTTGATCGTGTCGGTACAGGCGATCGGGGGGATCGTCGGCGGCTTCGTCGCCGCTGCTCTCGGCGACCGGCTCAGCGCGGCCCGGCTGTTCGGCTGGGGCGCCGTCACCTTCGGCCTTGTCGACCTGGCCATGTTCTTGTATCCGCTGGTATGGGTGGAGATCTGGCCGGCCGCGGTATGCATGGTGGTGGTCGGCGTGCCTGGAGCGTTCGTCGTGGCGGGTTTCATGACGCTGTTCCAGCGCAACACCACCGACGCGTACCGCGGCCGTGTCTTCGGTGCGATCGTCTTCGTCGAGGCGGTGGCCGCCATCATCGGCACACTCAGTGCTGGATTCTTGGGTGAGACGGTGGGCATCGTCGAGATTCTGGCGCTGCAGGGTGCCGGCTACGTGCTTGCGGGCTTCGCCGTTCTCATCGCGTTGGATCACGAGTCTGCAGCCGCGGTGTCGCACGAGCCCGCGGTCAGTCAAACGCCTCGCCGGTGAGCCGCTGGCTGCGGTAAGGTGCGTGTATGCGGAAGGTACTGCTCCTTATTCCGCCGCGCTGATCGCAGGTCATCGACAGCGCGGCTGCCCCTCATGCGTGAGGGGCTTTTCTATGTCCGAGACAAGGCAAGCCGGTTGCAGCAGCCCCGCAGAGGAGAGCAGTGATGAGTGAGCATCGCGAGAACCGCGCACCCTATGACGTCGAGGCCGTCCAGGAGAAGTGGCTGAAGGTCTGGGACGACCTGGACCCCTTCAAAGCCCTGGATGACGGCTCCCGTCCGCGCCGCTATCTGCTCGACATGTTCCCGTACCCCTCCGGCGACCTGCACATGGGGCACGGCGAGATCTACGCGTTGGCTGATGTCATCGCACGCTACTGGGGCCAGCTGGGCTACGACGTGCTGCACCCGGTCGGGTGGGACTCGTTCGGCCTGCCGGCGGAGAACGCCGCGATCAGGCGCAACGAGCATCCCGCCACGTGGACGGAACGCAACATCGCCACCCAAGCCGAGTCGTTCCGTCGCTACGCCATCTCGTTCGACTGGTCACGACGGCTGCACACCTCCGATCCCGAGTACTACGGCTGGACGCAGTGGCTGTTCCTGACGTTGTACGAGAAGGGGTTGGCGTATCGAAAGGCGTCGGCGGTCAACTGGTGCCCCAACGACCAGACGGTGCTGGCCAACGAGCAGGTCGTCGCCGGCAACTGTGAACGCTGCGGGGCCGTCGTCACCAAGCGCGACCTGACTCAGTGGTACTTCAAGGTCACCGACTTCGCGCAGCGGTTGCTGGATGACATGGACCAGCTGCGGGGGCACTGGCCCGACCGCGTCCTCACCATGCAGCGCAACTGGATCGGTCGTTCCGAGGGAGCTCACGTCGACTTCGTCCTCCACGGTCCGAACGGTCCACGCGACGAACCCGTCACCGTCTTCACGACCCGGCCGGACACCCTGTTCGGGGCGACGTTCTTCGTCGTGGCTGCCGACGCTCCGCTGGCCGATGAGATCTGCGAGCCCTCGCAGCGCGCCGCCTTCGAGGAGTACCGAACCGAGGTCCAACGCGCGACCGACGTCGACCGGCTGAGCGAGGGCCGCAACAAGACCGGTGTCTTCTTGGGTGTGCATGCGCTGAACCCGGCCACGGGCGAGCAGATCCCGGTGTACGCCGCCGACTACGTGCTAGCCGACTACGGCACGGGGGCAATCATGGCCGTGCCCGGGCAGGACCAGCGTGACTGGGAGTTCGCCGTCGCCTTCGACCTGCCGATCGTGCGCACGGTGCAGCCGGCCGACGGCTTCGAGGGTGAGGCGTACACGGGCGACGGCGTGGCCATCAACTCGGCGAACGACGAGATCAGCCTGGACGGCCTGGGTGTCGCCGAGGCCAAGGCCGCGATGATCGACTGGCTGGAGCGGCAGGGTATCGGTCGCCGCACCATCAACTTCCGGTTGCGGGACTGGCTGGTGTCGCGCCAGCGGTTCTGGGGACCGCCGATCCCCATCATCCACTGCGAGACGTGCGGCGAGGTGCCGGTTCCCACCGCCTCGCTGCCTGTGGTCCTGCCCGACCTGAAGGGTGCGGATCTCGCCCCGAAGGGAGTGTCTCCGCTGGCGTCGGCGACAGACTGGGTGAACGTCGATTGCCCCACGTGCGGAGGTCCGGCTCGACGCGACACCGACACGATGGACACCTTCGTCGACTCGTCGTGGTACTTCTTGCGCTACCCGACGCCGAATGACTCCACTCAGGCATTCGACGTCGAGGCGGTACGCCGCTGGGCGCCGGTCGACCACTATGTCGGCGGGGTGGAGCACGCCATCTTGCACCTGCTGTACTCGCGCTTCGTCACCAAGGCCCTGCACGACATGGGATACCTGGACTTCGTCGAGCCCTTCTCTGCCCTGCTGACGCAAGGCGAGGTACGAAACCTGGGCAAGGGCATGAGCAAGTCGCTGGGCAACGGCGTCGATCTGGGCGAGCAGATCGGGATCTTCGGTGTCGACGCCATTCGGCTCACGATGGTCTTCGCCGGACCACCCGAGGATGACATCGACTGGTCGGACCTGTCGCCAGGCGGGTCGCTGCGCTTCCTGCAGCGCGCCTGGCGACTGAGTGGAGACGTGAGCAGCCCTCCGGGAACGTCACCGTCCGGCGGGGATGTCGAGCTGAGGCGGGTGACCCACCGCGTCATCGCGGAGAGCACGCAGCTGATGGACTCGCTGCGCTTCAACGTCGTCGTCGCTCGGGTGATGCAGCTGGTGAACGCCACCCGCAAGGCGATCGATACCGGTTGCGGCCCGTCCGACCCAGCCGTACGTGAGGCGGCAGAGACCGTCGCCATCATGTTGAGCCTGGTCGCGCCTTACACCGCCGAGGAGATGTGGTCGCGGCTGGGCCACGAACCGACCGTGGCCAGGGCGGGGTGGCCGAAGGCCATCGATGAGTTCTTGGTCGAGGACACCGTGACCTGCGTCGTGCAGGTGCAGGGGAAGGTGCGCGCCAAGCTCGACGTGTCGCCTGGTATCGGCGAGGAGGAGCTGGAGCGTTTGGCACTGGCCGAGTCAAACGTCGTACGCGCGATCGGGGATGGTTCCGTTCGCAAGGTCATCGTCCGGGCTCCGAAGGTGGTCAACATCGTCGTCGGGTGACCGGCCGTGGCGGGGATAGTCAGACGCAGTGCCCCCTGTCGGGTGACGGCCGTCGCCTGAGTGGTCAGAGCCAAGTCGTCGGGCGACCCCACGTTTCTTGGATCGTCGACGTGCGGAGGTAGTGTCGCGCAATGTCCCGTTCGGTCGCGTTGGTCACCGACTCGACATCCGTGGACGATGAGATGGCGCGGCGACTGGGAGCCGTCGTCGTACCGCTGCAGGTTGTCATCGGCACCGAGGCGCGGGACGAAGGCACGGGGACCAGCCCCGCGATGGTGGCCACCGCTCTGAGACGCAAGACGCCGGTGAGCACCAGCCGGCCGGCACCGGAGGCCTTCGTACAGGCCTATCAGACCGCGGCCGCCGAGGGCCTGCAGGCAGTCGTGTCGGTGCACCTGTCGAGTGAGCTCTCAGGCACGTTCGAGTCTGCACAGATCGCGGCGCGCGCTGCCGCGATTCCGGTGTTCGCGGTCGACAGCCGGCAGTTGGGGATCGGCACGGGGTTCGCGTTGGAGTCAGCCGCCCGTGCTCTTGACGAGGGGGCTGACGCCGCGACAGCGGCCAGCTGCGCGGCGGCTCGGGCGCGGGCAACGACGACCCTGTTCTACGTCGACACGCTGGAGCACCTTCGGCGCGGCGGACGCATTGGCGCCGCGGCGGCCTTCGTCGGGTCGGCGTTGGCCGTGAAGCCATTGCTGCGGATCGATGACGGGCGCATCGCACCGCTCGAGAAGGTTCGGACGTCGGCCAAAGCCATCAGTCGCCTCGAGGAGCTCGCGGTGGCCGCTGTTGACGGCCAGCAGGTCGATGTCGCGGTGTCTCATCTCGCCAACCCCGAGCGAGCTCACGTTCTCGCGGAGCGCCTGGCGGAGCGGATCCCGACGGCAGGGGAGCTGCTCGTCACCGAAGTAGGTGCGGTCATCGGCGCCCACGTGGGCCCAGGGATGCTTGCTGTCGTCGTCGCTCCGCGCGAGCCGTTGCGCGAGTGAGGCCCTGCTTCCGGGCTTAGGAGCAAGCCCCCGCTTCCGCAGCCAGGAGCGAGGCTCCGCCTCGCCGGCTGCACTCCACATGTGAGAGCTCCTCGCTGAGTTGTCCACAGGCGCCGATTCGTGTCCTCCTCGCGGTCGGTGAGCGGTCCTACCGTGACGTCATGTTGCACAGGCGGACACCGGACGGCGACGCGGTCGCTGCGGCACAACGCCGACTCGATGCCATCTCGGCGCAGTTCGCGCCGGTCGGCGACCATCGACGCGCGGACACGTCGCTGCGCGTCGACGGCGATGACTCAGCGGGCGAGTCGGCTGCCAATGAGGAGGGGAGCGGGGCAGACGCCCTAGCGGTGGATTCGGCGCCCGACGCAGCTCGACTCGACAAGGGTCGGCACAACGACTTGCCTCGAGATCCCGGTCGGCACGCCGACTCGCTGCGAGCTGACCCCGGTCGGCACGTCGGCTCCCCTCCTGCGGGTCGCTACGGTCGTTGGGGGTTGTCGCCGCACCACGTGGTGATCCTCGCCGTGGCCGCCCTCGCCCTTGTGACGGTGGCCGCTTGGTGGGTCCTGCAATCGATCCCGCGTGCACCGGTGCAGCTGGCGAGCGAGCGCAGCCTTCCCGATGCGCCCGCGTCGGTGGCCCCCACCGCGGCAGCCACGAGCGCTGCAGGAGGTACCGAACCGTCCGCCTTGGTGCCAGCCGCGACACCGACCTCGCCGGTCGGGGAACCGGTGGTCGTCGACGTCGCCGGGAAGGTACGCAGACCCGGCATCGTCGAGCTACCCGCTGGCGCTCGCGTTGTCGACGCGTTGGACGCGGCGGGAGGAGCCCGGGTCGGTGTGGACACCCGATCGCTCAACCTCGCCAGGCCGCTTGTCGACGGAGAGCAGATCGTGGTCGGATACGACATACCGTCCATGGCTGCGGGGCAGGTGCCGGAGGGTGGCGCGGGTCCATCGGGCTCGCCGCCGACGTCGACGGGCACTTCCATCACGCCGGTCGACCTCAACAGCGCCACGGCCGAACAGCTGGACACGATTCCTGGCATCGGCCCTGTCACAGCGCAGGCCATCTTGGCTTGGCGCATCGAGCACGGTGGCTTCACGGCGGTGGACCAGCTGCTCGACGTGTCTGGTATTGGTGACGCGACACTCGCCGAGATGCTCCCGTACGTATATGTATGAGCCGCGAACCGTTGGACGTTCGCCTCGTCCCTTCAGCGCTGGCGGCGTGGGGCATGGCTGCCTGGGGTGTCGGGTGGTCGCCGGGTCGCGCCGTGACCGGAGCGGTGCTCCTGATCGTCATCGGCGCAGGCTGCCTGGTACTCCCGCGCGCGGCTCGCCACCACCGCACCGAGGCGTACAGCCCTGACTCGACGGGTTCGTCGAAGAACTGGGCCGATGGCGGTTCGGCGCTCTGGCCGGTGCTCGCTGCGGCTCTCCTGACAGGTGGCGCAGCCTTGGCGGTGGCCGGGCTACGAGCCGGCGCAGTGCAGGCGGGGCCGGTTCCTGAGCTGGCCGCCGACGAAGCTCAGGTAACGGTCACCGGAACCGTGGCGAGTGACCCGGTCCGCCGAGAGGGCCAGTTCGCCCCCTACGTCTTGGTACGCGTCAAGGCGCGAACCGTAGCCAGTGCGACGGTCACCGCCCAGGTACGGTCGCCGCTCCTCGTGATCGGCGACGTGACCTGGCTGAGCCTGAGGCTGGGTGAGCACATCGAGGCGTCGGGCCGGTTGTCTCCGGCACGTGGCTCGGACCTCGCCGCGGTTCTGCTCGGCCGACCGGACCCACGCGTGGTGGCACCGGCCAGCTGGGTGTATCAGGGCATCTCCGGCGTACGAGGGGGGCTCACCGAGGCGGCATCGCCACTTCCGCCGGCGCAGGCGGCACTGGTCCCCGCGTTGGTCGACGGAGACGACTCGGCGATGCCGCCCGAGGTAGTGGCGGACTTCAAGGCCACCGGACTCACCCACCTGCTGGCAGTGAGCGGCTCGAACCTCACGCTTGTCCTGGGGTTCGTACTGCTCGTGGCGCGCTGGTGCGGCGTACGGGCGAGGTGGCTGAGCCTGGTGGGTCTCCTGGCGGTTGGTTTCTTCGTCTTGTTGGCACGACCCGAGCCGAGTGTGCTGCGTGCCGCAGCCATGGGGGTGGTCGCGTTGGCCGGCCTGTCGGCCGGTGGGCGGCGGCGAGGTATGCGGGCGCTGTGTGTCGCGGTTGCGGTTCTCGTCATGCTCGACCCGTGGCTGGCAGTGTCAGTAGGGTTCTTGCTATCGAGCCTCGCCACTGCTGGGATCTTGCTCCTTGCTCCGCCCTGGAGAGATGCTCTGGCTCGCTGGATGCCACGGCCGCTTGCCGAAGCCGTTGCCGTCCCGCTGTCAGCACAGCTCGTATGCACGCCGGTCGTGGCTGCGATCTCTGCCAAGGTGAGCATGGTCGCCGTCGTGTCCAACCTGCTCGTCGCGCCTGCAGTGGGGCCGACGACCGTCGCAGGGCTCATCGCCGGCCTTGTCGCCATGGTCAGCACTCCACTCGGACACCTCGGTGGATACCTAGCGGGAGTCCCAGCGTGGTGGATCGTTACGGTCGCCCGGCGGTCAGCGCGACTACCCGGTGCCAGCATCGACTGGTCCGCGTCACTGCCGTCTGTGCTGGCACTCACAGTCGTGTGCATGCTGCTGATGCTCGTCATGCGCGCACTCCTCATGCGTCGGCTCGCCTGCCTGCTGGTCTGCGTCCTCATGCTCCTGCTGATCCTCAGGCCGGCCGGGAGGCTCGGTTGGCCGCCAGCAGACTGGCTGCTCGTGGCCTGCGATGTGGGTCAAGGGGACGGCCTCGTCCTCAACGCCGGGCGTGGCGTGGCCGTGGTCATCGACACCGGTCCGGATCCCGTCCGCATGGACCGATGCCTTCGTGACCTCGACGTCACGTCGATCGCCCTGGTCGTGCTCACGCACTTCCATGCTGACCACGTCGACGGGCTCAGCGGCGTCCTCGAGGGCCGCAGGGTCGCTGAGATCCAGGTGTCTCCGCTGGCCGATCCTCCCGACCGGGCCGCGACCGTCCACGCCCTAGCTGAGGAGGCGCAGATACCGGTCACGGTGGCAGTTGCCGGCGAGCGGCGTATTGTCGGGCGGCTGAGCTGGCAGGTGTTGGGCCCCTTGCACGTCCCGACTGGTTCCATGGGCTCCAGCCCTGCGCTCGGCCCGAGCTCCGCCTCTGGTGCCGGCCCAGCCGTCGGTGCGGGCCCTGCTGCCGGTGCGGCGGTTCCTGTTGTCGGTGCGGGCCCTGCTGTCCGCGCGGCGGTTCCTGCTGTCGCTCCGGGCCCTGCTGTCGGTGCGGCCGCTGCTGTCAACGCAGACCCTGCCGTTGCCGCAACCGCTCACGTGGGTGCAGGCTCCGCTGCCGGGGTTACCTCAGGCATCGACGCGATGTCGCTGGTACGCGCCGCTGGCTCCACCAGCGGCGAGGGTTCGGCGCCCAACAATGCCAGCGTGGTGATGCGCGTAGACGCCGATGGTCATGTGTTCCTGTTGAGCGGGGACGCCGAACCTGAGGAGGAAAGCAGCCTGGTGGCCGCGGGCGCTGACCTTCGAGCCGACGTCTTCAAGGTCGCCCATCACGGGTCGGCCGACCAGGACCCCGCCTTCATCGCCGCGACAGGAGCCGAGCTTGCCGTCATCTCCGTGGGAGCCGACAACACCTACGGCCATCCCACCCAGGAGACGTTGGACCGGCTGGCGCAACTGGGGGCCGCCGTGTTCCGCACCGACCTGGACGGTGACATCGCGATCGTCGACGAAGGCGGCCGCTTAGGGGCCGTCACCTCGAAGTAACGTAAAGCCCGATCCGCAAGTTAGGCGGACTTTCAGCGGGGAGGGTCGGATGGATGCCGTCGGACTACCGCGCAGTCGGCTTCGGCGAGCAGCCGTGCCTGGCTGTCACCAGAAGGGTGTGTGAGCTGGTGTCAGCCCCGTGGAGCCCCGATGACGACATACGGCAGGTGGGGGAAGAGCCGGATTACCGCTTCACCCTTGCGAACGAGCGCACGTTCTTGTCCTACGTGCGAACCGCACTGGCCTTCTTCGCCGCGGGAACGGCCATCCTCAGCTTCTTCGACCGAGTCATCGGCGAGCGCGCGCTCGTGGTGGTCATCGGCTCTGGCCTCTATGCCCTCGGACTGTTCACCGCGGCAAGCTGTTACTGGCGCTGGCGCCGGCTCGAGATGGCAATGAGACAGGGCAAGCCCCTGCCCTTCAGCGTGGTGCCCCCGGTCATCACCGGATCCCTCATCGTGCTAGCCGTGATCGCCTTCATCGGTGCCCTCATCCGCTGAGGGCACCGACGAGCGGCGGCGCGTCGTCCCGGGTGCGGACCGCGGTATCAGTTGAGGGCGGCGTCCAAAGTGATGTCCACCGCTGCCAGCGCCTTGCTGACGGGGCAGCCCTCCTTGGCGCCCTCAGCAGCCTTGGCGAAGCCTTCGGCGTCCAAACCCTCGACTTCACCGCGAACGGTCAGTGCGATGCCAGTGATGTGGAGCCCACCGCGTTCCTTGTCAGGGGCCAGTGAGACGGCGGCCTCGACCTCGAGACTGATGGGTGTACCCCCCGCGTTGGCGATGTTGCCCGACAGCTGCATGGCAAAGCACGACGAGTGAGCAGCGGCGATGAGCTCTTCCGGGCTCGTGACGCCGCCTGCCTCGTCAGCGGTGCGTCGGGGGAATGACACGTCGAACGTGCCGACGTGGGAGCTGCTCAGCTCGACTTGGCCAGAGCCATCGTGGAGGCCACCGTTCCA
Organism: Nocardioidaceae bacterium; assembly: GCA_035633755.1. Taxonomy (GTDB): domain Bacteria; phylum Actinomycetota; class Actinomycetes; order Propionibacteriales; family Nocardioidaceae; genus DASQEH01. The sequence continues at coordinate 5,299 of DASQEH010000127.1, read as the reverse complement.
GGCGGTACGTGCGATCCGAGTCGTCATGCGTTCTCATTTCGGGTTAGCGGAGAGTGCGTGCTGGCGCGGCAGAGGGCCGGCGGACACGGGCGACGTGATTGTCGCGCCCTGAAACGTACACGACGTACGGCCGGTGGCGTAAGGAGCGAGCAGGGCCGCGGGATGCTCCCGAGCCTAGTGACGGCGCCCGACTGCTCGATCCGGCCTTGGGAGCGAGGTGGCCGCCTCCCCGTCAGACGCTGTCGGCGCCGGATGGCATGCTGGTCCGGCCATGGATGAGATGAGGACCGACAGGGTCGTGGGGACGACGTTGCTGATCACCGGTCCCAGCGAGTTCGTCGCCGAGCGAACGATCGAGGGTGTTCGGGCAGCCATCCGAGCCGGCGACAAGGACGCCGACATCTCGGAGCTCGCTGCGTACGACCTGGGTCCTGGGGCGCTGGCCGAGATCACCAGCCCGTCGTTGTTCGCGTCCTTGCGGTGTGTCGTCATTCGGGAGCTCGAGAACCTGCCCGACGCCGCAGCGGGCTCCTTGTTGACCTACGTCGCCGACCCGGCCGAGGACGTCGCTCTGGTTCTCCATCACACCGGAGGGGTGAAGGGCAAGGCAGTCCTCGACAAGATCCGCAAGGCGGGTGCCACGGAGATCAAGGCCCAGCCACCCAAGAAGTGGGAGCTTCCCGGTTGGGTGACGACCGAGTTCAAGCGACATTCGGCCTCGGCGACGAAGTCGGCGGCCGCTGTGCTGGTGGACGCTGTCGGAGAAGACTTGCGTGGCCTGGCTGGCGCGGTGGCTCAGCTCGCCGGCGATGCTCGGGGGTCGACCGTCACGGATGACATGGTGACGCTGTACTTCGGCGGTCGTGCCGAGGTCAGCGGGTTCGCTGTGGCCGATGCGGCGATTGCGGGCCGGGCCGCCGATGCGCTCGAGCAATTACGGTGGGCGTTCGCCGCCAAGGTCGACCCTGTCCTGGTCACGAGTGCGGTTGCCGGAGGGTTGCGTGGGGTGGCGCGCTACGCCGGCGCGCCTCGGAACCTCCGAGACGCGGATCTGGCGCGTGAGGTCGGCGTACCGGCCTGGAAGCTCAAGTCGATCGCCACGCAGTCTCGGAGCTGGTCGAGTCGTGGACTCGCTCGGGCGATCCAGGCGGCTGCTGCGGCAGATGCCGACGTCAAGGGCGGGGCGGACGACAGGCAGTGGGCCTGCGAGAGGCTGGTCATCTCGGTGGTCAGGGCCCGGGATCTGCACTAGGGCGCGGCGCCCGCCTTCGGCTCCTGCGCGGCTCAGTCGCCGAGGCCCCGATCAATGCTGCGGGAGGAGGGTGCCCGGCGTCGCCGTCGGCACCACGTCGACCGGCTTGTGCGAGCCCGAGCCTGCGTGAGTCACGTCAATGCACCGCGACCTGTGGAAGCGGCGACGAGCAGGCCAGTCAGAGGGACGCGGTGCGCTTCGCGATGCTCGACTTCTTGTTGGCTGCCTGGTTCTTGTGGATGACTCCGGCCGAAACGGCCTTGTCGAGCTTGCGGCTGGCGGTGCGGGCCAGGGTCTGGGCCTCGTCGGTCTCGCCGGCGTCGGCAGCGTCGCGGAACTTCCGGATCGACGTCTTCAGCGCCGACTTGACCGACTTGTTGCGCTCGCGCGCCTTCTCGGTCTGCCGGTTGCGCTTTATCTGGGACTTGATGTTTGCCACGGAGCGGAGCCTCTTGGGTGTGAGATACGGATGGTGGCGCAGCGACCTCGACGTCGGCATCGCACGCGACCTGCAAGGCTACCGCCTGCGTCAGCGCCCACCAAACCCGTTCTCGGCCAGCCGGTCCATCAACGCGAGCGCGTCGTAAGGTGCTCGCACCTTGGCGTCGTTGTCGAAGTAGACGTACACGTCGAGGCCGTCGGCCAGCCAGGCCCGCACCTTGTCGGCCCACTCATCGAGCGCCGTGGGCGTGTACCCACTCACGTACAGCTCCTCGGCTCCGTGCAGCCTGGCGTAGACGAAGTCGGAGGTGACGTCCTCAAAGCGGGGCCACTTGCTCCCGGCGTCTGACACGACCAGCCCGACTCCGAACTCGCGCAGGATGTCGAGGGCCTGCGGAGTGGCGAAGCTCGGGTGTCGGGGTTCAAGGGCATGTCGCATCGGCACCTCGGCGGCGGCCGTGGTGAGCGCCCGGTCCACGGGCAGCTTGGAGTCATGGTGGCGCGCGAGCTGCGCTGCGCTCCCAGTGGTGGTCGGCAGCAGGGCGAGAAAGTCCCGGAGCACGTCGGCGTTGAAGCTGGTCCTCGCCGGCAGCTGCCACAGCACCGGTCCCAGCTTCGCGCCGAGGGCCAGCGGGCCGGACGCGAAGAAGTTGGCCACGGCCGACCGGACGTCGACGAGTCGTTTCATGTGCGTGATGTAACGGCCGCCCTTGACGGCGAAGACGAAGTTCTCCGGCGTCTCGGCGAGCCAGGCGGCGTAGCTGGTCGGGCGCTGCAGGGAGTAGAAGGACCCGTTGATCTCGATCGTCGGAAAGTGCTCTGACGCGTAGGCGAGCTCGCGGCGTTGCGCGAGCCCCGTGGGGTAGAAGTCCCCGCGCCAGCCGGCATACCGCCAGCCCGATATCCCTACGCGAACGGTGGACATGCCTCGAGGCTAAGTCAGCCGCGGGTGGCTCGCTGTCCACCGATGACCGGCCTGTTCACCGGCCGGCAGCGGTCGGGCAGACTTGCGCTCGTGCGTGAGCGGAAGGTGGGAGTCGAGGAGGAGCTCCTCCTCGTCAACCCCGTTACCTACGAGCTCGAAGCAGTATCGCACCGTGCCATCGACGCATATCGGCGTCAGAGCGGGCGAACCGACAGGGCGGCGACCGATTCCGCCGGCCTCGACGATCTCGAGCAGGAGCTCTTCCTCGGTCAGCTCGAGACCGCCTCGGCGCCGTTCCTGCGCCTTGACGAGCTCGACGCCGATGTTCGCCGCTGCCGGCGGGCCGCCAGTGAGGCGGCGAGGTCGGCAGGGGCTCGAGCGGTCGCCGTGGCGACGCCGGTCCTGGGCCGGTCTGAATACAAGGTGACCCCGAAGACCCGCTACGAGCGCATCGTGCACGAGTTCGGAGAGATCGGCCGGCAAGGCGCGGTGTGCGGGATGCATGTCCACGTCGATGTGGCCGACGACGACGAGGGGGTGGCGGTTCTCGACCGCATCCGGCCCTGGCTGCCTGTCCTGTTGGCCATCAGCGCCAACTCGCCGTACTGGCACGGTCGCGACACCGGCTACGCCAGCTGGCGCTCGCAGGTGTGGAAGCGGTGGCCTTCCGCCGGTCCGTCGGAGCCCTACGGGGACCTTGCCGGGTACCGCGCGGCGGCCACGGCCCTGATCGAGTGCGGGGCTGCCTTCGACCAAGGCATGCTGTACTTCGACGCTCGCCTGGCCGAGGCCTATCCCACCATTGAGGTCCGGGTTGCCGACGTGTGCACCGAGGTCTCCGACGTGATCCTGCTCGCAGCACTGTGTCGCGGCTTGGTGAGCACGGTGGCGCAGGAGTGGGCAGAAGGGGTTCCCGTTCCCGAGTGGCGCACGGATATCTTGAGAGCAGCCCATTGGCGAGCCGGCCGCGACGGGGTCGCCCACAACCTGCTCGACCCAGCGGACCGTCGGACCAAGCCGGCTCGCGAAGTGCTGGAGGGGCTGGTGGCGCATGTCGAGGTAGCCCTCGAGCGCAGCGGTGATGTCGCAGCTGTGCGGAGCGGTGTGGAACGGCTTCTCGCCGGCGGCGCCGGTGCCGGGCGGCAACGTGCGGTGCGCGAGGCCCGAGGCAGCCTCGAGGAGGTCGTTGCCGACCTGGCGGAGCGTACCGAGAGCGCCTGGGCAGGGTGACGGTTCACGGGTCACGGCCTCCTGGTTGGTCCGGTGAGCGCCTCGGTCGCTCCGGTGACGGGACTCAGGACCGCTGGTCCACCTTCTGACTCACGACCTCACGCTGACTCACGACCTCACGCCGGACCACGACAAGCCAGGCGCTGCCTGAGCCAAGCCGCGGTCGCGTCGGCGTACCACGCCTGGTGGTCGCGGAGATGAGGTGAGAACGCCGGCGCTGCCTGGTGGCGCTGGATCTCCCAGAACGTCCAGAGCACGGCCAGCAGGCAATCGACGCTCTCGGGGTCGACAGCTACGGTCAAGGGATGCTCGGCAAGGAGCGCGTCACCGTCGAGCCCATCGCCGACGGCCGAGATCAGGATGCAGACCAGGTCGAGCCACGGGGCACCGACCGCCGGCCAGTTCCAGTCGACGAACCAAACCTCATCCTGGGCGTCGATGAGGACGTTGTCGTCGCGCAGGTCGAGGTGAGCGACGCTCGTCCCGTCAAGACGCTCCTCGGCTTCCCCGCACAGCCGCTCCACCCGGTCGAACCAGGCGTTGTCACCACCCAGCTCTCGAATCCGCGTCAGACGGGCCGCCTGCCCGTCCGTCAGCTCGCTCACCGCGCTGGCGAGGTGCAGTCCGGTCGGTACCCGGCTCAGCGCATCGGCAGTGGCGGCCAGCTTGTCCATGACGAGCCGAAGCTCGCTGCGCCGCCACGGGCGGCGGGGTGGGACGCCGTCGACGTACTGCAGCCCGAGGACGACCCACTGAACGCCCTCGATCTCGACGTCTCGGTGCCACAGCAGGCGGGGGGCGCCGATGCCCGCCGGCAGCGCTTGGAGCTTGCGTGCCTCGTCACGGTAGGCATCGCTGAGCGGCCACCCGTGCAGCTCGTCATCGGCGCTCGAGGCAGCCTTGACGAAGACGCGGACCCCGTCGGCGAGGGTCAGTCGGGATGCGAAGCCCGGCGTGAACCCGGTTTGCGCCGACCAGGTGTCGATCACCGGCTGCCCGACGGTCTGCTGGATCACCGACCGCACCGCAGTGCCGAGGTTCTCCCATCCGGGCCGGCGGGCCGTCGCACGTACCGGTACAACGACACCGGCCGAGGTCACAACGCGATCTGACTCCCACGGGTACTCGCCGTGGGAGCCGGCGGATGCCCTTGCGGCGTCGACCTCCTCGATCATCATCGGATTGTTCTCGGCGCTGCCCCGTTTGACCACTTGTTTCTTCCTCGGATTCCGCGCCGTGGGACAATGGACACCGTCGACGGCAGAGCCGCGTCGAGACCATCCCGTACCGCGTACCCATGCTCACCGAGAGGCGTCCGTGCCCCACACCTTCGAGTCGGCGCCGCAACCAGGCAGCACCGACCCGGCGATCCTTCGGAACTTCTGCATCATCGCCCACATCGACCACGGCAAGTCCACCCTCGCCGACCGGATGCTTCAACTCACCGGGGT
>DASQEH010000126.1:0-8361 GCA_035633755.1 Nocardioidaceae bacterium | reverse complement strand
GGCCGTGGCCGCCGATAAGCCGACTCGCGTGCTGTACATCGTCTTGGACCAGCTTCGGCCCGAGTTCGTCACGGCGTTCGACATGAAGAACGTGCAAGCACTGATGGATCGCGGCGTGAACTTCCACAATGCCTACGTCGGCCACATGGCTTCCGAGACGGTCGTCAGTCACAACGTCATGACCAGCGGTCAGCTGCCCAAGCACATGGGTTGGGCGGACGAGTGGTATCGCGATGTCGAGGGCGTTCTAGGGACCCCAGGCCAGCAGTACGTCAGCGGTTCCTTGGCACGCGAACAGTTCGACGCTCTCATCAGTCACGCCGGCTATCCCAAGATCCAGAACTACCTCCACCGCAAGTACCCGCGTCGCATTACTGCCGTGGTGGGTCAGAAAGCCTACGCGGTCAACACGATGGGCGGTCCCGCTACCGACATCGAAGTGACCTTCAGCGGACGTGACTTCGACTGTGACGGCGATGGCGAGCTGAACTGGCGCGGCCCAGTTGGAGACAACAGCAAGAACGTTCCCGACTATCTCGCCAGCCCGGAATGTGGTCGCTTCTACGTCGATTCGTCCAGTGACCGATCCTACGGAACCGCAACGACTTCTCCGGCATGGATGTACCCGCTGGACGCCAACCGCTTCGTGCCCGGCAACGACAAGCGGCATTTGGGCGGAGACACCTGGGTGGCGGATGCCGCCTTGAAGATCATGGAGAACGAGAAGTGGAGCGGCCTGTTCCTCACCATGGGAGGCATCGACAAGGCAGGCCACATGTGGGGCGGTCTCAACGACGTCGCGCCATTCCCGCCCGGCGCCAAGAACCCCATCGCTCACTTGCCGTACCTGGCGAGGAACGCTGATGCTCAGGTAGGTCGCTTGATCGACAAGCTTCGAAAGCTCGGTCAACTCGATGAGACGCTCGTCGTGCTGACAACCGATCACGCCCAGTTGACGTCACGCCACTTCTATGGTGAGAACGGGCCCGGCCGCGGCGACTACAACTGGTACTACGGCGAAGACGACGACGAGAGCTACCTCGACCCGCAGGCCGAACTGAAACCCCTCATCCGGACAGACAACGTCGAGGCGAGCATGCAGGACTCGGCCATTCGGACCTGGCTCACCGACTCATCACTGGCGAAAAAGAAGCAGGCGGCCCGGGTAATGGCTGAGCTCCCTGGGGTCATCGCAAGCTATTACCGCACCGGACGCTCCTATACCCGACACTCGCGAGTCGTCGCTGGTTTCATGAGCCCGAGCGAGCTCCGCTGGTACCGCAGGCACGCTCAGGAGCTTGTCAACACCGAAGCAGCCGGCTACGGGCCCGACGTCATTGGCCTCTTGCACGACAACTCCAGCTACGGTGTGGCCGGCGACCATGGCGGTGCACAAAGGTCTGTCCAGCGAATCCCCATCGTCTTCTATGGCGCGGGGCTCGCAATCGATGGTGGTCATCAGCGCGCCGAGCCGATGCGGACAGTCGACATCATGCCCACAGTCCTGCGAAGCATGGGAATCCAACGCACATCACCGACAGACGGCGTTGCCTATCGTCTGCCATAGGGATGCGCTGCTCCCGCGAGCGGTGATCATCCACCCATGTTCCAGCTGCCGGGCTTCGCATAGATCCCGTCTTCTTGTCGTAGCCCTGACTGCAGCTCTCCCGGCGACAAGCCGGTGACGCCGCACGCGGCTGCGAACTCCACCACATTGAAGTTGGAATCCCGGTGACCGAGGACCTGGCTGACGACCCACATGACATTGACCCGGATGCGGTTCGTCTCCTCTGCACTCAGCGGAGGCAGATCGCGGCTCTTTCGGCTGTCTCGAGCCCGATCGTGCCCAGCACGGTCAGTACGGATATGAGCATCGGACCAGTCATGGTTCTTGATCTCAGCAGCGAACTCAGACGCCAGACGACTCAGCACTAAACACACCTCCGCTTCAGCGACCCTCCGAAAGGGCCAACGGCCAACGGTGCCCCGACGACACCGGTCGACCCATTATGACGGTCGCCCGACGTTGTCGCCGGTGCACGCGGCTGTCCGTCGGCAAGGGGCTAGCAGAGCGGCGGTCACCGAGCTGCCTGCATGGGCGCCGGCGACTAGGCATGAGCGCCGGCGACTAGTGGAAGTACCGACCAGGGTCCCGATTGGTGCGCGGCTTGCCGACGGCTTTCGGCGCCCGCGGACGTGGCTTCGGTTGGGGCCGCTGGTAGCCGAGCTCGCCCCCGATGCGGCCGCCGTACGGGCGTCCGTGGTCGGCGTACTCCTCCCGGAAGTACGTCAGCCTGGTGGCGTTGAGGGCAACTGAAGCACCGGTACGCAGCAGGCTCGACTGCGCCGGGATCCCGGCGACAGTGGAGGATCCCGCCGCCGCGACATGCGTGAGGAGGTACTCGTCATCTGCCGTCCGGTCCACAACGGCATGCAGGGGTTCGAGCCCGTCCACCCGGATGTGGCACTCAGCTGAGCTTCCGATCGTCGTACGTTCCGTCGTCAGGTACTCCACCCGCTGCTGTTCCCCAGCCCGTGGCCAGGGACTCAGCGCGAAGATCATCCGCGGGCCTCCCCCGCCACGAGGGTCGTGTGTGGTCGTGACCGGACGTGGGCCACGCGTGGACATGGTGGGGAACAAGGGCACCATGGTCGTCGGCGGCGCCGAGAACGGCGAGAAGTCGCGGTGTGCGCGCGACCGCCTCACCAACTGACGTGCGCCACGGACGCTTCCCAGCCGCACGTACGGCGAACGCGTAAGGACCCGTTGCCACCACGGTGGCCGAACGTCCCCAAGCGTGACGAGCATCCCTTGTGGCCCATGCACGACCAGGCGGAGGCTCTGCTGAGCGAGCACGTGAGCCAAGCGCCTCACCACCGTGGTCGACGGCACCCCCGACGCGACGGGGCCGGACACGTGGACGTTGATGGTGCTGCCGTCTGCCCGCACCGCCCCCGTGAGCCCTGCAGTCCCGTCCGGGGAGACCGCCGTGAAGCTCACATCAGCCTCCACGCGCAGCGTGGGCGTCGTCGTCATCAGGCGCTCGGTGCCTCGGCGGCTGTCGACGCGTCGTCGCTCGTCGTGATGCGGAGGTTCCCGTTGAAGACCCAGGTGGCCCGTGGAGCATCAGGTCCGGTATCGCGCGGGACCTCGACTGCCATCTCCTCGAACGTGTAGTTGATGGCTGCACCGCGGCCAGTCAGGTAGTCCCACATCGCCTGGCCGAGATCGGCCCAGTCGACGTCGCCGTTCGCTCCGTTCGAGCGGTTGCTCAACATGGTCATCTGCTTCACCTTCCGTTGTTTGCACGCATCCAGCGTCGAAGTGTCACCAGCGGTCTCCTTTGATTCCGCTGACACAACCGTGGGACGTGACCGTGACTTGTGCAAGTCTCGCTAGAGTTGTGCATAGGTTCTGCCCACCCGCATGGCTGTGTTCTTCGTGTCTACTTGACCAACGAACCCCCCGGCCTCCGGGCGGGTGCCGAGCAAGACAGGCGGAGTACCGCCAGAAGGTCGAGGTGGGTGATGCGGGTCCTCGTGGCGGGAGCATCTGGATTCGTCGGGAGCCGGCTCTGCCCCGCGCTGGTGCACGAAGGCCACGCCGTCATGGCGATGACGCGCCGACCGGATCGCTACCTCGGCGCGGGCACACCGGTCGGGGCTGACGTCCACGACGAGCTCAGTGTGGCCGCTGCCTGCGCCGGGTGTGACACGGCGTACTACCTGGTCCACTCGCTGGGCGAGGCTGACTTCGAGTCGCGCGATGCCGCCGCGGCCGGGACCTTCGCCCGGGCAGCGGCAGATGCCGGACTGCAACGCATCATCTATCTGGGTGGACTAGGCGACGACGCGGACAAGCTGTCGACACACCTGCGCAGTCGCCGAGAGGTGGAGGCCATCCTCGGCTCAACCGGTGTCCCCGTGACCACCCTGCGAGCCGGAATCATCGTCGGGCACGGTGGCATCTCGTGGGAGATGACCCGCCAGCTGGTCGAACACTTGCCCCTCATGGTGACTCCACGCTGGGTACGCACCCGGACCCAGCCCATCGCAGTGGCCGACGTCATCCGGTACCTCCTTGGCGTCCTCGACGCGCCCATCGTCACGTCGCGCAGCTTCGACATCGGAGGACCGGAGATCTTGCAGTACGTCGACATGCTGCGCCGCGTCGCGGCCATCGAGGGTCGCCACATGTTCGTGGTACCGGTGCCCCTGCTCACGCCGCGCCTGTCGTCGCGGTGGCTGTCGCTCGTGACGGACGTCGATGCACCCACAGGTCGATCTCTCATCGACTCCATGAGCAACGAGGTGATCGTTCGAGACGACAGCATCCGGCGCCTGGTTCCGTTCGAGCCGCTCGACTACGACCAAGCGGTACTGAACGCCCTGGGCGAGCGCGCAAGGGCTCGTCGCTCCTCGGCTCGCACGGCTAGCTCAGTCCCCGCGTGACCGGCCGGTTCCGGCCAAGAGCTCCGCGCGGCGTGGCGACCGCCAGGGTGGCGGACTTCCTCACCAAGAAGGTGCCGCGTGACCATCGGGAGACCGACGAGGCCTATCGGCGCCGACGGCGAGTCGTCACGGGAGTCTCCGTGGCGGGCGCCGGCATGCTCGGCGCCTCGCTGTCGACCAAGCCGGGATCCACTGCCTTCTATGTCAGCACTCTCGGAGTCGCGGGGACCTGGGTGGTCGGCGGGTTCGCCTCGGGGCCTCTGCATCGTGGATGGTCTTTAGCGGACGACAACTCGCTACGAAGGCCCCTGACCACCCCGATCCTGACCGGCGTCGGAGCATTCGGCCTGTTCTATGCGGGTGCGCTCGTGGCCCGGAAGATTCCGGTGCTGAACACCGCCTTGTACAACATCCTGCGGTTCGCTGATGAGGGCTCTCGTCCTCTGGTGCTGTTCACCACGCTGGCCAACGGTGCCGCGGAAGAGGTGTTCTTCCGCGGAGCGGTGTACGCGGCCGTTGGCCCCAGTCACCCGGTGCTGAAGACCACAGCGGTGTATGCGCTCGCAACGGTAGCCACTCGGAACGTCGCGCTGGTGCTGGCCGGGACGGTGGTCGGGACCTTGTTCGCGCTGCAACGTCGCGCTTCCGGCGGAATCCAGGCGCCCCTGCTTACCCATCTCACCTGGGCGACGCTCATGCTCCGCTACATGCCTCCGCTCTTCCGGCGTCCCGACGACGACCTCAAGGACAGAGGTCAGGGCTGAACGATTACTTTGAGCGCCTCCCGGTCCGCCATGGCGCGGTATCCGTCGGGTACCCCATCGAAGTTGACGGTGCGATCGAACACGCGGCCGGGCTCGACCTTGCCGTCCAGAATGTCCGGCAGCAGGTCGTCGATGTAGGCGCGGGCCGGCGCAATACCGCCGGTGAGTGTGATGTTGCGCCCGAACATGTCGGAGGACATGGGTACGTCGGAATACTGCGGCGCTCCGACACGACTCACCACACCGCCGTCGCGCACCACCCCGAAGGCCGTCTCCAACGCCGGGCGTAGTCCGACGCACTCCAGCACGGTATGGGTGCCGTCTCCGGCGGTGAGTTGGAGAACCTTCTCGATGCCCTCCTCGCCCCGCTCGGCGACGACGTCAGAGGCCCCGAACTCGCGTCCCAGGTCGGTGCGATCGGTGTGCCGGCCCATGAGGATGATCTGCTCGGCTCCCAGACGCTTGGCAGCCAGAACGGCCGACAGCCCGACCGCTCCGTCACCGATGACGGTGACCGAGGTGCGGGGTCCGACGCCCGCGGTGACGGCACAGTGATGCCCAGTGGGGAAGACGTCGGACAGGGTGAGCAGAGACGGCAGCAAGGCTGAGTCCTCGCCGACGGGGAGCTTGACCAGCGTGCCCTGTGCCTGGGGCACCCGCACGGCTTCGCCTTGGCCACCGTCGACGCCGTCAGAACCCCAGAATCCTCCGTGTCGACACGACGTCTGAAGCCCCTCGACGCAGAAGTCACAAGTGTTGTCGGCCCACACGAACGGAGCCACCACCACATCGCCGGAGGCGAGTCCAGACACCTCAGAACCGACCTCCTCCACCACACCCATGAACTCGTGACCGATGCGGTTGCCCTGATCGGAGGCCGGCATGGACGCATAGGGCCACAGATCGCTCCCGCAGATGCAGGAGCGCAGTACGCGTACGACCGCGTCGGTGGGCTCGGCGATGGCAGGGTCTGGCACGTCCTCCACACGCACATCGCCGGCGCCGTAGATCAAGGTCGCTCGCATGGGACTCCTTCTTGTCGGTGTGTGCCAGCCCGGGTGCCTCCTGTACCGACTTCGGTTTCGGACCGGAGCGGGCGGCGTCTGTGAATTATCGGTGGTAGGACGGCTCTCCGGGCACCTGGGGTGTGCCGATGTGCGCATCGCCGCTATCGGAGGGTGCTCCCTGATGGCCCCGTTGGCCGGGGGGTAACGACATCAGGGACGTCCGGGGAGACAACGAATGAAATAGTGCGTAACCCCACAAACACGGTCTCGTTTAACCCCGAGATCCACTCATGCTCTGAGGTGCGTCAAGCGCCGAAGTCCCGCACATCCATGTTCGAAGGAGAACTCATGCGAGTTGCCCCTCCAGCTGCTCTCAAGTCCGCGATGGCGGTCGGCGTTGCCATGTTGTTCGCTGTAGTCCCGCCCGCGGTCTCCAGCAGCATGGCGCAGAGTACCGCCGCTGCTGGCGCAGGAGTCGACCATAGGTTGCGGTTGACCTTTGACAACGGCGAATCGTTGAAGGCAGGCACTCAGGCACGCGATGCGACTGGAAACGGGCGATCCGGCACCGTACGGGTGTCTGGCAACGGCCGATTGACCGTCCTGCCGAACGGGGCGACTGGCCGTGCTGCAGGCTTCCCCCGCGCGTGCATTGGCTGTGGCCGGGCAATCATCGTGGTTCCCCCTGCCCCGGCACTGAATCCGGGCACTCGTCCATTCAGTTTTGGCGCTTCGGTCAGGGCGACTCCCAAGCAGGCGCCGCCCGGTCGCGACCCCAACATCATGATGAAAGGGTCGACCGGGTCGCTCGGCGGAAAGTGGAAACTGCACTTGATCGGTGCTAAGCCGCGCTGCGTTTTCGAAGGAGCCGCATCGCGGATCGAGTTGACAGCGACGCGCCCGATCGACGACGGCACGTGGCACCGAGTCGTCTGCTCGCGCAACGGGAAGCTGCACCAGCTTCTCGTGGACGGCAAAGTCAAGGCAGCCTCCACCAAGGCCTACAGCGGAAAGAACGTCAGCGCTCAGCCCGTGAAGATCGGTGGTAGGGCGGTCGGCACCAATGGCATGAACGACCAGTTCCACGGTGACCTCGACGGGGTGTTCCTCAACGTCGTAACCGGCTAGCCGACACTCGCCTCAGAGGATCTCTCCGTCACCACTGCCAGCGCGTGGGCGAGCTCGTCCTCGACCAAGGCGTCGTGACCCGCTTGGTATAGGGCCTCCCACTGCTCCTGCGGAAGTCGGGTGCGGGCAGCATCGATCGCACCCGCGATGAGAGCGGTCTGCGTATCTTCACGCTGCACTCCCGTGAGTTCGTGCCACCCGTCCGCGGAGCCCATTAGGCGCGCAGCCAAGTCATCGTGCCCCAGTTCGGCCAATATCGCGGCGTAGTCCGCGGCGACGTCGGCGAGGTAGCTGTAGTCGTAGGCGAGCAACACTGGAATGGCTTGTCGCTGCATGCTTTCGGCTTCATCGACTCTGCCAACGAGCCGCAGGATGCAGGCCAAATTGTGTCGCGTTCCTGCCTCGCCAACGCCTCCCACTTCCGTGGCAATCTCGTGTGCCTCGCCTGCCAGTTGCAAGGCGCGTTCCAGGCTGCCATGGCTCGTCTCAAATCCGCTGACCTCCTCCAGAGCGACGCTTATCGTGCTTGGATCCCCCAGGTCACGGACGGTGGTGATCAGCTCGTCGTAGAGGATCCTCGCCGCAGGGATGTCGCCACGCTCCCACTCGACGGCCGCGAGAGTGCGAAGGGCATAAGGAAGCGCATCGGCCTCACCGAGCCGACGGAGCATGGTGACGCTCTCGGTCGCCAGACGAGCCTGGCGATTGGGTTCCTTGCCGAGGATGCGCAGAGAGTTGGCCAGGATCGCCAGACATTGCGCCAGGGCCGGGCCGTCCGGCGCCCCCAGATTGACCACCTTGGTCAACCACAGGTCAGTATCGGTCAACCTGCCGCTGGAGTTCCAGTGGTAGCCCATCTTGGTGGCGATCTCGAGGCCGATGTCCCGACGTTTGACGCCGCCCTCAAGGGTCCAACCGAGCGCGGCGCAAATGTTGGCGTGTTCCGTGGCCAGCTTCGCTCGGGCCCGGACATGGTCGGCGGTCGACAATCGGGCGGTCTCGTCCCGGAC
>DASQEH010000125.1:0-3868 GCA_035633755.1 Nocardioidaceae bacterium | reverse complement strand
GTCTCCCGTGGTCTGGTCGATGACCTCGATCCGGTAGCCGGTCGGAGCTCCGCTGGCTGCTGCATAGCGAACCGTCACGCTGACCGCCCTGTCGGTCGTCGAGCCGCTGACCACCTTCGCCGCAGTCACCTGGCCCGGTGTGTCGCCGCTCGGAGCGGCGCCGTGGCAGTCGCCGCCGCCCAAGTCGGTGAACAGTCCCGACGTCGTGTCAGGCACGAACTCGAAGTCATAGCTGTCCGGGTGCAGGGTAAGGCTGAGGAGCCCGAAGGTCGTGGTGTCCTGCTCCTCGAGGTTCGGCATGGCCACCGGCGTAGAAGAATGGCTGACCCCTCCTGTTCCGACGACGAACTGGCGGATCCCGTTTGGATCGGCGACCGATGCCGGACTCTGTGGAGCGAACCGCGAATAAAAGTGATTATGGCCGGAGAGCAAGATCTCGACGCCGGCGTCATACATAAGTTGCATCAGCGGCTTGAATTTCGTGCTCACCCCGCCGTTGGCCCAGTATGGCCGGTGCATGTAAGCCAGGGTGCACGACGTCGGGTGCGCCGCCAGATCCTTCTCAAGCCACGTCCCCATGGGGCTGGTGGCACTACAACCACCTACGCCTGGCTGAGTGCACTCAGAATTCAACGCGATCATGTGCCATGTACCGATGTCGTAGCTGTAGTACCCCCTACACGCTTGGAGACAACCATCCTGGTCGGGGCTGGCGCGGTTACCGAAGTAGGTGAAGTAGCCGCTAGCTCCCGGCGTACTGCATGAGCCACCGGCGTACTCGTTGTCGCCCACAATCGGGTATGCCTTGTCGTTGAACTGCCCCCAGGTGGGGTCGTACTCGGTCAAGAAGGCACCCAGGTTTCCGCATTCGTACTGCTCATCACCGAGCGGGAGCACCGCCGTGTAGTTGCCGTCCTGAAGTAGCTGGGCGGTGTTCCCGTGATGACACTTCGACTTCGACTTAGCGACGCCAGGAGCACACGCTATGTCGCCAGCCGCTGCAATGACCGGGTCTTCGGTTGCCGACGCCACCGACGTCTCCGACGCAAGCGAGGCCAACGAAGCGACGACGGCGATCGTCAGCGAGAAGCCGACCAACGGTAAGCGGTATTTCAAAGTGAACTCCAGCGCTGTCAAAAATGCATCGAACGCTGCCAACGCACGTCAAAACTCTTACAGGCAGCGCTGGGATAAATTACCACTATTCTGCCCAGATAGCGAAGAAACGGCCATCTGCAGCAAACACCACATAGCGCATAGTAGCCATTAACTAACGTATTGTTAGGAAAAGCAAAATGGTAGTCGGTAATCAACGTTCCGCTATCTTCGACGGTTCTCCTCCCTTAATGGCTGCCAGCAATTTCTGTCTGGTAGATGCGTACCTTCGCCATGAGCGCCTCGTTCGCCGCTCTCACCACCGCTCCGCTGGGTGTACCCCCCATGCGCCATCGCAAGACAGGACGCCTTCGCCTGCCGATCCAACAGGTCCTAGCGGTCGACGGGTGGACGGGCGGGAACAGCCCTCGCCCCTCCTGCGCAGAGCTAACTGCCCACAGTTCCGGCTCCATCTGGAGGCGCCTTTGCAGCCGGCTGCCTGACTACGCGTGCAGTCGTCGGTGGCGTCGACACAGGGGGGTCAGCCGGATCAGCCTCCGCGGGATCGACGGTGGCGGTCACCACGCGGTTGAGGTATCGCAGAACGACCGCCGCGACTGCCACGACCGGCACGGCCAGGAACGCGCCCACGATCCCGAACAGCGTCGAGCCCAGCGTGACTGCGAGGAGAACGACCGCGGCGTGAAGCTTCATGCTCTTGGACTGCAGCCACGGGGACAAGACATTGCCCTCAATCTGCTGTACAGCGAAGATGACCGCGAGGATGATCAGCGCGCCCTGGCCACCAACCGACACCAGGGCCACGAGCACAGCGATCGCGCCGACGACGAACGCTCCGACGATGGGCACGAACCCGCCGAAGAACGTCAAGATCGCTAACGGCAGCGCCAAGGGAACTCCGACCACCACAAGGGCGATGCCGATGAAGACGGCATCGATCAGGCTGACCAGCGCTTGGGTGTAGATGAAGCTGCCCAACGTCGACCACACCTCCCCCATGACCTTGTCCAGGTGGGGACCTACGCGCGGCCCAGCCAGTCCACGAACCCACGGGGCGAAGCGGCGACCGTCCTTGAGGAAGAAGAAGGTCAGGACGAGAGTGATCACCAGCGTGACGGCAGCCGACGTCACCGCACCGACGCCGACGAGGACTCCTGAGGCGATGCTGCTGGCACTGTCCGTCAGCCGGGTCTGCAGCGCCTCTATCGCCGTAGCCACCTGCGCCTCGGTAACGAAGTTGCTTGTCTGCACCCAGTCCTGGACCTTCTGCAGACCCCTCGAGGCGTCAGCGACGATGTCGTCGGACTGACCGGCAACTGACGGTGCGATGGCGAAGCCAGCGCCGATCACGATTCCCATGCCGGCAAGCAGAACGGTCGCTGCGGCAAGCGACGCAGGGAACTTGAGACGTTTCTCGAGCAGCCTGGCCGGCGATGCCAGCACCGAGCTGAGCAGCAAGGCCAGGAAGACCGGAAGCACGATGGACCAGGTCTCCCGGATCACTATGCCCACCAGCACTGCACCAGCCGCGATCACGATCCATCGCCAGCTCCACGTCGCCATCCAGGCAAGACCAGTGCCGATTACTCGCTCGCGGCGGGGCAGCTGTGCAGGATCCGTATGCGTCACCGAGACATTGTCTCGCATCGACGCTCCGGCCAAGCTCAAGAAGCCAATCTCACGAATGCAGTGCCTTTCCGCTCAGCCAGGGCATGAGCGGGTAGTACCTCCGCTCGAGGCCGCTGGCGGAGAGGTCAGTCGCGCGAGACGGCGAGCATTGCGACTCGCTCTCGGCGCTCGTACTGCTGGGACCCGGTGAGGCCAGGATGCCTACTGCGAATGCCGGCCCAGTCGGGCTGGCTCTGCACCTCGTAGCCGTACGTGTCCAGCATCTGCACGACGGCGGCTTCATCGGGAGTACCAACCAGCGACCGTCCCTTGTACGACAGGCGGTCCGCGACAGCCATGGACTCGACCTGGTTGGGATTGTCCATCAGCTTGACCACCCCCTCCGCTCCAGGAGTGACCAGCGTGTCGATGATGACGTGTCGCGCCTCGGTAGCCCGGATGCCAGCGAAGAGCTCGGCATAGCGCAGCGTGTGGTACAGAAATCCCAGGCACATCACCACATCGAACGTGCCGAGCCGTGGGGTCAGCTTGTCATGGGCGTCCCCGTGGATGAAGCGGAACCGAGAGGCCTCGATGCCTTTCGCCGCGAGGGTCCGCCGGGCGTTCGCCACGAGGTAACGGCGCCCCTCGATACCCGTCACGTGGGAAGCCCCAGCCTTCAGCGCTGCGAAGGACCACCGCCCGTCGTGACTGGCGATGTCGAGGACACGCGCCCCTCGAAGCACGTCGGCATGCTCGGCGATGAGCCCGAGGTACCGCAGGTTCAGACGGTCCCGGCTGCTGGCCGTCTTGCTTGTCTCGAGGAACTCGGGATGGTCGTCGAAGAAGAGCTTCGCCATGGCACGCACCCACTCACTATGGACGTTCGTTCAGATCCCGTAGGCGGTTCCCGAAACCCAGCAGCAGCGCGACTGCCGGTGATGTCTTCTGGAACCGCTTGCCTTGAGCGCCGAAGGGCTAGACGCCGATCTTGTCGGAATCTCGGAAACCGGTCTTCTTCGCTCGAGCGCCTCTGTTGAAGAGCCACGTGCACAGCCACAGCACGACCCCTACGCCCAGTAACCATGCCGCGATCTCGTACTGCTTCAGCTGCTCCTCGTCCCGCGCCCAGGGTCCGGTCATG
>DASQEH010000124.1:0-3398 GCA_035633755.1 Nocardioidaceae bacterium | reverse complement strand
GCGCCGGAGATCGCCTACGACATGCATCACCTCGCCCCCATAGACGATGCCGACACCGAGGCGGCAGACGCCCTTCGCGAGCTCGGCGCGTGGCTCGACCGCGTCGCCATCTCGCACGTGATGGAGAGGGGCGATCTGCTGCTCTTCGACAACAATCGGGTCGTGCATGCCCGCACGCCGTTCACCGCGCGATTCGACGGGACGGATCGTTGGCTGATGCGAACCATGATCTGCGCATCGGCCGTGACGTTCCGTCGCTGGGGCCAGCGCGTTCCCGCCTAGCTGCGCGGCGTTGAAGGTGGGCGAGGTGCGAACGGTCGGTCTTGCGAGGCCGGACATACAGGCGAACGCCGAAGCCGTCGCCGGCCACGAAGCGGAGCTTTCTCAGGACGACGTGCCGAAGGCCGTGAACTCCTGGGACGAGTTCACCACGCTGCGCGAGGTGATCGTCGGAGACGCGACCAACGCGGGGGTTCCGGCGCAGACCGACCTCTCGGCCTGGTTGAACGACTACCCCGAGCTCTCGCCCTCGGAACGGGAACGAGTCGGCGGGCGCTTCCCGCAGCAGGTCATCGAGGAGACCAACGAAGACCTCGCCGACCTGGTGACGACCCTTCGCGACATGGGCGTCACGGTTCATCAGCCGCCGGCGGGCGATCACGAACGGGAATTCGGCGGCCCGGGCTGGCGTGTCCGTGGCCGCCACTCCTACTGCCCGCGTGACCTCGCGCTGGTCATCGGGTCGGCCATCATCGAAACGCCCAGCCCCTCGCGTGCGCGCTACTTCGAGCTGTCGAACATGAGGGAACTGTTCCAGGACTACCTGCTACGGGGGGCGCAATGGCTGAGCGCGCCGCGTCCGCAACTGCGTGACGAGCTCTATCTCACCGATGCAGCCGGAACCCCTGCGCTCGGCGAGGCCGAGCCGGTGTTCGAGGCAGCCAACGTCTTGCGGCTGGGGCGTGACGTGTTCTACCAGGTGTCGCGCAGCGGCAACGAGATGGGCCTGCGCTGGCTCCAGTCGACCCTGCGGCTGCTGGGAGACATCCGCGTCCATCCGCTGCGCGGCCTCTACCAGGGAACGCACATCGACAGCACGATTTGCTTCGTGCGTCCAGGTTTGGTGTTGCTCAACCCCGTGCGCGTCCGGCCGGACACCATTCCCGAGGCGCTGCGTGGGTGGGACGTGATCTGGTGCCCCCCCATCGAGGAGCCGGCCGCGCCCGTCCTTCCCCGCACCCTGAGCACGCCCTGGGTCGGGATGAACCTCCTCATGGTCAGTCCCGACATGGCCGTGGTCGATCAGAACCAGCCAAACCTGATCCGTCGCCTCGAAGGAAAGGGGATCACCGTGGTGCCGCGCAGGCTGCGTCATTCACGAGTGCTGGGCGGCGGCTTCCACTGCGTCACCCTCGACACGGTTCGAGACGGCGCGCTCGAGAGCTATCTGCAGTGACCTCCGGACACCCGAACCCAAGAGCGTTGTTGAGCCTCGCGGATCTCAGCGCGGACGAGATCTCGGAGGTTGGGGACGTCGCGTTCCAGTACGGGCTCGCACCGCGTGCCTTTGCGGGGCGGCTGGACGGCACACGGGTAGGTCTGGTTTTCACCGCGCCGTCCACCCGGACGAGGACCTCGTTCTGGAGTGCGGCGCTGACTCTCGGCTGCGACGTGCTGCATCTGGGCCAAGCCGATCTCCAGGTCTCCACCGGAGAGACGTGGAGCGACACGGGTGCGATGCTGGCGCACTTCCTCGACGTCGTCGTCGCGCGCACCAACGGCCCGCAGGCCGAACTGGCCGAACTGGCCGTCCATGTTCCGGCGACGATCAATGCCCTGACTCACGAGGAGCACCCCACGCAAGCGATCGCGGATCTCTGTGCGATGCGCGAGCACTTCGGGAGTATCGAAGACCTGAGGCTGGCCTATCTGGGGACGGTGAACAACACGGCTCGCGCCTTGGCGTTGCTCGTCTCGAGGCTGCCGTTCGGGAGTCTCGACGTCTACAGCCCGGATGGCTTCGGGTTCTCGGCAGACGAGCTCGACTCGCTGAGCTCGGTGCGCGGCGGAGACGTCGTTCGTCAACATCACGACGTTCCCGCGACACCGAGGCCGGTCGACGTGGTCTACGCGACACGATGGCATTCGATGGGAGGGGCTCGTCACGACGAGAAGTGGCTGGCCCAGTTCGCCCAGTTCGCCATAACGAAAGAGCTCATGGGGCGCTTCAGCGGGTCGACCGAGGCCGTGTTCATGCACGATCTGCCTGCAGTACGAGGCCAAGAAGTGACGTCCGACGTCCTGGACGGCCTCAGCACGCCTTCGCTCGTACAGAGGCAGGCGTACCACAAGGCGTCCGCCGCAGCATCCGCCTTGCTGTGGTCGACGGGAACGTCGTGAAGTGAACGTGCCGCGTTCGCCAATCCGTCTCCACGACGTCGACCGGCCGGTTGCCACGTGAACGTCTTCGAGCGGCGCGAGTCCGAGGTGCGCAGCTACAGTCGTAACTGGCCTGCGGTGTTCGGCCGCGCAGAGGGAAGCTGGCTCTACGGAGTGGACGGCGGGGCGTACCTCGATTTCTTCGCCGGGGCTGGGACCCTCAACTACGGCCACAACGATCCCGTTCTGAAACGAGCGCTCATCGGCTACCTCGAGCAGGACGGCGTGACCCATGCTCTCGACATGTGGACCGTGGCAAGAGCGAATCTCTTGGAGACGCTGGAAGCGACCATCCTTGCGCCGCGCGGGCTGGACTTCAAGGTCGTGTTCCCCGGTCCCGGCGGCGCGAACGCCGTGGAAGCGGCGCTGAAGCTGGCGCGCAAGTACACCGGAAGGCAGTGGCTGGTCTCCTTCAGCAACGCCTTCCACGGCATGACCCTGGGCGCGCTGTCGGTGTGCGGCACTCCGGCGGTCCGACGCAGCGCGGGGATACCGCTTTCGCATTGTGTGCAGCTGCCCTACGACGACCCGGCCACCGACGTCGCGGACTTCGAGGATCAGCTCGCGTCCACCCCCGGCGGCCTCGACGGGACGGCCGCCGTCATCGTGGAGTCCGTGCAAGGCGAAGGAGGGCTCAACGTCGCTCGAGACCCATGGCTACGGCGACTCGCCTCGGTGTGCCGGCAACACGGGATCCTTTTCATCCTCGACGACATCCAGATGGGTTGCGGTCGCGTCGGTCCCTTTTTCAGCTTCGAAGACGCCGGGATAGTGCCCGACGTCGTGTGCCTGTCGAAGAGCATCAGCGGTTACGGGCTCCCTATGGCGCTCACGCTGATCCGACCCGAGCTGGACGTGTGGGAGCCGGGGGAGCACAGCGGCACCTTCCGCGGGTTCAGTCTGGCGTTCGTGACCGCCGTCGCGGCGATGCGCGCCTATTGGAGCGACGACGAGCTGGA
>DASQEH010000123.1:0-1607 GCA_035633755.1 Nocardioidaceae bacterium | reverse complement strand
GTGGCCGACCATCTACGGCTACATGCGTGCCTTCCTCCGCGACGGGGTGTGGGAGAGCATACGTCACCACATCGTCGTCATGCTGCGCGAGGGCGCGGGGCACGAACCCAGCCCAACAGCGACCATCCTGGACACCCAGAGAGCTATGGCCGAATCTGGGTGACGCCATGATCAGGCGGCGTTCTGCGCTGGCGTGTTGCTGACCTCGATGCCGTTCCTGAATGTGATGCCCTGGATGAGCTTGGGCAACTGGTTCTCGCCCTTCAGCTTGTGCCAGGTTTTGGCGGCGGCCATGACCAGCTTGAACACCATCAGCCGGGCGGTGTCCTGCGACAGCGCGCCCTTGGTGCGCACCGTGCGGTGCCGGACGGTGGCAAACACGCTCTCGATCGGGTTCGAGGTGCGCAAATGGTCCCAGTGCTCGGCAGGAAAGTCGTAGAAGGTCAGCAAGGCGTTGCGGTCCTTCAGCAGGCAGATGGTCGCCTTCCCGTATTTGGCCCCATACTTCTCGGCGAAGGTCACGACCGCCGCCTCGGCCGTCGCCCGGTCCGGCGCCATCCAGACCTCGCGCAGGTCGGCCTTGGCTGCTGGCTGGACCGACTTCGGCATCTTGTCCAGGACGTTGGCCGTCTTGTGCACCGTACAGCGCTGATGCCGGGTCGTGGGCCAGACCTGCTCAAGCGCTTTCCAGAAGCCGAGCGCCCCGTCGCCGGTGGCCAGTTCCGGGGCAACGGCCAAGCCTCGCGCCTTGAGGTCGACCAGCAGCTCCCGCCAGCTCTGAGCGCTTTCCCGCACGCCGACCTGGAACCCTACCAGCTCCTTCCTGCCCTCCGGCGTGGCGCCGATCAGCACCAGCATGCACTCGGCCTGCGGCTCCATCCGTGCCTGCAGGTAGACCCCGTCCGCCCAGAGATAGACATAGCGCCGGGCCGACAGGTCGCGCCGCTGCCAGCGCGCATGGTCCGCCTGCCACTCGTCCCGAAGCCGCGCGATCACCGAGGGCGACAGGTTCGGGGCATCCTTGCCCAACAGCGCCCCAAGCGCCTCCTGGAAGTCGCCCATCGACACCCCGCGCAGATAGAGCACCGGCAGCAGAGCATCCAGGCTCCGCGTCCGCCGCGCCCAGCGTGGCAGGATGCTCGAGGTGAAGCGGATGCGCTCGGCCGCCTCGCTGATACCGCGGTCGCGCAGCTTCACCCGCCGCACCGCGACCGGGCCGATCCCGGTCTGGACCTGGCGCTCCGGGCCATGCCCGTGCCGCACCAGGCGCTCCCGCCCGTCCGGCAGCGCCACGCCCTTCATCGCCGCCAGGAACGCCTCGGCTTCCGCCTCAATGGCCTGGGCCAGCAGCCGGCGGGCGCCGCTCCTCAGGACGGCCGTCAGCGGATCATCGGCATCGTCGGGCGACCAGAGTGGGACAACTGTGGTATGGCTCATCGTGGCGTATCGCTCCTTCAGGAGGTTCTGGCAGGCTCGTCACCCGCCTCGATACGCCGCCTTTCTCAAACCGCCATCACCCAAATTCGGGCATAGCTCGGGAGGGGCCCATGCTGGCGCACCATGCCGCCCAATCTGCCCAATCCGCGGCATAGGCCCGCCGCGTAGCT
>DASQEH010000122.1:0-5910 GCA_035633755.1 Nocardioidaceae bacterium | reverse complement strand
GATCCCCGCCCCGGCGGTGAGGCCGATCCAGGACCTGTTCTCGGCGCTCAGCGCTCGAAACCACGGCAGCTGGTCATGCATCTCGGCAATGGCCGTCTGGGTCAGGCTGCCGACAGACGCTTCGAGCCGACTGATCGCTCGCCGAGATGCCCTGGCCATGGACCGAGCGTACTCACGCAGCCCCCGCCAGGTGGCCCAGGTTGTCACCTTCGGACAACTTGCACGCAGAGCCCTCGGCGTGGCTGGCGCGGAGCGGCTTGTCGGCTGCCCTGCTGCTGCCACCGTCGCGACCTGCGATGTGCGGCATCATGAGGCCGTGGACGAGATAGCGGCGTTGTCGGAGATCGCCTACTGGCTGGAACGTGAGCGGGCAGAGACGCGGCGTGTCGAGGCGTACCGCAAGGCCGCCTGGGCGCTGGCGGACCTGCCGCCCCAGGAGGTGCGGGAGCGGATCGCGGCGCGCTCACTCACTGAGATACCGCACGTGGGCTCGTCGACGTCGGCAGTGGTCATGGAGGCCAGTACAGGGGTAGTTCCGCGGAAGCTGGCCGAGCTGCGCCAGCGCGGTGCCGCCCCCCTTGCGACGGGCGGCGAAGAGCTGCGTACAGCGTTGCGAGGCGACCTGCACTCTCACTCCAACTGGTCCGACGGTGGCGCCAGGATCGAGGAGATGGTGGAGGCGGCGCGACGCCAGGGCCATGAGTACCTCGCGCTCACCGACCACTCCCCACGACTGACCATCGCTCGTGGTCTCGACGAGGCGCGACTGACCGAGCAGATCGGTGTTGTCGCCGACATCAACGAGCGGGCGGACGACTTCCGGCTCCTGCCGGCGATCGAGGTCGACATCTTGGAGGACGGGAAGCTGGACTCGACCAGCAAGCTGCTGACCCAGCTCGACGTTGTGGTCGCCAGCGTCCACTCGAAGCTGCGCGCAGACTCCGAGACGATGACGTTGCGCATGGTCGGAGGCATCACGAACCGGTTCACCAACGTGCTGGGCCACTGCACCGGACGACTGGTCGAGGGAGGACGAGGCAAGCGTCCGGAGTCCACGTTCGACGCCGAAGTCGTGTTCGCGGCGTGCGCACAGTTCGACGTGGCGGTGGAGATCAACTCCCGCCCGGAGCGACGTGACCCGCCGTCGCGGCTGATCCAGCTGGCGCTGGACGCCGGCTGCCTGTTCAGCATCGACACCGATGCCCACGCTCCCGGCCAGCTCGCGTTCCTCGACTACGGTTGCGCTCGCGCGACCGCCAACGGGGTTCCGCTGGATCGGATCGTCAACACCTGGCCGTTGGACCGGCTCCTCGAATGGACGCACGCCAAGCGGTAGTGCACCGCCGAGTGGACCCCTCGGTGCGGCAGGGCCGACGGGGCCGGTTCGATGGCTGCCGCCACTGGTGCCTCGGCGTGAAACCTGGCCGGTTACGTCTCAGGCTCCGGCACCCTCCTGCTTGACGCCGGCCACCGCAGTGGGGTCGTCGATGCGGTACTTCGCCGCAGCCTCGGCCGCCTTAGAGGCGTCGACCTCGCCACGCTGGGCGAGGGCGAGGAGGGCAGCCACCACGATGGACTCGGCGTCGACACGGAAGAACCGCCGGGCCGCGGCGCGAGTGTCGGCGAAGCCGAACCCGTCGGTGCCCAAGGAGTGCCAGTCGGTCGGAACCCACTGCGCGATCTGGTCCGGCACCGCGCGCATGAAGTCACTGACCGCGACAACCGGCCCGGTAGCGTCGCTGAGCTTTGTCGTGACATACGGCTCGCGCGGCTCCTCGTCGAGGTGCAGCATGTTCCAGGCGTCAGTGGCGAGGCCATCTCGAGCCAGCTCGTTCCACGAGGTGACGGACCAGACGTCGGCCGTGACGTCCCATTCCTCGGCCAGCAGTTGCTGGGCCTTGAGTGCCCAGGGCGCGGCGATGCCGGAGGCCAGCACCTGCACCCGTGGGCGGTCATCCCCGCCTTCGGCGGGACTGGCCAGGTGGAGCCCCTTGAGGATGCCCTCGGCGTCAACTCCTGACGGCTCGGGGAGCTGAACCGTCGGCTCGTTGTAGACGGTCAGGTAGTAGAAGATGTCTTCGCCGTGAGGGTGCTGGTCGCTGGAGCCGTACATGCGCTGGAGGCCACTCTGCACGATGTGGCTGATCTCGTAGGCGAACGCCGGGTCGTAGTGGACGCAGGCCGGGTTGGTGGCCGCCAGCAGCGGTGAGTGGCCGTCGGCATGCTGCAGGCCCTCACCGGTCAACGTCGTGCGTCCGGCCGTCGCCCCGATGAGGAAGCCACGCCCCAACATGTCGGCCAGCGCCCACATCCAGTCGCCGGTGCGCTGGAAGCCGAACATCGAGTAGAACAGGTATACCGGGATCATCGGCTCGCCATGAGTGGCGTACGCGGTTCCTGCAGCGATCGTCGAGCCCATGCCGCCCAGCTCGCTGATGCCTTCATGCAGCATCTGACCCTGCTTGGACTCCTTATACGTGAGGAGCATCTTGCGGTCCACGGAGTCGTACTGCTGCCCTTGTGGCGAGTAGATCTTCGCGGTCGGAAACATCGAGTCCATGCCGAACGTGCGGAACTCGTCCGGTGCGATGGGAACGAACCGGTTTCCTATCTCGGGGTCCTTGATCAGGTCACGCAACAGTCGCACGAACGCCATCGTCGTGGCGATGGCCTGCTTGCCCGACCCCTGCTTCAGCTCGGCGTACATCTCGTCGCCGGGCAGCTTGAGGGTGGTCGGGTTGACCCGGCGTTCCGGCAGGCCGCCGCCGAGGTGGCGACGACGCTCCAGCATGTACTGGATCTCCGGGGAGTCAGTCCCTGGGTGGTAGAACGGCGCCACCTCGTCGCGGTCGATCTCCTCGTCGGAGATCGGCAGGAACAGGCGGTCGCGGAACACCTTGAGGTCCTGCTTTGTCAGCTTCTTCATCTGGTGCGTGGCATTGCGTGCCTCGAGCGCCTCGATCGTCCAGCCCTTCACGGTCTGAGCCAGGATGACCGTGGGCTGGCCGACATGCTCGGTCGCCGCCTTGAACGCGGAGTACACCTTGCGGTAGTCGTGCCCGCCGCGGGGCAGCTTGCGGATGTCGTCATCGGACAGATGCTCGACCATCTTGGCCAGGCGGGGGTCGCCACCGAAGAAGCTCTCGCGGATGTACTCACCGGTTTCCACGGAGTACGTCTGGAACTGTCCGTCGGGGGTGGTGTTCATCTTGTTGACCAGGGCGCCGTCGACGTCACGGGCCAACAGGTCGTCCCACTGCCGTCCCCAGACGACCTTGATCACGTTCCAGCCGGCGCCAAGGAAGATCGACTCCAGCTCCTGCATGATCTTGCCGTTTCCGCGCACCGGACCGTCGAGCTGCTGCAGGTTGCAGTTGACGACGAAGGTCAGGTTGTCGAGCTCTTCACGCGCCGCGATTCCTATCGCGCCCAAGGACTCCGGCTCGCCCATCTCGCCGTCGCCCAGGAACGCCCACACGTGCTGGTCGCTGGTGTCCTTGATCCCTCGGTTGGTGAGGTAGCGGTTGAACCGAGCCTGGTAGATGGAGTTGAGAGCCGCCAAGCCCATGGAAACGGTCGGGAACTCCCAGAAGTCAGGCATCAGCCGGGGGTGCGGATATGAGGAGATACCTTTGCCCGGGCCACGCGAGACCTCCTGACGGAAGGCGTCGAGCTGCTCCTCGCTCAGCCGGCCCTCGAGGTAGGCGCGGGCATAGATCCCGGGAGACGCGTGGCCCTGGATGAAGACGTGGTCGCCTCCACCGGGGTGGTCCTTGCCACGGAAGAAGTGGTTGAAGCCGACCTCGTACAAGCTCGCCGACGACTGGTAGGTGGCGATGTGGCCTCCGACCTCGAGGCCTTTGCGGTTGGCGCGCGACACCATGACGGCGGCGTTCCAGCGAATGAAGGCCCGGATACGTCGCTCGATGTCCTCGTCGCCAGGGAAGGAGGGCTCGCGCTCCGGCGCGATGGTGTTGATGTAGTCGGTACTCAGCAGGGCTGGCACCCCGACCTGGTTCTCCCGGGCGCGCTCGAGCAGCTTCAGCATGACGTAGCGGGCGCGCGCCTTGCCCTTCTCGTCCAGCAGAGCGTCGAGGGAGTCGATCCACTCTTGCGTCTCGTCCGGATCGATGTCAGGCAACTGGGTTGCCATGCCCTCGTGGATCACTGCGGGGCGGTTGCTGTTAGGAGCCACGTGCGTCCTCTTCTTCCTTGGCTCTAAGTCGTCCCTGAAAGGCCACCCGTTGAGCCGCTCGTGCATCACCGGTCCCCCAAAAAAGGACCTCCATGCATCCTGACATCAATGTACGTCCGACTCACGTCCCCGTCAGGAAAGGCTGAGCGAGCCGAATTCTCCGAAGGGCTTGCATCGAGGCAGCGTTTCGGGGTGGACTACGCTGCGTCGAAGGTGCACGGCAGTGCGGCAGCTATGAGGGAGGACAGCGTGAACGCGACCGCGGGCGGCGCGGACAGCGGACTGGTCAGTCGGTTCGGCTTCATGCCCGGCATGGTGGTTCAGGAGTTGGGGTGGGACGAGGACATCGACGAGGGCTTACGGGCGGCCATCGAGGCAGCCATCGGCTCGGCACTTGTCGATGACAGGTACGGCGACGTCGTTGACGCAGTGATCTTGTGGTGGCGAGGCGACGACGGTGACCTGGTGGATGGGTTGGTCGACTCGCTCACCGATCTCGGAGACGGCGGCATGATCTGGTTGCTCACGCCCAAGGTCGGGCGCGACAACTACGTAGATGCCTCCGACATCGCCGAGGCGGCCCCAACCGCCGGCCTGTCGACGACAACGAGCCTCGCCGCCGGGCCGTACTGGTCGGCTACGAAGTTGGTGTCCCCCAAGTCGGTACGCTCCGGCCGTCGCTGATTTCGGCCGTACGCCGACTGCGACGTACGGCTCCCCGGCTTGACCTGAGAACGGAGTTTCGGCATGGCCGTCGTCGTTGGCGAGCGCGCGCCGGACTTCACGCTGCAGAACCAGCACGGGCAGTCGGTCTCGCTCAGCGACTTCGCCGGTCGCAAGAACGTCTTGCTCGTCTTCTATCCCTGGGCGTTCAGCGGGGTGTGCACCGGAGAGCTCCAGCAGCTGCGTGACGGGCTGGTCGGCTCCTGGCTCGACACCACGGAGCTGCTCGCGGTCTCGTGCGACCCTATGTTCTCGCTGCGGGCGTACGCAGACCAGGACGGATACGCGTTCTCACTACTGAGCGACTTCTGGCCGCACGGCGAGGTCGCGAAGCTGTACGGCGTGTTCAACACTCAACATGGTCACGCAGAGCGCCTTACTGTCGTCATCGATCGAGAATCGGTCATACGTTGGACCGTTGTGAACGAGATGTCGTCGGCGCGCAGCCTGGATGAATACCGTACCGTTCTCAGCGGGCTGCGATGATCTCGTTACGGTATGTAGTAGTTTGCGGATTCCATCGTAAAGATGGCGCAAAGTCTGGCGCAGGAGCCACGAAAGGTGTTGAGATTGTGCTGACACGACCGCCAGCGAACCGAGACGTTGGCGGTCGTTGTCTCGTCCCAGCGGTTACAGTTCTCACGCTCGAGGGCGTATAGCTCAGCGGTAGAGCACCTCCCTTACAAGGAGGTGGTCGCAGGTTCGATCCCTGCTGCGCCCACCGGATAACCGCAGGTGAGGGGGTAACAGTACCCCCTCGGTCGAGCCGATGCCCCTGTTGTGCCCGATTTCTCACTGAAGGGTCGAAGGCCCACCAAGCGCCTCCTCAGCGGGAGTAGACGACATTGATGTTGATGCCCTACGCTTCCACGGCTGGCCACCGTCTAGCGTCGTCTCGTAAGCATCAGCACGAAAGTAAGGGCGCACCGTTGCGCAAGGCCAGTAAGCCTCAAATCCTTATCATGGCCGTTGTGACTGCGGTTGCATTGATG
>DASQEH010000121.1:0-42425 GCA_035633755.1 Nocardioidaceae bacterium | reverse complement strand
TGTCGTGGTGATGAACGCCGATGGCTCGTCCGGCGTCGACGTTTCGACGGACATCGGAGCGGAGGTACCGATCAACCGTCCGGTTGCTATCGGGCTCCTCGTCACCGGCGCAGTTCTTGGCGCTGTGGCGATCGCCCTGGTGATGATCGCTGTCCGTCGTGCTCGGCGCCAGCCCACCTTGTCACCCCACCACTGATTCCGACCGCCGTGAAAGGCACGGCACAACGAGGAGGAGACTCATGGCACTCACGACAAGCAGCCGACCAAACCTGGCGAGGAGGACTCGCCCCCGAACTGCTCGGGCAGCGGCGCTCCTCACCACGGGGATCGCACTGGCCCTGTCGACCGGGCTGACCCAGACTTCCGTCGGGCTGACGCACGCCTCGAACGGGCTCGCCCCGACCGCGAAGGACAACAGCACGCAGCATCGTCCCTACCGCATCAGCTGGGAGAAGTGCGAGGGTTCGCCAGGAACCCAGTGCGGCGCTCTCGACGTCCCCATCAACTGGTCACGGCCGGGCGGAAAGACACTCACGCTTGCCGTTGCTCGCCGACCGGCGAGCAATCCGGACCGTCGAGTCGGCACGCTGTTCTTCAATCCGGGCGGTCCGGGCGACGGCGCTGTCGAGTACATCGCGGCTGCGGAGCAGTTCTTCGCGCCCGTCCTGCTGAAGCGCTTCGACCTGGTCGGGATGGATCCGCGCGGGGTGATGGGCAGCAACCAGGTCTCCTGCGAGGACCGGCCGATCATCCGTCCTGAGACGAATCTATGGCCGCGGACGAGACAGGAGTTCCGTCAGCTGGTCGCGAACAACCGTGCCGTCGGCCTCGCCTGCCTGCGCGACACGGGCCCGCTGATGCGGCATACCGACACGATCAATGTGGCTCGTGACCACGAGGCGCTGCGCATAGGGCTCGGTGTCCGCCGGGTCAGCTGGCTGGGGCTTTCCTACGGCACCCAGGTTGCCGCCAACTACGCGAACCTGTACCCGCGGCATACCCGGGCCATGGTGCTCGACGCGGCCCTGGACCACAGCCTGTCCGAGGTGGAGCAGGTTGCGGGGGAGATGCTGGCCGCTGAGGACTCGTTCAACCGGTTCGCAGCGTGGTGCCCGACCAGCAGCACCTGCGCGCTGCGCGGGCGAGACGTGGCCAAGGCGTTCGACCGGCTTGTCGCCGCCGCCGACCGTGAACCCATCCCAGTACCAGGGGCCATGCGTCCGGTCACCGGCGCTGACATCAGGATGAAGACCAAGGGACTCCTGCGATTCAAGGAGCCCTCGATCTACGGCCCCGACCTGTCGTGGGCCGGCTTGTCCAGGGCACTCGACGCCGCGCTCAACGGCGATGCCTCGGCGTTCGCCGAGCCGCCTGCGGACGCCCCGCAGTACGGCGCTTACAGCCTGCTGGCCAACGCCTGCCTCGACTACGTCCCGCAAGTAAGCACGTGGCGGGAGATGCAGCAGCGAATCGAGCTCGGGCGGCAGCTTGCACCGCACCTGCAAGGCGCGTCGGAGACCTGGCAAGGGCTGCTCTGCGCCAACTGGCCCATCCAGGCGACGAACCCCCCACGTAGTCTTAACGTCCGCGGTGTCCCAAGCCTGATCGTGCACGCCGTCCACGACCCGTCGGTTGCCTATGCGTGGGCCCACGGCTTGGCATCCCAGATCGCGGGAAGCGACCTTCTCACCCGAACCGGTGACGGGCACACCTCCTACCACACGTCCCCGTGCGCCCGGAGCGCCATGAACCGCTACCTGATACACCCGGAGGCTCCCGGCAACCGCGTGTGCCACGAGTGACACCACGCGAGGCCAGGGGAGCGGAGAACCGACTCCCCTGGCCTCTCGAGTTGCGCCACAGCGGCTCGGACTTCATCCGAGTTCGTTGGCCGCTGTAGGCGACACTTGAGGCATGATCCCCGCGCGTTCACCTGCCACTGGTGTCCGGGGACTTCAATGTGCCCGCGTTCTGCGGGTCGCGGAACATGGATGTGCGCTCTGGAGCGCCGGGCAGGTCAGCTGGGTGCGATTCGCTCCGATGTTCCCGTTGCCGCGAGTCGAGCGGGTGTCTCCTGGACACCTCGTAGCGATCGCCACGTCGCCGACGGGCGGCCAGGTCGTGGTGTGGAGGTGGTACGACGCCGTCGTCCTCGCCCATGGGGATGCAGGTGCGGTTCACCTGTGGGAACCGGCGCACGGCGAGGTGATCGCTCAGGCTCGGCCGTCCTACCAGCCGGTGGAGCTGGGAGCACGCGCCTATGCCTCGGCCGGGCTGCCTGGTGCTGAGTGGTGGGTCGCTGGTGCGGTCACGATCTCCGTGGCTGGCATCGACGTCGATGTGGACGCCGTCCATGCGCTGTACACCGACAATGACCTGTGGCCGGCTGTGTTCGAGCCACACGCCTGAGGTCGCTTCTCGGCGTCGAAGTATCAGAGGCGCGGGCAAAGCCTGCAGGTCATGGTCGTCCGCTGTTCTCCATAGGATCGTCAGGCGCTCTCCAAGGTTCGGGTGCGTCGATCCGGAATGGTCGTTCTCAGCGAGCAATTGGCTCGTCGAAGATCCTGAGACCTCCCGGAGGAGTGAGACCATGACCGTCCCTGCACTTCGCTCTGCGCGCCGCACCACCGTCAGGGGCGACTCGACAGGCGGGGGAGCCGACCCACGCTCACCTGAGCGATGGCGCTGGATCTATCTGGTACTCGTTCCAGGCGCCCCAGACAGGCTTCGTGAGGTTCGACACCGCCGGCAGCGAGATTGACGCCGTGCTTGCCGCCTACAAGGGTTCCCTGGGGACCGGCCTCATCCAGATCGCATAGAGCGACCCCGCGGGACGTGTCGACACGATGGCGCTTGCGCTGAAGGCCGGACAGGTCGTCAAGCTCGCCGTCGACGGCGAACACGACGTCGTCGACGAGGGAATCGTCCTGTTGAACTACAGGTACGACCTCCCCCAACCGTGACGGCCGATTCGAGCTGACAGTTTTTCGGCTGTCCCTCGGTCCGTCCAGTGCAAGAGCGACACCCCAGGGGCATGTGCCCTCAGCGCCCCGGTTCTCGGACCGGGGCCGCTGCATGTCGGCACGCTGGTCCAAGCCAGTGATGTTGGTGAGCATGGGATTCCTCCAGTTGACACTTGATAAAGCAGATGCTTGAGTAGGGCCATGAGCATCGCTGTGGAGGACCGTCGGCTGGATGCCCTGTTCACGGCGCTCAGCGACCGCACGAGGCGAGACATCGTCGCCCGGCTGAGCGAGGGTGAGGCGACCGTCAAGGAGCTGGCCGAGCCGTACGCCATGAGCATGCAGGCGGTTTCCCAGCACATCCGCGTCCTTGAGCGATCCGGTCTGATCAGCCGGGGACGACACCGGCAGACCCGGCCATGTCGGCTAGAACCCGCGGCGCTCGAGGCAGCGCAGTCATGGATCGAGGAGGGCCGGCGCACGTGGTCAGACCGAATGGACCGGCTGGAGACGCACCTCGCCCGATTGCAGGAGCGGGAGCGGTGAACGATGACGAGCTCGTCTACCAGCGGGTCTTCCGTGCGCCGCGCGAGCTGGTGTGGCGGTGCCTGACCGAGCCGGAGGAGCTCATGCACTTCTGGGGGCCGAGCGGCATGGCCACGCCGATCGACGGCATCGTCGTCGAACTCCACGCCGGTGGGCGGTTCGAGACCCTGATGCTCGGCGAGCACGGGAGCCACCGGATGGTTGCCACCTTCACGGAGGTCGTTGCGCCCGAGCGGCTCGCCTGGGTCGAGTCGGGGACCGGCATGCACTCGAGCAGCACACTTGACGACCTCGGCGACGGCAGGACCGCAGTCGTCATCCGTCAGTGGAACGTGCCGGAGACGATGCGGATGCCCGACGCCCGCGCCGGCTTCCTCACCTCTCTCGACAAGCTCGAGGAGCACCTCGCGCACCTGATGCAAGGAGACCGATCATGACCGACCCCCAGTCCTGGGTAGCGCCGACGTTCAACGGCATTGCCGATCTCCTTGCCGCCGCGCCCGTCGACACCTGGAACGCCCCGTCCCTGTGCGAGAAATGGCTGGTACGCCATGTGATCGCGCACGTCACCATGCCGGTGCGCCTGACTCCCGAGCAGTTCGGAGCTGAGATGGCGGCGGCTGGTGGCGACTTCACCATCCTTTCCGACACCGTGGCCACGCGGGACGGCTCGCTGCCTGTCGCCGACCTCCTCGCCCAGCTCCGGTCGCCGCAGCTGCACGCGTGGCAACCGCCGGGCGGTGGCGCAGCCGGCGCACTGAGTCATGCCGTCATCCACTCACTTGACGTGACGATCGCGCTCGGCCGGCCCGCAGTGGCGACGGCCGAGGCTGCGACCGCCGTCCTCGACCAGCTCACCGCGGCAGGCGGCAGGTTGTTCGGGGTCAAGCTGACCGATGTGCGGCTCGAGGCGACCGACACCGAATGGACCTGGGGAGATGGTCAGTCGTTCCGCGCCGACAGCGGCTCCCTGGTGGCGCTCGTGAGTGGACGAGCGCTGCCCGACGGCCGAACGCTGCCTCGCGACTGAGGAGCGAGACTTACACGACGCAGCTCTGCCTGACCGTTCGCCAAGCGGGCTCAGTGGCCCCTGTCACTGACAAAGCGAGGGGTCTACCGTCGACCCAGAGGGAGCACCCCAGCTCCTGTCACCACATGAGGAGCCTCCGTGCAGACACGAACGCTCGGCAACGGCCTCGAGGTCTCTGCTCTCGGTCTGGGGTGCATGGGCATGAGCCACGGTCTCGGTCCAGCCTCCGACCGTGACGAGATGACGGCCCTGATCCGGTCGGCGGTCACGCAAGGAGTCACCCTCTTCGACACCGCCGAGGTGTACGGACCCTACGTCAACGAAGAGCTGGTCGGCGCCGCGCTGGCACCGGTGCGCGACGACGTTGTCATCGCCACCAAGTTCGGCTTCGCCTTCGACGACGAGGGTCGTCAGGTAGGCGTCTCGAGCCGACCAGACCACGTCCGCCGGGCCGTCGACGGGTCACTGCGACGCCTCGCGGTGGACAGCATCGACCTGCTGTACCAGCACCGCGTAGACCCCGATGTCCCGATCGAGGACGTCGCCGGCGCGGTAAGGGAGCTCATCCAAGCGGGCAAGGTGCGCCACTTCGGCCTCTCCGAGGCCGGTGCGGAAACGATCCGTCGGGCGCACGCCGTGCAGCCGGTCACCGCGCTGCAAAGCGAGTACTCGCTGTTCTGGCGTGAGCCGGAGGAGTCGGTCTTTCCCACCCTTACCGAGCTCGGGATCGGTTTTGTGCCGTTCAGTCCGCTCGGCCGAGGGCTGCTCACGGGCGGGATCGACGCGACGACGCAGTTCGACGACAACGACATCCGCGCCTCACTGCCCCGTTTCACTGTGGAGGCACGCGAGGCCAACCAGGCGCTCGTCGACCGCGTCACCGAGGTGGCGAGGCGCAAGCAGGCCACCACCGGTCAGGTGGCGTTGGCCTGGCTCCTGGCACAGCAGCCCTGGATCGTGCCGATTCCCGGCACTCGGCGCGGCGAGCGGCTGCGGGAGAATCTGGGCGCCGTTGACCTCGCGCTCGACCCTGGTGACCTCGCCGAGCTCGACTCCGCTTCCCGCGAGGTGGAGGTGGTCGGTGACCGCTACCCCGAGGCGATGCAGCAGCTGATCGACCGCTGAGCGGCACCAGCATTGGGCACCAGTGCTTGAGCCCGGGTCTGCAGGCTGGGCTGGTGCCTGCAACGCTGGCCGGGTGCGGCTCTACCTGTCCTCCTTCCGGCTGGGTCGGCATGCCGAGCGGCTGCGGACCATGGTCGGGCCCGGCCGCCGTACCGCCTTGGTCCCCAATGCGCTGGACGCTGCGCCGCCAAAGGTCCGGCGAGAGGGGTTGCAGAGCGACATCGACGAGCTGACGAGAGCCGGCCTGCTGGTCACCGTGGCTGACCTCACTGACCCCGCAGTGACCGCGGGACTAGCCGACTTCGACCTGGTCTGGGTTCGAGGCGGCAACGTGTTCGTGCTTCGCCGCGCCATGGCGGACTCCGGCGCGGACCGGGAACTGCGCCGGTTGGTCGAAGAGGATGCCTTTGTCTATGGCGGCTACAGCGCAGGCGGGTGCGTCCTGGCACCCGAGCTGTCGGCCTTGGCGGCCGTTGACGACGTGACGGCTGTCCAGGCGCCGATCACCGTTGGTCTCGGGCTGTTGGACCGTCCCTTCGTGCCGCATGTCGACTCGCCAAGACACCCGGAGAGCCCGGCTTGCGACGGAATAGCCGCCGCCTATCGCTCGCGGGGCGAGCCGCATTGGGCGCTACGCGACGGCGAGGTGCTTGTCGTGGACAGGCAGGGTGCACGGCTCCTGACCTGAACGTGCCCTGTCGCGGCCGATGAGTTCTGTGTCCCATGGCGGTCTGCTCTTCTGTGAGCCGTCGGCTCGGACCGAGGAGGAAGCACCATGGGAACAGTGGTCGCGCAGGCGTCGATGTCGTTGGACGGCTACATCTCGAAGGAGGACAACTCCATCGGTCTGTTGTTCGACTGGTACCAGGCGGGGGAGGTGGAGATCACGACCGCCACACCCGGCATCACCTTCCACCTCACGCCGACCAGCGCCGACTACTGGCGGGAATGGACCACGGACCTCGGCGCCATCGTCTGTGGCCGGACGCTGTTCGACTTCACCGACGGCTGGGGCGGGCGCCACACGATCGACGCTCCCGTCGTCGTGGTCACTCACCGGGTGCCGACGCAGTGGGTGCACGACCACCCCGACGCCCCCTTCGAATTCGTCACTGATGGCGTGGCCGCGGCGCTCGCGCGCGCCCAGGAGATCGCCGGATCCAAGACCGTGGCGGTGACCGCCGGGACGATCGCCGCCCAGTGCTTGCAGCTCGGGCTGCTCGACGTCGTGGCGATCGACCTGGTGCCGGTC
Organism: Nocardioidaceae bacterium; assembly: GCA_035633755.1. Lineage (GTDB taxonomy): Bacteria > Actinomycetota > Actinomycetes > Propionibacteriales > Nocardioidaceae > DASQEH01. The sequence goes on along the minus strand of DASQEH010000121.1, from coordinate 35,509 downwards.
GTCATGGGCGGCGGTCGCCCGTTCTTCTCCGGCCTGGGCCTCGAGGACGTCCCGTTGGGTGACCCGGAAGTATGCGTCCCGAGCACCCGAGTGACTCATCTGCGGATGCCTGTGCTGCGGACGGGCGCGAGCTGACGGGCCACCCCGGTCAGCGCAGCGCCTGGAAGCTCTCGACAAGCGGAAACACTTGCGGGCCCAACTCAACCTGGGTGAGAAGGATGCCGATCGTCGCGTCGGGGTCGATGAAGAAGTCGGTGCCCTGGCCGCCGGACCATCCGTAGCGGCCGTGCCGTGGTGCTCCCGCGCTGACCGCAACGCCGAACCCCCACCCTGTGTCGGTCCAGAAGCCCGGGAAGAAGCTGTCCTCGGTCTTGGAGGCGGCGGGAACCTGGTCGCTGGTCATCTGGCGAAGGTGGTCGGCGGTGATGAACGGCTGACCATCGACGAGTCCTCGGTTCGCCAGCATCAGGGTGAAGTGGTGGTAGTCGTGCGCGGTGGAGACCAGTTCGCCGTGGCTGACGTCGAAGGGCGGCGGTCCAGCGTAGAAGCCACCACCAGCGGCCTCGGTCTCGACCAGACCCTCCTCGCCGTGCCGGTAGGCAGCGGGCAGCCGGTCGAGCTTGTCCGCTGGGACCCACAGGGAGGTGTCGGTCATCCCGAGTGGGCCGAACAGATCCTCGGCGAGGTACTCGTCGAGCGGCCGAGCGGTCAGCCGGGCGAGGAGGATTCCTAGCACGCTGAAGGAGTGGTGGTACCGCCAACCCTCCCCGGGCTGGAACGCGAGGGGTAGGTCGGCGAGTCGACCGAGCCACTCGTCCGCGCCTAGGGACGGAGGCTCCGCCCCGGCTTCCGTGCCGTTGTCGGCCATGGCCTGCTGCAACGGAGACTCGGCCATCGCCATGCCGTAGCCGGAGCTGTTGGTCAACAGGTGGCGCAGCGTGATGGATCGCTTGGCGGGCACGGTGTCGTTCAGTGCCGCGGTGGGGCTGGAAAGCACCCGACGACCTTCCAGCTCCGGTAGCCACTCCTCGACACTCTGGTCCAGGCCGATTCGGCCTGCCTCCACCAGACGCAGCGCGGCCACAGCGGTGATCGGCTTCGTCATCGACTGGATACGGACGATGGCGTCCTCGCGCATCGGCTCGCCATCCACCTCGGCCGTTCCGACAGCGACGACCTCAGGGTCGCCACCCGAGCCCAGTACGGCGACCGCACCAGGAATGGTGCCGGCCTCAACGTGACGGCGTAACAGGTCTTGTAGAGCACTGCCCACCCGGCGACTTTGCCACGGTGTGACTATCCGAACAACCGGAGAAGGCAGGGCTGATCAACCTCCGCGTGGCAACCGGTCCTGGTCAGTTAGCGCCTACAAGTCCAGTCAGGCGGCCCCTCGGTCACCTACCCGTCTGGGCACCTCAGTGAACTGCGACTCCGCTGGCAACGGGTAGTGGGCTGAGCCGGTGGAGTGGGGTGCTCGCTTGGCCAAGCGTCGGTGGCGGGGCGTTCGCGGGAGAGGCGTTTGACGCCATCACGGTCATGCGTGTCAGGGGTACGCCGCTTTCGTACGAGAAGCTGCAGGTGGCGGCCGCCGCTAACTGCGGCCGCCACCTGACTGGCGAGTAAGCCCCCCGTGTTTCGCTTCACTGCTACCTCTCGCCAGCCTGAACCATGCTCGTCAACTCACGTGTGCCAACGTGCAGGGTCAGCGACGGGTGGCGGTGACGATGCGGTACTCCCAGTCGAGGACCACACCGGAACCGGTGCCACGATCGAACTGGTGGGCCAGGGCGACCAGATCCGAGCGGAGCGCCTCGCGTCCCTGCTCGTCCAGCCGGCTCGCGGCCATGTACGTGGGTCCGTAGTAGGTGAGGAAGAGGTCGGCGTAGGCCTCTGCGTTGGTGAACCGCTGGCGCACCGCGGCAGTGGTCGACGTGACGTCCACGACGTCGTCGCCGAGAAGCTCCGCCACCACTTCTTCCTTGCCCCACCGCGTCGGTGGCTGGGCGCCGGGCGGCGGCGAGACATGGCGGCCGACCGTCGACAGCATGCCACCGACGAAACCCTCAGGCGTCCAGCTGGCCAACCCGATCCGGCCTCCCGGCCGGCAGACTCGGGCAAGCTCATGGGCGGCGCGGGCGTGGTCGGCGCTGAACATCACCCCGATGGCGGACAACACGACGTCGAACGACGCGTCCTCGTACGGCAACCTCTCCGCGTCAGCCTCGGAGAAGTCAACCTCGACTTCCTCTGCTGCGGCGCGGCGCCGGGCGATGTTGAGCAGCTCCGGCACGTAGTCGATACCGGTTGTTATGGCGGAGCGGCGAGCGGCGGCCAAGGCCACGTGCCCGGTGCCAGTGGCGACATCGAGCACCCGCGACCCGGGCTCCACGCCGACGTGGTCGACGAGATGCTCGCATACCGGGACGGTCAACGCGGCGATCTTGTTGTAGTCACCGCTGCTCCAAACCTTCTGCTGCTTGTTTCGAAGCTCGGTGTAGTCGTCGTTTGTAATGGTCATGGTGTTGCCTTCCCTTGCGGTTGTGGAGATGTGGGTGCATGTCCGACGGTGTGGAGCGTGGAGGTGGCCGCGGAGATGTGCTGGTGCCGGAGTCCGGCTCGGCGCACCGCCTCCTCGATCGCCCCCGCTGAGGGCGCCTCGTAGAGCAGGAAGCACGTCTCGTCCTCGGGCACGAAGATCGAGCGCAGACAACGCACCAACCTGCCCTCCTGGGTCAGTTCGGCAGCGGCCTGCTCTACCTGCTCGGCGTGCTGCCGGGCGAGGTGATGGTCGCCTTGGGCGACGTAGAGCTCGACGAGGTACTCAGCCATGCCTCTACGGTGCCGCCCGACCTGGTAGCTCCGAAACTACGGAACACCTGAGTACTTGAGATTGCAGGCCCCAGTGTCCGACGGCTAGTGCCGTGGGTCGGCGTCCGCCGCGACATCCAGTGAGGCGAGGCGTGGCGCCAGCTGCACCCGCGAGCGGATGCCCAGCTTGGCGTACGTGTTGCGGAGATGGAACTCCACGGTGTTCACCGTGACAACCAGCGTGCGCGCGATCTCCTTGTTGGACAGGCCTTCGACCGCCAGTTCAGCGACGCGGAGCTCGGTGGCGGTGAGACCACCTTCTGCTGACGGCTTCCGCGCGCCCACTCGCGCCAACTCCGAGCGGCAGTCGTCCGCCCACCCCGGCGACCCGATCGCCTCGAACGCCGCGATGGCACGCTCGAGGACCTCGCGCGCCGCGCCCCACTTCTTCGCCCGTCGTTGTGCCCTGCCGAGCAGCAGCAGTGTTCGGGCCTCGTCGAACGCCAGCCCGAGCTCACGGTACGACGTTGCCGACTCCTCGAGCATCTGCGCCGATGTCTCTGAGTAGCCCTCGCCGACGAGATCCACCAGCGCCAAGCTGCGCTGGGCTCCCGCCAGACCCCACGGATGATCCTGTATGCGGGCGAGGTCGTTCAGTTCCACGGCCACCCCGCGCGCTGCGTCGTGGGCCTCAGCCTCGACGAGCGCCTCCACCAGGTCGGGGGCAACCGGGAACGCGCCGGGGTCCAAGACGCCCTCACGCTGGGTGTGCTGCCACACCACTTCCAGGTGCCGGACGGCCTCGTCGACGTCCTTGGCCAGCAGCGCGGTCACGCCGAGGGCGCGGTTCGCCTCCAACCAGTCCCATCGCACCCCGGTCGACTCCGCCAGCTCGAGCGCCCTGCCGCCCCAGCCTCGGGCATCGGTCACGTCGCCTCGCCCGGCGGCCAGAAGCGCCCTGCACCGCTCGTACATCGGCCAGTGCAGCAGCTCGCTGTCAGTCGAGGCGGCCCATTCATCGAGCAGTCGCTGCGCCTGGTCCCAGCCTCCGACTCGCAGCTCGAGCTCGCAGAGGTGGAGTCGTGCCAGGGCGTACGGCCGGGGCTCGCCCCGCTCCTCGGTCAACGCCTGGAACGACTGCAACAGGGCTCGGGCCTGCCTCACCTCGCCCCGCCACACGAGGCGTTGGCCGACCACCCGGCCGGGATTGCGAGCCACGTACGCCCGGTCGGCGGACAAGGCGTCGTACCTCTCCGCCAAGTGAGCGATCGGCTCTCCGCGGAGCGCCCGCGTCCAAGCAGCGGTGTATACCGCGATCTTCTCGTCGTCCGGGTGGCCGGGCGGGCACCTCTCGACCGACTCCGTGGCCCGGTCGTCGGCACGCGCGACCTGTCGCACCTCGATGACGGCCTCGTTCTCCGCTAGGTGGGCTAGCACTCGCGCGCGCAGGAGCTGGTCGTCACCTGCCTCGACCAGTGCCTCCTCGAACAGCCTCCGGATGTCGTCGTTGCCCTGTACAACGCCGTCGGCCAGCAGGAGGTAGGCCCCTACTCGCACCGCCCCCGGGGGCATGGACTCCACAGCTCCGGAGAGCAGGTCGGTCAGGCGCTGCTTCTCGCCTGCGCACTGAAGCTGCTCAGCCAACGCCAGCACGCGGGCGTGGTAGGCCGAGGAGTCCGTCGGAGTAAGCCGCAAGGCGTGCGAGCCGAGGTCTACCGCGAGGCGGGTCGCCCCCCGGGCCGCTGCCCGCTCAGCGGCAGCGGCGATCAGGGCAGCCAGCCCTTCGTCAGCGGTGAGCGTGGCCAGCGCGAGATGCAGCGCCTGACGCTGTTCGTCGGTGACGACTTCTGCGAGGCCGCGATGCAGGTTCCGCCTCTCCTCCGCCGTGGCACGTCGTTTGGACGCCGCGGCCAGCAACGGGTGGGACGCGCGGATACGCTCGTCGTCCCGCACCACGACGCCAGCCTCCAGCGCGCGTTCCAGGCCGTCTGGCCCGGTCAGGTCCTCCATCTGCGCCGCGCGGAGGTCTGGATCCAGCGCCAGCGCCAGCAGTACCTCGCCAGCCGATGCGTCCAGATCCGCGACTCGCAGCCCTAACAAGTCCTCAACGTCGTCAGGAAGGGGTAGATCGTCGCCGAGTGACTCGACGTCTCGTTCGACCAGCGTGCGGCCCACCTCGAGCGCGAACAAGGGGTTGCCCAGCGTCGTGTCGAACACCCGTCGAAGCAGGTGGTGGGGGAGGCGCAGGTCCAGCCGGTCGGCAAGGATCTGCCGTGTGGCGCCGATACTCAGTGGTCCTACTCGAACGGTCTGCAAGCTGTCGTCGGCAAACGAGCGCTCGACCGGTGAACGGTGACCCGGACGTCGAGCCAGCAAGAAGGTGATGGGCTCGCGCTGGAGCCGGCGGATCGCATACGCCAGCGCCTCCTCGGACGTGCGGTCGAGCCACTGCAGGTCGTCCACGGCTACCAGCAAGCGGTCGTGGCTCGCGAGGACGCGAAGCGCCGAGAGAGCGCCGAGCGAGATGACTGCCGCCTCTGGAGGCCGGTCCGTGGGGTCGGCCCGGTAGAGGGCGACGGTAAGCGCTCGCAGCTGCGGTGTGGGTACAGCGGTGAGCTCCTCGGTCCCTACCTCGTCCAAGAGGTCGATAAGCGCAGTGAACGGAAGACCCGCCTCCGCCTCGTTAGCTCTGGCAGTCAGCACCCGCATGCCGTGCTCGCGGCCCCAGGCGATGCCCTGCTCCCAGAGGCTCGTCTTGCCCAGGCCGGGCTCCCCCTCGAGGAGTAACGCCCTGAGGTTGCGGTCGCCGCCCCCACTGCTCAGGAGGCGCCGGATGGCGTCGAGCTCGCTGTCGCGCCCGACCAACGCGTCGCGAACCGGTGTGTCGGTCAGGTGCGCGTAGGACGCTGACGTGCCCATGACTGCATGATCGCAGTCGCGAGGCTGCAGCAATAGGGCGTAGGGGCGGCTCGATGCACCACAGCTGTCATTGCTCAGGTGCCCGGGCTACGGCCGCAGCGCCACGTCTGTCAGCCACAGCCGGCCGTCGGCGCTGCCCGAGGCCGCCACGAGCAGAACTCGAGGAACTGAATACCCTCTGACCATGAGCGAGTCGAGTTCCGTTTCCCCAGTGAATCGTCAGGTCGGTAGACCGCGCATCTTGATCCTCGGCGGAGGGTACGTCGGCCTTTACACGGCTCTGCGGCTCAAGCGGAAGCTGCGCCGCGGTGAGGCCGACGTGACGCTGGTGGATCCCCGCTCCTACATGACCTATCAGCCGTTCCTGCCCGAGGCGGCGGCTGGGTCGCTGGAGCCCCGCCACGTGGTGGTGTCGTTGAGGCGTGAGCTGCGTGGCTTCCGCGTGGTCAACGGCCGGGTGACGGGTGTTCGCCACAGTGACAGAGTGGTGGCTGTCACCCCCGAAGTGGGGGAGGTGTTCGAGCTGCCGTATGACCACCTCGTTGTCGCGCTCGGCTCCGTCGCCCGGACACTGCCGATCCCGGGACTCAAGGAGTTGGGTATCGGGTTCAAGCAGGTCGAGGAAGCCATCGCGTTGCGCAACCATGTCCTCGACCGGTTGGACATCGCCGCCTCTGTCAACGATCCCGGGGTGCGGGCCCGTGCGCTCACCTTTGTGTTCGTCGGCGGAGGGTACGCCGGGATCGAAGCCTTGGGCGAACTCGAGGACATGGCGCGGGCGGCTGTCGGGTTCCACGACGGGTTGCGTGAGGACGAGTTGCGCTTCGTGCTGGTCGAAGCCACCGGACGGATACTTCCCGAGGTCGGTGAGGACATGGGGGAGTACACCGTCAAACAGCTGCGGTCGCGAGGTATCGATGTCCGGTTGAACACGCGGCTCGAGTCCTGTGTCGACGGCAACGTGGTGCTGTCGGACGGGGGGAGCATGCCTACGGACACCGTGGTCTGGACGGCCGGGGTCAAAGCCAATCCCGTCCTGGTCGACACCGACCTCCCCCTCGACGACCGTGGACGTCTGCGGTGCGCGGCAGATCTGCGCGCTCAAGATGACGACGGGTTCGTTGACGGCGTCTGGGGGGCCGGCGACTGCGCGGCAGTGCCTGACCTCACGGGGGAGCCAGGGGCGCTTTGCTCACCCAGTGCGCAGCATGCGGTACGTCAGGCGCGGCTGCTTGGCGACAACCTCGTGGCGGTGCTGCGCGGCGACGAGCCGGCGGAGTACAAGCATCGCCATGTCGGCTCGGTGGCGTCGCTCGGTCTGCACAAGGGCGTGGCGCAGGTCTACGGGGTGAAGGTCAAGGGTCTAGCGGCATGGTTCATGCATCGCACGTATCACATGAGTCGTATGCCGACCTTCAACCGCAAGGTGCGCATCGTGCTCGACTGGACACTGGCCTTGTTCTTCCGCCGGGAGCTGGTGGCGCTGGGGCGGTTGCAGAACCCTCGCGACGAGTTCCGCTCCGCTGCGCAGGGGCTGCCGTCCGACGTGCCGACGGGCGGTCGGTCCTGAGGAGTCCCCTGTACTGGCTGACCGTGGAGAGAAGCCTCAAATGGGACGACTGCTCCATGACGGAGTTTGGCATGGCGTACTTCAGGGCTGGACTGCGGCAACGGACAGGTCGGCCTCATCGTCGCGCGAGCCCGCCAGCCGTGTGGCTCGCTCGATCAGCGGTCGGGCGCCGAGCCGTTGCACGATAGTCGTCGCTTCGGCGACCAGGTCTCGAGCAGCTTCGAGCTTGCCGCACGTGGACAGGTACTCGGCTTGGTCGAGGAGACATACAGCGAGGTGGTAGGGCGAACCCAGCTTACGAAAGGCCTGTACCGCGGTCTCGTACGCTGGGCCTGCCTCGGGTTTCTGCTCGTGGGCAAGCAGCCGGGCGAGGATGCGTTGACGCTCGGCGCGCAACCCTGAGGGAATGTGTCCAGGTGGGTGCTCGTCGAGCCAGTCGAGCAGCCGGGCGGCTTCGTCGAAGTCGTCGAGCGCGATCGCGGCGCTGGACGCCAAGCTCCAACCCCACCACACGGGCTCACTCGCCAAGCTGATTTCTGCTTCAAAGCTCAGCGAACGTACGCCCTGGGCCAGCGAATCGGGAAACTCGCCGTAGGCGGCATGCGCGGCGGCTCTGCAGGCCGCGTTGACTGATTGGTCCTGTGGATCCCCGGAGTCGTTCCACTGATCGATGACCGGGAGAAGCTGCGAAAGACCGTCGAGATCCCCTTGGAGTGCGCGCAGTAGAAGTGTGCTCCAGACGAACGACGGGTCGTCGGCGAGGCGGGCATCGCTCGCCACCGTCTCGACGTAGGTGCTCTCGGCGGCCGACCACTCCCCAATGGTGATCAGCGCGTGCACGAGGTTCGATGTGGCCACTACGAGGTGGTAGCGGCTGCCCACCCGGCGGCAGTGGGCCACCGCCGCTCGGGCGATCTCGGTCGCCGCTCGGGGGTCGCTCGTCAGCAGGACGTTCGTCAGGTTGAGCAGGGCTACGCCCAGTGCCGCGCTGTCCTCGACCGCCTCCGCCCGGCGGAGTGCCTCGCGATAATTCGCCGCTGCTTGCGCCTGGCGATTGGCGAAGGTGTGCGCGTCCCCACGTGTCTTGAACACATGAGACATGATCGCGTCCGAGAGATCGAGGGCCTGCGCTTTTGCCAGCGCCGCGGCCGACAACTGGTCCGCCACCGGGTGGTTCCCCGCGAACGCCTCAAGCATGGCCAGAGCGCTGAGAGCATCAACTGTGTCGGCGTCGACCGTCGCCTCCAGTACGCTGAGCGCGCCGCGTAGGAGCTCTTTGGCTCTCTCTTGCTCTCCTACCCGCATCACCGCCCGGGCGAGCCCGGTGTCTGCGCGAGCGGCGTCACGGCGTCTCTGGTGTCTGGCGTAGGTCTCGGACGCCCGTCGATAGTGCTCAGCGGCCAGCTGCGGCTCGGCATTCAGGAGAGCCCCGCCGGCCAGCTCTCGTAGCCGGGCTGCGGCGATCTCACCGTCGGCTCCCTCCTCTTGTTCCATCTGGTTGGCGGCGGTCGAGTACGCCGTCGCTGCGGCGGTGGGCGCACCGGCACGAGTGGCGCGTTCGCCGGCGCGGCTCAGCATGGCGACGGTCTGGGTGCGCAGAGTCGGGACATCCGGGTCGTCGGGCACTGCAGTGAGCGCGTCGAGCAGGTGCGCGGCGATGACCTCGGCGATTTCTTCGCCTTCGTCAGCGAAGGCGGTTCTCAGGTGGGTGGCCACGGCAAGGTGGCGGGCCTTGCGCTCCCGCCGCGACAAGGTGTCGTAGGCGACCTGGCGGAACATCGTCTGCACGAATGCGTACTGGCCCCGTTGTGGTGACAGCGGGTCGGCGCGAACCCCGAGGACCTCGCGCCGTACCAGCTCGGCCAGCAACCGCCGTACGTCAGCCTCGGGTTGGTCGGAGACAGCCACGAGCGCCTCAGCCGGGAAGGTCCCTCCCAGCACCGCAGCGTCCGCGACCAACCGACGCGCGTTCGGCTCGAGAGTGTCGAGCCGGGCAGCCAGCAGCGACTGCAAGGTTGCCGGTACCTCCAGCTCGCCGACGTTACCCACCAGCCGGTAGACACCGTCGATCGGCTGAACCACGTCTCGGTCGACGAGCATCCGTACCGTCTCCACCGCATACAGCGGGATTCCCTCGGCCCGATCTGCTACCGCGGTCTTGGCGGTGCTCGGCATCCCTGGAACCAGCCCGTCCAGCAAGGCGTGCATCGCGGCCTCGTCGAGTGGATCCAGACTCAGCGTAGTGCTGTTTCGGCGACCTGCTCCCCAGCCAGGTCGGCGGCTCTCCAGTTCCGGACGTGCGAGGGTGAGCACGAAGATCGGCACGTCGCGGGCCCAGTCCAGCAAGTGGTCGAGGAAGTCCAGCAAGCCCGCATCGGCGTGCTGCAGGTCTTCCACCACCATCACGACGGGACCTGTCGCAGCCAGTCGCTCGAAGAACAGCCTCCATCCGGCGAAGAGCTCCTCGCGACCCAGTATCGCGGTCGCCTCGCCGTACTCGACACCGAGCAACTGAGCCAGCCGCGGGCCGACGTACGATCGCTCGTCTCCATTGGGCAGCCACTGCTCGAGTCCGGTTCGGAGCTTGTCAGCCGCCGCTGATGCTGAGTCCTCCTCGGCGATCCCCAACCGCTGACGGACCATCTCCGCCAGTGCCCAGAACGCCACTCCGTCTCCGTAGGACAGGCATCGACCCTGGTGCCACCACACCGTCGCGAGCAAGCCGTCGAGGTACTTACGGAACTCCCACCCCAGCCGGGACTTGCCCACCCCGGCCGCACCTGTCACCGACACGAGCCGCGGTGCCCGGCGCTGGTCACAGGCGTGGAAGAGCTCCTTGATCAGCCGCAGCTCCGCGTCGCGGCCGACGAACCCGGCCTCCAAGCCATCGATACGTTGCGACCCGCCGGCGCCGGCCACCACCCGGGTCGCTCGCCACAGGGGCACCGGCTCGGCCTTGCCCTTCAGCGAATGCTCACCAGCCGAGTCGAATCCGATGGCCGCTTCTGCCACCCGCCGGGTCGCCTCGTCCACCAGCACTGTGCCGGGTTCGGCGGCCGCCTGTACCCGGGCGGCGGTGTTGACCGCATCTCCGGCCACCATCCCCTGGCCGGTGGCGCCCACCGTCACCGCCACCGAACCCGTCACCACCCCGGCTCGGGCAGCCAAGTCGGGCACGCTTTGCTCCTGGCCCAGCTGGGCGACGGCGTCGATCAGCTCCAGAGCCGCCCGGACCGCCCTCTCACCGTCCTCCTCGGTCGCCGTCGGCGTCCCCCAGACCGCCATGACGGCGTCGCCGATGAACTTCTCCACTACCCCGCCGTAGCGGCTGATGACCGTTCGCGCCGCGTCGAAGTACCGAGACAGCAGCTCCCGGACCTCCTCCGGGTCGCGGGACTCGCTCAACGGTGTGAACCCCACGAGGTCACAGAACAACACCGAGCAGACGCGCCGTTCAGCAACAGGTGTCAGCAACGTCGGCGAGAACTCGTCCGTACCGGCTGACTGCGCGAGCTGCGGCGTCGCGCGCGCGGTAGTCGACTCGCCGACCAGGGCAGTGCCACAGGAGTCGCAGAACTTCTGACCTGCGTGCACAGGTGCTTCGCAGGCGGGGCAGCCGCGACTGAGCGGGCTCCCGCACTCGGCGCAGAACCTCGCTGTCGCCTTGTTCTCCGTTCCGCAGCGCCCGCACACCACAACCCGCAGCCTAGTCCCCGGCGAGCCACCCCCAAGTCTGCGAGAGGCGGCGAGCACCGAGGAGGTCTCGGCGTCGGCCGGCGTCACCAGGTCGTCGGCGTCGCCGTCCAGGACGTCGACAAGGACTCCAGCCAGCCAGCGTGCTCGTCGTGCCATATGTTTGCCGCCAGACGATCCATCCACGTCTGATGATCACTCGCGTTGGCTGTTGTGGCGTCGCCGTTCGCCATTGGCCATTCTTCCTGAGGAGCAGAGGTCATGTCCGACCCCCGAGTCCGTACCGAGACCGTCGTACCGACACAAGCGACCGCCACCTTGGTGGGGCGCGTCTGGTTGCCGGGGGCAGGGCCACGGCTCGTTGCGGTCCGTGATGGCCGGCTGTTCGACGTGACGACCCTCGGGCCCACCATGGCCGATCTGGTGGAGCGCGACAACCCTAGTCGGGACGTCGGCACTGTCCTGGACCAAGCGTCGGACCGGACGCGGAGCTGGGTGCTCGCCGACGTCCTGCGGGCCACCGTCAGTGAGGCCGACAGGCGCCGGGGGCACGACGCGGCGGTCGAGATCGAGCAGACCATCCTGCTGTCCCCGGTCGACCTCCAAGTGCTGAAGGCAGCGGGAGTGACGTTCGTCGAGAGCATGGTCGAGCGGGTGATCGAGGAACGGGTGGGCGGCGACCCTACCCGGGCCGCAGAGATCCGCGCACAGCTCGGTGAGAGCATCGGGTCCTCGATCGCAAACATCGAGCCCGGCTCCGATGCTGCGCTCGCCGTCCTCGAGGTCCTGCGCGAGAACGGCCTGTGGTCTCAGTACCTGCAAGTCGGCCTGGGGACATATCCCGAGGTCTTCACCAAGGGGGCTGTCCTGTCGAGCGTCGGTCACGGCTCGGATGTGGGCATCGCGAGTATCTCCTCATGGAACAACCCCGAGCCGGAGCTGGTCCTGGTCGTCGACAGCCTCGGACAGGCCCGCGGCGCGACGTTGGGCAACGACGCCAACCTCCGCGACATCGAAGGGGCCAGCGCACTGCTGCTCCCGCTCGCCAAGGACAACAACGCCTCGGGGAGCATCGGCCCGTTCATCCGGTTGTTCGACGATGGCTTCAGTCTGGAGGACGCCGCCAACACCACCATCACGATGCGCATCGACGGCGAGGACGGCTTCGAGCTCGAGGCAACGGCACCCCAGTCGCAGATCTCCCGATCGGTGCGGCATCTGATCGCTGCAACCGTCAACCGCGCCCACCAGTACCCCGACGGACTGGTCCTGTTCTGCGGTACGCCGTTCGCGCCCACCAAGGACCGCGACGCCGACGGCATGGGCTTCACCCATCACGAGGGCGACCTCGTGTCGATCAGCTCGCCCGACCTCGGCACCCTCGTCAACCGGGTGACCTCCAGCGAGTCGGCTCCCCGGTGGGACTTCGGTATCCGTGACCTGATGGCCAGCCTCAACTCGTCGGCCGAGGCGAAGCATGAGGCGTTCCCGTCATGAGCTCGGCCGAAGGCTCCGCAGCGGCTCAGGTCGTCGCGGTCACCGACACCGCCCTTCCCCGCGAACACTTGGAGCGTGCCCTCGCCGACGAGTTCGGGGCGACCTACAACAGCTGCGCCGACGGGCTCGACCTCGACGAGTGCCTGAAGAATGCCAATGTCATCTTCACCAACTTCGCCCCACTGGGCCGCGACCTACTCAGCCTCACGTCGCCGGGCGCGGTGGTCATCCGGTACGGCGTCGGTGTGGACAACGTCGACCTGGCGGCTGCTGCCGAACTCGGCCTTCGGGTGGCCAACGTCCCCGACTACGGCGCCAACGTCGTGGCCGACCACGCGGCACTGCTGACAGGGATGCTGGTTCGACACGTGCCCCAGTTCGACCGGCGGATGCACGAAGGAGCCGAACCAGGCGCCGACGAGTTCGGTCCGGTGCGCAGCCTGGAGAGCCTCACCGTTGGTCTGGTCGGCGCCGGGCGTATCGCGCAGCTCACGGCCACTCGGCTTCAAGCGTTCGGGCTGCGGGTGATCGCTGCCGACCCGTTCGCCGACGAGGCCCCGCTCGCGTCCCAGGGCATCCGGTTGGTGGGCAACGACGAGCTGTTCGCAGAGAGCGACGTCATCTCGCTGCACGCGCCCCTGACCGCCCAGACCAAGCACCTCCTCGACGACGACGCCTTCGCGAGGATGCGCGACGGCGCCTTCGTCGTCAACACCGCCCGAGGAGGGCTCATCGACACCGACGCGTTGGTGCGGGCACTGGACTCGGGCCGCGTCGCCGGCGCCGCGCTCGACGTGACCGAGCCGGAGCCGCTGCCGCCCGACTCGACGCTTCGGACCCGCGACAACGTCATCCTCACCCCGCACGTGGCCTTCTACTCGGCAGAGTCCATGGAAAGGTTGCAGACTCTCGCCGTGGACGAAGGTCGACGGGTGCTGCGTGGCGAGCCGCTGCGCTCTCCCGTCCCCCTTCCCGACCGCGCCTCCAACGCCTAAGGACACCCATGACCCTGCACTGCTCCTCGTTCATCAACGGCGAGTTCCGCAGCAACGGAGCCGACCGCTTCGAGCGTCGCAACCCGGCGACCGGAGAGGTGGTGGCGACCGCCGACCTCGCTGACGAGGCGACCGTCGACGACGCCGTCGCCGCGGCGGTTGCGGCGTTCGCGACCTGGCGTTCCAGCACGGGCTTCGAGCGCGGACGGTTGCTCCGCGACTTCGCCGGGATCGCCTTGGAGCGCCTCGACGACCTGGCGACGAGCATGACTCTGGAGCTGGGCAAGCCGCTCGACGAAGCACGCGGCGAGGTGCGCAAGTTCGTGCAGGCCATGCGCTACTACGGCGAAGAGGCCGAGCGCATCCATGGCGAGACCATCCCCAACGAGAGCAACGACTTCCTGAGCGTCGTCGCTCGCGAGCCGGTCGGTCCGGTCGCGGCCATCACGCCGTGGAACTACCCGGTCGAGCTGCTCGGCTGGAAGCTCGGCGGCGCGGTGGGCGCCGGCTGCACCGTGGTCTTCAAACCGTCGGAGTACACGCCGGGGGCTGCGCAGATCCTGATGGAGTGCATCCGCGATGCCGGCTTCCCGCCTGGTGTGGTCAACGTCGTGTACGGCGCAGGCGAGGTCGGTCGGCTGCTCGCCGGGCATCGTGACATCGCCAAGCTCGCCTTCACCGGCTCGATCGCCACCGGGCAGAAGCTCTTCCACACCGTGCAAGGGGTCACCCGGCTGACGATGGAGCTGGGCGGCAGCTGCCCGATGATCGTCTCAAGGCACGCCGACCTGGACGAGGCGGCGCAAGGCGCCGTCCGCCGGTCGTTCCGCAACGCCGGTCAGATCTGCATCGCCATCAACAGGATCTACGTCGAGGAAGAGGTGGCCGACGCGTTCACCGACCGGGTGGTCGCCATCACGGAGAAGCTCACGGTCGGGGACGGGTACACCGACCCCAAGGCCGACGTCGGACCGGTCGCGATGGACGAGATCCGCGACCGTACGACGGCTCATGTCGCCGATGCGCGAGAGCGGGGCGCCCGGGTCCTCACCGGCAACGACCCGCACCCCGCGGGCGGACTGTTCCTCAACCCGGCTGTGGTCGCCGACGCACCGCTCGACTCGCTGATCATGACCGAGGAGACGTTCGGCCCGGCGGTCGGCATCGCGACCTGCGCCTCGATCGACGACGCCGTCGAGCACGCCAACTCAGTCCCCGGCGGCCTGGCGGCGTACTTCTACACGCAGGAGCTCAGCGAGACGATGCGCTACGCCGCCCGTCTCGACTTCGGCAACGTCGCCATCAACAACGTCGACGCCGGCATCATCAACGCGCCCTACGGAGGGCGTCGCGAGTCTGGCTTCGGCTACGAGCACGGCCGCGAAGGGCTCGAGGGGTACCTCCAGCTCAAGCACATCCGCATCCGTCACTCGCACTCCCGGTAGCCCCTGGCAACGCTCGTGTTCCCCGTGATGACCACCTCGCTACCTCAGCCTTACGCCTCACCGAAACAGTCCCAAGCCTCATCAGCCCTATCCGCGCTTCACCTGCTCAGCCCGACGCCTCATCCACCAGCGCACAAAGGAGTCCTCCCATGCTGATCGGTCTCGACCTCGGTACCTCTACCTGCAAGATCATCGCCGTCGACGACTCGGGGCGGGTGGTCGCCAAGGCCAGCCGCGACTACCCGATGATCAACCTGCGGCCGGGGTGGGCCGAGCAGGAGCCGGACCTCTGGTGGAGCGCCCTCGGCGAAGCGATGACCGATCTGACTTCCCAGCTGCCCGAGAAGGGCCAGGAGGTCAAGGGAATCGGGCTGTGCGGACAGATGCATGGGCTCACTGCGCTGGACGCCGACGGAGAGGTGATCCGCCCGGCAATCCTCTGGAACGACCAGCGGGCCGCCGCCGAGTGCGACTGGATCACCGACCAGGCCGGGGGCCTCGACGAGCTGCTCCGGATGACACGCAACCGGATGCTGCCGGGTTTCACCGGCGGCAAGATCATCTGGCTGCGCGACCACGAGCCCGACAACTACGCGAAGATGGCTCGGCTGCTCAACCCCAAGGACTACCTGCGCTATCGGATGACCGGCGTCTTCGCCACGGAGGTATCCGACGCCTCGGGCACGGGCCTGTTCGACGTGGAGAACAGGCGTTGGTCCACCGAGCTTCTCGGCAAGATCGGCATCGACCCCGCGCTGCTGCCCGACGTGGTCGAGTCCACGGACCAGACCGGGACACTGTCGTCCGAGCTGGCGTCGCAATGGGGATTGCCCTCCTCGACGCCGGTCTACGGCGGCGGGGGAGACGCAGTCATCCAGACCACCTCCATGGGCCTCATCGAGGAAGGCTCAGCGGGCTTCACCATCGGAACTGCCGGCATCGTCGCCGGTGGGTTGTCGCACTGTCCCGACAACCCAGGTGGTCGTGTTCAGGTCTCCTGCGGCAACGAGCCCGGCCGGTGGCACATCATGGGGGTCTCGCTCGGCGCGGGAGGCGCGTTCCAGTGGCTCCGCGACGCGCTGTCGCCGCTGAACGACTCCGAGAAGCTGACCTTCCAGCGCTTGGTCGATCTGGCGCGCGACATCGAGCCAGGCGCTCAGGGCGTGCTGTTCCTGCCCTACCTGCTCGGCGAGCGCTCACCCCATGTTGCGCCGGACGCCAGCGCCTCGTTGGTCGGGCTCAGCCAGTTCCACCACGTCGGCCACATCTCTCGCGCCGTCATCGAGGGCGTCTTGTTGAACATGCGCGAGATCCTCGAAGTCTGCCTCGAGGCCGGTCTGCAGACCGACCGGATCATCGCGTCCGGCGGCGCGACCAATGAGCCGCTGTGGCTGCAGACGCTCGCCGACGTGCTCGGCCGGGACGTGGTCACGGTGACCGGGGCCTCCGAAGGCGGCGCGTACGGTGCCGCGCTCACCGCTGGCGTGGGTGCCGGCGTCTGGCCCGACCTCAGTGCCGCCTTGCAGCAGATCGAGGTCGAGGACACCTACACAGCCGACAACGACGCGAGCAAACGCTACGACGTCGTCTTCGAGGCGCACCGGGCGCTCTTCGACGCCCAGGAGAAGGTCTACCAGTTGGTCGGGTCGCTCAACACGGACGCCTGAGCCGGTGGGGCTGGCGATGTGTGGACGCCACACCTCATGAGAGAAGTGGTGTGCCACCTCGATGGGACGCTCGTGGACTCGCTACCTGATGTGCCGACCTGTCCACCACCGAGGGAGAAGGCGAATCGTTGACGACGGACCTAACACCGCAGGACCGAGCGAAGAGGAACGTGGGCATCGCGGCCGTTGAGCGCTATGTGAAACCTGGCATGCTCTTGGGGCTTGGCTCGGGGACGACGAGCCACTGGTTCGTTCGCGCCGTCGGGCAAGCAGTCGCCAAGGGGCTGGACATCAAGGGTGTGCCGACGTCGACGTCCACACTCGCACTCGCGCGCTCACTCGACATCCCGCTGATCGGGTTCGACGACTTCGACCGACTCGACCTGGTCGTCGATGGGCCGGACGAGGTCGACCACAACGGCTACATGATCAAGGGAGGCGGCGCGTGCCTGCTGTGGGAGCGCATCGTCGCCGACGCCGCCGACTACAACGTGTGCGTCGCTGATACGACGAAGCTCGTTGACCAGTTGGGTCGGTTCCCGCTGCCGATCGAGGTGGTCCAGCACGGTTGGGAGTCGACCACCCGGTCCATCGCACGGTTGCTCGCACACCACGGCTACCCCGAAGTGCGGCTGGTGCGCCGCGCGGGTGACGACGGCCCAGTGCTGACCGACAGCGGCAACTTCATCGTGGATGCCCACATGGTCGCGATCACCGACCCCCTGGCGCTGGACCGGGAGCTGACCTGGATCCCCGGTGTGGTCGAGAACGGCTTGTTCACCGGGATGGCTGACGAAGTCATCTTCTCCGACCCCGAGGGCACGATCTCGGTGATGCCGACGGCCTCAGCTCCAGCCGCCCGCCCGACCACGACCACGCGTGGCCGCCGCCTCGCCACGTCGCCTACGGGCCTCAGCGATGCCGCGAGGTGACCAGTTTCCCGTCAAGGGATTGACGGGAAGCAGCAAAGGCTATAACTATTAGCCTGTGGCTACGGGGTATAGCGTAATCGAGGCAGGGTCTGGCGATCGGGTAGCGGCCCGTCGACAGGTGACCATCGACGCAGCGCTCGACCACGCGGAGATCATCGTCGCCGCCGAGGGAGCGGGCGCGGTGACCGTCTCCGAGGTCGCTCGGCGCATAGGCATGCGACCGCCCTCGCTGTACAAGTACTTCCCTTCCCTCCACGCGATCTACGACGCGCTCTTCGCCCGGGGTAACGCACGACTGGTGGAGTATGTCGAGGAGTCCGTGCAGGGTCTCGACCACGGGCTCGACCGGCTGCTGACAGGCAGCCGCGCGATCGTCCGCTGGTCGATGCTCAATCTTGGTCTGTCTCCACTGCTTTTTTGGAGGCCCATACCGGGATTCGTCCCGAGCCCCGAGTCGTACGCCCTGGCCGAACAGATGGTGGCGGGCTTCCGCGAGGACCTGCGAGCCGCCGCGCATGCTGGTGACCTGGATGCGACGGCCGACTCAGACGAGACGCTGCGGCTCTTGACAGCGATCCT
Source organism: Nocardioidaceae bacterium (assembly GCA_035633755.1). Lineage (GTDB taxonomy): Bacteria > Actinomycetota > Actinomycetes > Propionibacteriales > Nocardioidaceae > DASQEH01. The sequence continues at coordinate 17,404 of DASQEH010000121.1, read as the reverse complement.
GGCCGGCATCGGCTCCCAACAGGTAGCCAACGAGCCCGAGGCGTCCTACGACGACGGGATCTTCACCACGCTCACAGACCGCGCTCTTGCCATGTTCGTCGACCAGCACAGGAAGGGAAGGTCATGAGGCAACAACTGACCACCGACACAGTGTCCCGATACATAGCGGCGTCACCCGAGGCGCTGTACGACTTCGTCGCCGACGTCACCCGGACACCCGAGCTCTCGCCCGAGGTTGTCGATTGCCAGTGGCTCGACGGAGCCACCGGGCCCACCGTCGGGGCTCGCTTCAGGGCACGCAACCACGTCGGCCGAGGTCCCGACTGGCACAACAAGCCCGTCGTCACCGTGGCCGACCGCGGGCGGGAGTTCGCGTTCGCGCGCACCGAGTTCGGTGCTGGAACCGTGGTTTGGCGCTACCAGTTCACCCCGCAGGGCTCCGGCACGCTCGTGACGGAGTCCTACGAGGTGAGCACGCCGGTCGGCCTGCTCGGCTGGTTCATCATCGGCGTGCTGTACGGCCTCAAGGACCGCCGCACTGACCTACGGCGAGGGATGACCACGACCCTCGAACGACTGGCTCAGAGCACAGAGCTGCCCTCCGCACAGACCAGCCCGACAACCGATCAAGGCGCCGGCATCAGAGCACAGTGATGCTCCGCCGTGGAGCAGCGGGTATGTGTACCGGGCCCCGCCTCGCCTGTCGGCAGGCCCCTGTTCCTCCGGCCCCAGACGGCACGCCGCTGACACGAGTACTCAGTCAAGGGCTGACCGCAGCTTCACAGGGCTCACCTGCGAAAGCATGCCCAGTTCATCGGAAAGCACCGTGATCGTCGTGATCCTCCCGTCCGAGAAGGTCAGGATGTCCATACCCTGAACCGACACGGCGTTCCCCGTTGCGGGGACCTCGCCCAATGCCGTCCTCAACGTGCCGGTATGCCGGCCGTGAAGTTTGAACGCGATAACGAGCTTGTCGTCGACCTCGACTCGGTCGATCATCTCGTGCCTTATGTCCGCGAGCGCCGACTGCAACGCTCGCGCCCGGGCCACCAGATCATCCAGGGTCAGCTCGTTGCCGTTGACCTGCACCCGGTCTGCGTAGAGCTCAGCGAATGCCGCCCGCGCCTCCTCGTCGGTGTCGGGCAGTCGTTGCCAGAGCGTCATGATGTCTTCGACCACGTCAGCCATGTCGGCATTATTGCGACCGTGGCTCGGCCACGGGCTGGCTGCTGTCAGCCCACTGCGAGGACTGGACGGGACTGCGCACTACCGTCGCGCACCAGAACCTGGCCCGGGCCCGCCACGGGTTCAGCCTGGTCGACCACGTCCGGAGGCTGACCGTGAGCGTGGAGAGCAGCTGCTCGCACGCTGCTACTCAGGTCGCGAGGTCGGGGTAGGGAAGGGTGAAGTGCTGCAACCGCCGGGCGTACTCGAGCTGGAACCCGAGTGGCTCGTCTGGTGCGTCGACGCGATCACCGCGACGATCTCTGCCAGTCTGCCTCCGTCGCTCAGTCGTTCGACGGCGAGACGTCGGGCTCCACGTACGTCGCCGCCCGGTCCACGGCCATGTAGACGTCCATGGCCATCGGACGCCGTCGTTCCTCTGCGATGTGTCCAAGCAACCCTGCCGTCCGCGCCAGCAACGCGAACCCGCGCAACAGCTCCACCGGCAGGCCGAGGTCCGCGAGGGCGGCTCCGCAGACTCCGGCGCCGTTGAGCGGGAGCCTGCGTCCGAGGATCTCCTGGTGCACCCGGCCGATTGCGTCGAAGAGCCGCAGGTGCGGGCCCTTGAGCCCTTCCTCCTCAGCTATCTGCATCAGGCGCGGTGTCCGCGGATCCAGCTCCTTGTGGACGGGGTGCCCGAGCCCCGGCACGTACGTGCCCCCAGCGCGGGCCTCGGTGACGGCCGCCCGAGCCAAGTCGTCCCACGCGGCGTCGTCCGTCTCGTCCGTGGGTCGCTGCTCCGGGTGGCGCGTGAGCGCGTCGGCAAGGAAGGCGCCACAGTCTTCGGTCACGCCGAGGAACCGGGAGCCACCGCCGAGGAGCCCGGAGGCCAGTGCGCCCTGGAGAGAGTCCGGCGCCGAGAGATAGGTCAACCGGGCAGCGATGGCGGTGGGCGTGAATCCGTGGTCGGCGAGGGCGACGAGGACGGCCTCGAGCACACGGACTTGAGACGGGGCCGGTCGTTGCTGCGTCACCAGCCACATCGCGAGCTCGGCGAACCCGACGTTGCCCATCAGGTCGGTGGCCAGGTCCTGTCCCAGCAGCGAGATGGTGGTCGCGTCCGACGTGCCGAGCGACGTCGGGTAGCTCCGGTCTTCGGTCATTCCTGCCTCTCGTCCACGTACCGACCAGGTCCCGCATCGGGCGTCGGCTCGCTCAACCATCTCCGGATATCGGCTCCGTGCTCGTCCAGCGACGGGGGCGGGAGTCGGTAGTCCACCGGCGTCTGCGAGAAGGTGATCGGATTGCGGATCGAGGGCATCTCGCTGCCGGGTTCGCCCACGGACACGACCGGGTCGAGCCCCACCTCCTCGGCGAAGGCCACGCCGTCGGCCACCGTGTTGATGGGTCCACACGCCACGCCGGCGTCGATCAGCTCGCGGAACCACTCCATCTTGGTGCGCGTGCTCAGCCGCTCGACAAGCAGCGGGCGAAGCTCGTCCCGGTTGGCGGTGCGATCCTGGTTGCGCTGGAAGCGCGGATCGTCCACCAGCTCAGGCACGCCCAGAACCTCGCAGAGCCGACGGAACTGACCGTCGTTGCCGGCAGTCACAATGAGGTCCCCGTCGGCGGTCGGCAGCGGCTCGTAGGGGAAGAGGCTTGGGTGCGAGTTGCCCATCCGAGTGGGCACCACGCCTCCGGCCACGTAGGCACTGGCCTGGTTGACCATGCCCGACAACGCGGTCGACAGCAGGTTGACCTCGACATGCTGGCCCGCCCCTGTCCGGTTGCGGTGCTCGAGAGCGGCGAGCACCCCGATGGTCGCCTGCATCCCCGACATCACGTCGAAGATAGAGATGCCGGCGCGATAGGGCTCGCCGTCCGCGTCGCCCGTCAGGCTCATCAGCCCCGAGATCGCTTGCACGATCAAGTCGTAGCCGGGCAGTGCAGCGCCACCGCCGGAGCCGAAACCGCTGATCGAGGCGTAGATGACGCCCGGGTTGCGAGCACTCACCGAGTCGTAGTCCAGCCCGTACTTCCTGAGCCCACCGGGCTTGAAGTTCTCCAGCATGATGTCGGCGCGGTGAGCCAGTTCCCGCGCCAGCGTGTTGTCGGTCTCGTCGCGCAGGTCGAGGGCGACGGACCGCTTGTTGCGGTTGATGGCCAGGTAGTACGTCGAGAGGCCGTCGCGGACCGGCGGCATCCAGGTCCGGGTGTCGTCACCGTGGGGGCTCTCCACCTTGACGACCTCAGCGCCCATGTCGGCGAGCAGCATGCTGGCGTAGGGACCCGCAAGGACCCGTGAGAAGTCGGCCACCACGAGGCCGCTCAAAGGCCCTGACACGGTCATCCTCAGCCCTCACCTAGCGCGTGGTGTCCGTTGTGCGGACGACTGTTCGCAAGCAGTCTGGGAGGTGGCCCCTTCGGTGTCAATGCGTCCATGACGACGGCCCCTGTGACAGACCCTTGACACTCGAGGCGCCGTCACACGCAGGTGAGTCGGGTCGCTGGGCGGACGGCCGTCCGCGATCTTCCTCCACTCGTCGGACCGTCGAGGCGACCGTCGATCACCTGCAGTCCGCGCTCGGCGAGAAGGCGTGGACCGGGGGCATGAACCCCGAGATCCCGGAGACCAAGATCCTCGACAACCCCTACACCTACACGGAGTTCCGGAGCGCGGACACGCACCGGTCGATTCCGGCTGATGCCGAGGTCTGACGGGGACCTTCCTGCCGGGATCAGCCGCCTGCGAGTTGAGCGGCGCACCGGCATCCAACGCCTGCCTGCAGGCGGACATCAGTACCCGCCCTCACCTGGAGTTCGGTGGTGATCAGCTGCCGTCGCAGGGCCGTCACCCGGACACTGAGGCTCTCAGCGCACTGACACCGGAGCCCTCCAGATGGTCGAGAACCGCAGCGGCGCGTCCGGTGAGCAGGAGCAGGAGCGCCAGGGCTGTCCCATTCACCTCCGGTCCGGCGCCGACGGTCCAATCAGTATCCGTGGCCCGCAACGACAGGCCGCTCAGTCTGCGTCGAGCGTGGAAGGGCCATCCCATCTCCCAGACTCGCTGCACGCCTCGGCGCGTGTACTCGCTGGAGACCGTGAAATCTCGGCCTGTTGGGATGGCGATGTCCTGGCTGTGCACAATGACGTCGAAGAGGGAGTTCCGGGTGTCGAGCACCTTGGCCGTGCGCCGATCCGCCGCATGAGCGCGGAGGTCGGCCAGGATGTCTGCGGGGCAGCGGGTGCCGTGACGGACCGCCAGGTGGGTGTTGATGCGGTTCGCGTCGAAGCCGGCGTGCGGCACTGCAGCAATGAGATCCCACGTGGTGATCGTGGGGACGATCGACAGGTGACCGGCGACGTCGCGGACACGCCACCCTTGGCAGAGAGACGGAGCGTTCCACTCACTCTCGGAAAGGGACTCGAGGAGGTCAGCGACCTGCAGTCGCAAGCGACTGACGCCTGACCAGTACTGCTCATCCATGTATACCACCCCGTTAGTCCGAGTTTCGGACGAACATAGTCCATGTCTCGGACTTGTGCAAGGGTGTGGGCGTGACTGCGAGTGCTGCGGATGATCTCAATCTCGGCTTACTGATGTTCATTCCCTACCGCTTCATGGAGTCCGCCGTGATGGCCGCCCTCAAGGCTCACGGTCACGACATCGGGCTCAACCAGGCACGCGTCTTCGCCCGTATCAACCCCGAGGGCTCACGTCTCTCCGAGCTCGCCGAGGCGGCACAGCTCAGCAAGCAGACCGTCGGCTCGATCGTCGACCAGCTGGAACGAGCCGGCTACGTGAGACGGGACCCCGATCCGGAGGATGCTCGCGCGCGCCTCGTCACTATTGCGCCACGTGGCCGCGAGCTCATCGACCTCAGCTCGCCCGTCGTCCGTGAGGTCGAGGCGACCTGGGAGGCTCACCTTGGCCGGGCTCGAACTCGGCAGCTGCGCAGCAGCCTGCAGGAGCTGCGCCTCATCACCGATCCGTTCGCGCTGCCGACAACGACGTCGCCTTCAACGACCAGCTGATCCAGCATCCGCGGCAGGAACCAGCGGGCGACATGGAGCTCACGACTCGTGAGCGAAATCTGCTGCGAAGGAAACGCGGCGGACCGTCACGCCTGGCTCGGTCCAGGGCCATCAACCCGGCGACTGCTCCGTGAGGCAGAAGGGCATACCGTTCGGGTCGCGGAGCGCCACCCAGCCGTCACCTGGCCCAATCAGGCTCGCCCCGAGTTCGGTCAGACGGGTCACGTCGCCAGGTACGTCGTCCGAAGCCAGGTCGATATGAGCCCGAGTTTGGGTGGCCTTGTCGTCAGAGCCGAGTCGCTGGAACAGGAAGTGGAGTGGGCCGTCACTCGGGTAGATCTTTCCGCCGAACTCGGGGCTGTCCGAGGCCTTCAGCTCCCAGCCGGTGAGCTCCACCCAGAACGCAACCTCACGGTCGTGCAGAGCCTCCGGTGAGTCGATGCACACCTGGATCAGGCTGGTGGCGTGGCCGTCGGGCCAGCGCGTCGCCGTTGCCCGCGTCACTTGCCGCGACTCGTGGATGAGGCAGTACGGCAGACCCCCCGGCGACGCCATCACCTGCCACTCCTCGGCCCTGGTGCCGGTGGTCGCGCCGAGCGCGACGTGGCGCTGTGCCGCCACGTCGATGTCGGGGACGCTGAGATCGACGTGCACTCGCGCAGGCCCGTCGATCACCTGCACGTGGACGTGGGACGGTCCGGTCGGCGGCTCCAGGCTGACGAACTCCGGATGGTCGGGCCACGGCTCGCCGACCTCCCATCCGATCGCCGCTGCCCAGAACGACCGAGCCCTGCCGGCCGACTCGGCCGGAGTGTCGATGATGCAGTCGACCCATTGCACCATCCGACCCTAACCGGCGAACGGCTGTCCGCGCGTCCTGCGAGTGTCCGATACCTCCGATTCGTGGGAGAGTCTGCCGGTGACCACGGAAGAGGCGAGTGATGCGTTGTTCTTCCGGATGCTCGGACCTCTCGTGGTCGAACACCAAGGTGTGCCGGTCAAGATCGGGACCCGCCGCCAGCGGGCATTGCTGACCCTGCTGCTCCTTCAGGTAGGAAAGGCCGTATCGGCGGAACGGTTGATCGACCAGCTGTGGCAGGGAGGGCCGCCGCCGCAGGCCGCTGTCACGCTCCGGTCGTACATCTCCTACCTGCGGGTTGCCCTGAAGGTCGACGGAAGCAAACCCGTCCTACTGACGAGGGGGCAGGGCTACGCCATCGAGGTCGACCCGACTGCGGTTGATGCGGTCCGCCTGGAGCGGCTCGTCGAGGATGGACGAGACCTGACCCGTCGCGGTGCGGCCAGTGAGGCGCTCGACTCCTTCACTTCGGCGCTTCAGCTGTGGCGCGGAGATCCGCTCGCCGAGGTGGCGGACCTGGAGGCAGCGCAGAGCACGATCACACGACTGCGCGAGCTTCGGCTGGCCGCCGACGAGGGCAGGTTCGAAGCCCTGCTCGCGCTCGGCCGGCACCTTGACGCCTTGCCGTCTCTGGAGGCGTTCGTCTCGGACAATCCCCTCCGCGAGAACCCGCGTGGTCAGCTCATGCTTGCGCTTTACCGGGCCGGGCGAGCGCCCGACGCGCTCAACGTGCACCGCCAGTTCCGCGCACTGCTGGCCGATGAGCTCGGACTGGACCCGAGCCCGTCACTCGATGCGCTGATGCAGCAGATACTCGAGCAGTCCCCTCAGCTGGACGCGCCTGCGGCGTCAATACCGGCAGAGCGCAGTGCGGCCGCGCAGCGCGCGCCCACCGATACCGCTGCACTTCGACCCAAGGTGGTCGGCCGCCGATCCGAGATGGCCGCTCTCGTCACAAGCGTCGACCGGCTGGTCGACGGTGGCGCCGGTGCCCTCCTGCTCGTGGCCGGCGAGGCCGGGATCGGCAAGTCGACGATGCTCCTCCAGCTGCGGGAGCTGGCTGATCGACGCGGGGTTCGGATGCACCGAGGCCGGTCACCGGCCGCGACGGGTGCGCCGGCCTTCTGGCCGTGGACGCAGGCCATCACGGCGCTCGCCGACACCATGGACGACGAGACTCTGACTCGGGTGGCCAGAGGTGCGGCCCTCCCCGTCACCCAGGTCGCTGAGGAGGTCGCTCGCCGGCTCGCCCGCCGGCACGAGGTGACGGCTGCCGACCCTCACGCAGCGCGCTTCCTGCTCTACGAGGCATTGACGACGTTCCTCGTCCAGGCATCGCAGGAGCAGCCCTTGGTCTTGGCCCTCGACGACCTCCACTGGGCCGACGTGCCGTCGCTGGAGCTCCTCGCCCACCTGGCGCCGCGCTTGTCGACAAGCCCGATCCTGCTGGCAGCGGCGTACCGCGATGTGCCGTCGGAGCGATCCGAGGACCTCGATGCCGCGCTTGCCAGCGTGTCGCGCGAGGACAGCGTCGAAGAGATCGTCCTGCGCGGCCTGTCACATCATGACGTCGCGGGCGTCGCGGAAGCCGTCAGCGGCGTCTCGGTCTCCGACGACGTCGTCACGCTCCTCCACGAGCGGACGGCGGGCAATCCCTTCTTCGTACGACAGATGGCGCAACTGCTGGCCGAGTCGAACCTGGCAGCAGCCGACTACTCCATCGCCGCAACGCTCCCTCCAGGCATCCGCCATGTGCTGAACAGCCGGACCCGGAACCTGCCACGAGCCACCAAGGAGCTCCTTGACGTCGCCTCTGTGCTCGGCCGGGACTTCGAACCGGCCGTGGTGGCCCGGGCAGCCGACGTCGACGTCGGAACCGCCCTGGACGCTTTGGACGTGGCCGCGCGACATGGCCTGATCGAGGTCAGGGCCGCACCGTTCACGGGCTACCGCTTCATCCACGGTCTCGTGCAGGAGGCGGTCTACGAGTCGCTCGCGCCGGGGCGGGCACTCAAGCTCCACGCCCGGGCCGCGGACGCGTTGGAGGCTGTCGACGCGCCCATCAGCGAGGTGGCCGAGCACATGTGGCGCGCGGCCGAACTGGTGGCCGATGGCCGCCCGTTGCGCTATACCCTGGCCGCCGCTGACCACGCCGCCACCCTGCTGGCGTACGAGCAGGCGGAGCTCTACCTGCACCGGGCTTTGCGCCTGATTCAGAACGCTCCCTATGACCCGCAGACTGAGCTCGGCGTGGTGCTGAACCTGTTCCGGTTCATGGCCACCAATCGGGGGTGGGGGAACGCGGACGCGCGGGAGGTTGTGCAGCGCGCGCGTCGGCTCATGGGTGACGCCGGAGGCCTCCACGGGGACCTCGCTCATCTGTGGTTCTCCCTGTGGATGTCGCTGAACTCGCGCAACGAGCTCGAGACAGCTGACCAGGTCGCTCTGACGCTGATGCCGCACGCTGAGACCGCCACAGATCCGGCCGCTCGGGTAGCTGGCCACCTCATGCTTGCCTTTCGCAAGTTTCGACAGCTCGAGCACTGGCGGGAGGGCGTTCGCGAGCTTGAGCTGGCTCAGCAGCTCGCCCGGACAGCGCCATCGGAGTCGCTCGCGGCCTATCCGGAGCACCTGGGGGCGCTCGTGCTGCTGTCCCAGGCGGAAACGATCGCATTCCTTGGCGACCCGCGCGCCGTTGACTTGGATGACGAGGCCATCGAGCTAGCAGAGCAGTCCGGCCGCCCAGGTCCGCGAGCGTTCGCCTACACCATTGCCGCCTTGAACTCCGCCCTGCTCGGCGACGCCGAGCTCACGCAGCGACTCGCTCGCGTCGGACGGGAAATAAGCAAGCAGTACGGCCTGACCTTTCTCGAGCGGGTGGCGGACTACGCCGACGCCTGGGCCGCCGCCAAGCTAGGCGCAGACCCCGCCGAGCCGGTCGCGCGGATCGAAGCGGCGATCCAAGCCTTCCGGAGCGCTGGCGACGCTCCCTCCGAAGCCCACGCCTTGTTGCTGCTGGCCGATGTCTTTGCGCTGGCCGGCGACGCGGACCGGGCGAGGCAGTGCCTCGTGCGTGTCCGACGGGCACCTGGACCTTTCGCGTACGTCATCGTGCATTACGTCGACCAGAAGATGGCTGCCATGTCGGCCGACGGCTCCTGACTCGATCGCCCAACAGAACCGCAACTCAGCCGCAACAGCGCCAGTTCACGCTGATGCCATGTCTTTGGAATACCCGTCGTCCCATGCGTCCATCGAACTGACGCTACCCACCGCACACTGCGCCGGCTGCCGGCGAGCAGTCCTCGAGGAGCTCACCCGACTGGAGGGCGTTGCCAAGGTCGAGATCGAGGCTGGATCCGGCCGGGCGTGCGTCACGTTCGACAGCGACGTCATCGACGGCGCCGCGATCGTGGCGCGCCTCACGGAGGCCGGATATCCGCCAGAGGCGAACCTGCACGATGCCGACCCCACTGAAGCGACCCACTGACAACCCACGCTCGAGGAGACCGCACATGATCGAGGCATTCGGCCTGACCAAGGTCTATGGCGACAAGACCGCCGTGAACGACCTGTCGTTCACCGTCCGGTCCGGGATGGTGACCGGCTTCCTTGGTCCCAATGGAGCCGGCAAGTCCACCACAATGCGCATGATCGTCGGCCTCGACCGGCCGACCGACGGAGAGGTCCTGGTCAACGGCAACCGCTACGTCGACCAGGGAGCGCCGCTGGCCGAGGTCGGCGCGCTCCTGGACGCCAAGGCGTCCCATCCTGGTCGCAGCGCCTACTCCCACCTGCTGGCCCTCGCCGCGAGCAACGGCATCGGCAAAGCCCGCGTATCTGACGTGCTCGACATGGTGGGCCTGTCCGACGTCGCGGGCAGGCGTACGAAGGGCTTCTCCTTGGGGATGTCACAGCGGCTGGGCATCGCCGCCGCTCTGCTCGGGGACCCCGATGTCGTCCTGCTGGACGAGCCCGTGAACGGCCTGGACCCCGAAGGGATCCACTGGATCCGCGGCCTGCTGCGAAGCCTTGCTGCCGCGGGCCGCACGGTCTTCGTCTCGTCGCATCTGATGAGCGAGATGGAGCTGACCGCCGACCGTCTGCTCATCCTCGGCCGGGGGCGCCTCGTCGCCGATGTGTCGATGGCGGAGATGACCGCCGCAGCAACGCCGGTCGTCCGCGTGCGCACGCCGCAGGCCGACCGGTTGGCGCAGCTGCTCGTCGTCGCAGGTGCAGACGTCACGGCGCCGGAACCTGGGCTGCTGGCGGTGACCGGCTCCAGCGCGGCCGACATCGGACGAATGGCCGCCCACCAGCAATTGGTGCTGGAGGAGCTCACGCCCGTCCATCCCTCTCTCGAAGAGGCCTACCTCGCAATGACGCACGACCACGTGGAGTACGCCGCCGATTCCATCGGCGCGACGACAGGAAGGACCGCGGCATGACCACCACGCAGCACACGACCCGGAACCAGACGCCGGCGCCAGCCGCGTCGGTGTCGGTGGCAACCAGCCGCGCAACGGCGAACGCGGGAGTCACCTCGCGCCGAGTCGTCCGGTCGGAGTGGATCAAGTTCCGCAGCCTGCGGTCGACCCGGTACGCGCTGGCCGCCGTGGCTCTGGCCATCATCGGGCTCGGGGTCTTCATGGCCATCGGGGAGGTCGTCGCTGAGGACGTCTCGCGTAACGGAACGGTGGACGCTCTCGGCGGATCGCTTTCCGGCGTCGGCTTCGCAGAGTTGCTCGCCAGCGCGCTGGGAGTGCTCCTCGTGACAGGCGAGTACTCCTCCGGCTCGATTCGCCTCACGTTCACAGCCGTGCCACGCCGGCTCACTGTCCTCGTCGCCAAGGCGGTCGTTGCGGCCCTCACCGTCTTCACCACAGCGATGGTGTCCACGCTGCTGGCATTCACCGTTGCGCAGCGGCTCTTGGCACGGGACGACATCACGCTCTCGTGGACGGCTCCTGGCGTACCTCGTGCGCTGATCGGTGCCGCGTTGTACCTCGCTGTCGTCAGCGTCATGGGGGTCGGCTTCGGATGGTTGTTGCGGAGCACGGCCGGAGCGCTGATGGCGCTGTTCGCCGTGTTCTACCTGCTGCCGATCATCGAGATCCTGCTGCCGGCCTCGACCGGCGACCGCATCGGTCCGTATCTGCCCAGCAACGCCGGATCAGCAGTCATGCGGCTGGCACCCGGACCGCTGCTCGAGCCCTGGACCGGCTTCGCCGTGTTCGTTGGCTACGCCCTGCTCATGCTCGCCGGTGCGGCGCTGGTCCTGAGGCGTCGCGATGCCTGACCAGGCACATCGCAGGCACGAGCACGACTTCCTCAACGGCCCCCCGCCACAGACCGCGGGACAACCCGGTCCCTTCGGCCACTCCACCCCTGAGAACGGAGCAATCATGACCACGACCGATCCCGTCAAGACCCAGAACCGTCGACGCACGCGACGATTGGCTCTCGCCGCCTCCCTGACGGCCGTCATCCTCCCCGTGACGGCTGCGTCCGGCGATACGTCGACCGGGTCGCAGTCGGGCGAACGTGAGGCCCGCCGGACGCTGCACTTCGAGGTCAGGTTCAGTCCGTTCAACCTCGTTGACGTGCCACCGTCCGCTGGGGCGGAGGGCGACTACCGGCCAGGCGACTACGTGACCTTCAGCGACACCTTGCTCGACCGCTCCGGGCAACGTGTGGGTACCGAGGCCGGTTCGGGGCTGATCACGCGAGTATCAGACTCCGCGATACAGCTGGTCTACACGATGACTGTCCGCCTCCATGGCCGCGGCCAGATCTCGGCTCAAGGCCTCAGCAGCAGCGCCCCCACCAAGCACCTGGCCGTCACCGGCGGGACCGGCCGGTTCGTCGGCGCAGAGGGCTACCTCGACCTGGTCGAGCACAGCGACGGGACCGGTTCCCTCGACATCACCTTGGTCGACAACTCGTAACAGCTCCCGAACTCCTTGGAGGCACATCGTGTCGCGCATACTCTTTCGCCTCGGGCGGTTCGCCGCTCAGCATCCATGGCGCATGCTCGCAGTCTGGATCGTCGTCGCAGTGTCGACGGTGATGGTCAACAACGCGTACGGCGGGGAGTCGAACGAGGACTTCCAGCTGCCCGGCGCAGAATCGCAACGGGCCGCGGACGCTCTGGAGGACCGCTTCCCCCAGGAGACCCTCTACACCTCTAACGTCATCTTCCACTCCGATGACGGCCTGACCGGGCCGGCGGCCAAGGCGGCCGTGTCTCGGGCGGTGGACCAGCTGGCCCGCGGCGAGAACGTGATCGGGGCGAGCGACCCCTTCGACCGGGCTTCGTCCACCCTCAGCGAGGACGGCCAGACGGCGTTCTCGACCGTGGGGTACGACACACAGGAGATCGGAACGGAGGAGTTCGACGCCGCCGAGGCGGCCACACAGCAGGCCCGGGATGCGGGGATCCAGGTCGAGTACGACGGCTCCCTCGGATATGCGAAGGGCGACGCTGAGCCGAGCAGTGAGGTGATCGGCATCGCCGCTGCCGTGGTGGTGCTGCTGGTCGCCTTCGGGTCGCTGGTGGCGATGAGCCTGCCCATCGTGGTAGCTCTGACGGCCATCCTGATCGGCAGCAGCGCGATCGGCATCCTGTCAGGTCTGATGTCCGTTCCCCAGATCGCCACCGTCGTCGGCCTGATGCTCGGCCTCGGCGTCGGGATCGACTACGCACTGTTCATCTTGGCCCGGCACCGCCAGAACCTCGACACCGGCATGTCCGTCCCCGACGCGGTCGGTCGGGCCAACGCCACCGCCGGCCTGTCGGTCCTCTTCGCGGGCGTCACCGTCGTGGTCGCGATCGCCGGAATGCAGCTGTCCGGTATCCCGATGCTGGCGGTGATGGGCTGGGCGTCCGCGTTGATGGTCGCCGTGACGATGGTCGCGGCCCTGACCTTGCTCCCAGCGCTGCTGGGGGTCGTCGGCCGTCGGGTCAACAGCCTGCGGGTTCCTTTTGTCAAAGAGCGACCTGGATACAACCCGAACTCTTTCGCGTCCCGCTGGGCTACACGGGTGGTGGCGCGGCCACTGGCCTATGGCATGGTCGCGGCACTGCTGCTGGCGGTCCTGGCGATACCCGTGTTCTCCATGCGGCTGGGGTTCGCCGATGCCGGTAACGACGGTCCGTCGACCACTACCCGCAAGGCCTACGACTTGCTGGCCGACGCCTACGGACCGGGAGTGAACGGCACCATGCAGGTGGTCGTTGACGGAGAGAGCGCACCGGTGCCCGAGACCACCTTGGACGCGGTCGGGGATGCCTTGGCCGCCGACCCGGGCGTCGCGTCGGTGAGCCCACCGGTGCTGAACGAGGACGAAACGCTGGCCCTGTTCGACGTGACCCCGACCACCGGACCACAGGAGGAGCAGACGGCCGACCTCCTGCACCGGCTTCGCGATGACGTCCTACCCCAAGCCGTGGACGAGAGCCCGGTCGAGCCGATGGTGACCGGCGGGACTGCGATCCAGGACGATGTCTCCCAGCGCCTTGCGGACAGGATGCTGTGGTTCCTCGGCGCCGTGATCGGCCTGTCATTCCTCCTGCTCACGGTCGTGTTCAGGTCCCTGCTCATCCCGCTGAAGGCTGCCGTGCTCAACCTGCTCAGCGTCGGCGCCTCGTATGGCGTCGTGGTCGCGGTCTTCCAGTGGGGATGGGGAGCCAGCCTGATCGGGGTCGAGGAGACGGTTCCCATCATGCCGCTCGCGCCAATGCTGATGTTCGCGATCCTGTTCGGTCTCTCGATGGACTATGAGGTGTTCCTCCTCAGCCGGATACACGAGCACTACCTCGACTGCCGCAACGCCCGGCAGGCAATCATCGAGGGAGTCGGTACCACCGCACGCGTGATCACCAGCGCCGCGTTGATCATGATCGCCGTCTTCGGGGCCTTCATCCTGGGCAGCGACGTCACTACCAAGCTCTTCGGTGTCGGCCTGTCCTTGGCGGTCCTGCTCGACGTCACCTTGGTACGCATGGTCCTCGTGCCGGCACTGCTGAGCGGGTTCGGGGAGCGTGCCTGGCAGCTTCCGGGCTGGTTGGAACGCTGGATTCCCGCGGTAGACGTGCACGGCGCCGAGGCTGTCTCCGTTTCACCCGTCACCGGGCATGGGCTCAGTGACGGGGCGACAGTTTCGCCGACCAAGACGGTCGAGCCGTCGCGTCGGTGAGCCAGGCGGGGCTCGTGTCGATTAGGCGTCCGTAGAACCGTCGCCCTTCGGTAACGGCTGCCCGTACCCGGCCTTCGGTGCGGGCAGACCTGCCGCGGTGGCGATCATCTCAACCTGGCTCAGGAACAGCGCGTCTCGGGCTTCCGGCTGGAGCCAGTCGAGATGTCCGTGTGCCTCGAGGCTGGTGACGCCGTGCAGCGAGGCCCAGGCCTGCAGCATGGCCTGGAACGTCTCGGGGGGCACGACTCCTTCGAGCTGGGGGTGCTTGTCCTCGGCGCACACTGCCATGGCGGCGCTGGCGTGGCGAACCAGAGGTGCTCCCAGGCGTCCGGACGTGGCGGCACTGATGAACAGCTCCTCCAACTCGTGCATCGCTTGCTTCGCCGCCTGCGTCGTGGGCCCCTCGTCGGGTGCCGCGTAGCCGGGAACGGGCATACCGAGGACGAGGGCGAACTGCTGCGGCCGGCTGCGGGCCCAGTCGCGGTACGCCGAGGCCGATGCCACCCACCGCCCTCCGATGTCGTCTGCCGGGACGGCTTCTCGGGCGGCTGCGATGCAGGCGCCGAGGTCAGCGAAGGCGTCGGTGATCAGGTGCGTGAGCAGTTCGTTGCGGTCCCCGAAGTACCGATAGAGCGCCGGCGCGGTCATGCCCATGCCACGCGCGATGTCGGTGAAGCGGATGTCTGTGGTTTCCTGCTCGCGCATGAGGTCGAGCGCGGTCTGCTTGATCTCATCGATCGTCGCCGCTCGGACCCGCTCCCGGCGGCTGGTGGTGACTGGTTCGACGGCCATGGACACTCCTTCAGTTGCGTTATTTAGCATCACACACGTTATGCCGCTTGACAAGCGACGTGACATAGTGTTGATTACGAGTCGTAACGTTTCTACTCCCTCATCACGCGAGGTCATCATGGGACATACCGCCGTCTCCTCCATCCCCCCGAGCGCAACCGCTCCCCAATCTGCTTCCCCCGGACCGCTCGGGCGGCTGGCCGCTGTGGCGTACCGTCGGCGCGGACGCACGGTGCTGGCATGGCTCGCAGGACTGCTGCTCGCCATCGGGCTGGCAACAGCCTTCGGTGGGGAGTTCAAGGCTGACTACTCCGCGCCGGGCTCGGACTCCAGCCGCGCTCAGGCCCTGCTCGAGCAGCGATTCCCTGCGCAGCAGGGCGACACGGTCGACGTCGTGGTCAAGGCTTCGGATGGCGTGCAGGACCCGCAGACGCAAGCCGACGTGAGAGGCCTCTTGGCCGAGCTCGGCGAGCAGCCGCATGTGGCCTCCGTCGCCGACCCCTATGAGACGCCCGGGACGATCTCACCGGACGGTCGCACGTTGTCGGCCCAAGTGCGCCTCGACGTCTCGAACCCCGTCGACGTCCCCATTACTGACAGCGAGAAGATGATCGAGATCGCCGAGGGCGCCGCACGTCCCGGCCTCGAGGTGGCACTGGGCGGTCAGACGATCCAGCAGGCCGAGCAGGGCGAGATCGGTTCGGAGGCCATCGGTCTTGCCGCGGCCGCGGTCATCTTGCTGGTGACCTTCGGGTCGGTTGTGGCGGCTGGGTTGCCGCTGCTTGTCGCGGTGGCCGGGCTCGCGGTGAGCTCGACTCTCACCACGCTCCTCATCTCCTTCGTCGACGCTCCCGACTGGTCGACCTCGTTGGCCACCATGATGGGCATCGGCATCGGCATCGACTACGTCCTGCTCATGGTCACGCGCTTCCGGGAGTGGCGCGCTGCCGGCCTCGACGAGGAGACGGCCACCGTGGCCACCCTCGACACCGCTGGTCGCGCGGTTCTCGTAGCGGGCACCACCGTCGTCATCAGCATGCTGGGCTTGTTCGCCATGGGCCTGTCATTCATGCGGGGAGCGTCGCTTGTCACCATCGTCGGTGTCCTCGTCGTGATGGCGGCCAGCGTGACCTTGTTCCCAGCCCTGCTTGGTTACCTCGGCCGGCATGTCGACCGGCTTCGCCTGCCGATGGGCCGGCGCCAGCAGGTCAAGGTCGCGGTCGGCGGACACGTGGAGCCTTCCCGCGGTTGGTTGTGGTGGAGCCGGTTGATCGAGCGCAACCGCGTCGTTGCCGCCATCACGGGGCTCGCGGTGCTGCTGCTGCTGGCCGCGCCGTTCCTCGGAGTTCGCTTCGGCTTCCCCGACGCCGGCAACAACCGAGAGGACACCATGACCCGGCAGGCATACGACTTGCAGGCCGAGGCCTTCGGGCCGGGCTCGAACGGACCGCTCCTCCTCGTGGCCGAGCTGTCCAGTTCCGGCGACATTGCAGCCCTCGACCAGGTCGCGGCGGAACTTGGCTCCACCACCGGCGTTGCGGCGGTGACCCCGCCCACTGTGAACCCCACGGGTGACACCGCAGTGCTCACCGTCATCCCCACCACGGGACCCCAGGACCCGCGGACCGAAGACCTCGTCACTGAGCTGCGCGACACGGTACTGCCTTCCACCACCGCCGGCACCGGGGTCGACGTCCACGTCGGCGGAGTCGCCGCGACGTCCATCGACAGCACCGCGAACATCGCCAAGCGACTCCCGCTGCTGATCGGCGGCGTGGTCGTCTTGTCGATGCTGCTGCTGCTCGCCGCGTTCCGCAGCGTCGCGGTAGCGGTCAAGGCGGCCGCGATGAACATGCTGTCCGTTGCGGCGGCGTACGGAGTGGTGGCGCTGGTCCTCGAAGGCGGCTGGGCGGGTCGGCTCATCGGCATCGACGCCGAGACGCCGCTCCCGGCGTTCGTGCCGGTCTTGATGTTCGCCGTTCTGTTCGGGCTCTCCATGGACTACGAGGTTTTCCTTGTCAGCCGCATGCGCGAGTCCTGGCTACGGACGGGGGACAACCACCGGGCGATCCTGGAAGGGCTCGCCGGGACCGGACGGGTGATCACCGCAGCCGCCGCCATCATGATCGCCGTCTTCGCCGCCTTCGTGCCGAGCCCCGACATCATCCTCAAGGTCATCGGGGTCGGAATGGCCGCCGCGATCCTCATCGACGCGACCGTCGTCCGAATGCTGCTCGTGCCTTCGGTGATGCACCTGCTCGGGCGCGCGAACTGGTGGATCCCGGCCTGGCAGGGCCGGCGCCTCCCCCAGCTCCACGTCGAGGGCAGGCCGCAGGTGTACCTCCCCGCTGTCCA
>DASQEH010000120.1:0-1830 GCA_035633755.1 Nocardioidaceae bacterium | reverse complement strand
TGTCGGTGAGCTGGCGACCCAGGCGCCGGACTCGTCGTCGACGAACAAGACGGGCACGGTGTGAGGCGACCCGTCAGGCCGCACGGACGAGAGCCACGCGATTCGGGCGGCCGCGAGCTGCTCGTCCATGTCGTTGTCGACAGGGTGAAGACCTGCCTCGGCTGACCGCCACGAGTGGGCGCTGAGGCGCTGGACAGCATGCACTTCACGGGGGGTTGCGCTCGGCGTCGAGCGCACAGCCGTCGTGGGTCTGCTTGTCAGGCGAAGGTGGCGGCGTCGATGACGAAGCGGTAGCGGACGTCGGAGGTCAGGACGCGCTCGTAGGCGTCGTTGATGTCGTCGGCGCTGATGAGCTCTGTCTCGGGCAGGATCCCGTGCTCAGCGCAGAAGTCGAGCATCTCCTGCGTCTCCCGGATGCCGCCGATCGACGACCCGGCCCAGCTGCGGCGGGCCGGGATCAGGGCGAAGGCAGGGACCTGCAGGGGCTCCGCCGGTGCTCCGACGTTGACCATGGTCCCGTCGACCTTGAGCAGGCCCAGATGGGCGCCGACGTGGATCTTCGCCGAGACGGTGTTGATGACCAGGTCGAAGGAGCTCGCGAGCCGCTTGAACGTCTCCCGGTCCTTGGTCGCGTAGTGGGCCGTCGCACCGAAGCGGAGGGAGTCGTCCTGCTTCGAGGTCGTCTGCGAGAGCACGGTGACCTCGGCGCCGAGTGCCGCGGCGATCTTCACGCCCATGTGGCCGAGGCCGCCCATGCCGACGATCGCGACCTTCGTGCCCGGGCCGGCCTGCCAGTGGCGCAGGGGCGAGTACAGCGTGATGCCGGCGCACAGCAGCGGCGCGACCTGCTCGAACGGGAGGTTCTCCGGTACGCGCAGGACGAAGTCCTCGGTGACGACGATGGCCTGCGCGTAGCCGCCCTGGGTGACGGTGCCGTCGACGGGGTCGATGCCGTTGTAGGTCTGGATGTTGCCCTTGGCGCAGTACTGCTCGTCGCCGCGCTGGCAGTACTCGCACTCGCGGCACGAGTTGACCATGCAGCCGACGCCGACGCGGTCGCCCACCGCGTGCTTGGTGACCTCGGCGCCGACCTGGGAGACGGTGCCGACGATCTCGTGCCCGACGACCTGCGGGTACTGGATGGGGCCCCAGTCGCCGCGGACGGTGTGGATGTCGGAGTGGCAGATGCCGGAGTAGGCGATGTCGATGAGGACGTCCTTCGGGCCGACGTCCCGTCGCTCGACGGTCGTCTTGACGAGGGGCTCGGTGGCGGAGGGGGCTGCGTAGGCGCTGACGCGCATGGGGCTCCTCGAAGGTGGGCGGCGGCGGAGCCGCCGAGGTGGTGGTCCGGGGGTGGTCGAGCAGCCAGGGCGCCGGTGGCGGACCGGCCTCTGGACCGAGGGACGGCCCGTGACGACCGGCTGCTGCACAGCAGTCAACCCGCTCGCTCGCGTCGGTACCAGGGCCGTCGCTCAGGGTTCTGGCAGGACCCGGGTGTCGCGCTGCGGACGTCGCGTGGACGGGTGGACAACAGGGCGGAGGTGCGGGACTTCGTCAGCACCAGGCGCGCCAAGATCGCGCCGGAAGAATGGCTGACGGTCGCGGTCGAGCCCGCCACTACTCGCGGGGCTCGGCTGGCCGATGAGCCGGACCGCCCCGCAGTGGTATCGGCTCAGGCGCCAACTGGCTTGACCCGGAGCAGCCGAGTTGCGCGAAAGACGCGCCGACGGCGGGGCTTGCACCCGCCAGGGTGCGATCAGTGGCGCGCCGCCGCCGCACGTAGCCGCGCCCTCTCGCTGGGCATGCGCAGTGTGGCCAGAGGACCGCTTC
>DASQEH010000119.1:0-16794 GCA_035633755.1 Nocardioidaceae bacterium | reverse complement strand
TCTTCTCTCGCACCAACCATTCCCGCCGTACTCCGTGGGTTGCCATCATCTTCACCACGGCTATCGCCTTGGTGCTGATGGTCACGGTCGGCGTGGAGGGCGTCGACGTGCTCGCAACTGCAACAGTGATCTTCTTGCTGGCAGTGTTCACCATGGTCTGCCTGTGCGGCCTCATCCTACGCCGCGACACGGTCGAGCACGAGCACTACCAAGCTCCCACGTTCCTGCTCGGGCTCGGCATCGCGGTCAACCTGGCGCTGCTGGCCTACACGGTGTTCGAGGACATCAAGGCTCTGGTCAATGATGAGCTGGACGGGCCGCTCTACAGCACGACGGTGGTGTGCGGCCTGCTCATCGCTGTCGGGCTGGTGCTGTTCGTCATCAACACCGCTACCCAACGCAAGCTCGACCCGGCAGACGACGACGCCCGACAGGTGAGGTGACCAGATGGATGAAGAGGCAGGCATGACGCACGCTCTCGTGGCCACCGACGGCTCAGGGCAGTCGCTCAAGGCAGCGCGATACGTGCGGTCGCTGCTCGGCGACGCACTCGGGCGGGTCAGTATTGTGGCCGTGGTGCGGCCGCTCGCTGCTGTTCCGTTCGCCAGCGACTTCGGCGAGGAGCACGAGGCTTCCCTCAACGAGGGGCCGAAGGGCATCTCCTTTCGAGACGCGGCACAGGAGGCCGTGGACCGGCTTGCCGAGGTGTTCAGTGACATGTCGGTCGACGTCGATACCTACGTTCGTGCCGGCACTCCGGCGGACGAGATCATCCGGGCCGCCAACGAGCTCTGCGTGGACCTGATCGTGGTGGGTGGCCGTGGCAAGGGAGCAGTAGAGGCGATCCTGCTGGGGAGTGTGTCCTACCGAGTGCTCCACCACGCGCCTTGCCCTGTGTTGGTCACTCGGTAGTAACCTCTCGATCCGTTCGGCCGGGACTCGCGCCCCCGCGCCCGCTCAACGTTCCCTCACCTCTGTTGGCGAGTGGCGAAAGGCCGTCAACCCGCCAGGTGCCGCCGGACGAGCGCTTGCCGGCTCCGCCTAAGGGCCAGAGATGGCCTCGTGGTGGCGCAGTACCTCGGCGATCACAAAGGCAAGGAACTTCTCCGCGAACTCGGGGTCCAGCTTCGCCTCCGCTGCCAGCCGCCTGAGTCGTGAGATCTGCTCGGCTTCACGAGCCGGGTCCGCCGGAGGCATCGCATGGGCTGCCTTGAGGAGCCCGACTTGTTGGGTGCACTTGAACCGCTCGGCCAGCAGGTGAATGAGGGCCGCATCGAGGTTGTCGATGCTGTCTCGCAGCAGGGACAGCTCCGACAGAACCTCGTCGTCAGTGGGGTCGCCAGGCATCATCGACCTTCGTGAGCGCAAGGACTTCGTCGGGCAGCTCGCTCGAGACCAGCATGTCGATGCTGACCTGCTCGAACACGTCGCGGAGGTTCGCCCGAGCGGCGATCCAGACGAGCTGGAGCACCGTGGCGGATTCGTTGTAGGACACGGCCTCCGGTCGCAGCCCGTACACACTGACCAGCGGGCCGTCCACCGCCCGGATCACGTCGGCCACGGTCACGTCCGACGCTGCGCGTCCCAGTCGCCAGCCTCCGCTTTGACCCCGCACGCTCATCACGACGCCGGCTCGACGCAGGTCCGCCAGGATGGCCTGGAGGAACCCGTGTGGGATGTCTTGCAGGCCGCTGATCTCCTCCGCCGATACCGGAGCGCCGTCCGTGCGAGACGCGATCTCGATCAGCGCCCGGAGGGCGTAGTCGGACTTCGCTGAGACTCGCATGGATCAAGTTTGTCAGACGCTCGCGAAGCGTTGGCTCAACGGCGGTCGGTCAAGCGGCGGATCCGGGAGCTGCGGTGGGTCGATGGCCATGCATGGTCGAGCCTGAGCCGGTGGCATGACGAAGGACCGGTCCGACGAAAGTCTGAACCGGCCCCCCGCGACAGTGTCAGCGCTGCTCGTACCGGCGCTCTTCTACATGCTTTGTGTTGTTGCGCTGGGCATTCACAATCAGCGAGATAATGATTGCCGCAATACCGGCCAGGAACAGGATCACGCCCAGTGTGAACCTGTCGATGAAGGAGAAGTCCTCCTGAACGGCCCACATGAGTACGGCACCGCATACCATCAGGACGACGCCAAGTCCGATAGCCATATCTGCCCCCTGCTTATTGTTCCCCCAATGCCCCGACCTTAGTGCGTCGATTGTCGCGACAAGGGCATAAACGGTATTACGGCGCGGCGACTTCTCCGATACTCACCGTTTCGAACCCGCCCGGCGCTCGGCAGCGGTCCACCGCGGCTTCTTGCGTCGCCCGCCGCTGGCGGCAGCAGTGCGGGGCTGGGTGGAGGGCTTGGCTGCCGGTCGTGAGGGTCGTGCCGGTCGTGAGCGCCGCGACCCGTCGGCCGGTGGCTGCCGTACGTCGGATGGACCGGCTGAGGCGTGCTGAAGGTGCCCACGCCCACGGATCCGGTCATCGCGACGAGGGCGATCGGCCGAGCGACTGGACGACGAGGACGCTCTGCCAGCAGTGGCTCGCGGCGCATCGGCCGAGCGACCACCCCACTTGGGAGCCTGGCGGGCGGCGCGGGGGGCCTCACCGGTTCCGGATGAATAAGCCCGGAGTCCATGCACGGCAAGCGACGACGCGGTAAGCGGCCGAGGAGCTGTGCGTGCGTCGTGATGCAGCGAGGTCACTCCGACGGCCTTCTGGAGCTTGACGAGCGCCGCGACGTGCCGTGTTGTGGTCATCGTGACCACGGCACCGGATTGGCCGGCTCGCGCCGTGCGGCCGCTGCGGTGGAGGTAGGCCTTGGCCTCACTCGGAGCGTCGTAGTGCACCACCAACCTAACGCCGTCCACGTGAATACCGCGCGCCGCGACATCGGTGGCCACGACCACGTCTGCTGACCCGGCGCGGAACTTGCGCAGGTTACGTTCACGGGCGCCCTGACTCAGGCTGCCGTGGAGGTCCACCGTTGTGACACCCAGCCTCGCAAGGTCGCTCGCCAATGTGGTCGCGCCATTGCGCGTACGCGTGAAGACGATCGACCGCGGGTTGGCCCGTAGCAGCTCAACCAGGGAGTCGAGCTTGTTGTGCGGGCCCGTCACGAAGACATGGTGGTCGATGTCCGGCGCACCGCCGTCGGCGTCACAGTCGTGGGTGACGGGACTGCTGAGATGGCGCCGGACGAGCTTGTCGACGTCACCGTCGAGAGTCGCTGACAGGAGCAGGCGTTGTCCTCCCGTGGGTGTCATCGCGACCAGCTCACTCACGGCGGGGAAGAAGCCCAGGTCGCACAGGTGGTCAGCCTCATCGAGAACTGTCACCTCTACGTCGTCGAGCCGGCAGGCTCCCCGACGGATGAGGTCGTCCAGGCGGCCTGGCGTCGCCACGACGATGTCGACGCCGGCGCGCAGTCGCTTGATCTGTCGGTCGTACGGAGTTCCGCCGTACACCGTGGCCACTCTGAGGCCGACGGCGTCTGCCATCGGCTCCAGAGAGGCGCGAACCTGCCCCGCCAGCTCGCGGGTCGGAACGATCACCAGAGCACGCGGCGACTTGGGCTTGCTACGGGTCCCGCTCAACCGGGTAAGGATCGGCAACCCGAACGCAAGCGTCTTGCCCGACCCGGTCATGGCCCGCCCCAGCACGTCACGACCGGCCAGAGCGTCAGGTATGACCACTTCCTGCACCGGCGTCGGCGAGGTGATCCGGGCGCGAGACAGCGCTTTGACCAGCGAAGGGGGCACCCCGAGCTGGGCGAAGGTGGTACGAGGGGCTGAGCTGGTGGTGTCGACAGGCACGTCGATGCGTCTCCGTAGGGCTGGTCAGTATCGTCCCGACCCGAACGTCGCGACACGGCGCGAGTCGGTGAGCCTTGAGGACGCTCTCGTGGCCTGAGGTCTCGCCACGCGAGGAGCGAGGCAACAGCTGCGGGCACGAGAAGAGGCTGACGCCTACGGGCGGTGGCCGGGCAATTACCTGCCGTGGAGCAGGCCCTGCCCGCTCACACACGTAGATGCGGCGCCTTGGCTGACACAGATTCTATCAGTGGCCGCCACGGTGGCCGACCAACCGATCGGCGGCGCCCCGAGCCGCCACCGTGTGCGACCGAACCGCGCGGCGCCCGAGCCGCCTCACCCCGCGCCGGCCCGGGTTTGCGGTGCGCCGGCGGCGCGGGGTGACACGACCGCAACGATGGCGAGCACCTGGTCGGTTGGCCGGGAGCCGGATGTCACACTGGCTTGCATGTCCACGTACCCCCCGGATGAGAAGGTCCGTCCGTCAGCCGCCTGGTATCTGCTGCCGCTGATCCTGTGGCTCGCGGCGCTGGTTCTTGCGGTCGTCGCCTGGAAGCCCGTCGTCACGGCGCTCAACGACGGGGTCGACACCGTCGCCAACAACGCCCCCCTCAGCGTGCCGAGTGACGGGGTGACGGTCTACGCCTCGGAACAGGTCAACGGCGGGTCGTGCGCCGTCATCGACGGCTCCGGCCAGGCTACGCAGCTCAGCGGGTTCAGCGGCGAGGGTGACTGGAGCATCCCGACCGGCGAGCAGGGAACGTTCTACGGGCTGGGCTCCACGCCGTCGGACCTGCCGGCCGGCACCTACACGCTGCGATGCACCGGGCTTGCGCCCAATGCGACGCTGGGCACCGGCCAGCGGATCGACCTGGGAGATGTCGGTCGAATCGCCATCCTCGGCATTGCTGTGCCTGCGCTACTGGGGCTGATCGGGCTTATCATCCTCATCGTGCTGCTCGTGAAGCGGCACAACAGCAAGTCCCGGATCAAGTCGGCACGGGCCTCGGCGGCCAGCGGCTACCCCGGCGGGTGGTCAGGCGGGAGCGGCTACCCACCGCCGCCACCACCACCGCCGTCCAGCGCCTGATGCTGCCAGGTCGAGGCGACCCTCAAATGTGACGCCGCGACTGCAGTACGCGGAACCGCGACGACACGAAGGCGCCGTCTGTGAACGTCGCGTTCGAGGCCGGGTTGGCGCCCGAGCCATGAAAGTCGCTGAACGCAGCGCTCTGGTTGACGAAGACCTGCCCGGTGAGGTTCTCACTCAACGCCACGCCGGCGTCGAGCGCAGCACGGCGCATGTCCTCGATCACGTCGGCTCGCGTCGAGTAGACGGATGCGGTCATGGCGCCGTGCTCGGCCGCGGTACGGCGAAACACCTCGATGGACTCCTCCGTCGATGTCGTGCGAATCAGGTAGCTGATGGGACCGAAGCACTCCTGGCGGTACGTGTCTTCGTCCGTCACGTTGAGCCCCACGAGAGCCGGCGTGCGAACGACGGCGTCGGGGAAGGCGGGGTGCGCAACCTCTCGAGACGCGACGAGCACGGGGCCGGGGCCTCCTTGGGTGGCAGCTGCGAGGCGCTCGAGGACTCCCTCGTTGACGACGCCTCCGAGGAGCTCAACAGCCCTCGCGTCCTCGCCCACCAGCTTCACCAGGGCCGCGGAGATCCCTGCTGCCACATCCTCGACTGACTTGTCGCCTTCGTCGGTCCGGATGCCGTCGGCCGGTACGAAGATGTTCTGCGGAGCGGTGCACATCTGCCCGGTGTACAGGGCAAGCGAGAACCCGAGGTTGAAGCACATCGACCGGAAGGAGTCCGTCGAGTCGATGACGACGGCGTTGACCCCGGCCTTCTCGGTGAAGACGACAGCTTGGCTGGCATGGGACTCCAACCACTCCCCGAAGCGGTTGGATCCCGTGAAGTCGACAAGCTTGACCTCGGGCCGGACCGCCAGCACCGCTGCGATACCGTCCGCGGGGTCCTCGGCGGCCAGCGTGACCAGATTAGGGTCGTAGCCTGCTTCTTCGAGCACCTCGCGGCACACCTGAACAGTGATCGCGAGGGGCAGTACCGCGCCTGGGTGTGGCTTCACCACGACCGGGTTGCCGGTGACCAACGAGGCGAACAGGCCGGGCCACGAGTTCCAGGTGGGAAACGTGTTGCACCCGATGACCAGCGCCACGCCACGGGGGGCGACGGTGAACGTCTTCTCCATCCGGATCGGCGCATCGCGGCCCGGCTTCTCCCAGACCACGCTCGACGGGACTCGCGTCATCTCGGCGTACGCGTAGGCGATCGCCTCCAGCGCCCGGTCGAGGGCGTGTGCGCCCCCGGCCTGGAACGCCATCACGAAGGCCTGTCCTGAGGTGTGCATCACCGCGTTGGCCAGCTCGAAGATGCGCGCGTGCAACCGAGCCAAGACCTCCAGCCCCACTCCGACCCGGCCCTCGACGCCGGCATCTCGCCACGAGGCCATCCCCGCGGCCGCCGATTCGAGCAGAGCGTCGACGCCAACGCTGCTGACCCGGGGGTACCCGACGTCCAGCGCGATGCCGAACGGCGACTTCTCCGTCCGCACCTCGCCGTCGGCACCGGGCGTCTCCAGCGGGAACGAACGGCTGAGCCAGGCCGAGAACGCCTCCAAGCCCTGCTCGGACGCGTCGTGTCCGTAGACCTTCGGGCTCGGGGACTCGGGAAAGGCGCTGTGGTACTCACGGGTCTGCGTCGCCACCACGGCGGCTTCGAGCGTGGCACGGTGCTTGGCGAAGAAGTCGTCGGCGGGGGGCATAGGGGCCTCCGAGGGCAGTTGCTGATGTGACGGACACGTGACCGAGGTGCTTGCATTGTGTCACAGGAGGGCCGCGTGAAAGAGTGCGCGCGTGGAGATCCGGAGCCTCGAAGAGGGAGACATCGAAGCGGTCCTCGAGCTCAACGCTGGCGCGGTCAGCGCCACCAGCCCGCTGGACGAGGCGACGCTGAGGTCATACCTTGCGATGTCGGACTCGGCGCTGGTCTGCGTCGTCGGCGACCACGTGGCGGCGTTCGCGATCGCCTATGCCCCGGGGTCGGCGTACCCGTCCATCAACTACCGCTGGTACGACTCTCGGTTCGACGACTTCCTCTACCTCGACCGCATCGTGGTGGCTTCCAGCCACCGTCGCCGGGGCATCGCCACGACGCTGTACGACGCCTTCGAGTCGGTCGCGGCGGGCCACGGCCGCATGGTGTGCGAGGTGAACTCCGAGCCGCCCAACATCGAGTCGCTGGCCTTTCACCGCAACCGCGGGTACGTCGACATCGGAGAGCTCACCCAGGCGGACGGGCACCGCGTGGTGATGATGGAGAAGACCCTGTCACCTGCGTCGGGAGTCGGAGAAGCTGCTGACGGCGCCGAAGGACGCCCGGCGCGAGGCCCGACGTAGCGTCGCCAGCACCGCCGGTCCCAGCACCGCGATCGCGAGGGCGTTCGTGACGGCTCGGCCGGTGTCCCAGCTGAGCGCTGACGTGGTGAGCCAGTAGACAGCGAAGCGGTGCATGTTGTCTGCGAGCGGGTCACCCGCGACGAACGACAGATCGGTGCCGGCGCCTACCGCGTAGGGCCACGACCACAGGTTCATCGCGATACCGAAGCCGTACGCCGCCACCACGCCGTACGCGGCGAGCATGGCGATCTCGGCCCGGCCGCGGACCCGCCGCGGCAGCAGGCCCGCTCCCAGCCCGATCCAGGCCGAGGCCACCATCTGGAACGGAAGCCAGGGTCCGACTCCGGCGGTGAGCAGGGCAGAGGCGAACAGCGACGTGCAGCCCAGTACGAATCCGAAGCCCGGACCGAACACCCTGCCGGCGAGGACGAGCAGGAAGAATACGGTCTCGATGCCGGCCACTCCGGCGCCCAGCGGCCGCAGTGCGGCGTTGATGGCTGACAGGACCCCGAGCATCGCGAGGGCCTTGGAGTCCATGCCGCCTTCACCGAACGACGCGAGCACGATGGCGACCACCAGCGGCACGATCAGGATGAACAGCAGCGGCGCGTCGGGCGTGTGCGCCACCGGACCGGGGTCGGTGCGGAGGAACAACGGCCAGCAGAACATGACCGCACCGGCGACCGAGGCGAGAGCGAGCACGACCGCCGTGCGTCCGCCCAGGCGTACGGCGTCGCCCTTGGCGGGGCTCGGCGTGGGCCCCCGTTGCGCCACGGCAAAGTACGTCCGCTCACGCATGCGGCACCCCGTCACCGGAGAGGGCATGCGCCACCTGGTCCACCGTGAGCCACGGTTGCGGTGCGAGCACCTTGGCGACCTGCGGCGCGAAGATCGGAGACCCGGCGAGAGCCTCGCTGGTGGGCGCCCACGAGACGACCTGCCCGTCGGCCAGCACCAGCACCTGGTCGGCTGACTGGGCCACGAACTCGACGTCGTGCGTCGCGACCACGACAACGCAGCCTGCAGCGGCGAGGTCGGTCAGGACCGAGCACAGGTGCGACTTGGCGCCGTAGTCAAGGCCCCGAGTGGGTTCATCCAGCAGCAACACACGTGGCTGAGACACCAGCTGGACAGCCAAGGCGAGGCCGAGCCTCTGCCCGTCGGAAAGGTCACGCGGATGGGTTGTGCCCGAGAGCGCCGGCCCCTCGAAGAGCCGCTCGAGGATGTCGCGGGTGGCGCCCGTCGCCGCAGCGGCCGCGCGGTCCGCCGCGGCGCACTCGGCGTCCACCGAGTCGTGGTACAGCAGGTCGCCTGCCTGCTGAGGGACGAGGGCGACCAGGCGAGCCGCCGCGGTCCGCGTCAGGCCGGCGGTGTCCGAGCCGGCCACGCGCACCGACCCGGCGCTTCGACGACCCGCGCCCTGGACCGCCCAGAGCAGGGTCGACTTGCCAGAACCGTTGCGGCCCATCACGGCCAGTACCTCGCCTGGCTCGGCCACCATGTCGACCGACCGCAGAGCCACCGTGTCGCCATACCGAACGGTGAGCGACGACACCACGAGTCCGTCCGCGCGTCCGTCCGTCGCACGGCTCGTCGGCGGCAACAGGAGGCCGGACAGCCGGGCTGACGACGGCCGGGTTACCGACGGGAGAGCCCCCGCAGAGTGGGCGTTGAGCGCTTGCACGCCGCTGAGCCGATCACGCAGCGGACCGGCCACCCGGCGTGCGTCGCGGACCGACAACGGCAGCGGGTGCCACCCTGCCAACCGGCCCAGCTGCACGACCGGCGGTGCCAGCGCACCGTGGCGAAGCATCTCCTGCGGCCTGCCTTTGCGCACCGTTGCGTCCGAGACGACCACCAAGGCGTCGGCATACTCGACGACGCGTTCGAGCCGGTGCTCCGCGGCAAGCACGGTGACCCCGAGGTCGTGGACGAGCCGCAAAATGGCCGCGAGCGCCTCCTCGGCCGCCGCTGGGTCAAGTGCGGAGGTGGGCTCGTCGAGGACAAGCAGCCGCGGCGACGTGGTGAGCACAGACCCGAGAGCCACTCGCTGCTGCTCGCCGCCAGAGAGCGTACGCAGAGCCCGGTTCCGCAGCGGAGCGATGCCCATCAGGTCGAGGACCTCCTCCACGCGACGCCGCATGACCTGCGGAGCCATCGCTAGCTGCTCCATGCCGTAGGCGAGCTCCTCCTCCACGGTGTCCGTGACGAAGCCAGCAAGCGGGTCCTGTCCGACCACGCCGACCGCGTCGGCGAACTCGCGCGGGGGCGACGTTCGGGGGTTGCGGCCCGCCGTGGTGACCTCGCCTTCGACATGACCGCCTGTGAAGTGAGGGACGAGGCCGTTCACCGCGCGCAGTACTGTCGACTTCCCCGAGCCGGTGCGCCCCACGAGCAAGGCGAACTCGCCCTCGTCGATGTCCAAGGTCGCCGAGCGCACCGTCGGCTCGTGAGCGTCTGGGTACCAGAAGGAGAAGTCCCGGAACGAGATCACCGCGACGCGCCCTCCAGCGAGGCAGCCTGCGGAGCCGCAACCACCGGAACGAGACCGATCAAGATGCCGGCCAAGGGCAGGAGCGGCAGCTGAGGCCATGACAGGGGGGTGAGCGAGGGGTTGAGGTCAGAAGCATCCACTCCAGACGAGACGAAAAGCAGCACGGCAGCGGCGATCCCGGCGCCCGCGGTCACGAGCTCCGCCACTCTCCAGCGATCCGGGCGGTATGCCGAGCGGGACACCGCCCGACCGGACAGGGCCAATCCGGCTACGCCGACGCAGACGCCTGCTGCGAGCATCGGTGCTGCGAGGACGCGAGGGGTTGTCGCGTCGAGCACGCCGTTAGCACCGACGCAGATCCCGGCCAGCCCGCATACCAGCAGCAGGCCGGCCGCGCGGCTGGCTCGCGACGACCTGCCAGCCCTGCGTCCGTATCCGCGTGAGTCCATCGAGGCTGCGAGCAGCACGGATCGGTCGAGGGAGTCTTCCAACACCGGAATCACGACAGCGAGCACGGCCGCCAGCCGGGACTCGCCAGGAATGGAGGGCCGCAGTCTGCGCGCCCTGGTGACGCGGACGACGCTCTCCGCGAGCTGGGGGAAGACGGACATGGCGACCACCACGGCGGTGCTGACCTCGTGCAACGCCGGTGGCATCGAGCGCAGGAGCCGGCGCGGGTTCGCCAGTGCATTCGCCGCTCCTAGGCAGATCAGCATCGTCGCCAGCCGGAGGCCGTCGTACAGCCCCCCGAGGAGCGCCTCGGCGGTCACGTCCCCCAGCAGATGTATTCCGGCCACCGCTCCCGGCAGAGCGACCTCCGGCAGAGGCACCAGAACGTGACCGCCGTCGCCGCCGCCGAACACCAAGCGGAAAAAGACCCGCAAGGCGATGATCACCGCTCCAGCAATCACGTAGAGCCGGAACGCCTTCGCCCATGGGTTGTCGGAGCGGCGAGCGACGACGACCCAGGAGACGACGCCGAGGATGGCACCCAGAAGCAGCGGGTTGGTGGTCCGGCTGGCGGCGACAGCCATGCCTAGGGCCCACAACCACCACGCCAGCGGGTGCAGTGCCCGTGGCAGCCGCTGGTCGGGCCCGCTGCGGCTCTCGATCAGTGCCGGTGCGAGCGCCGCCATGCCGACAGCCCTACCCCGCCTGCGAGCAGCACCAGCACGCCGGCACCAAGCATCGTCGCCAGCGGCGATCCGGCGTCCTCGGGGTTGTCGTCGGGGAGCGCTCCACTGACTGTGACCTGATCCGCCCCTGCTGCCCGAGGCGCCGCGGATGTCTTCTTGGCCGCCTCTGGTGGGGCAGTGGGGGTCTTAACCGTGCGTGGCGCGTCTGTCTTCTCGCCGTCCTTCGGTGAACCGGCCGCGCCGCCGCCGGAGCTCGTCGCCGGTGCAGCTGGGGTGGAGCGCGTCGTCGGAGCAGCAGACGGCCCTGACTCCTCGCGCTCAGGGCTGGTACGTGTGGGTGAGGCCGGTGCGTTAGGCGTTGCCGTTCGGGTCGGGCTCGCACTGCTAGGGGGCGGCGTGGGCACCGGGTTGGTGCTGGTCGACGGACGCGGCGGGGTACTGGTCGGCGAGGGCGGGGTACTCGTTGCCGGAGGCGGCGGACTGCTGGTCGGCGAGGGTGCCGTGGTCGGCGCAGGTGGTGTCGCCGGGGGAGAGGCCGCCGGTCGCACTGGGGCAACAGCGGGTCGTGGCGGTGACGATCCGCCTAGTGCGAACGCCCAGCCTTCGAACCCACCCGGAATGGTTTCGTGCGCCTGCGCCCCGGAGCTGCTGTAGGTCCAGCCACCTCGGTTGGGCGCGTACCAGTATCCCCAGAAGGCCGTCGGCGGTGGTGTGTTGACGCAGCGCTCCTGATACCCGTCATCACCCGGGATGGGAAGTACTTCGCTTGCGGTGGGCCGGCCTTGGATTCGGCACACGAAGGAGAGCCCGAAGCGAGTGGTGCCGGTGACGGCGAACCCGGCCGATCGCAGCGCGTCGAGGCCGCTGACTCCTGCTCCGGCGTCAGCGGCGCACCGCACCGTCACTCCGCCGCCGAGGGCTGACATGTCGACCACGACGGTTACGCCCGAGTCGTCCTTGCAGTACCCCGCGGAACCTGACGCTGCGCTGGCAGGTTGGGCGGCGGTGAGGTATCGGGCCGGAGCGGCGGTGCTGCCGGCGGCGACGGTCTGCAGCACCGCCGACAGCACGAGGACAGCCCCCGCGACTGCCGCGGCTCGTATCGCTGCGGGTCGCGTGGTTGCCATCGTTACTTCCGAACTAACAGCGTGGTCAACGGCTTCGGTACGAAGGCGAAGACGGCCTGCGGTGTGGCCCGGCGAAAAATGCCTCTGGTGTCGGCGGTGATGCCCGAGCGTATGGCCGCGGAGAAGCTTGCGCGGTCGTAGGCAATGGCGCCCAGGTCTTTGCGCGCCGGGCCTGCACCGGCCCGCGGTCGAGTGATCTGCAGCTTGGCAACGTAGCTGGCGGCCTGACCTCGCGCCTGGAGGCGACCCGTGGCAGCCAGCGCCTGCACGGCGAGGCCGGTGCTGTTGGTGTTGATCCCACTGGTCGCCGGTCCGCCCCTGAAACCGCCGTTCGGCTGCTGAGCGGATCGCAACCACCGGCTCGCTCGCACGATCGCGCGATCAGGGATCGTCCTGCCAGAGGCCCGGGCGGCCACGAGGGCCTGCACCGCCAACGCGGTCGCATCGACATCTGGCTTGCTCGAGCTGGCGTCGCACGTGCGGTTCGCAATCTCGAACGTCCGGAAGTACCCCGGCGCACACTGCTGCTTCACGAGGTAGCGCACCGCCCGGCGCGGCACTCCGCCCGTGCGAGCGAGTCCCAACACGGCGTAGGACTGGCTGAGCGTGTTGCTGTAGTCGGTCTCACCGGTGTCGCGCACGCGGCCAGCCTCGAACCCAGCTCCGGCAGGTGCGATCAGGCTCAGCACCTGCCGACGTACGTTGTGTCCGCCGAAGTGTCGCGCCCGCTTGCCCAGCACCTTCGCCGCCAGCAGCGACTTGGACATCGCACCGGCGTACTTGTCGCCTGCGTACGTGGCGTAGGTGTTGAAGTAGTTGTTCGTGATGGCCTTGGTGACGCGGGCGAGCCGGACGGGGTGCTTTCCTTCAGCGGCAAGGGCGAAGGCCGTGTCGATCGTCAGCCCCCAGTCGTCGAACCCGCTGGTGCGAAGCCTCCCCTGCTTGAGCTGCGAAGCCTGCCAGGTGACGGCCAGATTGGCCTTTGCCCGGTAGGAAGGCGCTAGAGCGGTGGAGCTCACCGCTTCGGCGGAGCTGACCGCTTCGGTGGAGCTGACCGCTTCGGCGGAGCTGACCGCTTCGGCCGGCAGGGCTGGTACCAGCATGGCCAGCGCGACGGCTGCGACGCCGGCGCTGTTCACGCCGGAGCTGTTCTTGGGACGTGTACGCATCGTTCAGTGCCTTTCACGAGCGGTCCCAGGAACGGAACGTGTCGGACGGCACAAGGGTGGGTCCAGACCCCGACCCTGTAGACCTCGACAGTATGGAGCCGCTCACTCGTAGCAAAGGCATTCCGGCTGACGGCATCTCCCCTCCACACATGGTGGGGGTGAGACCCGATCACGGCTGCGGGACAGCGTCGGGATTGCACCGACTTCCCCTTTGCGCGAGCAATATTCAGTTGGCTGCCGGACCCCGGCAACCGCAATCTAGCAGAACGGAACGACATGGCGGGGCCTCACGCCTGGGCCGGTCGACGCGGTGCGCATGTGCTATGCCACCTGGTCGCGCTCCCCAGAACGTGGTCGTTCAGACACGCACAGTGCAATAGGCCCTGGCCCGGATCGTTTATCCCTCAGCGAAAAGGCCAAGGCTCTCCTCGATAAAGTTACGCAACTTGGTACTGCGATAACACATCTGTATTGACGCACTAACCCAACGTGACCTTTTCGAATGATCGTGACTTTGTTCCCCGCTCATCGTTTAGCATGAGTCACCGCTCGATCGTCGGTAGGGAGTTCCCTCGTTACAGTCCTCGCCGTCCCGAGATGGGGTATTTTGATCCAGTCAATGCCTGAACGAAGATGCGCCTGAATCATGCTTAGAGGAGAGTCCTACATGTCGCTTGCGCGTGCAGCGGCGAACGACATGTCGCCAGGGGCCGAGCCAGTGGCGTACACCGATACCCAGGCAGAGACAGAGGCCCACGAGTCCTTCCCGCGCAGTGAGACCGGCAGCATCGCTGTCCCTCCCGGTTTCGCTCGCCCGCTCTCGAAGCTGGTCAACCCGCGCCGCCAGGTGCCCGTCATCCATGGCGCCAAGCGTGCTCGCAAACGACTGGACCGCCGTAGCGACTTCTGGCGCATGCGGGTGCTGCTGTGGGGAGCAGATGCCCTGATCGCCGCCGCGGGTGCAATTGTGGTCGTCCTCGGGCCGGTGCCCGAGTCGTTTCTCCTCATTCCCCTGGTGTGGCTCTTCATGACTGCCGTTCGCGCTTCCCGGGACGGCCGCATCGCCGATTTGAACGACTTGGGCCCCTTCGTCCAGGCCAGCATCAAGTACGTGTCGATGACGACGGTCGTCGGCATCGTGGTATTAGACCAACCCAACCAGGTCAAGTGGGTCCTCGGCATCGCGGCCGGCCTGGCGTCTCTCGGCTATGTCGCTCGCCGCCTTATCGGCCTGCCCAGTACGCGACGCGCTCTGTCGCTGAGCGTGGGCGAGAGCGTCGTCATCGTCGGTGACCTTGCGAGCGTGTCTCGCACCATCACCGAGTGGCAGGGCCTTGAGCTCGTCAACGTGGTCGGGGTATGTCTGGCGGAGTCAGACTTCGGACCGCAGGAGGTCAACGGAATTCCGGTCCTGGGCTCAGCCGCCGATGTGGCGTCCTTGAGTCAGCGCAAGCACATCGACGTGGTGGCGGTCCACGATGTCGACAAGCTGGGCGGACTCCAGCTCGCCAAGTTGCAGTGGGCACTCGAGGACGCCGGAACCCAATTGTCGGTTATCACTCCGATTACGAACACCATTGTCGAGCGGGCGCGGGTGCGCAAACTCGGGCGACGTGTCATGGTCGATGTCGCGTACAGTCGGCCACAGGGAATTGTCGCCTTCGCCAAGGGGCTCATCGACCGAATCCTCGCGGCCATCCTTGTCATCATCTCAGCCCCACTCATGGCGGTGTGCGCAATAGCGATCCGGGTCAACTCCCCCGGACCGGTGCTGTTCAAGCAGACTCGCGTCCGCGAGCACGGTCAGCACTTCACGATGTACAAGCTTCGGACGATGACCATCGATGCCGAGGATCGGCTGGCAGATCTCGCAGACCAGAACGAGGTCGGCGGTGGCCTGTTCAAGATCCGCGACGACCCTCGCATCACCGGCGTCGGCAAGTGGCTGCGCCGGCTCTCGCTTGACGAGCTCCCTCAATTGTGGAACGTCGTCGTCGGCGACATGTCCTTGATCGGCCCCCGCCCGGCTCTCCCCCGTGAGGTCGAGTCCTACGACGAGCTGGCTCGCCGTCGCCTGGCGGTCAAGCCCGGCCTCACCGGGTTGTGGCAGGTCAGCGGTCGCTCCAACTTGTCATGGGACGAGTCGGTGCGCATCGACTCCGACTACGTCGACAACTGGAGTCCCGGACGTGAGGTGGCCATCGCGCTGCGAACCGTCAAGGCAGTCTTGAGCAAGGACGGCGCGCACTAGTCCTCGTTCGTGGTCGGTTCGGACATGGGGTGGCGATGGCCCGTGCCAACCGTCAAGGCAGTCCTGAGCAGGCATCGTGCGCACCACGCCTGTTCGCGATCGCACGGCCTTGTGACTCCCTACGGTCCCTGTGCCTCGACCTATTGACACGCCAAAGTGCGGACGTGTCCGGTGTCGATGGTGGATGCGCCGAGCCCGTCACGGCAAATTTCGAGATGAGCGATGATGTTGCGCGACGCATCATACCCATGGTCATCATCGTTGCACTGGGCGCATAATTTGCCCGCTTATACCTCCGGAGAAATACTCAAAGTACGCCCGATTGGCGTCCGCCGAAGGTCACCACAATGTCTTTTCCTCTTTCTGAGGAAGAATTCAGAGTCCTCTGTGGACAAGTATCTCCAAGGTTCTTTCTCGGGGAGAAGTGTCGGTGGTTCACCATAGTGTTTCGCCTATGAGCGCAGCACTCGACTTGCCTGATACCGACCCGGTAGTGCCGGTGTTGACGGCGGTGTCGACCCAGCTCGAAGGCCTGCGCGAGGCCGAGCTGTGGCGCCACGACGACACCCAGACGGTAGCGGCGTTGGACGCCGCCTACGCGGTCGTCGCGAAGGCCCACGCGGTGGCCCTGCGGCTGGTCGGCGACGCTGCACGCCGCAGCATCGCCTGCGACGCCGGAGCCACCTCGATGCAGGCTTGGCTCAGCGCCCGCTATCGGCTGCGCCCGGCCGAGGCTAAACGCGACCTCGAACTCGCCCAGCTCGTCTCCCCGCACCACCACACCCTCGGATGGGTCGACCCTCACGGCGCCGCCGACGACGCTGATCAGCCGGGCGAGGGGACGGCAGTCTCGGACGCCCTCTGGCGCGGAAACCTCACCGTTGACCAGGCCCGCGTCATCGGCCACGCCCTCACCGAGCTGCCCCCCGACACCTCCACAGATCACCGGGCCCTGGCCGAGCGGATCCTCGTCGACTCCGCCGCAGACCACGACCCAGCCACATTGACACGACTCGGCCACCGAATTCTCGAAGCCGTCGACCCCGACACCGCCGACCGTCACCTCGCGACCATCCTGGAACGTGAAGCCCGCCAGGCCGAACGGCTGCGGTCGGCTACCCGCCACAGCGACGGCCACGGCAACGTCTACTACAAGCTCCGCGTCCCCGTCGCTGACGACGCCTACCTCTGGCCGGTCCTGGACACCCTGGCCGCCCCCCTGCCCACCACCGACGGCATCCGTGACGACCGCGCCCCCT
This sequence comes from Nocardioidaceae bacterium, assembly GCA_035633755.1. Lineage (GTDB taxonomy): Bacteria > Actinomycetota > Actinomycetes > Propionibacteriales > Nocardioidaceae > DASQEH01. The sequence goes on along the minus strand of DASQEH010000119.1, from coordinate 120 downwards.
GCCAACGCATGGCCGACGCGTTTCTCGAGGCCTTCCGCCGCGTCAGTCTCGACGGCGGCCTTCCCAGCGCCGGCGGAGACCGACCCCGAGCCCTCATCACCGTCACTCTCAACCACCTCC
>DASQEH010000118.1:0-5460 GCA_035633755.1 Nocardioidaceae bacterium | reverse complement strand
CCTGGAGGTCGTAGTTGCCCGCCGGCAGACTCATCTGGTCAGTAAGGGTGAACGGCTGGATGTCGGGGATCTGTTCCTCGCGGTTGGCGTACACGTCGACGGTGAGACCGGGGACGGCGTGGAGAACAGAAACCGTCGCGTCCTCCGCGGCGCTGGCTGACGAGATGGGCAGAGTTATCAGTACAAGGCTGGCAGCTCCGGCCGCTGCAGCAGTGGTGGGTCGCATGAGTGGTGTCCTCTCAGGGGATGTGGTGAAGCTCTCTGCCCGTCCTTCGACAACGACTGGCACGTCGGATTGGCGATCCCGTACGAATAATTTCTGCATCGGCAGTTGCATAAGTTCAGTAGGGGCCTTTGACGATGCCCGACACCCCTATGGAGCGTCCACCACCGCGGCCGACGACCCCCATGGCCGGTAGTGCGCCGGCGCCGATGAACAACAAGGCCGTTCCGAGTTGGCCCTCCGAGACGCCCGCCGCGTCCAGGATCGCCGGGATAGACGCTCCCCAGATTCCCCACAGGGCACCGAAGGGAGCGAAGGCGGCATAGGCATTGCAGGGTCGGGGGCCGCCGGGTGACATGGGCGAATGTGTGGATCTACGACGCCAACGAGCCGGCAAAGATCTGCCAGGCCAAAGCTGACTTCGCCACCAGACTGAGCACGAGGTACACCTTCTCGCCGAACCCGTAGCTACGCCACGGCCCGACCTGTCGGTACTGCAGCCACTGGTTGAGCGCGAAGCTGTTGAAGAACAAGAACAGCGACACAAAGATGCCGACGACGAAGCCGGGGATCTCATCAGCGGCCACGAGGTTGTAGCCGATCGCCACCCAAGGCGCGGCGCCAGCCACACATCCGAACCAGAACGGCTTCATCGTCACCGTTGAGCGTCCCGGGGGGTTCGCGGACTCCTGTAGCCAGCCAAACAGGATCATGGCCACGTTGGCGCCGGCGATGCCGATGAGCGCCGAGATGCCGTCGATGCCGGTGTATAGGGCGATCAGCACCACCATGAGCGTCGCGCTGAAGGAGTACTCCGTCCAGCGGAAGCGATTGATCCCGGCACGGAGATCATCCTCGTAGGTGCGCCGAAAAGCCGTCGCGGTGAGCAGGTGGTCGAGGGCCGCAAGTGCGAGGAACACCGCGACAGCGGCACCGACAGGCAGGTCGAACAATGGCTCGGGCGGCTGGGGCGTCGTACCCGGAGGACCGGTAGGCAGCGACCGGGTGACCGTGATCGCGAAGTCGGTCGCAAGGATGAATACCCCTACCGCCTGCCCCAGGTGCAGCAGGGCAAGGGCGAGATTCCAGCGTCGCAGTGAGTCCAGGCTGCGCTCATCGACACCGGTCGCGGTCACGTCCGGTGTGCTCACGACCTCAGTATGCCGCCTGGCAGAAGCGACATGATTGGCACATCGAGGCATGGGGACCAACGGGAACCGCGACGGGGACTGGGGATCAGCTACCGATGCCAGATATAGATGGCGATCTCGCGCATCTGCTCACGGAACCGCCGGCTGCGGACTCGATAGCCAGCCACCCTCGCCCATGTGACCAGTGCCTTCGGGGCGCCGCCCGTCCGTACAGCCGTCCGCGCTCAGAAGCGATACGTCGTCTGGCCGTGCGCGTCGCCGAAGGCTATGACCTTCGCGGTCTCGACCCGATAGACCCGCGCGCCCCCCGCGGTGCTCCCGCCGGAGTCACTGAGCTCGACGAACTCCTGGCCGCGAACCTCGAACTTCCAGTCGTCGCCGTACTTGGCGAACCACGCGTCGGCCAATGCCTGCAGCGCCTCGGCGGCGGTCACCCGCACCGCGGTGCCCTCCAGGACGACGTCCTTGCCGCTGTCCCAGCCGTTGGCGCCCATGCTTCCGGTGGTGACCGCCACCCGAGGATTGGAGTCGAGGTTGCGCTGCTTCTGCTCGGCCGGACCGGTACAGAACGAGAAGGCGCCGTCGTGCCAGACGCCGACGAGCGGCACCGCGTGTGGGCGCCCGTCCGCGCGAACCGTGATGATCCAGTAGAGCTGTGCGTCGGCGAGGAGCCGCTCGATGTCACTCCATGGTGGTGCGGTGGCCGATGCATCGCCGTACCGCGGGTCAATCGTTCCCGTCGTCATACCCCAACCGACTCGACCGAGCCCGGGAACTCATCGGTCCAGTCACCATTTGTGCGCACCGATCGTCTCAGCGCTCCAGCACCGAATCAGCGCTGGAACGACCCAGCGTGCGCCGCCATATGTCCTGACGCCCCTGCGTTCCGCTTCGCTGCGAGCGCTTCGAGCGTGGCAGCGGCTCCCTTCGCACCTCCGTAGCCGGCTATGGCGTCGGCCATGTGCTGCGCACCAACCTTGAAGCGGTCGTCCCTGAGGATGTCTGCCGCAGCCTGTGCGATGACGTCGCTGCTCGAATCCGGCAACAGCATCCGACCCGCGCCGAGGTCCTGAACTTGCTCGGCGTTGAAGAACTGGTCACGGCCCATGGGTGTGCACAGCAGCGGTACCCCCCGACCGAGTGCTGCCATCGTGGTGCCGAGGCCGGCGTGGGTGATCACGAGGGATGTCGCCGGGAGGATCTCTGCGTGCGGCACGAACCGCGCCACCTGTGTGTTCCCTCCCGCGCTTATGGATGCGGGATCGACGGACATTCCGGTGGTCACGATCGCGCGAACCGGCAACTGCGCGACGGCGTCGACGCATCGCTGCAGCAGGTCGGCCTGGCCCTGTTCGGTCGTGCTGAGACTCACGAGGACCAGCGGCGTCGACCCGTGGCGGATGTCGACCCCGTCGATCTCGCGGGAGAGCGGAGGCGCGTCGAGAACGGGTCCGATGCGCAGCACGTTGGCCCCGTCCGACACGTGCGGCTCGAACTCCTTTGGCACCGCGACGACTGAGTACGCGCACGCGTCGTGAATGTCGCCGAGTCTTTGAACCGCCGGCAGGCCGAGGTTCGCCCGGAGCTGGTTGGCGATCGGGATCCCCCGCGCGAACATGTCGACGAGCGGGCCGTCCCGGAAAAGACTGTACGGCGTGTGGAACAGCGCTGCGGTCGGAGTGCCCGACGCCAGTGCGACGTCGATCGCTGTGAACAGCATGCAGTCGACCAGAACGGCATCGGCCGGCTCCCGGTCCAGTTCCGCCGCGACGTCGCTGGCGATGATTGCGCTGAAGCAAAGGTCTTCGATCAGAAGCTTCATCTCGGCCTCGAAGTCGTCCGGGTTCTCCATCTCGTCCCAGCCCTCGCCCTGGCTCAACGGGACGAAGCGGGCGCCGGTATCGCCGCACCGCTCGGCGATGGTGTCGTGTCCGAGCACGCGAACGTCGTGGCCTCGCTCGGCCATTGTGCGTGCGATCCCCAGTGTCGGCACGAGGTTCCCCGCGCCGTCCCAGGTGACGATCAGGTAGCTGCCCATCGTGTTGCCTCCTCGACTTGTAGTACTTGACTGCTTGTAAAGTAGGATATGGTTTACACCATGTCAAGCGTCGGTCTTCCCCAAACACGGACGCATATCCTCGAGGCGGCTCGCGCGATGTTCGAGGAGCGCGGCTACTACGGCGCCGGCCTCGGCGCCATCGCGACGATGGCCGGTGTCTCCCGCCAAGCGATCTACCTGCACTTCGCATCCAAGGCGGAGTTGCTCACCGCTTTGCACTTGCACATCTTCGCCACGGACGTCCTGCCATTCCTTGAACGGCATGCGATCACCGACGAGATGACCGCGCTGGATGCGCTCGATGCAATAGTCGCCGTGGATGTCGAGGTCGCATCCAGGGTCTGGCGGATCCACGAGGCCCTCACGGTGGCCCGACGCCAGTACCCGGAGGTCGAGGCGACGCTGCGCCCACGGGAAGCCGAGCGCTACGAGGAGTTGTCGAATCTCGGGCGGCGGCTCGAGCGGGAAGGTGTGCTACCCCCCGACATCGATGTCGGCACATTCGCGGACATGCTGTGGGGGCTGATGAACATCGGAACCTACATGAATCTCGTCAACGAACGGTCATGGTCGCTCGACCAGTACAGGCGCTGGGTGCGGGACACGATCCGCCTGCAGATCAGGGCCGCCGGATGACCGCGTCACTCTGAATCCAGATGCACCTTGAGGAGGATTCTTTCGTGTCTGCATTCACTCCCGGGCTCGAACTCAGCAGGCAGTTCTACCGTGAGGCTGTCCGCCCGATCCTGACTGCGAGCTTTCCCGGGCTGCCCTACAGCGCAGCCCTCCTTGGTCGCGGATCTGAAGTCCTGGGATACGACGACGAGATGTCGACCGACCACGACTGGAAGCCACGCGTTCTGCTCTTCCTGCAGGAGAACGACAAAGCTCGCCACGGCGACGCCATCGACGACATTCTCCGCCGCGAGCTGCCGTCGCAGTTCCGGGACCACCCGGTCGACTACGAGATCCACACCGTGCAGGGCTACTTCCGCGAGCGGCTGGCCGTCGAGGTCGACGGCGAGATCGAGGCCCGTGACTGGCTCACCTTCCCGGAGCAGCACCTCCGGATGCTCACAGCGGGTGCGGTCTATCACGACGAGGTCGGGCTGCAAGCCGCCCGCGACCGCCTTGCCTACTACCCTCGCGACGTATGGCTCTACCTCTTGGTAGCCGGCTGGTGGCGCGTGCATCCCGAGATGAACCTCGTGGGCAGGGCCGGTTCGGTGGGGGACGAGTTGGGCTCCGCGCTCATCGGGTCGCGGCTGGTGTCGGACCTGATGCGGCTCTGCTTCTTGATGGAGTGTCAGTACGCGCCGTACTCGAAGTGGTTCGGCACGGCGTTCTCCCGGTTGCGCTGTGGTCCTGAGCTGTCACCGACCCTGTGGAACGTTCTGCACGCCGAGACCTGGCAGGAACGCGAGAGCGCGCTGATCGCGGCGTACGAGAGATTGACGGCGATGCACAACGCCTTGCGGCTCACCGAACCGGTCGTCACCGAGATCGAGCAGATGTGGAACCGGCCTTTCAAGGTGGCGTGGGCAGACATCCCCGGTCTGCTGAGCGCCCAGATCGTAGATCCCGGCGTGCTCAGCATCGCCGAGAGGTGGCCGGTAGGGCCCGTCGATCAGTTCCGCGAGCTCCTCTGGCCCGCCACGAACCGCCACATCCTGGTGCGCCTCTTTGACCAGACAGGATGACGCGGAGCGCGAGCGATGTGAACGTCGGTCTCCAGGCCGAGGTGCCTCTGCCAAACAGACCGAGGCGTGACAGGACGCGTACAGGGGCCGACCAGCGGCTGAGAAGGTTGTCGCGAGGACGGCGAGGGTGCTGTCGGATCTAGGCGGAGGCGTTCGTAGCAGGAGTGAGCACACGCCCACCAGGGGCCTGCCGGGTAGCACGGGAGAATGCTTCGTATGCAGTATCTCGTTTCCGTGATCGACCGCACGTCCAGCTTCGCCACCTCGGCCGAGATGACCAACATCGACGCCTTCAACGACGAGCTCCGGGGCGGTGGTCACTGGGTC
>DASQEH010000117.1:0-10208 GCA_035633755.1 Nocardioidaceae bacterium | reverse complement strand
CTCGAAGACGGTGTCATCGAGGTCGACGCTCGACAGCTGGCTGGCCAGGTCACCCGCATCGGTGCGGGCCAGCAACAGCAAGCGGACCACCATAGCCTGGATGCGCAGCGTCTCGTGGAGGAGGTCGGGAACGGACACGGCGCTGACGTCGCCCGTCGGCCCCACCTCGGCAGTCTCCAACTGGGTTCGCAGGCTCGCCACCGGACTGCGCAGCTCGTGCGCAGCGTCGGCCACGAATCGCTGCTGGCGGTCCGCACTGTCCTCGAGGCGATCCAGCATCAGGTTCACCGTGCGGGCCAGCCGGCCGATCTCATCCTGCTGGACCGGTTCGGTGACGCGACGGTTCAACCGCTTCGCTGTGATCTCGCTCGCCTGGCGGCGGATGGCCTCTACCGGTGCGAGCGTCCGGCCGATGACCACCCACATGACGCCACACAGCACGAGGACCAAGACTGCGAGACCGAGGGTGAGTACCCCCGTGGCGGTTCCCACGGTCTCCTCGATGTCCTCGACGGGCATCGCGACGAAGATGGTCGCTGGCCCGCGCACCGTCTCGACCCCCAGCGCCGTGACCCGGTAGGGCCCGTCCTCAGGTACCGGCAGCCCGCCGACGCGTTGCACAGCGCTGGAGTCGACCGACTGCGGCTCCAAGTCAACGGCCCAGTTGCCCATCTTGTAGTCGCTCTGGGCAATCACGCGGCCGTCGCGCACCATCTGTACGACGGCTTCGGGGTCACCGAGAAACGGCAGCCGATCCGGTATCTCGTCCCTCATTGCCAGTTTCGCCATTCTCTCGGCAATGGCCAAGCCGGCCTCGTCGGAACCGTCCACCAGTTCGGCCTCGATCGCCTTGAGAATGAGGAAGCCACCCGTGGCAAGGGTGATGGCAACCATCGCAGCGGTAAGCAGAATCATCCGCGAGCGCAGCGAAAGCCGGCGGTACCAAGAAGTGCGTGGACCGTCGCTCATCTGCTGGCTTCGACGAGATACTCGCCGCCGGCGACGGTTTGCAGCTCTACCCCGCAGGTGGCCTGCTCGAGCTTTCGACGCAGGTACCCGATGTACACCTCGACCACGTTCTGGATATCGCGGTGCAAGTCCCACCCCCAGACCTCGGCGAGAATCGCCTCGCGGGAGCACGGCTGGCCAGCGTTGCGCATCAAGTACTCCAGCAGCTCGAACTCCCGCCGCGTCAGCGAGAGCTCGACAGACCCGCACCTGGCCGTCCTGCTCGGGGAGTCCAGCACCATGGTGGCCCTGTGCGTCTCGACTGGCTCCGAGGGCGCAGCGCGACGCAGCAGCGCCCGGCATCGCGCGACGAGGACGGGGAAGGGGAAGGGCTTGCGGAGGTAGTCGTTGGCCCCGGCCTCGAGCGCGCCCTCGGTGTCGGCTCTCGAATCCTTGGCTGACATCACAAGCACGGGCGTCTCCAAGCCCTCGGATCGAAGGCGCCGGATAACCTCGATGCCAGTCAGGGAAGGCAGCATGAGATCGAGCACGATCAGGTCCGCCTCTGACCGCTTGGCCAGTGTGTATCCGTCATGTCCATCGTGTGCAATCTCGACGTCGAACCCCGTATTGGTCAGACCCCGCGCCAACGCACGTGCTAGCCGTGGCTCGTCCTCGACGACAACGATGCGCGTCATGCTTTAGCCGACTGAACGTTGAACGGACCGTGGAACTAGCGTTGTGGCGATAGTGATTCGCATTTCTAATCCCCCGTTCGAAGGTCGAGTCAGCGTCGTGGACCACATGTGGCCACGCGCTAAAGAAGGTTTCTCAGATTCTGAACGGTGGATGCCCAGCACCGCAAGCCGAAATGGGGACAAACCCATCGATGTGAACAAGTGTTCACTTTGCATCACACGTGAGTAATGTCGTCATTCACGGTGAGTAACGGTTGCCCTGGACCCGTGGTCGCCCTCGACGGCGAGCATGCCGTTGTACGCTCGCAACCGCTGTCCTGGGACGGCTCGACGTTGGGCCTGAAGGCTGAACGCGAGGAGTGGGTGCGGTGGTCCGACCGCGGACGCTCACTTCAGGCGCGGCTCGAGACAGGAGATCAGGTGTCGTTGCACCGGGACTGGGTGTGTGAGCGGCTGAGCGGGGCCGGGTGGACGAGCTGGCGCGGTGCAGTGCCCGGCGGCTTGACGTGGTCGACGCCCATGGCCCGACCTGCGTGCCGGGCTGAGCACGGAGGTCGTTGTGTCCGTCCATGATCCGGTCGGCGCGGAGGTTCGCGAGGCGGCCTTCTCAGCGCTGAGTCACCTGGAGTGCTCACGTTGCCGCAAGCGGCATGACGCCGATGTTGTGCAAGGTGTCTGCTCCTGCGGATCACCGCTGGCCGCCCGGTACGACCTGTCTGCGGTGAAGGCAACCGTCACCCGTGACGACATCGGCACCCGCGAGCCCACATTGTGGCGCTACCGCGAGCTGTTGCCGGTGCGAAGCCCTGAGGCAGTGGTGTCGCTCGGCGAGGGGATGACTCCGTTGTACGGCCTCCCTCGACTGGGGCGTGCCTATGGCGTCGAGGGACTCATGGTCAAGGACGAGGGCCTGCTGCCGACCGGCAGCTTCAAGGCTCGCGGGGCCGCGGTAGGGGTGTCCCGGGCGCGTGAGCTCGGCGTGAGCGGTGTCGCGATGCCGACGAACGGCAATGCCGGGGCCGCGTGGGCTGCGTACGCGTCACGCGCCGGGATGCGGACCTTGATCGCGATGCCCACCGGCGCGCCCGACATCACGCGGCGCGAGTGCATCGCTGCTGGCGCGGAGCTGTACCTCGTCGACGGCCACATCGGCCAGTGTGGGCAGCTCATCGCAGACGCCGTCGAGCGTCGCCAGGGCTACCAGAACGTGTCGACCCTCAAGGAGCCGTATCGGCTCGAGGGCAAGAAGACGATGGGGATCGAGATCGTCGAGCAGCTCGGCTGGCGCGTGCCCGATGTGATCGTCTACCCGACTGGAGGTGGCGTCGGCCTGATCGGCATCCACAAGGCGCTCCGAGAGCTGGTCGAGCTGGGTTGGATCGAGGATCGGTTGCCCCGCCTCGTGGCGGTGCAGTCGACGGGGTGCGCTCCGATCGCGGCGGCATTCGATGCGGGCGCGACCGAGGTCGACGGGTGGGAGAACCCACAGACCCTTGCGTTCGGGATCAACGTGCCGCGGCCGCTGGGCGGCTTCCTCGTACTCGAGGCGCTGCGGGCCACCGAGGGGACCGCCGTGACCGTGACTGACGAGGACGTCGTCCAGGAGGTACACCGTTGCGCCGAGCTCGAGGGATTGTTCGTGTGTCCGGAGGGTGCCGCTGCCTTGTCGGCGGTGCGGCAGCTGCGCTCGGCGGGCTGGCTGAGCGCCGACGAGCGTGTGGTCGTGCTCAACACCGGCGCCGGGCTCAAGTACCCAGACACGATCACCGCGGACACTCGGGTACTTTTGGCATCCGACGAGATCCCGGGGTGAGTCGGTGACCAGCGAGAGTCCTGCCAAGAAGCGATCAGCGCGACGCGCTGAGGTGCTGCGTACCTCGAAGCTCACGCCTCACATGATCCGGATCGTGTTCGGCGGAGACGGGCTCGGCGACTTCTCTGTCGGCGAGTTCAGCGATCACTACGTCAAGCTGCTGTTCCCGCCGGAGGGCGCGGGCTATCGCGACCCCTTCGACGTCGACGAGGTCCAGGCGCAATACCCGCGGGCGCAGTGGCCGGTCACGCGGACGTACACGGTGCGCGCGTGGGACCCGCGGACCCGGGAGCTGACGATCGACTTCGTGTACCACGGGGATCATGGGCTGGCAGGGCCGTGGGCCGCGGCCGCGAAGCCGGGCGACGCGATCTCGTTCTTCGGGCCGGGTGGGGCGTACGCGCCGGCCCCGGAGGCGGACTGGCATCTGCTGGTCGGGGACTCCAGCGCGCTGCCTGCCATAGCCGCGTCGGCGGAGCGGGTGCCGGCCGGCAAGCCGGTCAGCGTGTTCGTCGAGGTCGAGAGTCCCACCGAGAAGCAGGAGCTGACCAGCCCGGGTGCCCTCGACGTGCACTGGGTCTACGGGTTCTCGGCGGATCGGCCCGGGGTCGAGCTCGCTGAGCAGGTACTGGCCGCGCCGTGGCGGCCCGGCGTGGTCCATGCCTTCGTTCACGGAGAGGCTGCACTGGTCAAGGAAGTGCGTCGGGCTCTGCGCTTCGAGCGCCACGTCCCGCGTGAGTACTTGTCCGCATCGGGCTACTGGCGTTGCGGCTTGAGCGACGAGGACTGGCGGGCGCGAAAGAAGGAGTGGAACCGAGACATCGAGGTCGAGGAGCAGGTACACGGGTCACCGGCCTGACCGATGGGAAGGGGTTGGGGCTGAGGGCCGCTAGCTCAGCCTGAGAACCTCAACGTCCTTCGGAGGGGTTGGCCCGGCGTTCACGGAAGTGAGGGTTCGAGCTGACCGGACCGCCTGGCGCCCGCATCTGCTGGCGGTGCGGGAGCCCGAGGCGCCGGGCTATGGCCTCCCAGGCCGCAGTGCCGAGCTCGGCGTCGGCTTCGGGAGTGCCTCCGCGCTTGATGTGCAGCGACTCCTGCGGCGCGGGCTGGCCGGGGAACACCGGTGAGTGGCCGGCTTGCTCGTGCAGGATGACTTCGACCTGGCGGTCCCCCTCGAGCCGACGCTGGGACAGCGTCTGGACCGACTCGACCGACGACCACAGCTGGTCATCGGCACCGGCGATCAGCACCAGGTCACCGCTGGCCTCCTCGATGGGAATGCTGGCGGCGATCCCGTGGGTCGCGTCCATGGCCAGGCTTTGGGAGTACAGCGTGCGGTAGGCGACGGGTCCCTCGGTCTCGGCGGGCGTCCAGGACTCGTCGTAGGGGACGAAAGGCAGCGGCTCACCGCGCCAGGTCCAGGACGACCGGTACGGCGTGTCCTTGCCGTCGAGGCCGGGGCCGACATTGCCCCACACCACCGATGGAGGAGACATGGCGACGGTGAGGTCCACGCGGTCGTCGACGCAGGCCAGCAGGAGTGCAGCCTCAGCGCCCTTCGACAGTCCGATCACGGCCAGCTGTTCGACCGGTTCAGAACTCAGCCGGTCGAGGGCTCGGACGAAGACCTCGAGCTCCACCTCGTTGACACCCGGCGGCTGGCCGGGACCCCCGAACCAGCGAAGCGCCAATGCATGCGCACCGTGGCGGGCGAAGAACCGTGCTCGGTCGACATCCATCCGGCCGCTGGAGCCGAGGAGGGTCAGGACTCCGACGCCTACAGGGTTGGCCGGTCGGACGAGGAGCGCCTCTTCCGGCAGATTGAGCTGCAGCTCCTCGGCAATCTGATCATCGAGGAGTGGTGCCACTGCATGTGGTGACTGGTTCATCAAAGCGCCTCCGCCCCCGATCGCGTCCTCACAACTGTATGGCACCCGGGAGGGCTGAGGGCCGTATGGCGACAACACGCGCGGGGAGCAGGTTCACCCGGGTTGTCGACGTCCCCGGCGGCAGGCCGGTGTGGGGTGTGCGGTGAAAGTCGGAGTCGGCAGGCCAAAGCCGGGGTCGGCAGGCGAATCAGCGCACCTACGTTGCGGCGCGGCGCAAGCCGCTGCGCCGTCAGTAGTCCTGAACCCCTGACGCTCAGCTGGGCGTCGGCGGCTTGTCCCGCAACGCCTGACGCTCCGCTCGCCGCCGCTCGGCTCGAGCCCGCGCCTCGGCCCGCTCTATCGTGGCGGCCTCCTCGCGCGACGGCGCGGTGCCTCCGTAAGCACGCGGCACCCACCAGGCCCCGTCCTCATGCTGCGGGTACTCGCGGATGGCGCGGTCGAGCAGCGCCACCATGTCGCCTCGCAGGCGGGCGTTGTCGCCCATCGGGTCGGTCCCGCTGACCTCGACGGGGGCCCCGACACTGAGAGTGATCACCTTTCCGCGCGAGAAGTCGCGCGGATGGTCCTTCGTGTAGATGCGCTGGGTGCCCCAGATGATCACCGGGACAAGTGGCACTCCCGCCTTGGCGGCCATCCGCACGGTGCCCGTCTTGAAGTCCTTCAGCTCGAAGCTGCGGCTGATCGTCGCCTCGGGGAACAATGCGACCACCTCACCGGCAGCGAGATAGTCGAGCGCGACGTCGTACGACTTGGTGCCGTCGTCGCGGTCCACCTCGATGTGGTGCAGCGAGCGCATCAACGGCCCACTGATCCGGTGGTCGAACAGCTCCCGCTTCGCCATGAACCGGACCAGTCTCTTAGCCGGCTGCGTGGCGACACCGCCGAGGATGAAGTCGATGTAGCTGATGTGGTTGAACGCGAGCACGACGCCGCCGGTGCGAGGGATGTGCTCGCTGCCAGTCAGTCGAATGTCGAGCCCGAGCGCCTTGAAGGCCGTCTTGGCCGCGACCACGATCGGTGGGTAGGTGATGTCCCGCACGCTGCTCACCGTAACCTAGGCCCGCTGGACCGGCCCGGGCCACTTCTCGTTTGCCATACTGCCTCCACACACCCTCGAGGAGGCCCCGTGTTCACGGTCATCGGCGAAGCGTTGCTGGACATGGTGCAACCGGTGCCGGGTGGGGCTTTCAGTCCGAGACCGGGTGGCGGCCCGATGAACATCGCCGTCGGACTGAAGCGGCTGGGACATCCCACGGCGCTGATGGCGCGGCTGTCCACCGGTGCGCTCGGGGACATCGTCCGGCACCACATCGAAGGCAATGAGCTGGAACTCGCGACGTGCGTGTCGACCACCGAACAGACCACGCTGGCTTTTGCGACGCTCGACGAGGAGCGCAGGGCGTCGTATGAGTTCTATGTCGAGGGGACGGCCGACTGGGGGTGGACCGATGAGGAGCTCGACTCCTTGCCCTCCGAGGCGGCGGCGGTTCACACCGGCTCCCTCGCAGCCTTTCTTGCCCCGGGAGCCGACGCGATCCTCGCTCGCTGGCAGCACTGGAACGCCGAGGGGCAGCTGCTGCTGAGCTTCGACCCCAACGTCCGGCCGGCGCTGGTCGGGCCGCGGCCGCAAGCGGTGTCCCGAGTGGAGCGATTGGTCGCGGCGTCGCACGTGGTGAAGGCGAGCGACGAGGACCTCGAGTGGCTGTACCCGGACCAGCTCCCGGTTGAGGCGGTACGCCGGTGGGCGCGGATCGGCCCCGAGCTCGTGGTGATGACGCGTGGGGCGGACGGATGCCTGGCGGTTCGCCGAGACGGCGACGCAGTACTCGAGCGCCCAGGTCGGTCAGTGGCTGTCGTGGATACGATCGGCGCCGGTGATGCGTTCGAGTCCGGGCTGCTCTCGGGCCTCGCGGATGCCACCGACCTGCAGCCGGGCGGCGTGGAGCGGCTGTCCGACGAGGACCTGCTGGCGGTTCTCGACCGAGCGATCTGGGTATCCGCGCTGACCTGCCAGCGGGAGGGCGCCGACCCGCCTACGAGGGCCGAGTACGACGCCGCGGCGGCTGGGTAACGTCGGCGAAACATAGCGTAGGGACACTGACTGCATGAGCCATCTGCTGCGCATCGTGCTGCCCGACATCCCTGGGTCGTTGGGAGCAGTCGCGTCGGCTCTCGGTATGGCTGGGGCCAACATCGAGGCGATCGAGATCCTCGAGCATCGCCCGGACGGAAGCGCGGTCGACGACGTCTTCCTCGACTTCTCGCCGGGGGTTCTGCCCGACATGGTCGTGTCAGCCGTGCAGCGACTCGACGGCGTCCGGGTGCTCTGGGTGTCCCGCTACGCCGCCAGCGGCAACCTCCACCTCGACCTGGAGGCGCTCGAGGTGATCGCCGAGGACCCGGCCAAGGCCATGCAGAAGCTGACCGAGGTGCTGCCCCAGACGTTCAGGAGCGACTGGGCCATGGTGGTCGGCCTGGACGGCGACCAGCCGGTCCGGTTGGTCGCTACCTCGAGCTCTCCCGACGTCCCTTCGGACCTCACGTCGTGGTTCCCGATCGAGCGGGCGTTCCGGCCAGTGGTCGAGCCGAGCTGGGAGGGCTGGGCGGACTGTGTCGTCGCTGCGGTCCCGGCCGGCGGTGGCGACCGGATGGTCCTGTTCGGCCGCCACGGAGGCCCGGAGATCCTCGACAGCGAGCTCGCCCGGCTCAACCACCTCGTCACGCTGGCTGCCTCCATCGAGATCAGAGTCGACGCGCTGTCGTGAGCGGCCGGCGATAAGTGAGACGATCGCGATAGACACCACCACGTCGAGCGGTCCGTCGAGAGGTAGGCGATGAGTACACAAAGTCCCGCACCCGGGGCCTCGCCGTCGGTCGGTGGGCTGACGGTCGAGCAGAACGGCATCAACGTCATCGCCGAAAGCGAGCGCAAGGGACAGCCGCGCGACCTTTTCTGGCCGTGGTGTGCCGCCAACATCTCCGTGCTCGGCCTCGCTTACGCCGCGTTCGTGCTGTACTTCGGCCTGTCCTTCTGGCAGGCGCTGGTTGCAGCAGTCATCGGGACGGTCCTGTCGTTTCTGCTTGTCGGGCTCGTCTCCCTCGCCGGGAAGCGCGGTTCTGCTCCGACGATGACGTTGTCGCGAGCGGCGTTCGGGGTGAGGGGCAACGCGCTGCCGACATTCGTCTCGTACCTGCTCCTCGTCGGCTGGGAGACGGCACTGGTCGCGTTGTCGACCTTGGCAACCGCCACGATCTTCGGCCTGCTCGGCTGGAGCTCGGGCGACGTGACGAAAGTCCTCGCCTTCCTCGTCGTGGCCGGGCTCATCGTGCTGGCCGGGGTCCTGGGCTTCGACACGATCATGCGGCTCCAGAAGTGGCTCACGTACGCCACCGTTGCCATGACCTTGGCCTACATGGCTCTCACGGTCGACGAGATCGATCTCTCGGCGGCGACCTCGGCGCCCGCCGGACCCGTCAGTGGAGCCATCGGGGCACTGATCTTGATGGCGACCGCCTTCGGCTTGTCCTGGGTCAACACCGCCGCGGACTACTCGCGGTACATGCCGCGGACCGCCTCGAGTCGCGGGGTGGTCGGCTGGACGACGTTCGGAGGCGCGATCGCTCCGGTGATCCTGCTCGTCTACGGCTTGCTCCTGATCGGGTCACGCCCCGACCTGATCGATGCCATCGGAGCGGATCCGCTGGGAACACTGGCCGGCTTGCTGCCGAAGTGGTTCCTCATCGTGTACGCCGTGGTGGTCGTCGCCGGCCTGATCGCCGGCGCAGTGCTCGACATCTACTCGTCCGGGCTCAGCCTGCTGAGTCTGGGAGTTCCGTTGCCGCGCTGGGGAGCGGCGCTGCTGGACGGCATCCTCATGATCATCGGAGCGATCTACGTGATCTGGGTCGCCCAGGACTTCCTCGGCCCGTTCCAAGGGTTCCTCATCACCTTGGGAGTGCCCATCACCTCGTGGTGCGGCATCTTCCTCGCTGACCTTGCGCTGCGCCGGGGAGAGTACGACCAGGCCGCGCTGTTCGACGCGAACGGTCGCTATGGCGCCTTCAACCCCGTGCCGATCGTGTTGATGGTGGTCACGACGGTGATCGGCTGGGGGTTGGTGGTGAACTTCGCTGAGCACTTCGAGTGGGAGGGCTACCTGCTCGAGCCGTTCGGTCTTGGCGGCAAGTCGGGGACCTGGTCCGGTGCCAACCTGGGCGTCGCGTTCGCCCTGGTGGTGTCGTTCGTCGGCTACTACGTGCTGTGCGCAGGCAGGGTCCGGGCCCAGGAACGGCGCTGACCCTATGCTCGCCCAATGACGGTCTCGGAGATCTTCGATCCGCGTGCCTGGCAGTCGGTGCCGGGTTTCGAGGCGCTCACGGACGTGACCTATCACCGTGCCGTCGATCAGGGAACGGTGCGGATCGCGTTCAACCGGCCTGAGGTCCGCAACGCGTTCCGGCCCCGTACCGTAGACGAGCTGTTCGCCTGTCTCGAGCACGCCCGCATGACGTCGGACGTCGGCTGCGTCCTTCTCACCGGCAACGGGCCGTCCGCGAAGGACGGCGGCTGGGCGTTCTGCTCAGGCGGAGACCAGCGCATCCGCGGCAAGGCCGGGTATGAGTACTCCGGTGAGGGCGACGGCGGCATGACCGACGGCAGTGGACCTGACGGTCCCTCGCGAACCCTGGATTCGGCACGGCTGGGACGACTGCACATCCTCGAGTGCCAGCGCGCAATACGGTTCATGCCCAAGGTGGTGATCTGCGTCGTACCCGGGTGGGCCGCCGGTGGTGGTCACAGCCTGCATGTCGTAGCGGACCTGACGCTGGCGTCGGCCGAGCATGCTCGCTTCAAGCAGA
>DASQEH010000116.1:0-8936 GCA_035633755.1 Nocardioidaceae bacterium | reverse complement strand
CGTCGTCGGAACGGGTCAGCCTCACCTGCACGACCGCGGCGAAACCCAGTGCGGCGAGCAGCACCGCGACCACGAGCTGGGCGCGCCCCGGTCTGCCCAGCAGGAGCGACGACCAGCTGCCTCGCCGTGGCGGTGGCGGGGTTGGGCTCACGGCGTCGCCGCGTCGGCCGGATGAGGGGCTCATGTCGCGACCGCCGCCGTCATGCGTGGAAGACATGCCGGCGGATGGCAGCGACGTTGGAGAAGATCCGGATTCCGAGCACCACGATGACGCCGGTGGACAGCTGGCCACCGACTCCGAGCTGGTCGCCGAGGTAGACGATGACGGCGGCGATGAGCACGTTGGAGACGAAGGACACCACGAACACCTTGTCGTCGAAGATCCCGTCGAGGTGCGCTCGCAGCCCTCCGAAGACGGCGTCGAGCGCGGCAACCACCGCGATGGGGAGGTACGGCTGCAGAGCCTCCGGCACCGTGGGCTCGAGGAACAGCCCGGCCAGGATCCCGATGAGCAGCCCAAGGACCGCGATCATCAGCGCGGGGCCCTCTGGCGCGCGTACCGGAGGTCTTGGTTCGCAGCGGCCGGTAGCGTGACCTCGTCACGGGGCCGCATATCGAACTGGACCCCGAAGTTCGCCTGCAGGCTCTGCCACACCTTGCCTGCCTGTGTCTCCAGGTAGCGCGCCGGCAGAGTGTCCGGGTCACCGATGGCCTCGACGACGTAGGGCGGCGTCAGCGACCGGTAGGCCACGGTGATGGCGTTGCCGGCGAAGCGGATCGACGTCAGGCTGGTGAGGCGGTGCCCGTTGATCGCGATGCCTTCCGCGCCGGCTTGCCATAGTCCGTTGACGAGTAGCTGCAGGTCGTGGTCACGGACTCGGCCGCTGGTGACCCTGCCGGCGTCGGGCGCGTCGTCGACGGTGATGGTCACACCAGGACCGGTCGACTCGGTAGCGGCTGCCACCATGGCGAGTGTCCGCAGCTGGTCGCCGAGCTGGTCGTCGTCGGTCAGCAGGCCGGCGAGGGTCGCCTGACGCTCGGTGACCTCGTCCTGGAGCGACGTCAAGGTGGCGTGCAGCCCCTCCAAACGGTCCTGGCGAGCGTGGATCTGGTCGACGAGCTCGGCCCTCTCCGCCGCCTGAACGGGTTCGGCACGTTCCGTCTCGAGCGCGGATACTCCGAGAAGTATGCCGAAGGCCGCGACGACGACGAGGAACGTTAGCGTGCCGCCCGCGCGGCCGCCACCACGACGGCTCTGTGACGCGACCTCGTAATCCTGATCCACCGCGCCCTTGAGGATCGACGTGAGCAGGTCGTCATGAACCCGGGGCGTGGCGTCTCCCACAGGCGGGGGCGTGGGCGTCGGGGGCGTGGCGTCTCCCACGGGTGCCGGCGTGGGCGTCGGGAGCGTGGCGTCTCCTCCAGGCGGGGGCGTGGACGTCGTCATGGTGCGGGCGCGGCCGAGGGCCGAGGTTGGCGGAGGAGCTGGATGACCTGGTAGGCGTAGAGGACCCCGGCCCACCAGTACAGACCCGTGCCCCAGATGGCGAAGGCCCAACCGAAGACGTTCGCCAGCGTCTCCAGCGTTCCCTCACCGTCGCCGAGGAGCAGAAGCGGGAAGGCGTACAGCAGGTTCGCGGTTGCTGCCTTGCCCAGGAAGTGGACGGGAAGCGCGCTGTAGCCGCGTGTCCGCAGGAAGGGCACCAGCGAGAAGAGCAGGACATCCCTCATCGGCAGCCCCACCGCGAGCCACCACGGGATGATGTCGCGCAGCGCCAGGCCGATCACCACCGCGAGGATGTACAGCCGGTCGGCGACCGGGTCCAAGATCTGCCCGATCTTGGACGCTTGGTTGAGGGTGCGGGCCAGCATTCCGTCCAGCCAGTCCGTGAACCCCGACACCATCAACACCACGAGGGCCCAGCCGTCGGCCTCCGGGACCAGTACCAGCCACAAGAACAGCGGAACACCGAACAGCCGAGCGATGCTCAGAATGTTCGGCAGGGTGAGGATGCGGTCGGTGACCACAATCGGCCGGTCCGGCACTCACCTCTCCGCTCAGTTGACCCAGCGCCGTCCCGGCGCCACACCGCGACTGTAGTACGTGCCGAGGTGACCACGGTGCTGCCTGGGCCGCTGTCGCGTGTCCGGACCGGAGCGCCTCAGCCAAAGCGATTACTGTCCACCCGCGCCATTGTCGGCGCAGGAGACCGCTAGGTCGCCTGCGCGGTCAGTCGGCGACGACCTCGTAGGTATGCATCTGTTCGAGTCGCTGGAGCTTGATGTCGGCTTTGAGATCGGGCTCGATCCGGTTGTGGGACACCATGTGCGCCTCGCTGCGCATGTAGGCGCGGAAGGCGTCCTTGTCGCTCCAGCGGCTCACCATCAAGATCTCGCCTGGGTCCTTGTCGGACTGCCACACCTGCAGGTCGATGAAGCCGTCGGCGGAATCGGCCAGCCGCGCCCGGCCGCGAAACGCCGTGACGAGCTCCGGGGCGCGCTCAGCGGGGATAGCCAGCCGGGACATGGACACGTACATGGCTCAGTTCATTCCTTACTGACGTCGACGGGTTGTGCCGGCGCGGTCACGACGCAGTCGCGACCCGCCGACTTTGCCTGGTACAGGGCGATGTCTGCGGCGAGCATGGCGCTGCGGGCGTCCCCGGACAGGATCGACACACCGACGCTGACGCTGACCGGCACGGCCGGGTCGTTGCGCAGAGTGCTCCGAATCCGGTCACCGATCTCACTCGCCAATGCTGGAGTTGCGGCGGGCAGCAGGACCGCGAACTCGTCTCCGCCTACGCGCGCGGGAGTGTCGCCCGGCCTCACGGACGCGTTGATGCCCACGCCGATGGCCCGCAGCAGCCGGTCCCCCGCGGCGTGACCGTGCTCGTCGTTGACCGACTTGAACTTGTCCACATCGATCATCAGGACCGCGCCGCCGGTCGTCGAGCCCGTCAACGAGGCCAACGCGTCCTCGAAGGCACGGCGGTTCGGCAGGTCGGTCAGCTGGTCCCGAAACGCCAAGTCGCGGTAGGTCTCGGCACGTCGCACATGCTCGCGGGCCACCTCGACGGCATCCTCTGAGGCCTTCGCCCAGCGCTCAGCAGCGGCATCCGTCTCGCCAGGATGACCACTCGGTCCGATCGTCGACGACCCGGACCGCAGAGCGTCGACGATGGCCGGTGGGCGCTGCGGTGGTTCGGCTAAGAGCCGCTCGACCACCGGAAGAACGTCCATGCTGCGCGCTACGTAGGCATAGCCAGCGTCGGCGAGCGTCGGAGGAACGGCGCGTCCGCCGAGCATGATGCGCGTCTGTGGGGAGACCTCGGAGATGACCCACAGGGACTCCGCCAGCGCCGCGACATCGGCCGAGATACCAAACGTCAGCCCGACGATGGCGGGCTGGTGCTTCTGCACAACAGCTCGCAGGCTGTCGACGGGGAGGTCCGCACCGAGATAGATGACCTCGAAGCCGGCGCCTTCCAGCACGTCAGCAACCATCCTGAGGCCGAGCACATGGTGCTGGCCTTGGACTGCGGCGAGGATGACCTTGGCTGTCGCCCGAACCTTGGGCCGCCGCTGGCCGCTCATGGTCGCGAAGAGCTGGATCAGCACTCGCTGGCTGATCGAGGTCGCCAGGTGTTCGTCGGCGACACCGATGAGCCGTGACTCCCACATCTCGCCGATCCTGACCATGGCAGGCGCGATGACGAGCGACTGCACCTCGGCGGGCGCGAGGCCGACGCCGAGTGCCTCGTCGATGAGCTGCTCAGCGCCACCGCCGTCGCCGCCACGAAGTACCTCGCCGAAGCGGTCCGCCAGCGCGGCCGCCTTGGCATCGCTGGCCCGGACTCCTGCCGGCGTGGTGCGCGGCGTCATGCAGTGCCCAACTCCGCGTGTCGCACGTCAGTGTCCCCTCCCTGATGGCCCCACTGTAGTCGCGCTGCTGCGCATTCCAGGGTCAATACCTGCATATCGTCACGGTGCCGCGGACTCCTCCGCCGACTCGGCCGCCGGGCGCTGAGCCCAGGACCACGCATAAACCTGGTCGTCGCTGGCCGCCCCCGCCTCACCGATGTCGAGCGGCCGGAACGTGTCCACCATCACCGCCAGCTCGTCGAAGTACTCGATGCCGATCGACCCCTCGTAAGCGCCGGTCTGAGGTCCGTGGGCATGGCCACCGGGGTGCAGCGTCACCGAGCCGCGGGCGATCCCGGAGCCCTTGCGGGCCTCATAGTCGCCATCGACGTAGAACATCACCTCGTCGCTGTCGACGTTCGAGTGGTAGTACGGCACCGGTATCGCGAGCGGGTGGTAGTCCACCTTGCGCGGGACGAAGTTGCACACGACGAAGTTGGCGGCCTCGAACACCTGGTGCACCGGCGGCGGCTGGTGCACGCGGCCGGTGATCGGCTCGAAGTCAGCGACGTTGAACACGTACGGGTACAGGCAGCCGTCCCAGCCGACAACGTCGAACGGATGGTACGGGTACGTGTAGACCGTGCCAACCACCCCACTCGGAGCGTTACCGCGATGCTTGAGGTACACATCGGTGTCGGCCGCGCCGTCCAGTCCAAGGTCGTCGGCCAGCGTGGGACCGGATGGGGCGCGCAGGTCGCGCTCGCAGTACGGGGAGTGCTCGAGGAACTGGCCGAACCTCGACAGGTAGCGCCGGGGCGGCGTGATGTGCGAGTTGGCCTCGATGCAGTAGACCCGCAGCGGCTCGATGTCCGCTGTCGGTAGCCAGCGGTGCGTCGTCCCGCGGGGGATGATCAGGTAGTCACCGGCGCCCACGTCGAAGGAGCCGAAAACGGTCTCGACGCGCGCACTCCCCCGCTCCACGAACAGGCACTCGTCGCCGAGACCGTTGCGGTACAGCGGGGAGTCCGCACCGGCGACGACATAGGAGATCCGCACATCGCTGTTGGCGAGTACCAGCCGCCGGCCGGTGACCACGTCGACGTCCGACACGTCGGATGAGTCGAACAGCTCGTGCAGGCGCAGGTGCAGCGGCTTCAACGGGTGGTTCGGCTGGGTCTGCAGACCGTTCAGCGGCCATGGCTCCGCGGCCACGATTCTCGATGGCAGATTGCGGTGGTACAGCAATGAGGAGTCCGACGAGAAGCCCTCCTCGCCCATCAGCTCCTCGAACGCAAGCTCACCGCCGGGCATCCGATGTTGGGTGTGTCGTTTCGGCGGGACGAATCCTTGGCTGCGGTAGAACGACACGGCCGACCTCCCTGTTCACGCCGGGGCGCTGAACAGCGTCTCGTAGGGTCTCGTCACGATTGCAGTAGCGTGTCGACGTGTCAACGGAGGCGGTGCCCAGGCTGTTTCGTGCCCTGGTCGACGACGCTGCCATGTTTCCCCCCGGCAACGCCTCCGCCGCGCAAGCCGTCCGGGAGCACGTCGGTCACCGAGCCGCCTGGTACGCCGACGTCGTCGGTCCACTGCTGGTCCCGCACGCCCGCTGGGGTGAGTTCTGCGCTGCCCACGAGGCGGCGGGATCGCCCGAGATCGCTGTCGTTCTCATCGGCTCCATAGACCGCCCCAATCGCGTGCCGTCAGGCGTGACCGTCACGGGATTTGAGGTCTCCGCCACATCGGGCCTCGACCTGGCGGACGGCTCCGGCTCGATCGCAGCAGAGCTGGTGGACCCCGAGCACCACGATCGGCTGCTGACCCGTCTGGCGACAGCTGGCGGCTCGGGTCGCCGCGTGGTGGCCAAGTACCGCACCGGAGGTACGTCCCGCGAGGCATTTCCATCGGAGGCCGACGTCGCCAAGGTCATCGCATCAGCCGCGTCTCACGGCGTGCCGATGAAGTTCACCGCAGGGTTGCACGGCGCTGTGCGTCACACAGACACGGCGACCGGCTTCGAGCACCATGGCTTCCTCAATGTGATGGTGGCGGTTGACGCCGCCCAGTACGGCGCGGGTCAGGGGACGCTGACCAAGGTGCTGTCCGAGCGTGACCCGGACCGTGTGCTCGCGCCAGTGCACGGCTGGTCCGAAGGGGAGGTCGAGCGCCTGCGCGAGGCGTTCGTGTCGTTCGGGTGCTGTGGCGTCCTGGACCCGGTCCGTGCCGCCGTGACCCTGGGTCTGCTCACAGGCGAGATGTCGTGACGTCGGAGCCGGCCATCGGCAGCACCGTCGCCGAGGGCGGTCTGCCCTACGGCGTGTTCAGCCGACCTGCTGAGCGGCGCCGCGTAGGCGTTCGGGTTGCCGACTCGGTGCTCGATATAGCTGCGGTGGCACGGGCGGTGGGTTCACGCGACACCGAGATCTTCGAGCAGCCCTCGATCAACGCGCTGATGGCGCTGGGACCCGACCGCTGGCCAGGCATCCACGCCTGGGTCAGAGCCGTCGTGGCAGACCTGGAGCGCGAACGCCGCCTGGACGAGTACACCATCCCCCTCGACCAGGTGGCCCTCCACCTGCCGTTCGACGTGGGCGACTACGTCGACTTCTATGCCAGCGAGTATCACGCCACCAACGTCGGCAAGATCTTCCGCCCCGACTCCCCCGGGCTGCCGACGAGCTGGAAGCACCTGCCGATCGGCTACCACGGCCGCGCCGGGACAGTCGTCGTGAGCGGCACAGACGTGGTCCGCCCCCATGGCCAGCGCCGAGGGTTCAGCGGTGAGCCGGACTTCGGGCCGACTGCGAAGCTCGACATCGAGTGCGAGGTCGGGTTCGTCGTGGGTCAACCGAGCCAGCTCGGCCAGCCGGTCCCCATCAGCGCGGCCAGGCAGTACATCTTCGGGGTCGTGCTCCTCAACGACTGGAGTGCCCGCGACATCCAGGCTTTCGAGTATGTGCCGCTCGGTCCCTTCCTCGGCAAATCCTTCGCGACGTCCGTCTCGGCATGGGTGGTACCGCTCGAGGCCCTTGCCTCGGCGGAGATTGCGCTGCCCCGCCAGGACCCACCGGTTCAGGCGTATCTAGCCGGCGATCGATCGGAGGTTTTCGGCCTCGACTTGAGGTTGCGCATCGAGGTCAACGGCCATGTCGTCTCAGAACCGCACTACCGGGACATGTACTGGTCCCCGAGCCAGATGCTCGCGCACATGACCGTCAATGGGGCGTCGCTCCGCGTCGGAGACTTGTTTGCTTCCGGCACGGTGAGCGGACCGTCGCGCGACAGCCTCGGGAGTCTGCTGGAGCTGACGTGGAACGGGACCTCACCCTTGTCCTTCCCCGACGGCGATACGCGCGAGTTCTTGACCGATGGAGACCTGGTGACGCTCTCGGGGTGGGCGCCGGGTGTGGCCGGAGGACTGGTTCGGCTCGGTGAGGTAGGGGGGCGCGTGATTGGCACCGATACCGGCCGCAATGAACCAGACAAGGCGTGAGCGACGGGCATTCACGCGTGAATTCCCGCGCAACGCGGCGCCAACGTGCCACAGTAGGGCCATGAGACTGTACGCCGTCGTGGTACCGCCAGCTGATGAGGTGGCGCGGCTGTTCCAGAGCATCGGCGCTCATGCCGACGCGACCTTGACGTGGGCCGAGGCGGCCTCTATCCGCATCGGCCTCGGCTACTTCGGCAATCTCACTAACGCTGACGCCTCCAGGCTCTCCGCGCGGTTGACTGCAGAAGTCGGCCAGGTTGAGTCGCTCGAGCTCAGATTCAGCGGCGGCGGGGCCCTCGAAGAGACCGGAGACGACACGGTCTGGGCTGGAGTCGAAGGTGACAAGGACGAGCTGCGCGCCCTGGCACTCAAGATCGCCGAGGCAGGACGCCGAGAAGGCTTTCTCGTGGACCGGCGATGGTACAAGCCGCGAGCCCGTCTGGCGGCCATCAACGACACCACCACCGCCGCTGGCCTGGAGACCACGGTGGCGAGGCTGACTGCCTACGAGGGCCAGCCGTGGCGAGCGACCTCCATCGCACTCATCGAGCCCCGCAAGTCCAACGACTCCCATGCCGGGCAGCTCTTCGACACGTACGGTTCGTTGGATCTACTCAGTCGACCAGAGACATCCGCCCCCAGAGCGGGTTGGAGCGCAGCACAAGCACGCTAGCCGTCGAGGGTGAGCCAGATCCGGCGCGCGCCGTCAGCAGCCGTACCATTGACGACTGCGATCCTCGTGCGCGTGAAGGGCTTTGTTCGTGACCACCGTGACGCCTGTGTTTCCTCCGATGCCACTGGCTGAATGGGCCGAGACAAAGGACACGTTGCACCGCTTCGCTCAGATTGTGGGAAAGATCCGTCTGTCCCAGAGCCCCTCGCAGAACCACTGGTGGCACGTACCGTTCCATGTGACTGGCCGCGGGCTCACTACGCGCCCGATGGGGTGGCCGATGAGCTTCGCCATCGACTTCGACTTCGTGGACCACCGGCTCGCCGTCAACACAGCGAACGGTGACAGCGTGTCCTTCCCCCTGGTCGGTCTATCCGTGGCGGCATTCCATCAACGTCTGTTCGCCGCGCTGGACTCGTTGGGTCTTGAGGTGTCGATCCACGGGGTGCCGTTCGACCTAGCGGACGCGGTTCCCTTCGCTGAGGACACGGCACACGCGAGCTATGAGCCGCACTGGGTCAACCGCTACTGGCGAGTGCTCAATCAGGTGGGGTTCATCCTGAACGAGTTCGCAGGGCACAGCTATGCCAAGACCAGCCCCGTCCATCACTTCTGGCACACCTTCGACATCGCGGTCACCCGCTTCTCGGACCGGGTGGTGCCGCAGCCGAACGCCGACCCCGTGACGCGAGAGGCGTACTGCCGAGAAGTGATCAGCGCGGGGTTCTGGTTCGGCGACGACACCTTCCCCGCGCCGGCGTTCTACTCCTACACGTCTCCCGAGCCCGCCGGGTTGACCAGGGAAACGCTCCACCCGGCTGAGGCCCAGTGGGTCGAAAGCCGCGGCGCCCACCTCGCGGTCCTTGCGTATGACGACGCACGCGCCACGGCTGATCCGCGGGC
>DASQEH010000115.1:0-2890 GCA_035633755.1 Nocardioidaceae bacterium | reverse complement strand
CGTGGGAGCCGAGAGAGTTGCCGTCGGTGGCGATCCACAGGTTCCCCGCACCGTCGAAGGCGACGTTGTCCGGACAGCTGATGGGGCTGACCAGATCCTTGTCGAAGCCGGCGAAGTAGGTCTCCGGTGCGTCGGGATCACCGCACACCAAGAACAGGTTCCAGTTGAAGCGTCGAGCCGTCGCGTCGTCGCGGGCCTCGTCGATTTCCAGGATGTAGCCGTTGCGGTTGCCGGTGGCGGACACCAGCGGGCCATTCAGGCTCTCCCGGATGTGACTGGAGGTGAGCGGGTTGGCCGCATTGGGCGGGAACTCGGTGCCCCGCTCGTCATTGTTGGTCAGTGCGCAGTAGATCCGGCCGTTGACCGGGTTCGGCTGGATGTCCTCTGGCCGGTCCATCCGGGTCGGCTTGACCGTGTCAGCTGCAAGCCGGGTGTCGATGAGCACCTCGGCCACGGACATGCCTTGCACAAACGACTCGGTGTCGCTGGTGAGCGGCAACCAGACCCCCTCGCCGTCGTACTCGCCGTCGGCGACACCGTCACCGTTGAACCGGGCGACGTACAGCGTGCCCTCGTCGAGCAGGCCCATGTTGTGCTCACGAGCCTCCTCACCAGAGCCGGTGCGCATCTTGCGCTTGGAGACGAACTTGTAGATGTACTCTCCGCGCTCATCGTCACCCATGTAGGCGGCCACGCGACCGTCCGGGGCGACCTTGATGTTGGCACCCTCATGCTTGAAGCGACCGAGCATGGTGCGCTTGCGTGGGGTGGAGTTCCGGTCGGATGGGTCGAGCTCGACGATCCAGCCGAAGCGGAAGGGCTCTCGTGGCTCCACGGTCAGGTCGAAGCGCGGGTCGATGCTGCCCCAGCCTCGCTCGCCCTCGACCGTGACACCGTCGTCCGTGAGGCCGTAGCGCATGTACGACTCGACGTACCGTGCGTCGAGGGCGCCGCTGGCCTCGAAGTAGCCGTCGAAGTTCTCCTCGCCACTCAGCACGGTCCCCCAGGGCGTGAGGCCGCCGGCGCAGTTGTTGAGGGTACCGAGCACGCGGCGTCCGGTCGGGTCTTCCTTCGTCTGCAGTCGCCGATGGCCCGCAGCGGGGCCGGTGAGCCGCATCGGCGTCGTGACCGTTACGCGGCGGTTGAGCGTGGTGCGCCCGGGCGCGACTCGCTTCCACGAGCCTTGGGAGCCGTCGCGCTCGATCTCGAGTACCGACATGCCGTGGGCCTGCATCGCGATGCGCCGCTGCTGGTTCTCGGTGTACTTCCCGGTGGGGAACATGATGTATTCGTCGGTGTACTCGTGGTTCACCACCATCAAGCGACGGTTGCGGTAGTCGGGGTGCCGGAGCACACCCACGTAGTCGCAGTTGTAACCGAACTGGCCGGCCTGCGCCTCCGCTGACTGATTGTCGACGTCGAAGCGCGGGGCGTCGGGGAGGACCTTGTCGCCCCAGCGCACCACCACGTCGTACTCGTATCCACGGGGCACCGTGACGTTGTCCCGAGTGTTCGGCGGAACGGGCGTGAAGTCCAAGTTGCCGACGCCCCGGGCGGTGTTGCCGTCCGCAGCTGCAGCGGATGAGCTGAAGAGGCCACTGATCGCAAGCGTCGACGAGGCGGCTGCGGCTCCCTGCAGCACCGAGCGTCGAGTGAGTGCGCGAGCGACAACCGTGGCGAACTCCTCGTTGTCGGAGCGGTTGGGCATCGGGTGAGAGCAGGCGTCGTTACAGCGCATACGACAGGTCAGGGCACTGCGGGAACCGTGGGGCCCGTTGCGGGCGACCAGTGGCAGTTGGATGGGGGCGCGAGAAGTCATCAGATCTCCGGAGTCAGGGGGAGGACGGTGATGCCCCTGATCCTAGGTAGGCGGCCGGCTCCCTGGGCGACTAGCCAGTGAACGCTAGCAGTCGGCTCAATGGACTTGTGCAACCCTCCAGCGGAGGGGTGTGACGGCATGCGCCGCAACCGACCTCCGCCACCGCCTGGCCTCCGCGTGCGCCTGCTACGACCTCAAGATCTTTTCCATCGCCTTGCCTTTGGCGAGTTCGTCGACCAGCTTGTCCAGGTAGCGGATCTTCTGCATCAACGGATCGTCGATCTGTTCGACGCGCACCCCACACACCACGCCGGTGATCAACGACGCCTGCGGGTTGAGCCGTGCCTCGGCGAAGAAGTCCTCGAAGGTCGTCCCGGCAGCCAGGTGGCGATCCAGTGCTGACTGGTCGAAACCGGTCAACCACTCGATCACCTGGTGCAACTCCGCCTGCGTGCGCCCCTTCTTCTCCACCTTTGTGACGTAGTGGGGATACACCGACGAGAAACTGATGGTGAAGATTCGGCTCATCGAGGCGAGCGTAGCGCTTCGGCCACGTCCTAGCGCTGTCCCCCGGGTTACGCCTGACTGGCGCGATCAGTGGGTCAGGTGCTGCCGGGCCACGTCGATCTCGTCATCGACGCCGCGCTGGCTCAGTCACGTGGCGCGCGCGTAAGAGATTCCCCGCACAACTCGCGGGCTCTCCCCAGCGGTTCACGTCGACTCGTAGGCCCATCGACCTTACTGGGGGCTGGACTCTTGGTGAACAATGCGAACTCGCATTGACGCCGGGCGGAACGCTACTAACGCTTGTGTCGGGCGCTGCCCCAAGAGGGGGACACACACCATGTTGGCTACAACCACGCCGAGTCGCGCACCAGAGAGAACTCAGCAATTGCCGCTGTGGACGATCTTCTTTGCGGCCGTTCAAGCTCTCTTCGCCATCTGGATCTTCGCGGCGCTGGGGTACGGCGTCGGGGTGCCCAGTCACTGTGGGAGTCTTCGTGCGGACTCGTGCAATGACGCGCAGAACGCGAGCACCCGCATCGGCGTCGCGATCATCGTCGTGGCGTG
>DASQEH010000114.1:0-69144 GCA_035633755.1 Nocardioidaceae bacterium | reverse complement strand
TCGTTTGAACGATCACTCATCGGCCTCATCCTCCTGGGGGCTCGGCTGGTCCTCTGGCACTGGGGCGACCACGTCGTCCGCAGCGTCGGCCGGACCTGCCTCGAGCGGCACGTCAACCGTGTCGTCCACCAGCTCCTCAATCAGCTCGGTCACCTCGCGCTCAGTGTTGCGCGCGATCGCGATGACGCTGTCGGAACCACCTACGGTCACGAACTTGACCCCCATGGTGTCACGTCCCTTGGCTGGGACGTCTGCTGCCAGGGAGCGAGTGACCTGCCCGCTGGCGCGAATCGCCATCACCTCGTCGCTATCGGTGACGACCATAGCGCCAACCAGCGAGCCGCGCGCGTCGGCCAGCTTCATCGCCTTGATGCCGGTGCCGCCGCGACCTTGCAGCCGGTACTCGGCGACATCGGTGCGCTTGGCCCAGCCCCCGTCCGTCACGGTGAAGACGTAGCGAACCGCCGGGTCCTCGGCTGAGTCGGCCCGGATCACCGACATCGACAACAGCTCGTCATCAGGCCGGAACTTCATCCCGGTGACTCCCGACGTGGCGCGCCCCATCGGACGCAGCTGCGCGTCATCGGCCCGGAACCGGACCGACTGTCCCTTGCGGGAGACCAGCAGCAGCTCGTCCTCGGCTGTGGCCAGCTCCGCCCCGATCAGCTCGTCGTCGTCCTCCCGGAAGTTGATGGCGATGACGCCGGCCTGCCGTGGCGAGTTGTAGTCGCTCAACCGGGTCTTCTTGACGTACCCACGGCGGGTGGCCAACACCAGGTACGGAGCGCGGTCGTAGTCGCGGATAGCCAGCACCTGCGCGATCTCCTCGTCGGGCTGGAAGGACAGCAGCCCGGCCACATGACCGCCCTTGGCGTCACGCGCCGATTCCGGCAGGTGGTAGGCCTTCGTTCGGTACACCCGCCCGGCTGTGGTGAAGAAGAGCAACCAGTGATGGTTCGTGGAGGCGAAGAAGTGCCCGACGAGGTCGTCGCCTCGGAGGGCGGCACCCCGCACGCCCTTGCCGCCGCGCTTCTGCACGCGATAGAGGTCTGCTTTTGTCCGCTTCGCATAGCCACCGCGCGTGATGGTGATGACGACGTCCTCGTCAGGGATCAGGTCCTCCATGGACAAGTCACCGTCAGCAGGGATGATCGTGCTGCGTCGCGCGTCACCGTACTTGTCAACGATCGCGCTGAGCTCCTCGCTCACAATCGTGCGCTGGCGTGACGGGCTGCTGAGGATGTCCTGCAGGTCGGCGATCTCCCGCTCGATCTTGGCCAGCTCATCGATGATGCGCTGGCGCTCCAGTGCCGCCAAGCGGCGCAGCTGCATGTCGAGGATCGCGCGCGCCTGGAGCTCGTCAATGCTGAGCATCTCCATCAGGCCCGAGCGCGCCTCTTCGACTGTCTGACTGCGCCGGATCAACGCGATGACGTCGTCAAGGGCGTCGAGCGCACGAACCAGCCCACGGTAGATGTGCGCTTCCTCTTCGGCCTTGCGGAGGCGATAGCGGGTGCGGCGCTGAATGACGTCGATCTGGTGCTCGACCCAGTTGCTGACGAACTGGTCGAGCGTGAGCGTGCGCGGTACGTCGTCGACCAGCGCCAGCATGTTGCAGCTGAAGTTCTCCTGGAGCTGCGTGTGCTTGTAGAGGTTGTTCAACACCACCCGGGCGATGGCGTCGCGCTTGAGGACGACCACGAGGCGCTGGCCGGTACGCGAGGACGAGTCGTCCCGGACGTCGGCGATGCCCTGAACTCGTCCCGAGTCCGCGAGCTCTGCGATCTTGAGTGCCAGGTTGTCCGGGTTGACCTGGTAGGGCAGCTGGGTGATGACCAGCGTGGTGCGGTTGCGGTTGTCCTCCTCGACCTCGACGATCGCGCGCATCGTGACAGACCCACGGCCGGTGCGATACGCCTGCTCGATGCCGTGGCGACCCACGATGAGAGCACCCATGGGGAAGTCCGGCCCCTGGATCCGCTCCAGCAGGGCCTCCAGGAGCTCGGCCCGGCTCGCCTCGGGGTTGGCGAGGGCCCACTGCACACCCTCGGCGACCTCCCGCAGGGTGTGCGGCGGGATGTTGGTCGCCATGCCCACCGCGATGCCGGCCGAGCCGTTCACCAGCAGGTTCGGGAAACGCGCCGGCAGCAGGACCGGCTCCTCGCCGCGACCGTCATAGTTGGGGCGGAAGTCGACGGTGTCCTGCTCGATGTCACGCACCATCTCGAGAGCAAGCGGCGCCATCTTGCACTCGGTGTAGCGCATGGCCGCGGCCCGGTCGTTGCCAGGCGATCCGAAGTTCCCCTGGCCTGCCACCAGGGGTGCGCGCATCACCCAGGGCTGGGCCAAGCGCACCAAGGTGTCGTAGATCGCGGAGTCGCCGTGCGGGTGGTACTGACCCATCACGTCACCGACGACGCGCGAGCACTTGGAGAAGCCCCGCTCGGGACGGTAGCCACCGTCGTACATCGCGTAGAGAACGCGGCGGTGCACCGGCTTCAGGCCGTCGCGCACATCGGGCAGTGCCCGACCCACGATGACAGCCATCGCGTAGTCGATGTACGAGCGCTGCATCTCGGCCTGCAGCTCGACGGGCTCGATGCGTCCGCCTGTGCCGTCCGGGGTCGTCGTGACGTCGTCAGTCACCGGCAGTTCCTCTCGTGCTCAGATGTCAAGGAAACGGACGTCCTTGGCGTTGCGCTGGATGAACGACCGCCTCTGCTCCACGTCCTCACCCATCAGGATCGAGAAGATCTCGTCCGCCTGGGCGGCGTCGTCGAGCGTGACCTGCGACAGCACCCGGTTGTCGGGGTCCATCGTGGTGTCCCACAGCTCTTCGGCGTTCATCTCGCCGAGGCCCTTGTAGCGCTGGATGGGGTTGTCCTTCGGGAGCTTCTTGCCGGCGCCCTGCCCGGCTTCGATGAGCGCGTCGCGCTCGCGGTCGGAGTAGACGTACTCATGCGCGGCGGGGCTGTTCCACTTCAGCTTGTACAGCGGCGGCCGCGCCATGTAGACGAAGCCGCCCTCGATCAGCGGACGCATGAACCGGAACAGCAGCGTCAGCAGCAGCGTCTGGATGTGGTGGCCGTCGACATCGGCGTCGGCCATCATCACGATCTTGTGGTAGCGCAGCTTGTCGGTGTCGAAGTCCTCCTGGATGCCGGTGCCGAGCGCCGAGATGATGGCCTGGACCTCGGTGTTGGCGAGCACCCTGTCGATACGAGCCTTCTCGACATTGAGGATCTTGCCCCGGATCGGCAGGATCGCCTGCACCCGCGGGTCACGTCCTTGCCTCGCCGAGCCGCCGGCCGAGTCGCCCTCGACGATGAAGACTTCGCATTCCTCAGGGTCGGTCGACTGGCAGTCGGACAGCTTCCCGGGCAGACCTCCTCCACCGAGCAGACCCTTGCGGCTGCGCGCGAGGTCGCGGGCCTTGCGCGCGGCCAGCCGGGCCGTGGCCGCGGCGATGGACTTGCGGATGATGTCGCGGCCCTCGCCCGGGTTCTTCTCGAACCAGGCGCCGAGGTGGTCGTTGACCACCTTCTGCACGAAGGACTTCGCCTCGGTGTTGCCGAGCTTGGTCTTCGTCTGCCCCTCGAACTGCGGGTTCTGCATCTTGACCGAGATGATGGCCGTCAGGCCCTCTCGCACGTCGTCACCGGACAGCCGGTCCTCGCGCTTCTTGATCAGGCCCCACTCCTCGGCCCAGCCGTTCACCGTGGTGGTGAGCGAGGCCCGGAAACCCTCTTCGTGCGTACCGCCTTCGTGGGTGTTGATCGCGTTGGCGAAGGTGTGAACGGACTCGGTGAAGCTGATGTTCCACTGCATGGCCACCTCGAGGCTCATCCCGACCTCGTCGTTGACGGCATCGAACGCGATGATGCTGCGGTGGGCCGGCTCCTTCGTCGAATTGAGGTGCTTCACGTAGTCGACAAGGCCGTCGTCGTAGCGGAAGCGACGCTCCACCACCGTGGCGTCGCCGCGGATGCCGTCCGGGCCGCCGTCGACCGACTCCGGGATCGTCGGGTCGGCAACGGCTTCAGCCACCCCAGCCGCGTGGTCGGGCCGCTCGTCGCGCACGACGATCTCGAGCCCCTTGTTGAGGAAGGCCATCTCACGGAACCGGCTCGCGATGGTCTCGAACGAGTACTCCGTGGTCTCGAAGATGGTGCTGCTCGCCCAGTACGTCGTCGTGGTACCCGACTCGTTCGTGGGTTCGTGACGCTGGAGTGGACCAGTCGGAACGCCGTAGACGAAGGACTGCTCCCAGCGGTAGCCGTCACGCTTCACAGACACGGTGAGCCGCTCGCTCAGCGCGTTCACGACGCTGACGCCGACACCGTGCAGGCCGCCCGACACCTTGTAGCCACTGCCGCCGAACTTGCCGCCGGCGTGCAGCACCGTCAGCACGACCGTCAGAGCCGGGATCTTCTCCACCGGGTGCTCGTCCACGGGGATGCCGCGGCCGTTGTCGACAACCTGCACCGCTCCGTCGGCGCGCAGCGTCACAACGATCCGGTCGCAGTGCCCGGCCATGGCTTCGTCGACGGAGTTGTCGACGACCTCCCAGACGAGGTGGTGCAGACCGCGCTCCCCGGTCGACCCGATGTACATGCCGGGGCGCTTGCGCACCGCCTCGAGCCCCTCGAGCACGGTGATGGCGGAGGCGTCGTAGCGCGGACTCGTACCGTCGAGGACGACGGCCGCTGAGCCATCGTCGGTGAGCTCCGGGGAAGGGGCCGCGGGCTCCACGGTCACATCGTCGTCCAGCGCCACGTGCAGACCTCCAAGATCCAGGAGTCGCCGCGTCGGCGACACCGTCCGCGCCCGGTGCATCCCGGACACCATCCAGCACAAAGCCGCCGCCCATCGAGACGTCCCGGCGAGCTGGCGGCCCTTGTCGTTGCCCCCAGTATAGGCGTTGAGCGCCCCTAATCGGGCGTTCCTGGCCCGCTTCTGGGGGTGCAATCGCGCGAGTATGCCCTTCAGAGGCCCTATACGCCCCTTTGCAGCGACGTACAGGTCGACAACGGGGTCCCCCATGCAGACCGCTCGAGGGATCCTGGCCAAACCTGGCTTCGCTTGGCTTCAGGGGCGCTCTGGTCAGCCGTAGGTGTCTCGTGGTCCGCGTCCGTCGCGCACCGCACGTTGCCCTCGACGCCACGATGGTGCTTGCGGTCCGGCAACATCGACGCGGGTCACGGTGCCGTGGCCGAGCTCCTCGTTCAGCCGCCGGACCACCGTGGGCGCCAGCAGCTTCAGCTGAGTCGCCCACGCCGTCGAGTCCGTCCGCACACGTAGGGATCCGTCGGTGAAGGACTCGGGTGTGCAGTGGGAGGCGACCTCCGTTCCGACGATCGCAGTCCAGCGACCGAAGACGGCGTGCACGGCAACATCGGTGCTCCAGCCGCTCTCGGTGACAAGCCTTTCCACGGCAGACCCGAGCGGTGTCGGATCCCGCCCGTCCGGATGTGCGCCGGACATCTGCCCAGGTCTCGCCGGGCGGTCAGGTCGGCCGGCGCGCCGAGGCCGCTGCTTGGCCAACCCGCGTAGCGCAGCTGCCGCGGACCTCGCCAGATCCAGGCCCGACCGGTCGTGCTGCGCGGCGGGCGATGCCTCGTCTTGCGCGTCGGTGTCGTCGTGATCAGTCGGCACGCGTCACCGCCCCCTCCCGTACGTCGAACCGCTGAGCGGTGAGGTCACGGGGCACGTCGACGGCGACCGCCGCCGTGACCAGCACTTGTTCGGTCTGGCGGACCAACGCTGCCAGCCGCGTACTCCGCAGGTCGTCGAGCTCGGCAAAGACGTCGTCGAGGATCAACACCGGGTCGTCACCGCCGGCACGGAGCAGCTCGAAGGCGGACAGCTTGAGTGCGAGCGCGAACGACCAGGACTCCCCGTGGCTGGAGTAGCCCTTCGCAGGCAGCGATCCGAGCTGCAACAGCAGATCGTCGCGGTGCGGCCCGACCAACGTGACGCCCCGGTCCAGCTCCTCGCTACGCCGTCGGACCACTTCGGCCAGCAGGACGTCGATCAGCTCCGGTCGGGCGGTCGCCGAGCCCAGGTCCAAAGAGGGCCGATAGCTCAGCGAGGCTTCGTTGCCGCCGCTCGCCCGAGGAAGCGAACCCGCGACCTCGCCGTAGTGTCGAGCGACGTGCGGTGCCAGCTCGGCGACCAGTTGCAGGCGAGCGGCCAGCAACTCGGCCCCGGTACGAGCCAGGTGAGCGTCCCAGACGTCGAGGGTGGCCAGCGCCGACTCGTTGCGACGCCCGGTCGAGCGTCCTCCGGCCGTCTTGAGCAGGGTGCTGCGCTGTCGGACGACCCTGTCGTAGTCACTGCGTACGCCGGCGAAGCGCGGATGCCGAGCGACCAGAAGGTCATCGAGGAACCGGCGCCGCGCGGAGGGGTCGCCCTTGACCAGCTCCAGGTCGTCCGGAGCGAACAACACGGTGCGCAGGATTCCGAGCGCGTCACGCGGGCGCGCCACATCGCCGCGATTGAGCCGCGCGCGGTTGGACCGGCGCGGGTTGATCTGTAGCTCGATCAACGCCTGACGGTTGTCACGCTGGACGGTGGTACGCACGATGGCCTGGTCGGCCCCGGACCGCACCAGGGGTTCGTCACTCGCCACCCGATGCGAGGAGTGCGTGGCGACGTAGTCAATCGCCTCCACCAAGTTGGTCTTGCCTTGCCCGTTGGGGCCGATGAACGTCGACACCCCCGCCGGGATGTCGACATCCACCGCCGGATAGGAGCGAAAGTCGACGAGCGTCAGATGTGAGACATGCACACGAGACGCTTACTGGGTGAGCGGCTCGACGGACTTCTGCGTCGCGCGGACGGCGTGGCCACCGAACTGGTTGCGCATGGCAGCCACCGCTTTCATGGCGGGCGACTCCTCCTGGCGGGAGGAGAACCGAGCGAACAACGAGGCGGTGATCGCCGGCAGCGGCACGGCGTTGTCGATAGCCGCCTCGACCGTCCAGCGCCCCTCGCCGGAGTCCTCGGCATAGCCGGCGATCTGGTCGAGGTTCGAGTCGTCCTTCAGCGCCTGCACCAGCAGGTCGAGCAGCCACGACCGGATGACCGTTCCGGAGCGCCACGAATCGAAGACCTCGGTCACGTTGTCCACGGCCTCGACCTTGTGCAGCAGCTCCCAACCCTCGGCGTAGGCCTGCATGATGGCGTACTCGATTCCGTTGTGGACCATCTTTGCGAAGTGCCCGGCGCCCACGTTGCCCGCGTGCACGAAACCGGCTTCACCCTCGGGCTTCAAGGCGTCGAAGATGGGCTGGAGCGTCGCGACGTCCTCAGCACTGCCGCCGCACATCAGGGCGTACCCGACCTCGAGACCCCAGACACCGCCCGACACCCCGCAGTCGATGAAGCCGATGCCCTTCTCAGCGAGCATCTCGCCGTGGGCCTTGTCATCGGTCCACCGTGAGTTGCCGCCGTCGACCACGATGTCGCCACTGCCGAGCAGCTCGTTGAGCTCGCTGATCGTCTGCCTCGTCGCGTCGCCGGCGGGCACCATCACCCAGACGACCTTCGGCGAGGGGAGCGCTGCGACCAGGTCTTCCATGGATGCCACATCGCTCACGTCCGGGTTGCGGTCGAACCCGACTACGGTGTGGCCGGCCTTGCGGATCCGCTCGCGCATGTTGCCGCCCATCTTGCCCAGGCCTATCAGTCCGATGTCCATCACGGGTCCCTTTCGACGACGAAGGTTGAGGGGGGTCAGCCTTGCATGCGCAGCGGCATGAGGAGATAGCGGAAGCTGAGATCAGGGGAGCTGTCAGGTCCGTCCAGTCCTGTGAAGGCGGCCGGTCGTGCTGGTTGGGTCATCGCGATGTGCACGTGGGAGTCAGCTATGGCGCTGAGACCGTCAAGCAGGTACGACGGGTTGAAGCCGATGGAGACCGAATCCCCTACCAAGGCCGCCTCCAACGACTCCGATGCCTGGGCTTCTTCGCCGTTGCCAGCCTCGAGCGCCACCATGCCCTCGGTGAACTGCAGACGGATCGGCGTGTTGCGGCCGGCGACGAGGGAGACCCGCTTGACCGAGTCGATCAGGGCCGCGGTCTCCACCTGGGCGCTGATCTCGGAGGTGGCCGGGAAAAGCTGGCGAACGTTCGGGAATGCTCCCTCGATGAGTCGCGTCGTCGTCCGCCGTGAACTGCCCGCGGACGTGGACTCGAAACCGATCAGGCCTTCACTGCCCGACGCCGCGCTGCCGAGCGCGATGCTCAGCTCGGACCCGGCTCCCAGTGACTTCGCCGTGTCTGCCAGGACACGGGCCGGCACGAGCGCCGTTGCGGTCACATCCGGCTGGAGCGGGCGCCACTGCAGCTCCCGCAAGCTCAACCTGAAGCGGTCGGTGGCCAGCAACGCCACCGTGGAGCCCTCGATCTCGAGCTTGACGCCGGTGAGCACGGGCAACATGTCGTCACGACCGGATGCCGTGACCGCCTGTACGACCGCCGTGGCGAAGGCGTCGCTGTCGACAGTGCCGATGACAGGCGGCATCTCGGGGAGCGCGGGATAGTCCTCGACCGGCATGGTTTGCAGACTGAATCGGGAGCTACCGCACGTAAGAGACAATTTGGCCCCATCGAGTGCGACGTCGACGGGTTGGTGCGGGAGGGCACGCGCGATATCAGCCAGCAGTCGGCCGGATACCAGGACCTGGCCCTCGTCGGCCACATCGGCAGCAATGGTGACCTGGGCCGACGTCTCGTAGTCGAACCCGCTCAGCCTGAGCCCGTCGTCACCCGTCGAGACCAGAATGCCCGACAGTTGAGGCAAGGTGCCTGGCCGCGTCGGAATGCTGCGAGCGGTCCAGGCGACGGCGTCGGCAAACGTCTCGCGCTCAACGCGGAACTTCACGATGCCAGCCCTCCATGCGGTGTCGGTGTAACGAGGAATCCTGCCATGACCCCACCACCAAGGAGTGTGTCGGTCTGCTCCTGCTGGGGTTTTCCACCGGTCCCGGCTCGAAGAGAATTTGAAGCCTTGTCAGACCTCTGTAGTTCCGTCGTCTTCATCGGTTGTGTGCGATCTGTGGGTAGTCGACAATCCCGCAGGTCACGACCGTAGCTGCGTCCACATGGGCTGGTGACGACACCACGTCGATCTGTGTGGTCGACGGGAGAACGACAGGTATCGGCGCAGTCGACGGAGCGAGGTGCACAGAGAGATCCGAGTTGACCACTGCGCATCCACAGCGTTGTCCCCAGGCTGTGAGGAGCCGATCCGTGTCCGTCACTGCTGTCTCGCCTGCTGCTTGATGCGGTTGGTGAGCTCGCGGACCTGGTTGTAGACGCTGCGCCGCTCTGCCATCAAGACCCTGATCTTGCGGTCGGCGTGCATCACCGTGGTGTGGTCACGCCCGCCGAACTGCTGGCCGATCTTGGGCAAGGAGAGGTCGGTCAGCTCCCGGCACAGGTACATGGCGATCTGTCGAGCGGTCACCAGAGTGCGACTGCGGCTCGCACCGCACAGGTCATCGATGGAGAGCCCGAAGTACGCGGCGGTCTGGGCGATGATCACAGCGGCGGTGATCTCGGGCTCGCCGCCTTCGGGAATCAGGTCCTTGAGCACGATCTCGGCCAACGTCGCGTCGACCGGCTGGCGGTTCAGGCTGGCGAAGGCCGTCACCCTGATGAGGGCGCCTTCGAGCTCGCGGATGTTGGTCTGGATCTTGCTCGCGATGAACTCCAGCACGTCAGGGGGTGCGCTCAGCCGCTCGGTCGCCGCCTTCTTTCGCAAGATTGCGATCCGGGTCTCGAGGTCAGGAGGCTGGACGTCGGTGATGAGCCCCCACTCGAACCGGTTGCGCAGTCGGTCCTCGAGCGCCTCGAGGCGCTTGGGTGGGCGATCCGACGTGATGACGATTTGCTTGTTGGCGTTGTGGAGCGTGTTGAACGTATGGAAGAACTCTTCCTGGGTCTGGATCTTCCCCTCGAGGAACTGGATGTCGTCGATCAGCAGCACGTCGACGTCGCGATATCGGCGCTGGAAGCCGGCAGCCCGGTCATCGCGGATCGCGTTGATGAAGTCGTTGGTGAACTCCTCGCTCGACACGTACCGCACACGGGCGCCGGTGAACAGACTGCGGACGTAGTGGCCGATTGCGTGGAGCAGGTGCGTCTTACCCAGGCCAGAGTCACCGTAGATGAGCAGCGGGTTGTACGCCTTGCCGGGTGCTTCGGCGACGGCCACGGCCGCCGCATGCGCGAAGCGGTTCGACGAGCCGATCACAAAGGTGTCGAAGACGTACTTCGGATTGAGCCGCGCTTCCCTGGTGCCCGACGCAGACGCTTGGCCGGTCCCGATCAAGGCAGTGTCGCCCGCGTTGCCGTTCAGGTCATGGACGGGCGGGGGGTCGCTCCCGTTGGGTTGGCTGGGAATGGAGAGTCGGCCCGGTTCCGGTGCGGCGAGACTTGGGTCGACGGTGACTGCCAGGCGCACCTGGCGGCCCAGCGCTCGGCTCAAGGCATCCTCGAGCCGGCTCCGCAGTCGGGTTTCGAGCTGGCTGCGGGTGAAGTCGTCAGGGACTGCCACGATGGCGGTGTTCTCATGCAAGGTGACGGGCCGGGACGCCGACAACCAGGCTCGATGGCTCGCAGGGAGGTCGTCGATCAGTTCAGCCCAGGCTTCGGTCAGGCCGGCCACCTCAGTCATCGGAGCCACTCACCTTCTGCGACGGTCGTCCGCATGCGCCGTACGTCCACATAGTTGTCCACAGGCTGTGTACATCGGTAGAGATGCCGAGGTAGCCGTGCGAGCGGCGGGGAAAGAACTTCGGTGTCCGGCCCGGACGCTAACAACAATGAGGCCGATAGATCAAGCATTGATCCACAGGCTGTGCGGCAGAAAGTTGGGCTGTCGGCGCGTCCACCTCGGCGTGTCGGTCATGCTGGCTGGTGCGGCGGCCCCGACGGCGTGGGGCCGGTTGGTTTGACCGGTGTCGTGGGCCCGCGTACCGTTACGAGGTCGGCGTGCGTCGAACGGTGGCGCATGTCCTGTCGAGCACGTACTCGCGTCGACACGGCACCGTTATCGACCCGCCGAACACCCGTCACCTTAGGCGTTCAACCCGACATGGGAGTCTGTCCCCTTGAGCAAGCGCACGTTTCAACCGAACAACCGCCGGCGTAGCAAGACGCACGGCTTCCGGCTGCGGATGCGTACGCGCGCCGGCCGCGCGATCCTCGCCGGGCGTCGGCGCAAGGGCCGCAACCGACTCGCTGCCTGACGGAGCGGACCAGATGTGCTTCCCGACGCGAACCGCATGCGCCGTGCCGACGAGTTCCGCGCTGCCGTTCGTACCGGTCGCCGTGCAGGCAGCGCGACCATGGTCGTGCATTGGACTGCATCGCGGGACGACCATGCCGCTCGCGTCGGCTTCGTGGTGAGCAAGGCCGTCGGCAACGCGGTGGCGCGCCATCGGGTCAAGCGACGCCTGCGCCACGCCATTCGGGCCCGGTTACCGCTGCCGGCATCCACCCTCATCGTGGTGCGCGCACTGCCGGCTGCGGCCAGTGCCGGGTACGCCGGCCTCGACGCCGACCTCACGAAGTGTCTGGCCAGGATCGATGGTGCCCGCCCGTGAGGCACGTCATCGCCTGGATGCTGATCGCATACCGGCGGGTGATCAGTCCGCTCTACGGCGACGTCTGCCGCTACTACCCTTCCTGCTCGGCGTACACGCTCGAGGCTGTGCAGCGCCATGGTGCGGCAAAGGGGTTGTGGCTCGGCACCCGCCGGATCGCCCGCTGCCATCCGTGGGCAGCCGGTGGGCTGGA
This sequence comes from Nocardioidaceae bacterium, assembly GCA_035633755.1. Lineage (GTDB taxonomy): Bacteria > Actinomycetota > Actinomycetes > Propionibacteriales > Nocardioidaceae > DASQEH01. Next base: position 57,337 of record DASQEH010000114.1, on the reverse strand, counting down.
TCCGGTTCCCGCGAGCTTCTCGTGGCTCGGGCGGGGCCACTGCAGCCCGGTGGAGGAGGCATAGATGATCGACTTCTTCGTCTCCATCGGCAGCGCCATCATGAAGCCGCTGTACTACCTGACCTCCGGAATCCTGCTCGTCTTCTATCGACTGTTCCACGGCGAGCTCGGCATGCCGGCGGGACTGTCGTGGGCCTTGTCGATCATCGGCCTCACCGTATGCATCCGGATCCTGCTCATCCCGCTGTTCGTCAAGCAGATCAAGAACAGCCGCAACATGCAGCTGCTCCAGCCCAAGGTCAAGGAGCTGCAGACGAAGTACGGTCACGACCGCGAGCGGCTGACTCAAGAGACGATGAAGCTCTACAAGGACACCGGCACGAACCCGCTCGCATCGTGCATGCCCTTGTTGCTGCAGATGCCCATCTTCTTGGCGCTGTTTCGAACCCTCGACAAGGCCACAGACGCCGAACCGGTGGGGTTCTTCAAGCTCGGCGACGTGGAAACGCTGCGGGACGGCACAATCTTCGGCTTGGCGAAGATCTCTGACTCGTTCACCGGGGCGGAGTCGTGGCACACCCAGGCGCTCACGGCCGCTTTGGTCGTCTTGATGACGATCACCACGTTCACCACCCAGCGCCAGCTGATGCGCAAGAACATGCCCGAGTCAGCGCTCACCGGGCAGTACGCCCAGCAACAGAAGATCCTGTTGTACGTTCTGCCGGTCGTGTTCGCTGTGGGGGGCATCGCCTTCCCCGTCGGCGTCCTGCTGTACTGGTCGACGTCGAACATCTGGACGATGGGCCAACAGTTCTATGTGATTCGCAACAACCCCACCCCAGACACTCCTGCCTACGAGGCCAAGAAACTGCGGGACACCAAGAAGCATGGACCAGCCAAGGGCATCCAGGCGCCCGGCGAAGGAGAGGAACCGGGAGGCGCGACGGCATACCCCGCCCCCACCAAGCCGAAGCCTCCACCACGCGTTCAGCCGAAGAAGAAGACCCGTGACCAGCGCAGACGTAGACCCAACGAGACGTGAGGCCTGGCTCCCCGTGAGCCTCGAACGGAGTACCGACGCATGACTGAAGCCCCCCAGCACGTAGCCGAGGCCGCCGCGGATGACGTGGTCGTCTCGCCCGTCGACCGGGTGAAGCAGCTCGAGGCCGAAGGCGACATCGCCGCGGACTACCTCGAGGAGCTACTCGACATCGCCGACCTCGACGGTGACTTGGATATGGACGTCGAAGGCGACCGTGCAGCCGTATCCGTCGTCGGGGAAGACCTTGACGTCCTCGTGGGCGATGACGGTCATGTCCTCGAGGCACTGCAGGAGCTCACCCGCCTCGCCGTCTACCGGGAGACCGGAGAACGTTCCCGGCTGATGCTCGACATCGGGGGGTACCGCGCGGATGTCCGTAAGAACCTGGTGCTGCTCGCAACGGAAGCCATCGATGAGGTGCGTACGTCGGGAGAAGCGGTCAAGCTTGCGCCGATGTCGCCTTTCGAGCGCAAGGTCGTCCACGACTGCGTCGCCGAGGCTGGACTGAAGAGCGAGTCTGAGGGCGTCGAGCCGACGCGGTGCGTAGTGATCCTTCCCGCCACCTGACACAACCGAGGTGGATGTTTCACGTGAAACCGACCGTCCGTCGCAGGAGACGGTGGTCGCCTGGTTTGGGGACGCCGCACCGCTCGCTGACCGATATGCGCAGATAGTCGCGACGCAAGGTGTAGAACAGGGCCTCCTCGGCCCTCGGGAGGTGGGCCGCCTCTGGAACCGTCACATCATGAACTGCGTGGTGATCCACCCGCTCATCCGGTCGGGATCCAGCGTGGGCGACGTCGGCTCTGGCGCCGGCTTCCCCGGTATCCCGCTCGCCCTGGCGCGTCCCGACCTCCGCGTGACGCTTGTCGAGCCGCTGCTCCGGCGGTCCACCTTCCTCGCTCAGGTCAGCCAGACACTGGCGCTCGGCAATGTCACCGTGGTCCGCTCGCGCGCCGAGGACCTCGACCCCGGCGCCTTCGACGTCGTGACCGCACGGGCTGTCGCTCCGCTGGAGCGGCTCGTTCGCTGGACGTTGCCGCTGTGCCGACCGGACGGCGAGGTGCTGGCCATCAAGGGCGAAACCGCATCCGATGAGCTGGCCGAAGCGGCCGCCGCCCTGCGACGCCGTGGAGTGCGCATGTCTGCGGTCGAACGGTGCGGAGAGGGTGTCGTCGAGCCTGCGACGACCGTCGTTCGGTTATCGTCGAGACGGCCCAGCTGAGACGAAGGAGGTTGCCGTGGCGTCTGCTCACTCGACCTCTGAGCAGTCAGCAGACTCGGCACCGGATCTCCAGGGCTCGCACAGTGGTTCCCCGTTCCCGATAAGCGGACTGGGGTGGCCCGCGAGTGCCTCGAGCGGCGCCCGAGGCTTGGGCTGGCCCGATGTTTCACGTGAAACACGTCCTGAAGCAGCGGCGCTCAGTCATGAGGCAGCCCAAGCCAGTCCGCAAGCCGGGCTGAGTCAGAGCGCCGTTGATCTCAGCTCCGAAGCAACCCCGGTCGACTCGCAAGCGGCTGGAGTGGCGCACGTCGCCGCCCAAGTTCCGCCGGTCGGTGGGCGGCGGATGCCTGTCCCGGACTCGACACGAACTCTGGTCATTGCCAACCAGAAGGGCGGAGTCGGGAAAACCACCACCGCGGTCAACATCGCCGCCGCGTTGGCACAGCACGGACTGAAGGTTCTCCTGCTCGACCTGGACCCTCAAGGGAACGCGTCGACGGCGCTGTCCGTGGAGCACGGGGAGGGCACGCCCGGCATCTACGACGTACTCATCGCGGGCGCCGCCATCTCCGACGTCCGGGTCGAGAGCAAGCATGTGCCAGGCTTGTATGTCGTCCCCGCCACGATCGACCTCGCCGGCGCCGAGATCGAGCTGGTGTCAATGGTGGCCCGGGAGACCCGTTTGAGGCGGGCACTGGAGGTGCACCTCGCCGAGCGCGGGGCTGCGGGGGAGCGGTACGACTACGTCCTCATCGACTGCCCACCATCCCTGGGGCTCCTGACGGTCAACGCACTGTCGGCGGGCAAGGAGATGCTCGTCCCGATTCAGTGTGAGTACTACGCCATGGAGGGGCTCGGGCAGCTGCTTCGCACGTTGGAGCAGATCCGGGAGCACCTCAACCCCGAGCTCCAAGTGGCAGCCATCCTGCTGACCATGTACGACGCCCGGACACGGTTGGCGCAAGGCGTCGCCGACGAGGTGCGTCGCCACTTCGGCGATGTGGTCCTGTCGGCGGTGATCCCGCGGTCTGTTCGGATCTCCGAGGCGCCAAGCCACGGGCAGACCGTGGTCACCTATGACCCGAGCTCGGCCGGAGCATCGAGCTATGTCGAGGCAGCGACCGAGCTGGCCTCTCAGAGCAAGGACAGTGCATGAACTCGTTCCCACCGCGAGGCCTCGGCCGCGGACTCGACGCCCTCATCCCGCAGGCCCCGAACGGGAACGTCCCTGGGCAGCACGGCGTGACGTCGCCGTCAGCTCCGCCGTGGCGGTCCAGTTCTGCGTGGTCCGCCGCTGACCAGCGCAGCGGCGTGTACTTCGACGAGCTCCCGGTCACCGCCATCCGGCCGAACCCCCGGCAGCCCCGGACGGTGTTCGATGAAGAGGCCATGTCGGAGCTCGTGCACTCCATCACCGAGGTGGGTCTCCTTCAGCCGGTCGTGGTGCGTCCGGTCACCGAGAACCAGTACGAGCTCGTGATGGGAGAGCGGCGTTGGCGCGCCTGTCAGGAGGCGGGACTGGCGACCATTCCGGCCATCATCCGCGCCACCACCGACGACGACCTGCTACGGGACGCCCTGCTCGAGAACCTGCATCGTGCGTCCCTCAACCCACTGGAAGAAGCCGCCGCGTATGCGCAGATGCTCGAGGACTTCGGATGCACGCATGACGAGCTCGCGGCGCGTCTGGGAAAGTCCCGCCCACAGATCTCCAACAGCATCCGGCTGCTGAGGCTCCCGGTGGCGGTGCAGCGCCGCCTTGCCGCTGGCGTGCTGTCGGCAGGGCATGCCCGCGCCCTGCTCGCGGTCAGCGACGTCTCGACACAGGAGGCACTGGCCAGCCGGGTCGTTGCTGAGGGGATCTCGGTCCGTGGGCTCGAGGAGCTTGTCGCAGCCGGGACCCCCTCGCCGACAACCACCCGGACGCGGTCGCCGCGCGAAGTAGACCCTGAGCTCGCCGAGATCGCCGGGCGGCTCTCCGAGCGCCTGGACACCCGCTGCTCGGCTGAGATGAACCGACGCAGAGGGAGGCTGGTCATCGAGTTCGCAACGCCTTCGGACCTGCGTCGGATCACTGCCCTTCTGGGCGCTGACGACTGACCGCGTCGGCGGCGAGGTCGATGAACAACGCTCCCAGGTCGAGCCCCGCGGCCTCGACCGACAGCGGGAACAGCGACGTCTCGGTCATGCCCGGGGCCACGTTAACTTCGAGGAACCACACCTCCCCCTCGGCGTCCACGATCAGGTCAGACCGGGACAGATCACCCAGGCCGAGGGCGGAATGGGCAGTCTTTGCGGCGTTTGCGCACCGCGCAGCCACCTCTGGTTCGAGTTGCGCTGGAACGACGAACTCAGTCGCCCCGGCGGTGTATCGGGCGGTGTAGTCGTAGATGCCGCCGTCGGCGCGGATCTCCACCGCTGGCAGCGCCCGGAGACCAGATTCGTCGGCGAGGACCGGCACGCTGACCTCGATCCCCGACACGCACCGCTCGATGAGAGCCACCGTTCCGTAGGAGAAGCAGGCGACCATGGCGGTCGGCAGCTCGGCCGGCGTGCGGACGGTCGAGACTCCGAGCGCCGACCCACCCTTGGCCGGCTTCACCACCAGAGGCAGACCTACCCGAGAGACCAACGCCTCCATGACGACCGCTGCTCCCAGTTCGCGGAAGCTGTCGGCTGGCAACGCGACCGATCGCGGAGTCCGTACCCCCGCCCTCGCCACGACCTGCTTGGCGATCGGCTTGTCGAAGGCAACTCGGGCGGCTGCAGGAGGCGACCCCACGTAGGGGACGTCGGCGAGATGCAGGACCTCACCGAGCGCGCCGTCCTCGCCGACCTCGCCGTGCAGGAGAGGGATGACGCAGTCGGGGCGAACCCGTCGCAGCATCGGCATCAGCTGTGCGTCGACGTCGCTGACTGACGCGTCGACTCCTGCCGAGGCCATCGCCTCGGCGACGCGGCGGCCGGATCGCAACGACACCTCACGCTCGTGGGATAGGCCGCCGGCGAGAACCAGGATGCGGTCGGGAGACATGGGGTGCCTTTCACGCTAGATCGGTCGTCGGGCCTTCGTGCCCGCGCGACACCGCCGTCGGTGTCGCGCCAAAAGCGGCTCGCAACTCCATCTCGTCGGCGATGACGCGCCCGAGTCGGCGCACGCCTTCCACAATGCGTTCCGGCGAGGGGTAGCAGAAGCTGAGCCGCATGCACCGGCTGCCGTACCCGTCGGCGTAGAAGGCAGTACCGGGCACGTAGGCCACACGCGCTGTCACCGCTCGCGACAACATCGCCTTCGCGTCCAGTCCCGGCGGCAAGGTGACCCACACGTAGAAGCCGCCACCCGGTTTCGTCCATCGTGTTCCCGCTGGCATGTGCTCGCTCAGCGCCTCGAGCATCGCATCGCATCGCAGCCGGTACATGTCGACGAAGGATCTGATCTGGCCTTGCCAGTCGTGATAGCTGAGGTAGGCGCTGACCGCGTGCTGGCTGAAGGTCGGTGGGCACAGCGTGGACGACTCCTGAGCGAGCACGAGCTTCTCGCGCACGGCGTGCGGGGCCTGCACCCAGCCGACGCGCAAGCCCGGCGCAAAGGTCTTCGAGAACGAACCGAGGTAGACGACCCCCTCAGCGTCGTCTGCGCGAAGCGCCCGCGGCGGCTCTGCGTCGAATCCGAGCAGTCCATAGGGGTTGTCCTCGACGATCAGCAGATCCTTGCGGCGGCATATCTCGGCTATCTGCTCCCGCCGAGCGGACGCCATCGTCACTCCGGCCGGGTTATGGAAGTTCGGAATGGTGTACAGGAACTTGACCCTCCGCCCGGACGTCTCCACGCTGGAGATCGCAGCGTCCAGGGCGCCAGGGACCAGACCCTCGTCGTCCATCTCGGCGTGCACGACCTGGCACTGGTACGCCCGGAAGACGCCCAGGGCGCCAACGTAGCTCGGCGCTTCGCAGATCACGACGTCGCCGGGGTCGCAGAAGATGCGGGTCACCAGGTCGAGCGCTTGCTGGCTGCCTACCGTCACCACCACATCGTCGGGATGGGCTGAGATTCCCTCGAGGGCCATCACCTCGCAGATCTGCGCCCGCAGGACTGGATCGCCCTGACCGGAGCTGTACTGCAGTGCGGCCGTCCCTTGCCGACGTACCAGGTCGGACACGGTCTCGGCGACCGCGTCGATCGGCAGTCCCGAGATGTTGGGCATGCCACCGGCGAGCGACACAACCTCGGGCCGGCTGGCGACCGAGAACAGGGCACGGATCTCTGACGCGAGCATGCCGGCCGTCCGTTCGGCATAGCGGTCGACGTACGAGTCGAGCCGGGTATGTCGCTGCGCTGGCCGCCCGGTCACAGGGTCGGCCGGTGCGGGGCGCTCCAGGTGTGAGTCCATCGCCGTCTTCTCTTGTCGTGACCGTGACGGTCCAGAGCCACTACGATGCACCACAAGCACGTCATTCGCCGGTACGAGCGGGGCGGCTCGCGGTGAGCGGGTGCCCTACCGAGCCAATCCGCGAGAGGAGTTGTGTCGATGGCCCGTCGACTCGCCTCCATCACGCTGGACAACATCGAGGACCTGGCGTGGCCGTGCCGCACGTGCGTGTTCTGGGAGGCGGGGCACCGCGCTCCGCCGGGCGTCACGAAGGACGACTGGCTGTCGGCCGTGCTGCTCGACTGGGGCAGCTGCGGACGCATCCTGTACGTCGACGGTGAGGTGGCGGGCTTTGCCCTGTACGCGCCACCGGAGTACGTCGCAGGGGTGCCGGGGTACGCGACCAGCCCGGTCAGCGCGGACGCGATCCTCCTGATGACCGCCCGAATCCTCCCGGAATACACCGATGCCGGCCTTGGCCGGGTGCTGCTGCAGTCGGTGGTCAAGGATGCGCTGTCGAGGCGGGGGGTGCGGGCCTTGGAGGCGTTCGGGGACGCCAGCGGACAGGAGATGCAATGCGTCCTGCCCTCGGGGTTCTTGACGGCTGTGGGGTTCAAGACCGTGCATCACCACCCCCGGTACCCGCGACTGCGCCTGGACCTCCGCACGGTGCTGTCGTGGCGGGGCGACGTCGAGGTGGCGCTGGAGCGGTGGCTGGGAGCCATCCGGCCAGACAAGGCACCGAGCCCGGTCGGGGTGCGACCACGCACAGAACTCCCCGCCGACTGACCCGAGCTACGGGAGCTCGAGCAGGCGACGGGGACTCTGAGTACGACGGTGAGGTCTGAGGCTTAGCGAGGCGTCAGGCGACGCCGTTCACGCGTCGATGAACTCCGACAGCTGCCGCAGCAACGACGCCTTGGGCTGCGCGCCGACGATCGACTTCACCAGCTCGCCGCCCTTGTAGACGTTGAGCGCCGGGATGCCGGTGACCCGGTAGCTGGCGGGCGTGATCGGGTTCTCGTCGACGTTCATCTTCACGAACGACATCGAGTCGCCGTGCTCACCCGCGATCTCGTCGAGGATCGGGCCGACCTGGCGGCACGGCCCGCACCACTCTGCCCAGAAGTCGACCAGAATCGGCTTGTCTGACTGCAGCACGGTGGTTTGGAAGTCCGCGTCTGTCACGGCGGGAATGTTGCTCACGAGTGATCTCCTGGTTCAAGGCGTTGGATGGGTGGATGGGTGGATGGGTTAGGCGGTTACTGCGCCGACGGGGACCTGGTCCTCCAGGGCCGTCAGGAATCGTTCGGCGTCGAGGGCAGCAGCACACCCGGTGCCAGCGGCAGTGACCGCTTGACGGTAGGTGTGGTCGACCAGGTCGCCAGCCGCGAACACGCCGCTGAGGTTGGTCCGGGTGCTGTGCGGCTCGACGAGGACGTATCCGTCGTCATCGAGCTCGACCTGGCCGCGGACGATCTCGGACCGCGGGTCGTGCCCGATCGCGATGAACAGCCCCGTGGCGTCGAGGCGACGGCTCTCACCGGTCACGGTGTCCTTGAGGACGACGCCCTCGAGGCAGTCATCGCCGAGGATCTCCTCGACGCTGCTGTTCCACGCGAACTCGATCTTGGCGTTGCTGTGTGCTCGGGCAGCCATGATCTTGCTCGCCCGCAACCGGTCACGCCGGTGGACGAGCGTCACCTTGTCGGCGAAGCGCGTCAGGAACGTCGCCTCCTCGACCGCTGAGTCACCGCCACCGACGACAACGATGTGCTGCTCGCGGAAGAAGAAGCCGTCACAGGTCGCACACCAGCTCACTCCGTGGCCGGACAGCCGCTCCTCACCGGACACACCGAGCTTGCGGTAGCCAGAGCCCATCGCCAAGATCACGGTCTTGGCGCGGTAGGTGTCGCCGGCGGTGTCGGTGACCAGCTTGATGTCGCCCGTCAGGTCGACGTCGGTGATGTCGTCCGCCACCAGCTCCGCGCCGAACTTCTCGGCCTGCTTGCGCAGGTCGTCCATGAGCGCGGGGCCCATGATGCCGTCGGGGAAACCGGGGAAGTTCTCCACCTCGGTGGTGGTCATCAGAGCGCCCCCAGCGGTGACGGACCCTTCGAACACGAGCGGGTGCAGGTCCGCGCGGGCGGCGTAGATCGCGGCGGTGTAGCCGGCCGGACCGGAGCCGATGATGATGACGTTACGGATGTCCGAAGACAACTCTTCCTCGCTCTCGACGGGACTCACGGTGCGTCCCGTACGTACTCCGGGTCGCTCTGCGTTCAACAGATACTAGGGCGAGAGCATTCCCTTCCGAGGCGAGACCGACGCATGCCTCGGGCACGACGGCTGCCGGGGCCTCAGTATTGGGTCGTGAAGAGACGGTCCGCGTCGCCGGTGCAGCGGTAGACGGTAGCCCGCCGAGTCGACCGGTCGACCACCAGCAGAGCGCGCACCCCCCGCCATCGCACTACAGCCGCCTGGTCGTCGTCAGTCACGTCCACCGATGGGCAGTCGCGGACCAGCCTGCTCTCTTCGGTCGTTCTCGTCGTGGCGAGTCGGCCGGCGACGCCTGGGAGTGTCTTGCGGTTGAGGGTTCGCAGGCCGCCTGCCTCGGGTCGGTCGCTCGAAGGAGTGTCCTCGCCGCTCGCTGCCTCCGGCTGCGACCTCACGGCGTCCCTGCTTGCGATGTCTTGGCCGGCCCCCGAGTCTGCTGTTGCAGCTTCATCGCCGCCCGATGAGCCATCGAGCACGCTGACGCCGGCATACCCGATGGCGACGACGGCCGCGGCGGCGGCGACCCAGGTCCACCGGGATTGCCGCGCCGAGACCGCCTCGGGACGCGACGAGGCCCGGTACTGCGAGAGTGAGGGAACAGTCGCCGCACGCTCGCGGCTGGCGCGGAGCAACGCCTCGTCCAGCGACGCTGCCACCGGGTCGGGCATCGGTGGGGGGTTCGACGTTGCTCCCGACAGGACGTGCGTGACGTCGTCCAGCGCGGCCGACGCCGCCGAGCACCTGTCGCACTCGCTGATGTGGGCCGCGAGGGAGCGTTCGCGCGCTGGCGGAAGCAGGCCCTCGTGCAGGTCGGCCAGGTCGTCGAGGGAGGGGTGCGTCAGGTCGTTCACGACGCTCCTCCTCCGGTCGGCCCGTGCGGGTCCGCTGCATGCCGGCGTTCAGCACGTGGGGAAACGACCGGCACGACGGGTTTGACGTCGCCGGGACCCGCGGGGTTCCCGCCGTAGGACGTGAGCAGCGGAACCAGTCGCGCCCGACCTCGCGAGCAGCGGCTCTTGACCGTGCCCACGGCACACCCCAGGATGTCGGCAGCCTCCTCAACCGAGTACCCCTCCATGTCGACCAGCACGAGGGCGGCGCGCTGGTCGTCGCTCAGCTGTCGCAGTGCGGCGAGCACATCGGCGCGGCGTTCGCTGGCCACGGCGGCGTCCTCGCTGGCCGGCGCAGCCAGCAGCGGCATGCGGTCGTCATCGTCGGGCAGTGGGAACGTTGCGGTGGCCTGGCGCCGGCGGAGTCGGTCGAGGCAGGCATTGACGACGATACGGTGCAGCCACGTGGTGACCTGGGAGTCACCGCGGAAGGTGCCGGCTCTCCGGAAGGCTGAGATGAGTGCCTCCTGCAGGGCGTCGGCGGCATCGTCAGGGTGGCCGGTGGTGCGGAGGGCGAGTGCCCACAACCGGTCGCGATGACGGTGAACCAGCTCGGAGAATGCGTCGGGGTCACCCTCGACGTGGGAGCGCAGCAACGTGAGATCGTCTCGGTCGTCGCCACGTGTCATCCGAGTACCTGGATCTCCGACACTCTGCCACGCCACGTTCCCTCGTCCACCTTGGGCAACGCCGTCAGCCACACCAGGAGGTAGCGGGTGCGGGCGGGGGAATCCAGCGTGAAGTCGGCTTCGGCACCTGCCTTGGCGACCGTGTCGAGCAGCGTGTACTCGTCAGCTGACCCGGCCGGGGGGTCGTCGGAGGACTGCGGCGCCGCCCGCAGCTCCAGCGTTGTGCTGTCACCGAGCAGGCTGACCTGGACCTCGCTGACGTCGCGGACCTTACCGAGGTCGACCACGAGGCCGACGCCCGTCTTGGCCCCGAGCTGGCGATCGTCGAAGTAGGCCATCGTCTCCCAGGCTGTCTCGGGGTCCCCGTCGATGGCCAAGGGGACGAGCTCTGGGTGCTCATCGCCGGATCCCTCCGGCAGCGGGTCGAAGTCGCTGATCCCTGCGATGGGAAGCACCTGACCAGGATCGGAGCCGGCTGAGCCGCCGGGCGCCGACCCCGCGGTACCAGAGGTGTCCGGGGAGCCAGCAGTGGTGTCATCGCCTGACTGGCGTACGAGGTATGCCAGCAAGGCAACTGCCACGATGAGCACGAGGGCCGCAAGCCACAGCGCTGTCCGGCTGAGACTCGAGCGGTCGGCTGTGGTGCGCTCGGTGTATCGGGGTTGTTCTCCTGTGGTCGAGACGTTGCCGTCACGGACCAGCAGCGCTGGCGGTGAGTCCGCGTGTGGTGAGGAGGATGGGGTAGCGGTGAGAGGGGAGCTCCCCGCCGCGACGGCGGCCGCGAAGCCCTCGTCGGCGAAGGTCATGGCGAGGTGGTCCCTCACCTCCGCCACGGTGGTGATCCGCTCGCCGTAGCGGGAGTCGTCGGACAAGATCCGGTCACAGATGGCGTCAAGGGCACGAGGCACGCCGGCCCGGACCTGTCGGGGCCGCAGCAGCCTGCCCTGTTCCGTCGGCGCAGGGGGAAGGCCCGGCCAGTCGCCGCCGGGCCAGCGGGCGGTCAGGCAGGCATAGAGGAGCCGGCCGAGGTCGATGGTGTCCTCGAGCTCAGCGTCACTGGCACCCGCCGGTGCTCCCCGCAAGGCGGCAGACGTGCCGAGCCCGATCAGCTTGACACCGCTGGACTTGGTGAGGACAACGCTGTCCGGCACGAGCCTGCGGTGCGGCAGTCCCATCCCGTGCGCGTTCACCATGGCGTTGGCCACCTCGGTGAGTACCCAGGTGGCCCGCCGTGCCGACAGGGGCCCCTCGGAGAGCACCACGTCGAGCGACTGTCCGCTGGCCCACTCACGGACGATGTAGCTCAAGGAGCCGTCGTCCGCGGCGTCGAGGACCTGAAGGATCCTGGAGTCGGTCACCCGAGACGCCTGCTTGGCCGCGGCCAGCATCTGGTCGGCCTGGGGCGAGGCTGAGGGAAGCAGCTGGAGCACCACGGAGCGGGCCAGGATGCGGTCGTGCGCGCGCCACGACTCCGACCCCGCCTCTTGACCGAGCAGATCCTCGACCACATACCGGCCCGCGAGGACGGCGCCAGGCTGAACCAGATGGGATCCCACGGTCCTCCGTCCGGGCCACGCGAGCGCGATCTCACTCGAGACAACTCGTCTCATCGTAAGTCTTCTGGGCGACGGTTCTCTTGCGGTCAGCCGCGTTTGGCGCGGGTTTGCATAAGACCCAGGATGCGTGCGATCTCACTGACACCCAGCAGCCTGGCCATGCCCAGGTAGGACACCATGCCGGTCAGGCCGCCGAGCCCGAGCAGGGCAAGCGAGTCAGGCTTGCGCGAGTCGTTGAGCCCGGCCGCCTCCAGGCCCTGCAGGCACAGCCAGGTCACCGCCCCGGCGGCGGCGCCGGCCACCAGGACGCGCAGCACGAACGGCGCCAGACTGCGCGAGTCGGTGCTCCGGAGCCGCCGTGAGAGCACCGTGAAGGACACCGCGGCACCCACGGTGTAGGACGCACCGTAGGCCAGCGCGAGCGCAGGGGCCACGAATCGCGGGTCCACGGCCATCGTCAAGCCGATGGCGCAGGCGATGTTGACGGCGGCGACCAGACATTGGATGAAGAACGGGGTCCTGGTGTCCTCCAGGGCGTAGAAGCCCCGCAGCACCAGGTAGTGGACGCTGAACATCAGCATCCCGATGCTGAAGGCCATCAGCGTCTCGCCAAGAGCGGCCGTCTCGCCGCTGGCGGCGCCCCAGCTGAACAGCACCGTCGACATGGGGGTTCCGAGCACCAGGAGGGCCACCGCGCAGGGCACGATCACTGACAGGACGAGGCGCAGCGTGGAGGTGATCTCCGCGGAGACCTCGGACAGCCGGTGGTCGGCAGCCAGTCGTGACAGCAGGGGCATGGCAGCGGTCGCCAGCGACACCGTGATGATCGAGTGGGGCACCTGGGTGAGCAGGAACGCGTTGGAGTACACGGTGTAGCCGCTGGCGTCGGAGTCGCCGCGGACGACGTCCGCGGTGCCCGCGGTGGCCCGGTGCACCATCACGTAGAAGGCCAGCTGGTTGACGATGACGAAGCCGACTGTCCACATCCCCAGCCTGAGGGTGTGACCCAGCCCGGTGCCACGGAAGTCGAAGCGCGGCCGCACGGAGAAGCCGGCGGCTCTGAGGTACGGAAGGAGCAGGAGCGTCTGCGCCACGATGCCCAGGGTTGATCCCAGGCCGAGAAGGAGCTCCTGGCTCGTCGTGTAGCCCCCCCGAGCGGCCTGATCGCCGTACGCGACCAGGTACGCCACGATCACCGCGATGGCGATGAGGTTGTTGGCGATGGGCGTCCACATCATGGGGCCGAACCTGCCCCGCGCGTTGAGGATCTGCCCGATCAGCACGAACATGCCGTAGAAGAAGATCTGCGGCAGGCACCAGCGGGTGAAGTCGATCAGGGACTCCCGCTGGGCCGCCAGCGCCGGGTCTGTGAAGAAGCTCCTGTCCACGAACACCTGCAGCAGGACGGGCGCGGCCAGCACGAGGACGGCGGTGACGCCGGCCAGCACGACGGCCCCGAGGGTGATGATGCGGTTGGCGTAGTCGTCGCCGCCGTCGGCGTCGGTCTTCGCTGCCCGGACCAGCTGCGGGACGAGGACCGCGTTGAAGACCCCCCCGGCGACCAGGATGTACACGCTGTTCGGGATGGTGTTGGCAACGTTGAACACCTCGGCGTGCAGCGAGACCCCGATTGCGGCGGCGAGCAAGCCGGCCCGCACGAACCCGGTCAAGCGCGAGACGATGGTGCCCGCAGCCATCAGCCGGCTCGAGGTCAGCAGGCTCGATGACGTGCCTTCCGCCTCGACCCGGTCCGTCACGCCGTAGTCTCCCCGCGGGTCTTGAAGCCGCGGCCGCGGGCTCGCACGTACAGTCGCCGGCCCGCGGAGATCAGCAGCGCCGCCATGCCGATGCCCATCGCAACCCAGATCGCAACACCGATCTGGGTCGTGCGGATGTTGAAGCTGAAGGGGCGCCCGAAGGAGCGGTCGTTGACGGTCGACAGGCGGGCCTTGACTTGGGTGAGGCCCGAGCGGTCGGCGCGGCTCTGTACCTCGATGTCGCGGCTCTGGCCCGCCTCCAGGCGGAGCTCCGGGAGCGACGAGATCTGCAGCGCCTTGTTGAGGGGGTTCACCAAGATCCTTACCGTGACGGGAAAGTCGAGCCCGTTGAAGACCGTCAGGGGGAACCGTCCGGTGTTGCTGGACATGGCTACGAAGGCAGGACCGGACACGGTCACTTTGGCCAGGTCCTCGGCCATGCCGCGGGCACGCTGTCGGATCAACGCGGCCCCTCGCGCCGGTTCGGAGCTCCAGGTCGCCGAGCCGGCCTGAGCCAGCGACTGGGTGAAGTCGGTCGCGACCCCGCGCTCTTCGGACAGCAGCTCGGTGTACACGTTCCCGTGCGCGTGCAGGGTGCGGATCGCGTCGAGGATGTCGTCCGACAGCTCCGGTGTCGTCCTGAGCAGCCGCAACTTTCCGCTGTAGTCCTGAGCGGGTCGGGCCGTGAGCCCCGACAGTCCCTGCGCCGACACCGTCGGGAAGTCGTACCCGGCCTCGATGTCGGCTTCGGAGATCATGGTGCCCGGATCCCAGTTGAACGGCGCTGCGAACACCGACGTCGGGCGGTCCTCGCTGAGCGCTCGGACCGTCGCCTCGGCAATCAGAGACTGCCGGAAGTCCACCGCTGACATGCTTGCGGTGAAGTCTCGTCCGCCGACGTCGCTGCGCGTCACCACCACCGGCAGTCGCTCGTCGTCGACGGAGATCGTCACCAGGCTTGGCGGGAACGCCTCGTCATCCACGGCCAGCGACGGGAGGCTCCGCTCGGAGGTGACGTGGACCGTGGCACCAGCCTCATCGGACGCCTTGAGCCCGCGCCGGCTCGTCGCGCCGGTGCGCTGCCAGTCCGTCACCGTTTGGCCGGTCGAGGCATCAGCGAGTCGCAGGCTGGACTCGACGGCGGCCCTCACGATTCCCGGCATACCTTCCCGCGCGAGGGACGTGGTCGCGGGATTCCCCCAAGGAAGCAACGTGACGCGATGGCGTTGCGTGAGTGCCGCGAGGTCGCCGAGCCATTCGGCGGCGTCTTGCTGTCCCACTCCAGGCCGTGGCACCTCCTCGTCACTGGCCTGCGTCAGGGAACGCACCAAGTACCCGCGCGCCATGGCCCTGACGGCGTTCCTCAGAGCCGGGTCCAGGACCAGCTCGAGGCTGCCCGCCGGTGCCTGCTCGGCGAAGTCAAGCACGTTGCGCAGCCGGCCCTCATAGTCCAGCATCCCGGCGAGCCTGTCATCCACGAAGACGCCCTCGGCGTCTCTGAGCACGGGAGCCGCTATCGGGACGAGAGTGACGACCTCGGTGACGTTGGGCTGCTCGTCGACATCGGGGAGGTAGGCGATGGTCGTCGACACCCGTGAGTCGGCTACGGCGTCGCGGCCCTCGAGCGTGCCGGCCAGCAACGTGGCCCCAACCTGGTAGACACCCGCAGAACGGTCGATGGGCAGCCGCTCGAAAGGGATGGACAGGTTCCACGGGGTGCTGCTGCCGGGTCGCAGGCGACCGATCCTGTCGAAAAGGTCGAGGTCATTGATCGTCATTCCGAAGCCGCCAGTGTCAGCGGCGAAAGCCTCGAGGTCGTCCTGGCTCCTCGCCGGCGTGTACCCGATGGACAGGTACACCTGCGCTTCCTTCCAGGGCGTTGGGCCCGAGTTGGTCACCGTCCCTGACATCCGCAGCGCCTTGGTGGGATCGAGACCGGCGGGAGACACTGACGTGATCGCCATGTCGAGGTCGGGTGAGGTGTCGGGGGCGGGACGAGCTGTCACCGTCGTGGGTGCCTGCGCCACGCTCCGGTGCGGCGCACCTCCGGGCGCCGCGGCAGCCGCCGGGCGCTCCGGTGGCACCGATCCGGCGGCGATGTCCACCGCCGTCCACTGAGCTCCGCCCGTCAGCGCCAGCGCTGCGAGCAGAGCCGCCACACGTCGCCGGTGCGTCATCACCAGGACGCTTCGGGCGGGGTGCTCACGCGCCAAATGCTAACCGGTGGGCACATCATCACCCCCCGGCTCATACAGTGGTGCATCGTGTCGACCCCGCGCTCACTCACCTCGTTGCAACGCACCGCGGTGCGCGAGCTGGTCAAGGCAGCGCCGGTCATCAGCGAGGTAGGACGGCGGTTCTCGGCGGCCGGCCACGAGATCGCACTCGTGGGAGGTCCGGTGCGTGATCTGCTCCTGGGCCGGCTCTCTGGTGACCTTGACTTCACCACGTCGGCGCGGCCCGACGAGATCGAGGCCTGCCTGGCCGGCTGGGTGGATGCTCGCTGGGACATCGGGCGCGAGTTCGGCACCATCGGCGCACGGGTGGGGACCTGGACGGTGGAGATCACCACGTACCGGTCCGACACGTATACCGGCGACTCGAGGCGGCCGGACGTCACCTACGGCGATGACCTCGTAGGCGACCTCAGCCGGCGTGACTTCGCCGTCAACGCGATGGCCCTGGTGCTGCCGGAGCAGCGTTTCGTCGACCCGTTCGGCGGCATGGCGGACCTCGTCGACAAGGTGCTGCGGACCCCCGCAGCGCCACAGCAGTCCTTCGCTGACGACCCACTGAGAATGATGCGAGCTGCGAGGTTCGCGGCCCAGCTGGACTTCCGCGTGGCTCCCGCGGTCAGGTCTGCCATGGCCGACATGGCCGACCGACTGGCGATCGTGTCCGCGGAGCGGGTGCGTGACGAGCTGGTCAAGCTGGTGCTGTGCGAACGGCCGCGGGCGGGGCTCACCCTGCTTGTCGAGACCGGGCTCGCCGCCCGCGTGCTCCCCGAGCTCCCGGCACTCCAGCTCGAACGCGACGAGCACCATCGGCACAAGGACGTGTACGAGCACAGCCTTACGGTGCTCGAGCAGGCGATCGCCCTGGAAGCCCGTCTCGATGTACCAGCCCCGGACCTCGTCACCCGACTGGCGGCCCTCTTGCATGACATCGGGAAGCCGCGGACGCGGCGATTCTCTGGGGACGGCTCGGTCACGTTCCATCACCACGATGTCGTCGGGGCCAAGATGGCGACCAAGCGGCTCAAGGCGCTGCGGTTCGCCAACGACGACGTCAAGGCAGTGTCACGGTTGGTGGAGCTGCACCTGCGCTTCCACGGCTATGGCTCCGGAGAGTGGACCGACTCAGCCGTGCGCCGCTACGTCCGAGACGCTGGGCCTTTGCTCGATCGGTTGCATGTGCTGACCCGTGCGGACTGCACCACCCGCAATGTGCGCAAAGCGGAGCGCTTGCGGCGCACCTATGACGACCTCGAGCGTCGGATCGCCCAGCTGCAGGCTGAGGAGGAGCTCGCTGCACTGCGACCCGACCTCGATGGCCAGCAGATCATGGCGATCCTCGGCATCGAGCCGGGTCCGACGGTGGGCCGAGCCTATGAGTTCTTGCTCGAGAAGCGGATCGACGAAGGGCCATTGGGTCCGGAGCGGGCCCGGGTCGAGCTGCTGGCGTGGTGGGCGTCTCAGTCGGCGTGAGCCGCACTGCCACACGGCGATGGGACCGCCGGGTTGAGCTCTGAGGTACCACCCTCACGTCAGGGCGGGAGCCGGCCGGCGCGCCCACACCGCATACGACACGGCGGTGGCGGCGTACCCGACCGAGATCCCGGCGAGCAGCCCGGTCGACCTGCCGTCGGGCGGCACCACAAGGACGGCCACAGCGGCCGCGGCCACGAACGCGACGTTGAACACGACGTCGTAGATCGAGAACACTCTCCCCCGGAAAGCGTCGTCGATCGACGTCTGCACCAAGGTGTCGACGCAGATCTTGACCCCTTGGGAGGCCAGGCCGAGCACGAAGGCGGCTAGCAGGAGCGACCGCTCGCTGAACAGCAGGCCAAGACACGCCGAGGCCACGGAGGCGGACCCGAGCAGGACCAGGATCCACGTGGGGCTCCCCCAACGACGCGCGGCGTACGGTGTCAGGACGGCGGCCAGGAAGAACCCCACCCCCGAGACCGCGACCGCGAGAGAGAGCCCGGCCAGCCCGGCTTCAGTGTCGGCGGGCTCGTTGAGGTAGTTCCGGTAGAGCAGGATCGTCGCGACGGTGGACAGGCCGTAGAAGAAGCGGTGCCCGGCGATCACGGCGAGCGCGGCGGCGGCCCGCGAGCGTCGTTGCAGGTGCCGCAGTCCGGCGGCCAGGCCGACGACCACCGCTTTCACCTCTTGGCGGATCGCCGGCTGGTCAACGGCGGCGTCCGGCCCGAGCAAGGTGACCGGCATGCGGGTGGCCAACGCCGCCGCGGCGCAATAGCCGGCCGTTGCCAGCAGAACGACCGAGGAGTCAGCTCCTCCCGGTCCAGGCATGTGTCGCACGCCGGTGGCCGCGCCAAGGCCCAGCAGGAATGCCACCGTGCCCCCGGTCGGAGTGACGGAGTTGGCGAGAACCAAATCGTGAGCAGACACCACCCGGGGCAAGGCGGCCGACAGCCCGGCGAGCAGGAAGCGGTTGACTGCGAGAGCAGCGATCACCAGGACAGCCAGCAGCACGTCGTGAGCCCCCGAGGAGATGACCAGAGCCGTGGCCGCCACGGGGACGGTGCGGACGAGATTGCCGAACACCAGGATCTGGCGCCGGTTCCAACGGTCGAGAAACACCCCGACGAAGGGCCCAAGGACACTGAACGGCAGCAACACAGCCGCGAGGGCGAGCGCGATCGCGCCGGCGTCAGGCTGCCTCTCGGGAGAGAACAACACGTAGGACGCGAGCGCCGCCTGGAAGATGCCGTCCGCGAACTGGCTGCTCAGGCGAACCGCAAAGAGCTGGCGGAAGCGCTGACCCGCGAGCAGGTGCCGCAACCCCCGGGTACCGCTCATAGCTGCCCAGTCTGCCGCACCGACCGAGCCTGAAGGGCCCCGTCAGGGAGATGACAGCAGGTCAGCGGACGACGTCACCGCGGATGAACGCCTCCACCGACTCGCGCCCGAGGTCGTCCGGTCGCTGCACCGGCGGCGACTTCATCAGGTACGACGACGCGGCCAGCAACGGCCCGCCGACTCCACGGTCCTTGGCGATCTTGGCCGCCCTGATCGCATCGATGATGATGCCTGCCGAGTTGGGCGAGTCCCACACCTCGAGCTTGTACTCGAGGTTGAGCGGCACGTTCCCGAAGGCGCGGGCTTCCATACGTACGTAGGCCCACTTGCGGTCGTCGAGCCATGCCACGTAGTCCGAGGGGCCGATGTGGACGTTGCGGGCGCCGAGCTCGTGCTCGATGTTGGACGTGACCGCCTGGGTCTTGGACACCTTCTTGGACTGCAACCGGTCCCGCTCCAGCATGTTCTTGAAGTCCATGTTGCCACCGATGTTCAGCTGGTACGTGCGGTCCAGGACGACGCCGCGGTCCTCGAAGAGCTTGGCCATCACGCGGTGCGTGATCGTGGCTCCGACCTGCGACTTGATGTCGTCACCGATGATCGGAACGCCGGCATCCTCGAACTTCTGGGCCCACACCGGGTCGGAGGCGATGAAGACGGGCAGTGCGTTGACGAAGGCGACGCCGGCGTCGATCGCGCACTGCGCATAGAACTTGTCCGCCTCCTCGGAGCCGACCGGGAGGTAGGAGACCATGACGTCGGCACCTGTCTCGCGCAGGACGCGGACGACGTCGACCGGCGCTGCGTCGCTCTGCTCGATCGTCTCGAGGTAGTACCGGCCAAGGCCGTCGAGGGTGGGTCCTCGCTGCACCGGGACGCCCAGAGGTGGCACGTCCGCGATCTTGATCGTGTTGTTCTCACTTGCGGTCGTCGCCTCGGAGAGGTCGAAACCGACCTTCTTGGCGTCGACGTCGAAGGCTGCCACGAACTCGACGTCGTTCACGTGGTAGTCCCCGAAGCGCACGTGCATCAAGCCTGGCACGACCTCCGACGGGTCGGCGTCCCGGTAGTACTGGACACCTTGGATCAACGAGGTGGCGCAGTTTCCGACGCCGACGACTGCTACTCGAACCGAGCCCATGGGTTTCCTCTTTTCGCGTTCGTTGTCGACGGCTGAATGTCGCCAGGCCGCCGCCGTGCGGGAAGTGTTGTCGAAGTGCTACTCCTGTGGCGTGCCCTGCGGTGGACGTGATGTCGGCAGCTCCTGGGAGGTCCGTTCGCTGGCAATCAACTGGTTGAGCCATCCGACCTCACGCTCGACGGACTCGGCCTGGTGCCGCTGAAGCTCGAGCGTGTAGCTGTCGAGACGCTCACGGGATCGGGCCAAGGCGGTGCGGACGCCGTCGAGGCGCTCCTCAAGTCGACTCCGGCGGCCCTCGAGGATCCGGATCCGCGCCTCGGTGGTGGCCGCGGCGAAGAAGGCGAAGCGCACCCCGAAGGTGTCGTCGTCCCATGCGCTGGGGCCGGTGGCGGACAGGATCTGGGCGAACCGCTCGCTGCCCTGGGGGGTCAGCGTGTACACGATCCGGCCCCGCCGCCCGGTGGCCCCCTCGTCGTCGGCGCCCCCGGGTTGCTCAGCGATGAGGCCTTCACGGAGCATCTGCTTGAGGCGTGGGTAGAGCGAACCGTAGGAGAGCACCCGCCCCCAGCCGAGGAGCGTGGTGACGCGCTTGCGCAACTGGTAGCCGTGCATGGGGGCCTCCCGCAGCAGCCCGAGAACAGCCAGCTCGAGAGAGTCGCCACGCTTGGTCAAGGAACGGTTCCTCTCCTGTGGACGGCTGCGGACTGTGCGGTGTTCGAGGAACGGAACCTATCAGACACACCTATCGAAGCGATATATCAAATCGTCGAGCGGTTGGAAATCGAGCAGCCTCTGCCCGTACGCTCGATGTCACCATGTGGTCTCAGCGCTCCGTCATCGACTACTCGCTGCAACGGCGAGCCACTCTGTCCACCCTGTTCAACGGCGGGGCGACCACCATGGACGACGTCTGTGACGCTGACCCCTATACCTTGCGCGCGGCGAAGCACCATGGGGAGCCGGCAAGCAGCCCTTGTCCTGTCTGCCGCAAGCCGGAGCTTCGGCTCTTGTCCTACGTCTTCGGCGAAGAGCTCGGCCAGTTCTCCGGGCGAATCAAGTCCCGGACCGAGATCGAGGCGATGGCCCACTCGCACGGCGAGATCCGCATCTACGTCCTCGAGGTGTGTCGCTCCTGCGGCTGGAACCACCTGGTCGAGTCGTACGTCGTCGGCGACGGCGTACCTCGCAAGCCGCCGCGCCGGCAGCGCACCGTCGAAGACGACGACTGATCGACTCGTGACCCGGTGAGCACGCCGCAGTCCCGTGGCCCGTCCACGCCACGCTCGCGTGCCGCCGACGCCGCCCGTGCCACCAGGCCCACCGGGGCGCCGGGCTGGCGCAACCTGACCGGGTGGGCAAGGGTGCGCTACGCCGCTCGCAAGGCGCTGAAGTGGGGGTCGATCTCGGCGCTGGTCGTGGCGATCCTGGCCGCCGTCACGATCTACGTGACCTATCAGCGCCTCGACATTCCGGATCCCAACACCGCGTTCCAGGCCCAGACGACGCGGGTGTACTACTCCGACGGCAAGCACGTCCTCGGGGAGTTCGAGCTGCAGAACCGCGAAAGCGTCCCGCTGGCCTCGGTGCCGCAGTCGCTGCAGGACGCGGTCATCTCGGCTGAGGACCGGTCCTTCGAGACCAACCGTGGCATCGACGTCAAGGGGATCGTGCGGGCCGCGTGGAACAATCTCCGCTCCAACGGCGTGGAGCAGGGGGCATCGACGATCACCCAGCAGTACGTCAAGGTGCTGTACCTGTCGCAGGAACGCACCTGGGAGCGCAAGATCAAGGAGGCGTTCCTCGCCGTCAAGCTGCAGAACACCCTGAGCAAGGACGAGATCCTGGAGGGCTACCTCAACACGATCTACTTCGGGCGCGGGGCCTACGGTGTCCAGGCGGCCGCTCAGGCCTACTTCACCGAGGACGTGGAGGATCTCAGCGTCTCCCAGAGCGCAACGCTGGCAGCCGTGCTGAACTCGCCAGGCAACCTCGACCCGGCAAACGGCCGGGATGCAGCCGCTGCGCTGCTGGACCGCTACCGGTACGTGCTCGACGGCATGGTGTCGATGGGCAGCCTCGACGCCACCCAGGGCAGTGCCCTGTCGGCGCGGCTTCCCGGCTTCTCGAAGGTCGAAGAGGTGAACGCCTATGGCGGGCAGCGCGGCTATCTCATGACTCTGGTCAGGGACCAGCTCCAAGCAGTCGGGTTCACCAACGAGCAGATCGATGGCGGTGGGCTGCGCGTCACCACCACGTTCGACTGGGACAAGCAGCGGGCTGCGGGCCGCGCCGTTGAGGCGGTCCGGCCGGAGGACCGAGCCCAGCTGCACATCGCGCTGGCCTCGGTGGAGCCGGGAACCGGCGCACTTCGGGCGATGATCGGCGGCCGGAACTTCCTCGACAGCCAGATCAACTGGGCGACGGCCGGAGGCTCACCGGGCTCGACGTTCAAGCCGTTCGCGCTCGCAGCGGCGTTGAGCCAGGACTTCACCCTGCGCAGCCGCTTCGACGGCAACTCACCGTTGGCGCTGCCTGACGGCTCCTTGGTCGAGAACGAAGGCAGTGGCGCTGGCACCTCGTACGGCTCCGTGGACCTCATCACGGCCACAGAGCAGTCGATCAACACGGCCTATGTCGACATGACGCTGCAGATGGAGGACGGACCGAGAAGCATCGTCGATGCGGCGGTAGCTGCCGGTGTCCCGCGTACATCGGCGGGTCTGACCGAGAACACCGGCGTCGCGCTGGGGAGCGCGACCATCTCGACGCTTGCCATGGCCGATGGGTACGCCACCTTCGCCGCGCAGGGACAGCAGGCGGACTGGCATGTCATCTCGCGCGTGACCGATCCCAGGGGAGTGCAGTACGAGCACCTGACGACGACCGACCGGGCTTTCAGCGCCGATGTGACCAGCAACGTGAGCTATGCGTTGCAGCAGGTCATTCGTTCGGGCACCGGCTTCCGGGCGCAGGCGCTCGGGCGGCCTGCAGCCGGCAAGACGGGGACGGCGACGAACGCCGCCGGTGATGTGTCGTCGTCATGGTTCGTCGGCTACACCCCCCAACTGTCGACGGCGGTGATGTATGTGCGTGGCGACGGGAACGACGCGCTCAACGGATACCTCGACACGTACTACGGCCAGGACTATCCCACCGAGACGTGGACCGCCTACATGACGCGTGCGCTGCAGGGCGAGCCGGTCGAGGACTTCCCCGCTCCCGCGACCTTGCAAGGC
Organism: Nocardioidaceae bacterium; assembly: GCA_035633755.1. Classification (GTDB taxonomy): domain Bacteria; phylum Actinomycetota; class Actinomycetes; order Propionibacteriales; family Nocardioidaceae; genus DASQEH01. The sequence continues at coordinate 34,166 of DASQEH010000114.1, read as the reverse complement.
GTGAGTCCCACGTCGGTGCCCCCGCCCACGACGGCGGCGCCCACCCCGACGAGCGACGCACCGCCTTCCACCCCGTCGAGCTCGGCGGAGCCGACCACGATGACACCGACGACGACGGCCCCGACGACGACCGCGCCGACGACGACCGCGCCGACGACCTCTGCGCCGCCGCCTCCGTCGAACACGCAACCTCCCACCTCGGCTCCGCCGCCTCCGTCCAGCGAACCGCCTCCCAGCTCAGCGCCGCCTCCCACCTCGGCCCCGCCTACCTCGGCTCCGCCTCCGAGCTCAGGCGAGCCCCCGCCCAACTCCGCCGGGGTGTCGCCGTAGTTCCGCGCCGCGCCGGACGCGACGGGGCCTGCGCGTCGCCATGAGGCACCATGGGCGCGTGGATCTTCCCGGTTCGCCGCGCACGTCGGGTGGCGTCGTAGCCCCGACCCTCAGCGATCCCTTCGCCCGGGCTGCCTCCGCTGCCGTCGGAGGTCCAGTGGGTCGTCATGCGCGGACCGGCCGGAGCTGGTGGACGCCGCTGCGCGTGGTCCTGGCGGTAGCCACGATGGTCTTCGGGCTCGGCGTCGTGCAGAAGTCCTCGTGCGTGGTGGAGAACTGGTCAGACGTGGCTTCGCCGAAGGCGTTCTCGCACATGTGCTACACCGACATGACCTATCTGTACACCGGCAGGGGAATCGCCGAGGGGATCTGGCCCTACTCGCCGCTCGGCGACCTACCGCTTGACAAGCAGCCCGCGACTCCTGAGGACGCCGACGCGCTGACGGTCGAGTACCCGGTGCTCACCGGAATGTGGATGGGCGCAGCGGGGGTGGTGACGCATGTGCTCGGCAAGTCCCCCGACCTGTCGCAGATCCCGCACGCGTCCGTGGGGTCGGACCTCGACGTCCAGTACGACAGCGCGGTGTTCTGGGGAGTCAATACGGTGGGCTTCTTCGTCGTGCTGCTCGTCGGTCTCGTTCTGCTCGTCCGCGCCCAACCGCGGCGTCCTTGGGACGCGATGTTCGTCGCCGCCTCTCCGGCGCTGGCACTGGCGGCAACCATCAACTGGGACCTGTTGGCCTTCGGGTGGGTCGCTGGCTTCTTCTGGGCGTGGTCGACGAGGCGTCCTGTCGTCGCCGGCGTGCTCATCGGCCTCGGAACCGCCACCAAGCTCTATCCGCTGTTCATGCTCGGCCCGCTGTTGGTGTTGTGCTGGCGGGCCGGGAGGGTCGGCGTCTGGGCGCGTACCGCCATCGCCGCAGTCATCGCCTGGCTCGTCGTGGATCTTCCGGTCTACCTGTGGTCACCCGAGGCGTTTCTCTGGTTCTGGGAGTTCAACGCCTCGCGAGGACCGGACTTCGGCTCGTTGTGGTTGGTGGCCTCGATGTACGGGCACACCGCGACTCCCGCCACGATCAACCTCACGACCTGGATCGTGTTCGGCACCGCCTGTGCCGCCATCGCGCTGCTGGGCTGGATGGCGCCGCGCAGACCTCGGCTGGCTCAGCTGGTGTTCCTCGTCGTGGTGTCGTTCCTGCTCGTCAACAAGGTGTACTCGCCGCAGTACGTCCTCTGGCTGCTGCCGCTGGCGGCGCTGGCTCGGCCACGATGGCGCGACCTGCTGATCTGGCAGGCCACCGAGGTCTTCTACTTCTTTGCGGTCTGGATGCACATCGCGAACTTCTTCGTCGATGCCAACCAGCCGGACTGGGTCTACGCGCTGGCGACTGTGGCACGGGTGCTCGGCCAGCTGTACCTTGCGGCGGTAGTGGTGCGCGACATCCTCTGGCCGTGGCATGACCCGGTGCGCGCCGACGGCAGGTCCGACGACCCGCTGGGAGGAGTGCTCGACGAGGGCTTGGACGCCGACGCTGGCGGTGGAGAGGCCCCGCCACCGGATCGAGACCTTCACGCAGAGCAGCTACCGGCTGCGCGTGTCTCGGTGTAGTCGACTCAGGACGTGACCACGCGGTCGAAGACCGTGGTGGTGTAGCGCACTCGCACGTCCACATCCTCACCGATGCGGGGCACCGCGGCGGTGGCCGGCACGAAGACCATGCTGACCTGCATGTGCGGCGGCTCGAGGAACCAGCGCGCACGGCCGTCGATGACGAACGGCGACAGGGCACGGCCGGTCGCCTCGAGCCCGCCACGGGCCAACGACAAGGCGCGTTGGCGCGGTGTCGCCGCCGCCGTCGGCGCCTCCATGGCGATCCCGTGGGCGGTCCCCCCTGACACGACCACGACGTGGCCCGCCCTCGCGATCGCCCGCTGCCGGTACCCGATGCGGTCGCCACGGCGTACTTGGTGCACGTCCAGGACCGTTGCTCGAGCCCTCAGGGCGCCACGGTCACCCAGCCAGAGGCTGGTGCCCACGCGCGGTCGCAGCTCGGCATCAGGGAACGACGCAGCCACTCGAGCGAGCTCGTCGGCCGTCAGATGGCTGACGAACCAGCGTCCGGTGGGAGCCGTGGCCACCCACCGCTCGGCCTCTGCGGCGTGGCCGCCGCCCAGCGGCAGATGAAGGGCCCTGCCTTCGACGCGGACGCCGCGAGGCGAGCGTGCCGCGGCCTCGAGGTCGGCGTCGCCGAAGCCGTGGCGCCGCATGGAGGTGAGGGCCTCCAGGACGACCCGAGGGCGATCCGTTCGCTGCCCCAGCGCCGCCAGGTCGTCGAGGCGGCCGACGGTGTGGATCAGGCGGGGGTCATCGGCGTCCTCGGCCAGAAATGGCCGCCAGGGCTGCATCACGAGGATCGAGCCACCGAAGCGGTGATCCACCTCTTCGACCTCGCGGTACGTGCCGACTGCGAGAGTGTCCGCGCCCAGCCATTCGGCCCGGCGGGCGAGCTTGGCCACGCTGAACCCATACCCGTTCCCCTTCGCCACCGGCACCAGCCCCGGACTCGCAGCGGCGGTCGAGCGCAGATGCCGACGCCATTGTGGCCCGTCGACGTACAAGGTGAGCGTCATGATGCCCCGCGCCGCCGCAGGTAAGCCGTGAACGCGGAGTAGATCAGCCGGTTCAGCGGCAGGTCCCACTCGCCGACGTACTCGACCGCCCGACCGCCCGTCCCCACCTTGAACTGGATCAACCCCAGGTGGGGGTCGTCAGCGGCGACAGTGTCGGTGATCCCGCGCAGGTCGTAGATCTCGGCACCGGCGTCGATCGAGTCTCTGATCATCTGCCACTGGATCGCGTTGGAGCCGCGTACCTCGCGCTTGGCCGTCGAGGACGCTCCGTACGAGTACCACGCATGGCGGCCGACCCGTACCCAGGTCGTCGCCGCCACGAGGTCGTCGTCATGGTGGGCGAGGTAGACCCGGATCCGGTCCGCGTCCTCCGCGCGCAATGTCGTGAACATGTGCTCGAAGTAGGTCAGCGGCCGGGATGTGAAGCCGTCACGGCGCGCGGTCTCGGCGTACAGGGCGTGAAAGCTGGCGAGGTCGGCGGCTCCACCTTGCCTGACCGTGACACCGGCCTTGGCCGCCTTCTTGATGTTGCGGCGCCACAGCTGGTTCATGCCAGCCAGCACGTCGTCGGCTGACCGGCTCCCCAGGTCCAGCTGGAACACGAAGGGCGGCTGGCCGGCGGCGAAGCCTTCGCCGGACGCCTGCCGCCGCCACCCCGATGCGTGCAGGACACGCTCCACCGAGGCGCCCTCGTCGTACGTCTGATCGGCTGCCACGGCGCTCAGCCGGCTGACCGTTGCGTTCGCGATGGCCTGCTTGACCGTCTCGGCATCCCACGAGCGAATGCGCACCGGTGGACCCATCCGGACCGCGAACGCGCCACGCGTGCGGACGTGGGCGGCCAGGGCTGCAAGGAGCCGGTCGAGGTCAGGCGACGCCCAGTCCAGGACAGGCCCCTCGGGCACATAGGCGAGGTAGCGTCGCACCCGGGGCAGCTGCCGGTACAGGACCAGCCCGACGCCGACCAGATCAGGACCGGCGAACCACCCCAGGGACTCTGAGCGCCACTCGCTCTTGACCGTGCCCCAGGCCGGGGTCTGGAGGAAGCTCGCACTGGAGCGGTGACGGATGAAGTCCAGGTGCTCAGCCGCGGAAATCGGTCTCACCGCGATCTCGGTCACGCGCGGCAACGCTACCGGACTCGGCTGGTGAATCGGCCTACGCCATCTGTTCTCGCAGCCAGGCGATGTCTGCACGCTGTCCGGCCGCAGCCCCCGGCGTCTCGCACACCACCGGGGCGCCGGCCTGCCGGACAACGCCGACGAGATCGTCCGGCTCGATCTGGCCGTCGCCGAAGTAGGCGTGCCGGTCGGCGCCGGAGCCGAAGGGGTCCCGTGAGTCATTGGCATGAACGAGATCGATGCGACCGGTGATCGCCCTGACCTTCGAGACCACATCCGCAAGAGGTACTCCGCCCGCATGCGCGTGGCAGGTGTCGAGACAGAACCCGACCGATCCGTCGGCTGCTGCTGCGATGGCGTCCCACAACAGGGCGATCCGGTCGAGGTAGCGAGCCATGGCGTTGTCCCCGCCGGCGGTGTTCTCGATCAGCATCGGAACCTTGATGTCGAGACGCTCGACGCACTTGCGCCAGTTGTCGAAGCCCACCTCGGGATCGTCGTCCTTCAGAACGTGGCCCCCGTGCACGATGACGGCCTTGGCGCCGATCTCAGCCGCACCATCGAGCGTCTGCTGCAGCAGCTTGCGTGACGGGATGCGGATGCGGTTGTTGGACGTGGCGACGTTGAGGACGTAGGGAGCGTGGACGTACAAGTCGACGCCCGCTTGGTCGGCGGCCTCCCGCAGTGCCGCCGCGCCACCGGCGTAGGCGACCTTCGGTCCCTTCCAGCCCTGCGGGTCGCCGAGGAAGAACTGTGAGAGCGTCGCGTCACGTAGCCGCGCCTGCTCGATCGGGTCGGTCTGGTCGACGTGACCGCCGATGACAAGAGGTGCCATGACGGCAACCCTAGAGGCCGGGACCGACACCTCCGCAGGGGCGTGGACGGCCTCCGTTCAGCACCTGCGGGAGGGAGGCGAAAGCCATTCGTGTTCCCTGAATCCTCTTCGCTACCGTGTTCCCGTAACCGGATCGGTGGCCGCCGCGACTACGTGAGGAACTCATGTCCACATCTGCTCAGTCAGTGCGCTCGGCCTCGTCCGACGGGGTCGCTGCGCGGACAGTCCAGCTGTCCAAGGTCTACGGCGAAGGTGACGCCTCGGTCGCGGCGCTCGACGGGGTATCGATCGACTTCCGTCGGGGCGAGTTCACCGCCGTGATGGGTCCATCGGGTTCGGGCAAGTCCACGCTGATGCACTGCATGGCCGCGCTCGACACCGCCACAGGCGGAGATGTCCAGCTCGGCGACACGTCGCTGTTGGGACTGGGCGACAAGCAGCTCACGAATCTGCGTCGAGACAAGATCGGCTTCATCTTCCAGGCGTACAACCTCGTGCCCACGTTGACCGCTCAGGAGAACATCGAGCTGCCGCTGGCCATCGCGGGCCGCAAGCCGGACCCCACCTGGTTCGACACGGTGATCGACACCGTGGACCTTCGGTCCCGGCTCCACCACCGGCCCAACGAGCTGTCCGGCGGACAGCAGCAGCGAGTCGCCTGTGCCCGCGCGCTGGTGTCTCGCCCTGAGATCGTGTTCGCGGACGAACCCACCGGAAACCTCGACTCGGCGGCCAGCGCCGAGGTGCTCGCTTTCCTGCGGCGCAGCGTCGACGACCACGGGCAGACGATCGTGATGGTGACCCACGACCCGATCGCGGCCGGATACACGGACCGGGTCGTGTTCCTCGCCGATGGCAAGGTCGTCGCCGAGCTGCGCAACCCGACGGCCGACGACGTGCTCGAGCAGATGAAGGTGCTGAGCTCGCGGCCGCTTCCTCGCCCCGCAGGGGCCTGACGCCGTGCGTAAGGTCGTCTGGCGCAACCTCGTCGCGCGCAAGCTCAGGCTCGCCCTCAGTGGCTTCGCCATCGTGCTGGGCGTCGCGTTCGTCGCCGGGTCGTTCATCTTCACCGACGCTCTCGGCGGAGCCTTCGACGGGATCATCAAGGGCACCACGGCCGACGTGGAGGTCGCACCCAAGGGCGCCGGTGACTTCGACTCCGCCGAGGACTCCAGGACCATCCCCGCCGATGTGTACACCGAGCTGCAGGCGCTTCCAGAGGCCAGCTCCGTCGCCGGGACGAACTCGGTGCAGGGCGTCTACGTGATCGGCGACGACGGGAAGGTCGTCGGCGGCCAGGGCGCTCCGGGCTTCGCGATGAACTACAACGAGACCATCGCAATCACCGGCGACCAGGTCCTGACCCTCACGTCGGGGGAGCTGCCGGAGGGTCCGGATGAGGTGGCTCTGGACGAGGCGGCGGCAGACAAGGCCGGCTACTCCGTGGGCGACACCGTGTCACTCGTCACGCCGGGAGCCCAGCCGCAGCTGGAGGCCCGGCTGTCGGGCCTGGTGGAGTTCGGCTCGCAGGGCGGTCTGGTGGGTGCCACGCTGACGATCCTCGACCGCGACGCCATGCTGCCGTTGTTCTTCCAGGACAGGGACGTCTACACCAACGTCTCACTGACCGCTGCCGACGGCGTGTCGCAGGCGGAGCTCGCCGACGCGGCGAACGCCGTGCTGCCCGACACCTTGGAGGCGCGCGAAGGCGACAAGGTCGCTGAGGAGAACCAGGACACCATCGGTGAGGCACTGGGGTTCATCAACACGTTCCTGCTGGTGTTCGCGGCCGTCGCCATGGTGGTCGGCACGTTCTTGATCATCAACACGTTCTCGATCCTCGTCGCGCAGCGAAGCCGTGAGCTGGCGCTGTTGCGAGCGATGGGCGCCTCCAAGGGGCAGGTGAACCGCTCGGTGCTCGCCGAGGCCTTCGCTGTCGGCCTGGTCGGGTCCACCATCGGCATCGGTGCGGGCTACCTGCTGGCGATCGGGCTCAAGGCGCTGTTCGCGGCGATCGGGCTCGACCTCGGCCAGGCTGAATTCCCCCTCCGGCCACGCACGATCCTCATCTCGTACGCCGTCGGGCTCGTCGTCACGATGATCGCCGCGTATCTGCCCGCGCGGAGAGCAGCCAGGATCTCGCCGGTCGCCGCGATGCGCGACGAGGTAGCGCTGCCCGAGGCATCGCTTCGCCGCCGCATGGTGGCGGGAGTCCTCCTGGTCGCGGCAGGTGTCGCGGCGATGGTGGCCGGGTTCGCGGATTCGGGTGGGAGGGGGCTCAGCCTCATCGGCGTCGGCATGCTGGTCATCCTGGTGGGCGTGGCACTCATGTCGCCGCTGCTCGGACGACCCGTCGTGCGCGGCCTGGGAGCGGTGTACGTCAAGCTGTTCGGCCCGGTCGGCAACCTCGCCACCGAGAACTCATTGCGCAACCCGCGGCGTACCGCGGCAACGGCGAGCGCGCTGATGATCGGCCTCACCCTGGTGGCCCTGATGTCGATCCTCGGACAGTCGGCGAAGGCAAGCACCGACAAGGCCATCGAGCAGACCCTCACCGCCGACTTCGTCGTCTCCAACGCCGTCGGCACGCCCTTCTCCGCCGCGATCGGCGACCGCATCGAGGAGCTCGACGGCGTGGAGACGGTGGCCCGCTTCCGTCAGGGCTTCGGCGAGATCGACGGCGACCAGGTGTTCCTCGGTGCCGCCGATGCCACCCAGCTGAGCGGCACCCTCGAGATCCCCATGGATGCCGGCCAGGTCGCCGACCTGCAGGACGAGGTGATCTTCGTCGACACCACGACAGCCGACAGCAAGGGCTACCAGGTCGGCGACAAGATCGACCTCGAGCTGCAGGGCGGCACGCAGAACCTGGTGGTGGGAGGGGTGTTCGAGGCCTCCGCCACTGTCCCGGCCAACTACCTCGTCAGCCTCAACACGCTGGCCAAGGGCGGCGTGAAGCCCAACGACTCGCTGCTCTTCATCACCAAGGAACCCGGTGCCGACTCCGCGGCGATCCATGACGCGATCGAGTCCATCACGAAGGACCTGCCGACTGTCACCTTGAAGGACCAGCAGCAGTTCGCCGACGAGCAGAGCCAGCAGATCGACACCTTCCTGTACATCATCTATGCCCTGCTCGGCCTCGCCGTCATCATCGCGATCCTCGGCATCGTCAACACGTTGGCGCTGTCGGTCATCGAACGAACCCGTGAGGTCGGACTGCTGCGGGCGATTGGCATGAGCCGGCGCCAGCTCCGACGGATGGTCCGATTGGAGTCGGTGGCGATCTCGGTCCTCGGTGCGGTGCTCGGGATGGCGATGGGCATCGTGTTCGGGGTGGCCCTGCAGCGGGCGATCGCCGACCAAGGCGTCGACGTCCTCGTCATCCCCTGGCTCAGGCTGGCGCTGTTCGTGGCGCTGGCGGCGCTGGTCGGAGTGCTGGCTGCTGTTCTGCCGGCGCGGCGGGCGTCGAAGCTCAACGTCCTGGACGCCATCACCACCCAGTAGTGCGGGCCGACGGTCAGTCCTGTGGACAACGATTACGTGGGATGGTCGCGCGCTGATAATCTGGTCGTCGTTGGCCCGGCAACCGGCCGGGTCGGCACCACGCCTCAGCGGCGAGCCTGGCTTCCTGTGAAGCCCGGTGGCCCGTTCAGACGTGACCTCCTGTCACGGAACGACCGTGACCGCCGAGTCCACAGGAGGTGGATGTTCGTCATGCGTAACTACGAGCTCATGGTCATCCTCGACCCAGACCTCGAGGAGCGTACCGTCCAGCCGTCGCTGGACCAGTACCTCAACCTCGTCCGCCAAGACGGCGGCAGCGTCGAATCAGTCGACGTCTGGGGTCGACGTCGGCTGGCCTACGAGATGAACAAGAAAACCGAAGGCATCTACGCCGTCGTCACATTGTCGGCGGAGCCAGCTACGGTCAAAGAACTCGACCGCCAGCTCGGCCTCAACGAGTCGGTGATGCGCACCAAGGTCCTGCGACCCGAGGTTCACTGAGCCGCTCCGGATCGCCGCGCGATCACTGACCCGCAGACCGATTCCCCCGGTCGTTCCACTGAACTGACCAGACCAAGGGAGGCCATTCCACATGGCAGGCGACACCACCATCACACTCGTCGGCAACCTCACCGACGACCCCGACCTCCGTTTCACGCCCAGCGGCGCTGCCGTGGCGAACTTCACCGTCGCGTCCACTCCGCGGTTCTTCGACAAGCAGACCAACGAGTGGAAAGACAGCGAAGCGTTGTTCCTGCGCTGCTCGATCTGGCGGCAGGCGGCTGAGAACGTCGCCGAGACACTCCAGCGCGGCGCTCGCGTCATCGTGACCGGCCGGCTCAAGCAGCGGTCGTACGAGACACGCGAGGGCGAGAAGCGCACGACGTTCGAGGTCGAAGTCGAAGAGATCGGCCCGTCCCTGAAGTACGCGACCGCAAAGGTCACCAAGACGTCGCGCTCCGGGGGCAGCTCCGGCGGCAGCTCCGGCGGCGGCAACGACCCCTGGGCCACGCCGGCCAGCGGGGCCGGCTCGAACGCCGGTGGCGTCAGCGACCCGTGGGCCGCGCCTGCCGGTGGGTCCGACGAGCCGCCGTTCTAGGCAGGCACGCAGTACCTACCCGGCGCGCCCGCGCCTCATCCACCCATTCGACCATTCCGGCCGCAGGCCGGGCTCACACGAGGAGCACCACAATGGCCAAACCCCCCGTTCGCAAGCCGAAGAAGAAGGTTTGCGGCTTCTGCAAGGACAAAGCCACCTACGTCGACTACAAGGACACGACACTGCTGCGCAAGTTCATCTCCGACCGCGGCAAGATCCGCGCTCGCCGGGTGAGCGGCAACTGCGTGCAGCACCAGCGCGACGTGGCCATGGCGATCAAGAACGCGCGTGAGATGGCGCTGCTGCCCTACACGTCCAGCGCCCGCTGAGAGGACTCGAACCGTGAAGCTGATACTCACCCAAGAGGTGTCCACTCTCGGCGGCCCCGGTGACGTGGTCGAGGTCAAGGACGGCTATGGCCGTAACTACCTGGTGCCTCGTGGTCTCGCCATGCGCTGGACCAAGGGCGCCGAGAAGCAGATCGACTCCATCAAGAAGGCCCGATCGGTCCGCGACGTCCGCGACCTCGGACATGCCGACCAGATCAAGCAGCAGCTCGAGCAGCTCACCGTGACGGTGCCCGCCCAAGCCGGCGGCACCGGGCGCTTGTTCGGGGCGGTCACCGTGTCCGACATCGTGGCAGCCGTCACGGCGGCCGGCGGCCCCGCCATCGACAAGCGACGCATCGAGGTGAAGAACCCGATCAAGACCGTGGGCTCGCACCAGGTCACCGTCAAGGTGCACGAGGATGTGTCCGCCACCCTCACCCTCGAGGTGGTCGCCTCCTGACGCTGGCAGCGCACATATCGCAAGTGCGCGCGAGGTGTGCAGAGGTCGTCGTCGGGCGACCTCAACCCGTGGGATGGGACGCCCCCTCTGTGGGGGGCGTCCCATCCCCGGGAAAGCCCCGTGGACTGGGGGCAGCGCCCAGCACCACCCAGTGGTCGCCTCGCTCCCTCCAGAGCAACGTGCCCATCCGGGCGGTCATGAAGGCGATGAAGGCGAACCACAAAGCGATCAGTCCGCTGTCGGTCCACAGCACTGCGAGGGCCAAGGGCGCAAACACGACGAAGTTCACGACGCCCGCCCATGCCAGGTAACGGCCGTCACCTGCTCCGATGAGGACACCATCGAGCACGAACACGACTCCGGCGATGGGTTGCTGCAGAGCCACCAGGACGAGCACCGTCGCGAGCAGAGCCTGGACGTCGGCATCGGGAGAGAACAGCGGCACGACGGCGGGACGGCTGACGATCACCGCCGCGCCCAGGACGGCCCCTGCGACGATGCCCCACCACATCATGCGACGTGCTGCCTGGCGAGCGGCTGCGGCGTCCCCGGCGCCGAGAAGCCGGCCGGTGATGGCCTGGCCGGCGATTGCGATGGCATCCAAGGCGAAAGCCAGGAAGGTCCAGATGGTCAGCGCCACCTGGTGCGCCGCCACGGCCACGGTCGAGATCCCCGCAGCGACGTAGGTCGCCAACAGCAAGGTCGCGCGGAGCGTGACGGTGCGAAGGATCAGGGGCAGGCCGGTCCGCCACGATGCCAGCACACCCGCCCGGTGCGGGACCAGCGACACGTGATGGCGGGAAGCGCCCCGCACCACGACTGCCACCAGAGCGGCCGCTCCGGCTCCCTGCGCCACCAGAGTCCCTGCCGCGGACCCGGCGAGCCCCCAGTCGAGCCCGTACACGAACCACAGGTTGAGTCCGATGTTGACCACGTTCGCCGCCACGGCGACGACCAGCGGGGTGCGTACGTCTTGAAGTCCACGCAGGACTCCGGTCGCGGCGAATGTCAGCAGCAGGGGCGGAATGCCGAAGGCGGCAATGCGCAGGTAGGTCAGGGCCAGCGAAGCCACGTCATCGGCCGGTGAGAACAACCCGATGACGGGCTCGGACAGCGCGATAGTGGCGAGGCCGGCGACCATCCCGACCACGACCGCCAACCAGATCCCGTCGATCCCGGAGCTGAGTGCAGCACGCGTACTGCCGGCGCCGAGGTTGCGGGCGACCGTCGACGTGGTGCCGTAGGCCAGGAAGACAAACATGCCGATGACGGCCTGGACCACGCTTCCGGCGATCGCCAGCGCGGCCAGCGACGGCGTTCCCAAGTGGCCGACGATTGCTGCGTCGGCGAGCAGGAAGGCCGGTTCCGACACCAGAGCCGCAAACGCCGGTATCGCCAGGCGAGCTATCTCGCGGTCCTGACGCCGCCGAGCCGCGCGGCTCTCACTCACCACAGTTGTCCGTGGAGGGGTGAAGGCGTCATCGCGGATGTCATTGTGCTCCAAGGTTTTTTGCTCCACACCCTGGGTGTCGCGATAGTGCAGGTCAGCACCCCTCACGTCGCGACCCGCCCGATGTTCTCCACCGATGTATCCCCAGCCTGTGCACACATGCTGCAGCGTTGTCCACAGCTGAAACGGGGACGTCCACATGGCCTGTTGACGAGGAGGTTCACATGCGACGAGGCAAGCCGTAGCGTCGTGCGCGACCTCCCATCCGGCGCCGAATCTTGTCGGCGCGGGGGCCTAGCGTCTCAGACCTGGGAGCGTCCGCATCGTGGTCCGCCTCCAGGAGCCACGTTCGAGGGGAGCCACGTGAGCATCGCTGAGTACTCCGGTCCGCAGCCCGTGCCTGACGACTACGGTCGAGAGGTCTCCTCTGCGCGGATGCCACCGCAGGATGACCACGCGGAGCAGTCCGTGCTCGGGGCGATGCTCCTCAGCAAGGACGCCATCGCCGATGTCGTGGAGGTACTGCGAGGCAGTGACTTCTACCGCCCGGCACACGAGCTGGTCTTCGACGCCGTCCTTGACCTCTACGGCAGGGGCGAGCCCGCCGACCCCATCACGGTGGCAGCTGAGATCACCCGCAACGGCGACATCGCCCGCGTCGGAGGTGCTCCCTACCTGCATACTCTCGTCGCGGGAGTCCCGGTCGCCGCCAACGCGGGGTACTACGCCGAGATCGTGCGCGAGAAGGCGATCCTGCGCCGCCTCGTCGACGCGGGCACCAAGATCGTCCAGATCGGTTACGCCGCCGAGGGTCAGGTGGACGACGTGGTGGACTCGGCGCAGGCCGAGATCTACAGCGTGACAGACAGACGTACCTCCGAGGACTACGCGCCGCTCGCCGACATCATGGAGCTCACGATCGACGAGCTCGAGGCCATCGGGAACCGCGACGGGGTGATGGCAGGAGTCCCGACGGGCTTCACCGAGCTCGACGAGCTCACCAACGGGCTGCATGGCGGCCAGATGATCATCGTGGCTGCCCGACCGGCCATCGGGAAGGCACTCGCGCTCGAGACGGCCCTACCTACGCCCAGCGGGTGGACCACGATGGCGAAGGTCCACGTCGGCGATGAGCTGATCGGTGCCGACGGGGTCGCCACCACGGTGGTCGCCGCGACGGAGGTGCTGCACGATCGACCGTGCTACCGCCTCGACCTGTCCGACGGGTCGGCGATCGTTGCCGACGCCCAACACCAGTGGGTGACCGACTCCGACACCGACGAGCAGGTCTGGACCACCGAAGCGCTGGCCGGCGAGCTCGCCAGGGGAGCGGTGCACTCGATCCGCAGCCCTGAGCCGTTGACGGGACCCGCCGCCCTGACCCATTGGACCCGGCCTCGGTGCCAGCGCAGCGTCGAGTCCGGCTGGAAGATCGTTGCGGTGACCCCGGTGCCGAGCGTGCCGGTGCGGTGCGTCGAGGTCGACAACGCCGACCATCTGTATCTCGCGTCGCGCGCGATGGTTCCGACGCACAACTCGACGCTCGGACTCGATATGGCCCGCTCGGCGTCGATCAAGCACGGGTTGACGAGCGCGATCTTCTCCCTCGAGATGAGCCGCACTGAGATCACGATGCGGCTGCTCTCCGCCGAGGCCAAGATTCCGCTCCACCACATGCGCAACGGCAAGATGAGTGACGACGACTGGCACAAGCTTGTTCGCAAGATGGGCGAGGTGTCCGAGGCGCCGCTCTTCATCGACGACTCGCCCAACCTGACCATGATGGAGATCCGCGCCAAGGCTCGGCGCCTGAAGCAGCGCCACGACCTGCGTCTGGTCGTCGTCGACTATCTGCAGCTGATGTCGTCAGGGCGCAAAGTCGAGTCCCGCCAGCTCGAGGTGTCGGAGTTCTCCCGCTCCATCAAGCTGCTCGCCAAGGAGCTCGACGTTCCCGTCATCGCCATCTCCCAGCTGAACCGGGGCTCGGAGCAGCGCACCTCCAAACGTCCGCTGCTGTCGGACCTGCGCGAGTCGGGCTCACTCGAGCAAGACAGCGACATGGTGATCCTGCTCCATCGAGAGGACGCCTATGAGAAGGAGTCCACCCGCCCAGGTGAGGCTGACCTGATCGTCGCCAAGCACCGAAACGGCCCGACCAAGGATGTTGTGCTCGCGTTCCAGGGCCACTACTCGCGCTTCGTCGACATGGCCCAGGTGTGACCGGCGGCAGCGCCGGTACGGTCCCGGCACGGAGAGGGGGGTGATGACTGACCTGAGGGCCGGGGTGGTCGGCGCCGGCTTCATCGCTGCCGCGCACGTCAACGCCTACGGCGCGACTCCGGGTGTACGGCTGGTTGCGGTCGCGGACCCCGTTGCCGACAAGGCGATGGAGCTCGCGGCACGGGCAGACGCCAAGGCTGTGGCGGACCTCGAGCAGGTGCTTGCTGCGGGCGTCGACGTGGTGAGCGTCTGTACGCCGTCACCGACACACGCCGACCTCGTGGTGCGAGCGTTGGAGGCGGGTCTGCATGTGCTGTGTGAGAAGCCGATCGCCCGAACTCTGCAGGATGCTCAACGCGTCGAGCAGGCCTCACGCAGGGCCTCAGGACTGCTGATGATCGGCCACGTCTCCCGGTTCGAACCGGATCACCGTCGAGCGAAGGACCTCGTCGAGGCCGGTCACCTGGGCGAGGTCCGGATGCTTTCACACTCGACGACCTCCTCAATGCCCGGCTGGAGTGAGGGGGACTGGCTGTCCGATCAGGAGGAGTCCGGAGGTCCGCTCGTCGACCTCGCGGTCCACAGCTTCGACTTCGCCGCGTGGCTGACCGACTCCGAGCCGATCCGGGTACACGCCGTTGGCGCAGACACCGCGGCGGGTCCGTGCACCTACGCCCTGGCCACCGTGCGCTACGCGAACGGAGCGATCGCACTGGTCGAGACCAGCTGGGGCCATCCGGTGTCGTACGGGTTCAAGCTGTCCTCGGAGGTGGTGGGGACCGATGGCAGGCTCAGCTGGGACTACGACCACCTGGCGGGCGGCACGCTCCACGTGGCCGAGCGCGAGGTGACGCGCTGGGAGCCGCTCGGCGACCGCGGTTTCCGTGCCGAGGTGCGGGCGTTCGTGGATGCCATCCGTGCCTCTGCTCCCTCCCCCGTCCCGGCCAGCGCGGGCGTGACCGCGTTACGGACATCGCTCGCGGCTCGAGAGTCGGTCCGAAACGGCACGATGGTCGACCTGACCACGTGGGGTAGGGCATGACTGCGCGACAGGTGCAATGCCCGGCTCGCAGTGTGCTCGGTGGAGTTCTGACGTGACCGTAGGCGTCGCCGTCCTCGGGTGTGCCCATGTCTCCCACGCGTGGTCCTATGCCCGGTCCCTGAGCGTGTCGTCCACCGCGAGGTTGGTGGGCGTGTTCGACGTGGACCCGCAGCTGTGTGAGCCCTTCGTCCGCGACTTCGACGCGCCGGTCTATCCCGACGCGGCGGCACTGGTGGAGGAGGCGGACGTCGATGCTGTGGTGGTGTGCAGTGCCACTGCGGACCACCGTTCCTACGTCGAGATGGCCGCAGAGCGGGGCCGGCATGTGCTGTGTGAGAAGCCTCTGGCGACGACGGTTCACGACGCGGCGGCGATGATCGCCGCGTGTCAGCGTGGTGGTGTGCAGCTGCACTGCGCGTTCGTCTCGCGGTTCCTGCCCTTGGTCCAGCAGGCTCGCACCGTGCTGCAGGCAGGGCAGCTCGGTGACGTCATCGGCATGGTGGCCGGAAACCGCGGGCGGCCACCGCTGCCACCGCAGTATCCCGACTGGATCACGTCCCCGTCGCAGGCGGGTGGTGGCGCGCTCATCGACCACTCGGTGCACGTGACCGATGTGCTGCGCCACCTCACCGGACGCGAGGTTCGCCGCGTGAGCGCCGAGGTCGACTCCTTGCTGTGGGGTCTGAGTGTGGATGACGTCGCCTTGATGACAATGACGTTCGACGGTGGAGCGGTCGCCAGCATCGACCCCAGTTGGTCGGTTCCGGCTGGCAACCCGTGGGACTACGACTTCTACTGCCGCATCCTGGGGTCCGTGGGCTCCCTCTCCATCACCGACACGGCCGAGTCCCTGCAGCTCGTCAGCCGCCACGTCGGCAGCGGACTGCGGAACGTCTCGTTCGGCGCCGACGCCGATACGGCGATGATCGAGGCGTTCACCGCTTCCATCCGGTCCGGCACCGTCCTCGACCCTTGCGCCGACGGCACCGATGGCCTGCGGGCGCTCGAGGTGGCCCTCGCAGGGTACGAGTCCGCGCACCAACGACAGATGGTCGACCTTCCACGGCCGCAGCCGTGAGGGGTCACGCTTGTCCGGCGACCTGGCGGCGCAGCCGCTCGAGCACGACGATGTCGATCCCGTTGTCGACCATGCGGAGCTCGTAGTTCTCCACCCCGGCCCAGGTGTCGAGGTCGGGGTACCCCAAGGCGCTCAGGTGACGCTGTACCTCCTCAGCCACAGCTCCCTCGAGCGGCAGCACGTCCTCCTCAGCCGGGCGGTCGAAGAACACATGGTGCAGCTCCAACAGCCGGCGAAGCTCGCCGCAGGGGTCGGAGTGGTCGTCCACGCGGAGGTCGTAGGCCACGTCGTCGCCGGGTGTGTAGCTGCCGGTTGGTGAGACGACGAGGAGCGATGCACTCTGCCGGCCGCGACTGTCGCCTCCCGCGTCGTCGCCGGCCTCGAGCGCTCCCAGCAGGCGCTCCGGCAGGGGCTCCGCGCTGAGGTCCAGGAATGCCTGCTGCATGGCGTCCACCACGTCAGGCCCGGTCAAGATGTTGCCCTGGATCGCGTACCCGTCGCCGGTCACGCCGCCCGCCCAGTCCAAGCACTCGGCGCCGGTCCAGGTCGCGGCGGTACCGGCGGCGTCGACGATGCCGGCCTGGCGCGTTTCACGCTGCTCATCGGCCGCCAGCAGTGCCTCCATCGTCTCCGAGGCCGACGCACCGGCGGCCAGCCGCTCCAAGCCGTCTCGCTTGTAGAGCGTGTTGCAGAACGACTGGGTTGCGATGGCGCCGAGCCCCAGCCTGGCGGCGGGGACCGCCGAGCCGACGGCGAGGAACTTGGAGGCAACGGCGACGCCCAGGGAGCCGTCGTCGCTGCGGGCCACGATCGAGAACGTCATGGCCTCACCGTAGTGCTTCTCGGACGGCTCGGCTGCGCCGCGAGGTCGCGACGCCGCACTCAGAGCAGAGCGCACGACGCAAAGAAAGAGGCCCTCACACCAGTGGTGTGAGGGCCTCTCAGAGTCGGCTGGTTAGCCGCGGTTCAACTCAGATGACGCGTACGTTCTCGGCCTGCAAGCCCTTCTGGCCCTGCGTCACGTCGAACTCCACGCGCTGGTTCTCGTCCAGCGAGCGGTAGCCGTCAGCGGCGATCGCGGAGAAGTGAACGAAGACGTCCGGCTGGTCGCCGTCTTGAGAGATGAAGCCGAAGCCCTTCTCGCCGTTGAACCATTTGACTGTTCCCTGTGCCATTGGTGCGCTCCTTGTATCGGATGTTTTTCAGAACCAGCTCGATTGCCGGTGTTCTGGCTGCCGCGCGGTGGTCTTCCCACATTCGATAGCTGAGGCTCACCGAGGAGCCCTGACGCTAGACGCAGTTGACGTCAATTGAACGTGCGAGGTACTGCTTTTGCAACGCTCTTACCCTAGCACGCTTGCGCCGGGTCGGCGCGGGACGGGTAGCAACGAAAGGGGGCAGAGCGGATACCTTCGGGCACGGCGTCAGGCGGAGCTGGACTCGGCCCACAGGTCCACCCCGGAGTCCACGGCATGCTCGTCGATCGAGGCCAGTTCGTCCTCGGTGAAGTCGGCGTTGGCCAGCGCGGCCACGTTCTCCTCGAGCTGGCGGACGCTGCTCGCGCCGATCACCGCCGACGTGACCCTGGAGTCACGCAATACCCAGGCAAGAGCCATCTGAGCGAGGGACTGGCCACGCTCGTGTGCCACCGCGTTGAGCCCGCGCACCCGGGCCAGCGTCTGGTCGTCGAGCATGCCGCTGTCCAGGCTTCCGGGCCTCGATGCCCGAGAACCCTCGGGAATCCCGTCGAGATACTTGCCGGTCAGCAGCCCCTGCGCCAGTGCGGTGAAGGCGATGCACCCGGCGCCTACCTCATCGAGGGCATCGAGGAGGTCCGTCTCGATCCAGCGGTTGAGCATCGAGTACGACGGCTGGTGGATCAGCAACGGCGTGCCGAGGTCGCGCAGCAGCGCGGCCGCCTCGCGCGTGCGCTCGGCTGAGTACGACGAGATACCGACGTAGAGAGCCTTGCCCTGCCGGACGGCCGCGTCGAGGGCGCCCATCGTCTCCTCCAGCGGCGTATGGGGGTCGAACCGGTGGCTGTAGAAGATGTCGACGTAGTCGAGTCGCATCCGGCGCAGCGAGTCGTCGAGACTGTTGAGGACGTACTTGCGCGACCCGCCTTCGCCGTAAGGGCCGGGCCACATGTCGTAGCCGGCCTTGGTCGAGATCACGATCTCGTTGCGGTACTGAGCGAAGTCCTCGGCGAAGACGCGTCCGAAGTTCAGCTCGGCCGTCCCGTACGGCGGGCCGTAGTTGTTGGCGAGGTCGAAGTGCGTGACGCCCAGGTCGAACGCTCGCCGGAGGATCGCGCGCGAGTCGTCGAGCGGACGGTCGTCCCCGAAGTTCTGCCAGAGGCCGAGTGACAGCGGCGGCAGGAGCAACCCGCTGCGACCGCATCGGCGGTAGGTCGTCGAGTCGTAACGGTCGTCGGTGGCGGTGTAGGTCATGGCGATAGTGTGCCTGCCGAGGCACGCTCGGTCTGCCGCCGGTCATGGACCGTGGCCGGCGTTGGCATGCGGCGGTCCTCCAAGGGGCTGGATGGACACCGGTTGGTGTGAGTCGCGGTCGTGGGGGTGCGCGGTGGTGTGCGGACGTACGCGACCGCTCAGCTGGACGTCGGAGCCGTCGTCTGCTCGAACCGGGCGAGCTGGAGGGCCCCCCAGCCGGTGATGGCGAAGCCGATCAGTGCGACGGGGAACCAGCCGGCCCGGATGTCGTCGTTGAGCAGCATCACGCCGACGACGGCCGGCACGACAGTCTGGGAGACGATCATCGGGGCTGTCACAGCGGTCACCGCGCCTTTGCGCAGCGCCACCGAGTACAGCAAGAACCCGAGCCCGCCGCAGAGCAGGAGGGCGTAGGTAGCGCCGGAGGTTGCCAGGGCACCGGGAGTAAGGCTGGGTAGGATGCGTGCCGCTATGCCGACCCCTGCGAAGCCGCAACCGGCGAGCAGCCCGAGCACTCCTGCCGCGACGACGCCCTCCATCCGGCTGACAATGAAGCCCGTGATGGCCACCGCCGCGAACGCGACGAACAACCCGGCGGTGAAGGTCGCACTCGCACTGTCGTCGCCCGCCGCGCCTGACGCCGCGGCGAGCATCGCCAGCCCGACACAGGTCGCGGCCACCGCCGCCCAGTCGGCGGGCCCCAGCCGGTCCCCGAACACCCGGACCGCCAGCAACGCCGTCACTGCCAGGCTGGCCGCGATCCCCGCCTGAGCCAAGAAGAGCGGCACTGTGCGAAGGGCGACCACGTGCAGCACGAACCCGGTCAGGTTCATGGCGATTCCGAGGGCGAACGCCGGGTTCTTGAGGAGCGTGACGACGACGTCCAGGCTCAACGACGACCCGGGGGAGTCGCGCACAGCCAGCGCGAGCACGATCGACGCAGCGCCGAAGATGACCGCCGCAGCCAGCGCGGCGCCAAGGCCGAGAGCCAGCACGCGATCAGTCTTCGAGCTCAGCGGCGATGGCGTCCTTCGACAGCAGCTTCTCGGGGAGCCGCGGACTGATCCAGGTGAGGTACATGCTGGCGGCGGCGTAGTAGATGACGTAGGCGACGGACAAGGCGATGATGATCGCCGAGGGGTCGGGCATCTGCACGAGCAAAGTGGCGTACGTCGCGAGCCAGATGGCGGTGAGGAGGAGGTTGAGCGACCGGAAGGCCTTGGTGCGCGACGGGTAGATGTAGCGGATCGGTACGAAGACGAGAACCGAGAACACTGCGAGCAGTGCGCCCGTCACCGCGGGGCTCAGCTCGAGGACGACCACGTAGAAGGCAACCACGTTCCAGTAGCTGGGGAAGCCGAGGAAGAAGTGGTCGGCGGTCTTGGCGTCGGTGCGGCAGAACTGGTAGCTCGAGGCAAGCAGCGGCAGCGCGGCGAGGATCGGCCCGGCCGGCCCGCTCGGAAGGAACGAGCCGGTCCACAGCAGCACGATCGGCGCGAAGGCATACGTGAGGTAGTCGACGATGTCGTCCAGCCGGGCCCCGTCGAACCAGGGCATGGTCTCGCTGACCCGGAGCTTGCGGGCCAGCATCCCGTCGGTGCCGTCGATGACCAGGGCAGCCAGACTCAACCAGAGGGCGCGGATGACCTCGCCGTCCATGGCTGCGACGACGATGAGGAGGGCGAGAACGCTTCCGCTGGCGGTGTAGACATGGACGCCGAACCCGGCGAGCCGGACCCGGACCGACCCGACGTACGGTTCACGGGCTGCTTCTTGTGTCGTCAGGGGAGCCCCCAGGCGCGGTGGAGTGACGTCGTGTTGCTTGCAGAGTCTCTCACAAGCACCGGCGGTGCTGCTGTGACTGCTCGGCCAGGTCCCGTACGCCCGAGTCCGCGCTCACCGTGACGCCGTCGTCGTCAACACCTTCAGATGCCGTAACCTCCCTCGGACACGTACGCAGGGAGGAGCCGGATGCTGCCCATGCTGGGAGAGCTGCAGCCCGTCCCTGCCGTCGACCGCCCCGATCTGCTCGCGGAGCCGGTCCGCGCCGCACTCGAGCGTTGGCCACACGCCGCGCAGGTGGGCGTGGTCGAGATCGACCCGGCACTGGCTGACACGGCGGCGATGACGTCGGCGTATCGCGTCCCGCTGACGGCCTCCGCGAACTGCGTGGTGGTGATGGGCCGGCGAGGCGGCGACGAGCGGATGGCCGCATGCGTCGTGCGGGCCGATCTGCGCGTCGACGTGAACAACGCCGTCAAGCGCCTGCTGGACGTGCGCAAGGCCTCGTTCCTGCCGATGGAGCGAGCTGTCAGCGAGACGGCGATGGAGTACGGCGGGATCACGCCCGTCGGTCTGCCTGACGGCTGGCGGTTGCTCGTCACCGCCGAGGTCGTGGAGATCGGCGGGGCGATAATCGGGAGCGGCGTACGTCGCTCGAAGCTTGTGCTCCCAGGAGCACTGCTGGCCGAACTGCCCGGAGCCGAGGTCGTGGAGAGCATGACGCTGCGGGTATGACGCCGAGACGATGACGCTGCCTGCCGCTGGGGAGTTGAGCCGACCGGGCACAGATGACAATCGCACACCTCTGGGAGGACGTACACATGCAGATCTCCGGAACCACTGCGCTCGTGACCGGCGCCGCGTCGGGACTCGGGGCGGCAACGGCCGCCGAGCTGGCGGGACAGGGTGCCACCGTGATCGGGCTCGATCTGGCTGCCGCGCTCGCGTCAGCACCCGAGGCGCCGGAGGGAGTCACCCTTGTCGAGGCCGACGTGACCCGCGAGGACGACGTACGCCGGGCCCTCGACCGCGGTGCGACGCCCGAAGCACCGCTGCGGGTCGTGGTCAACTGCGCCGGAATCGCTCCATCTCGACGGATCGTCGGCCGTGACGGCGTGCACGACCTCGAGCTCTTCACCCGAGTCATCTCGGTCAACCTGATCGGGACGTTCAACGTCATGCGACTGGCCGCCGAGGCCATGAGCCGGCTCGATCCGGACGACGCGGGGCAGCGCGGCGTCGTGATCAACACGGCTTCGGTGGCGGCGTTCGAGGGCCAGGTCGGGCAGATCGCCTACTCGGCGTCCAAGGGCGGGGTGGCCGCCATGACGATCACGGCGGCGCGCGACCTCGCCCAACTAGGAATCCGGGTCAACACCATTGCCCCCGGAATCGTCGACACCCCGATGTTGGCGACCATCAGCGCCGAGTTCCGCGCCGGGCTGAGCGCCGGTGTGCCGTTCCCGAAGCGGCTCGCGACGCCCTCGGAGTACGCGTCCCTGGCGTCCATGATCATCGCCCACGACTATCTCAACGGCGAGACCATCCGCATGGACGGAGCTCTGCGGATGGCGCCGCGCTGAGGTGGCTGCCTTCGACGGGTTCCCCGAGGCGGCTCTGGACTTCTACGACGATCTGGAGACGGACAACACCCGGTCCTTCTGGGCGTCCAACAAAGCCGTCTACGAGTCGGCGGTCCGAGATCCCATGGTGGCGCTGCTTGCCGGACTCGAACCTGAGTTCGGCCCGGGCAAGATCTACCGCCCGTACCGAGACGTCCGCTACGCCAAGGACAAGACGCCGTACAAGACCCAGCAGGGCGGTTTCGTGGCGACAGGTGACTCCACCGGCTGGTACGTCCAGGTCGACGCGCGAGGCGTCACGGTGGGAGCGGGTTGCTACGCCATGGCGGCGAAGCCGCTGGGCCGGTTCCGGGATGCGATCGTGGACAACCGGAGGGGTCGGCAGCTGGAGGCGATCGTGTCGGAGCTGACCGGCTCAGGGTGGCAGCTCGGTGGCGACCAGCTCAAGACCACCCCGCGCGGCTACGACGCGGCCCATCCCCGCATCGCACTCCTGCGCCACAAGTCGATCTACGTCTCGACGTCGTACGGCTTCTCGCCGTTCATCCACACCGGCGAGCTGCTCGACAGGGTCGCTCAGGACTGGCGCGCCGGTCGCCCGCTGCTCGACTGGCTGTCCGGCAACCTGTCCGACCTGTCCGACAACAAGGTCAGCTGACTGCCGTTCAACGACTTGCCCAGGTGGACCGCTTCGGGCTCGTGGGCGTAGTGACCGAAGCGCGGGATGTCGGTGTAGCCCGAGGAGCGGTACAGGCGAATGGCCGCCGGCTGCCGCTGGCCCGTCTCCAGCACCATCGCATCCGCTCCGCTGGCGTTCGCCGTCTCCTCCAGGTGCCTCAGCAGTCGGCGGGCCACGCCGCGGCCGCGGGCGGCCTGCACGACGTACATCCGCTTGATCTCGACCGGCTCATGTGCGGCGATGTGCATCCGCGTGCGGCAGAAGCGCCACCCGCCCATCGCCGTCGCGATCCCGGCTTCGTAGGCGACGAAGAAGGCGCCCAGAGGCGGGGTGAACTCGTCGTCGGCCACGGGTGCGCTGTCGGGACCTCCGTAGATCTCGCGGTAGTACGCCTGAACCTCGCCGGTCAGCGCCACGACGTCCCGGTGCTCGTACCCGACCCGTCGGATGTCGAGCGAGTCCACGGAGTCTGTCACCGAGCCAGGGTAGGGCAGTGCCTGAAAGCAGCTCTTAATCGGTCGCGGAGCCGATCCACCCTCGGCACACTTGGCCGGTGAGTGGAGATCGGGGCCGATGGAGCGCGTACACCGTCTGGCTCGTCTACTCCGGCACCTGGAGCTTCATCGCCTCGCTCAGCTGGACCACCACCGCTGTCTACCTCGTCCGCGACGTGCACATGTCGCCGTTCGAGCTCGTGCTGGCCGGAACCGCCATGGAGCTCGCCTACTTCATCTTCGAGGTCCCTACCGGCGTCCTCGCAGACGTGCGGTCGCGCCGGCTGTCCATGATCGTCGGCGCGGGGGTCATGGGCACCGCCATGCTCGTGTCGGGGCTGGTCGCGTCCGCACCGGTCGTGCTGGCGGCGATGGCGCTGTGGGGCATCGGCTGGACGTTCCGCAGCGGCGCCGAGGACGCGTGGCTCGCCGACGAGATCGGGTCGGCCCGGCTCGGCTCGGCGTACCAGCGCAGTGCTCAGCTCGACCGGGTCACCGGGCTACTGGGGATCGGCGCGGCGGTCGGCCTGTCGCTCGTGGACTTGAGCTGGCCGCTCATTGCTGCGGGCATCTGTGCGTTCGGTCTGGCCGCCTTCTTGCACCTGGCCATGCCCGAGGACGGCTTCACCCGGCCCACGGCGCGAGCCCATGGCGGCTCGCTGCGTACAGCCCTGGCCACGGTGAGCTCAGGACGCCGGGTGGTGGCCGCCCACCCGGTGCTGGTCCTCGTCTTGGCGATCGCCTTCCTGTTCGGCATGTGGGCGGAGGGCTTCGACCGCCTGAAGGAGGCACATTTCCTGCTCGAGGTCGGCCTTCCGGAGCTGTTCAGTCTCGAGAGCGTCGTATGGTTCGGTGTGCTGCGAGCAGGCACGATGATCTTGTCGTTCGCGGTCGCGGCCCCCCTGGTGGCGTCTGTGGAGGCGTTGGGCCAGGCCAAGCTGGTACGGCTCCTGATCGCCTTCCACCTCCTGCTCATCGTGGCCGCCCTCAGCTTCGCCTTGGTGGGCGAGGTGTGGCCCGCGATCGCTGCCTACTGGTTCACGACCGTGGTGCGGGAGCTCATCGAGGCTCCGTACCGCACCTGGCTCAACACTGCGATCACCGACTCGTCGGTACGGGCGACGGTCCTGTCGATCGCCAGCGTCTCCGGGAGCGCCGGCGAGTGGGGCGGCGGACCGGTTCTCGGCTGGGTCGCGACCCGTTGGACCATCCGGACGTCGCTGGCAGCCGGTGCCCTGATGCTGGCACCGGCTCTGCTGCTGTTGGGGCGCGCTGCTGCGCATCAGGGTCGCGATCCGGACCTGACCGACGTCGAGTCGACGGCCGTCAGGTGAACGACGACGGCCGTCAGGTGAACGTCGTCCCGCCTATCCTGCTTGCGACGCCCGGCGACCTGCGCCCAGCAGGCACGTTCAGCGTCTGGACCGACCGCCGTACACCGCAGCGGCGGCGATCACGCCGACCACAGCGAGGACGATCTGGACGAGAAGCTCGACCCAGTCGAAACCCGTGGTGCTGCGCATCGGACCGACGATCGCGCTGCCTATCAGGGCCGCGACGATGCCCACGACGATGGTCAGCCAGATCGGGATGGCCTGCTTGCCGGGGGCGATGGCCCGCCCGAGAACACCCAGGATCAGGCCGACGATGATCGCCGTGATGACACCGCTGACGGTCATGGGAGCTCCTGGGAGGGCGTAGTCTCGAGCACGGCGGGGGGTCTACCAGGTGGGCCGGAGGGGGAAGTCTGCCTGGCCGGACGGGTCGAGCTTCACCGCGAGCACCTGATGGAGCTGTGTCTCGTTGGTCTCGAAGCCGAGCCGTGAGCCGGCCATGTACAAGCCCCACACCCGGGCCCTCCCGATGCCCACGTCAGCCACGCACTCGTCCCAGTGCTCGACCAGGTTGGCGCACCAGTGGGCCAGCGTGAGGGCGTAGTGCTCGCGGAGGTTCTCGGTGTGACGCACCTCGAACCCGGCGTCCTGCGCCGCGGTGATGATGCGACCGGACCCCGTGAGCTCGCCGTCGGGGAACACGTAGCGGTCGATGAAGCGCCCGGTCTTGATGTTGAGCTCGTTGTGCGGGCGGGTGATCGAGTGGTTGAGCAGCCGTCCGCCTTCGCGAAGCTTCGAGTGCAGGAATCGGAAGTAGGCCGGGTACTGCAAGATCCCGACGTGCTCGAGCAGGCCGATCGAGCTGACGGCGTCGTACTGCTCTCCGGGGGAGTCCCGGTAGTCACGGTGCAGCACTTGGGCACGCGCGGCGAGACCGTCGGCGGCGATGGCGGCGCTGCCCCACGCGGCCTGTTGGGCTGACAACGTCACCCCGACCGCGGTGACCCCGTAGTGCCGGGCCGCATGGCGGACCATGCCACCCCAGCCGCACCCGACATCGAGCAACCGCATTCCTGGAGCCAGGCCCAGCTTGCGCGCCACCAGGTCGAACTTCTCCTCCTGGGCCTCTTCGAGGCTGGCGGTCTCCTTCGGGAAGACGGCGCACGTGTACGCCATCGACGGTCCGAGCACCTTCTCGTAGAAGGAGTTCGAGACGTCGTAGTGGTGCGTGATCGACTCGGCATCGCGGCTGCGCGAGTGCCGCAGCCCCTCGGCCACCCGACGCCACCGCGGCAGCGCCTCCTCCGGCGGAGGCTCGGGCGGGACCAACCGGTGCAACCCGAGCTCTCGGAAGAGCTTGGCCGCCTCCAGCGCACTGGGCCGATGGAAGCGCCAGCGCCCGAGCAGCCGCATCGCCTCGTACGGGTCGCCGGGGTGGACCCCGTCCACGACGATGTCGCCGCTCACGTAGGCGCGTACGACGCCGAGGTCACCGCCCGGCGCGGTGACCATGAACCGCAGTCCGCGCTCGTTCAGGAGCCGCAACGTGATCGGTGAGTCCTCCGGACCCAGTCCGCTGCCGTCGTACGCCTCGAACCGGATCGGCGGCGGCTCCTTGGTGAGCCGTTCCACCATGTTCGCGATAGTCACCTTCGCCCCACCGCCTTCTCGTACAGTCCGGTCAACCTGTTGTCGGGGTCGTAGACCCGCTTGGCTTTGGTGTAGTAGTTCCCCCCATACATCGACTCGAACGTCGATCGGTCGTAATAAGCGTCGGAATAGAGCGATTTGTGCCCCCCGTGGTCCGTGACCGCTCGCTCGACGTCGCGGTTGAGGTCGCCGTCCTGGCGTCCCTCGGCCATCGGCACGAGACCCCAGAACCCGACATTGACATACACCCGGCCGGCCTCCAGGGGGTACAGCGGCCATGATCGAGCCGAGCCCGGGCCTGCCGGCTCGCGCAGCCGCAGGGGGCACAGCCATACCGGGCTCATCGAGACATGCTCGTCGAACCACCGCAGGAAGTCCGCGGTGCGCTCGACCGGGATCTCGACGTCCTGCACGACCCGCTCTTGCGGCCGATGTCCTTGCCACCGCCGGATGCGGGCCTTCACCTGCCAGCGGGTCTCCGCCGCGACGATGCGGTGGTAGACGTCGCTACGACGCAGCCGCGCCGGCCACAGCTTGCGCACCCGTGGGTTCTGGACTCCGAAGGCCTTGGAGCACCAGAACCAGTCGGTGTCCCAGCGCCACAGGTAGTCGGCAACGGTCAACACGTCGAGGGAGCGCTCGCGGACGGACCGGTAGAAGATCTCCTGTCCGGTGTAGTCGCTCGTCGACAGCAGACCCGAGGCGGCCACATCGTCGCACCAGCGGCCCAGCGTCAGGTACGCCTCGTCGAGCCCGAACATGACACCGTCGAGGAAGTCCACGGGCTCCTCCTGCCAGCGCCTGTCCCGGCAGATCTCAACGACCGCGGCGGCAAGGCTGTCCAGGTCCGAGAACCGGACGTGGCGCAGAGCGACGTACGGGTGCACGGGTTCCAGCTCGATCTTCAGCCGGACGCAGTATCCGAGACTGCCGTAGGAGTTCGGGAAGGCCGCGAACAGGTCTGCGTGCTCGCCATCGGGTGCTGCGGTGACCAGCCGTCCGTCGCCCGTGAGCACGTCCATCTCCAGCACGGACTCATGGGGCAGCCCGCTACGGAACGAGGACGACTCGATGCCGAGCCCGGTGACGGCGCCGCCGAGCGTGATCGTCTTGAGCTGCGGCACCACGAGCGGCATCAGGCCATGGCGAAGCGTCTGGTCGACGAGGTGCTCGTACGTGCACATCCCTTGCACGTCGGCGGTCCTTGCCGACGCGTCCACGTGGATGACGCCGTCGAGCCGGGATGCGTCCAGGGCCGCGACCGGTTGGCGGGTGCGTGGGCGGAAGAGGTTGGAGGTCCGTTTGGCCAGGCGCACCGGCGAGCCCGGCGGGATCGCGGAGTACGACGAGCGCAGCGCTGCGACGGCCTCGTCGTGGGCCGTCGCTCCCACCGTCGTCGTGTTCATTGCCGCGCAACTGTATCGGACGAGGCAGTGGCACAATTCGGGGTCAACGGGTCGTCGAGGACCAAGGAGAACCGCCGTGAGGATGCGCGTCTCAGCTCACGCTGTCGGGACCGCTGTGGCGGCAATCGCCCTGCTCGGAGGTGCCTTGCAGATGGCATCCACAGGCGATCCTGCGCACGGCGATGCACGAGCCGGATCGAGCGCGCTCAGCCGCGGTCAGGGGATCGGCGACCCCTACTACCCTGCGGACGGCAACCGCGGGTATGACGTCGCCCGCTACCACGTCCGGCTCGCCTACTGGCGCCCGAAGCAGCGCATCGTGGCGACAACGACCATTGCCGCCAGAGCCACCGCTCGTCTCGACCGGCTCAACCTCGACCTTGTCGGGCTGAACGTGGAGTCGGTGCGCGTCAACGGTCGCGCCGCGACCTTCCGGCGGGCGGCCGCGCACGAGCTGGTCATCACCCCCCGCCAGCAGATCGCCAGAGGCTCGCAGTTCCAGGTGCAGGTGAGCTATCGGGGCAGGCCAGGGAACACCCCGCGCAACGGCTGGCACGACGCGACGACGCCCGGAGCCGGCTTCATCCTCGGAGAGCCGCACTCGTGCACGGCTTGGTACCCGTGCAACGACCATCCGACGGACAAGGCCGCGTTCGCCCTGACCGCAACCGTTCCCCGGCCGCTCGCTGTGGTCTCCATCGGCCGCCAGCTGCCGACGACATCCGGCCGACGGCCCGACGGTACGCCTGTGCGCACGTACAGGTGGAGGTTGCGCGAGGCGACGACGACGTACCTCACGACGATGTACATCGACAAGCTGACGTTCGAGCGCTCCCGGCTGCCCTCCGGGATCCCTGTCGTGACCGCCTACGGTCCGCGGTCCAAGGCGGCGTCGACGCGCCAGGCCCGGCTGCCCGCGATCGTGCGCGTGCTCTCGAACCGCTGGGGGCCGTATCCCGCTCCGGCCGCGGGTGGCATCTTCGTCAGTGGGCGGCTCGGGTTCTCCCTGGAGACCTTCACCCGACCTGTGTACGCACCGGGTGTCGGCATCCCGACGATCGTGCACGAGAACGCCCACCAATGGTGGGGCGACAACATCTCCATCCACCGCTGGCGCGACATCTGCCTCAGCGAGTGCTTCGCGTCCTACTCCGAGCAGCTCTGGGCCGAGCACCACGGGGCATTGCTCGACCGGCGGTACCGGCAGGCGGTCAGGGGAGAGCCGAGATGGCTCCGCGTCCCGATCTACGACATGGGTCCGGGGCGGGAGTTCACCTACGCAGGGGTCTATCTCAAGGGTGCGTACTTCGTGCACGCCCTGCGCAACAAGGTCGGCGACGTGGCCTTCTTCCGGGCCATGCGGGCACTTCAGCAACGGCGGGCGGGCGACAACATGTCGATGGGGGGCCTGCGAGAGGCCTTGGAACGCTCGACCGGGGTCGACCTGACCAGCTTCTGGAGTGACTGGGTCCTGCACGCCCGGGTCCCCTCTCGTGCCAATCTTTACCCCGGGGACCTGTAGGGCAGCCGCGCGGCTGCGATCATGGAGGCATGACAGAACTGAAGCCGGTGCACACCTGGCTCACAGACATGGACGGCGTGCTCGTGCACGAGGAGCAGGCAATCCCCGGTGCCGCCGACTTCATCCAGGCCCTGCGCGACAGTGGCCGGCCCTTCCTCGTGCTCACGAACAACTCCATCTTCACTCCCCGCGACCTGAGGGCGCGGCTGCTGGCGTCCGGGCTGGACGTGCCCGAAGGCGCCATCTGGACGTCGGCTCTCGCCACGGCGCAGTTCCTCGACACCCAGCGGCCGCACGGGTCGGCGTACGTCATCGGAGAGGTCGGCCTCACCACTGCCCTGCACGAGGTCGGGTACGTGCTGACCGACCGCGCACCCGACTACGTGGTCCTCGGAGAGACCCGGAACTGGTCCTTCGAGGCGATCACGACAGGCATCCGGCTGATCGTGGCGGGGGCGCGGTTCATCGCCACGAACCCCGACCCCACGGGACCGTCCGCTTTCGGGCCGCTACCGGCGACGGGGTCCGTGGCGGCCCTCATCACCAAGGCCAGCGGGGTGGAGCCGTACTTCATCGGCAAGCCGAACCCGCTGATGATGCGCAGCGCTCTCAACCAGATCGAGGCGCACTCCGAGAACACGGTGATGATCGGGGACCGGATGGATACCGACGTCATCTCTGGGCTCGAGGCGGGACTGCGGACCGTGTTGGTGCTGACCGGCTCGACGGCTCGGGACAAGGTGGGACGATACCCGTTCCGCGCGACCCGGGTGGTGGACTCCATCGCCGACGTCGTCGACCTGGTGACTCTGCTCAGCCCTGACAACCCAGGCACGCCCGACAATCTGGGTCCGGTCGTCTCTGAGGACGACCAGGGGGTCACCGCAAGCGCCAACGCTCCCTGACGTACGCCGCCGAGTCCCTACGCCGGCGACTTCACCGCGGTCAGGGTGTAGGTGTGGGGCAGCCGCCACGGGCGGTCGCTCAGCTGCCATTCGCCGCCCGGGAGCAGCGTCATCCGGCCCGGAAACGCCTCCCACGGCACGCTCTGGTGCTCGACCAGACCGGTGATCTGCATCCCGGCGGTCAGCAGCGAGCCCACGAGGTCGCCCAGGCCGTGGTTCCACTCGTGGGTGACGGTGTGCTGGAACTCGGCGTCGGTCTCGACGTACGTGCCGGGCTCGTCCCACACCGTCGGCTCCGACCGCTCGAAGTACGGGTACTCCAGGCGCAGCGTGGCGTCGTCGCCGCCGTCGTCGAGTGCCCACAGCACGGGATGACCTTCGCGGATGAACAGGCGGCCGCCGGGCCGCAACAGGCCTGCCACTGTCTCGGCCCATCGTCGCGCGCTGGGTAACCAGCACAGGGCACCGACTCCGGTGTACACAAGGTCGAAGCCGCCCGCGCCGAAGACGGCGACGGCGTCATACACGTCGGCCTCGTGGTAGTCGATCCGGGCACCGGCCGAGGTCGCCAGGGAGCGGGCCTGGTCGAGGGACGCCGCGGAGAAGTCGAGCCCCGACATGTGCGCCCCCAGCCGTGACAGCGACAAGGTGTCTGTCCCGATGTGGCACTGGAGGTGGACGCCGCGCAGCCCGGTCACGTCACCGAGCAGCGGCATGTCGAAGCGCACGACAGAGCTGAGGTAGCTCGGGTCGTCGATGAAGCGGTCAACTGCGTAGTCGCTCGAGGCGGCGTGCGCCGGAGCTCGCTCGTCCCAGCCCAGCTTGTTGACGGTCCGGTAGTCGTCCATGCCATCTCCTCGAGTGCGGCGGACAAGCATGCGCGGCGGACATTACCGGGCGGGGCAGGGACCGCGGTGACATCGTGGTGTCCCCAAGCTCATAGAAGAGGTGACCATGGCGTCCGAACCCCTGCCACAGGCCATTGAGGAAATGCTCAGCCAGCCCAACCCTGCTGTGATCGCCACGCTGTGGACCGATGGGCGACCGGTATCGGTCGCCACCTGGTACCTCTACGAGCGGGGACGGATCCTCGTGAACATGGACGAGGGCCGCAAGCGCCTGGAGCCCATGCGCAACGACCCGCGGGTGAGCCTCACCGTACTGAAGCAGGGCGACTGGTACACCCACGTCAGCATGCAGGGCCGCGTTGTGGAGTGGGCTGACGACACGGACCTGACCGACATCGACAGGTTGTCGACCCACTACACGGGGCACGCGTATGGCAACCGCACCCGCGGGCGGGTCAGCGCCTGGATCGAGATCGACAGCTGGCACGGGTGGGGCGCGACCGCGTCCTAGGAGCTGGAGCCGTCAGCGCCGATCACCCGGTCGAGGTCGCGCTGAAGGTCTTCGAGGGAGTCGTACACCTTGCGTGCCCCGGCCGTCTCGAGCTCCTCGATCGAGAAGCCACCGGTGCGCACCGCGTACGTGACGATGCCCGCCTTCTCCGCAGCCTTGGCGTCCCAGACCGAGTCCCCGATCATGACGGCGTTCGTGGTGTCCATCTTGCGCATCGCAGTCTCGATCAGATCGGGAGCGGGCTTGGTCTCCTCCGCGTCGGCAGACGTGGTCCAGGCAGCGGCGAGCTCGCGGCCGTTGATGAGGTCGAGGTAGTGCTCGACGTGCTGCTCCTCACCTGAGCTGGCCAGGACCAGGCTGAGGCCGCGCTCGCGAATCTCCTTCATCAAAGGCTCAGCTCCGGCGAACGGCTGCACCTGCGGGAGGAACTCGTCGAACTCCTCCGTCCAGGCCGTGCGGAGCTGTTCGCCGTACTTGTCTTCCACGTCGTCGCCGGCGACCGCCTTGACGAGCTGGTCACCACCCATGCCGATGGCCCGGTGAATGCGCCAGACGGGAGGGGTCACGTCGAAGCGACGGAAGGCGCGGAACCAGGCGAGCGCATGATGGTAGTTGGTGTCGACGAGGGTGCCGTCGACGTCGAAAACGACTGCGTCGATCATCGGTTCATACCTCCGGGGGAGTGACGCGCGGATGGTCGTCGTCGCCTGCGTGTCTGCGGCAATCCGACATGCTTGACTAGAGCGGTTCGGGTGGTTGGTCGCCTGCCCAATACCCACTCCTGAGTGGCCGAACCAGGATCAGGCCAGGATGGAGGTGGGCCGATGTCCCTCACCGACCGGCTGGACAGGTTCCAGCGGCGGCACCCGGCTGCGGCATTCCCCATCGCCGTCATCTACAAGTTCGCCGACGACCAGGGCAACTACCTCTCTGCGCTGATCACGTACTACGCGTTCCTCGGGATGTTCCCGCTCCTCCTGCTCGCGTCGTCGATCCTGGGATTCGTCCTTCAGGGCAACCCCGAGCTGCAGGCACAGATTCTCGACTCGGCACTGAGCCAGTTCCCCGTGATCGGTGACCAGCTTGGCCGCCCCGGCGGACTCAAGGGCAGCCGGACAGCGGTGATCGTCGGCATCCTGGGCTCGCTCTACGGCGCGCTCGGCGTCGCGCAGGCGACCCAGAACGCGATGAACGTCGCCTGGGGTGTCCCGCGCAACAAGCGGCCCAACCCCATCACCGGAAGGCTGCGCA
The DNA here is from genome assembly GCA_035633755.1 of Nocardioidaceae bacterium. Lineage (GTDB taxonomy): Bacteria > Actinomycetota > Actinomycetes > Propionibacteriales > Nocardioidaceae > DASQEH01. The sequence goes on along the minus strand of DASQEH010000114.1, from coordinate 1,649 downwards.
GCCTGGTCCTGCTCGCCACGGCGGGCCTGGGAATTCTCGGCACCACATTCCTGTCCACCCTGGGCAGCGAGGTCGACGCGCTGAACCTGCGGATCGGGCCCGGTGTGCAGATCGCGCGCAGCATCGCCGTGGTGATGTTGAACGCAGGGGTGTTCATCTTGCTCTTCAGGCTGGCCACCACGCATAAGCACTCGCTCAAGAAGGCAGTGCCCGGGGCGGTGGCCGCCGCGGTCTCGTGGCAGCTGCTGCAGCTCATCGGCACCGTCTACGTCGGCGCGGTGGTCAAGGAGGCGTCCGTCACCAACGGCGTGTTCGCCATCGTGCTCGGGCTCATCGCCTGGCTGTACCTGGGGACGATCATCGTCGTGATGGGCGTGGAGATCAACGTCGTCAAGGCGCATCGCCTCTACCCGAGGGCGCTGCTCACGCCCTTCACGGACAACGTCGACCTGACCGCCGCCGACCGGCGCGCGTACTCCGACTACGCCGAGGCAACCCGCAGCAAGGACTTCGAGTCCGTCGACGTGACGTTCGAGCACGACGGTCAGTATGCGTCGGCCAAGCGCAGAGCCAAGCTCGCCGGAGGAGCTGACGACGGGAAGCCGGACTCGGCGAAGGACACCGCCACCCGCACCGAGAAGCCCCACCGGCACTACTGACTGCTGAAGGCTGCCGCAGACGTCGACGGCCTGGCTGAGCAAGCGATGGCGTGAGCCGGAGCAGGTCAGTCCAGCGCGCGTCCGACGGCAACCTTGCGGGTGTCCGGAGCAGCGATCCGAGCGGCGTCGGCAGCCAGGTCGTCATCCTGCATCTGCGAGCGCCGCTCGGCCTCGACGCGAGCCGAGTACGCCTGCACCTCGTTGGCGATGCGTTCCTCGTCCCAGCCGAGATAGGGGGCTACCAGTCGCGCAGTGGAGTCGGCAGACTCGGTGCCGCGGTCGGGGGTCTCGATCGAGATCCTCGTCCGCCGGGCCAAGATGTCATCGAGGTGCATGGCTCCCTCGTGGCTGGCGGCGTAGGCGATCTCGACGCGCAGGTACTCCTCGGCGCCGGCCAGCGGCTCGAGCAGTGACGGGTCCTCGGACGCGAGCGTGAGGAGCTCGTCGGTGAGAGAGCCGTAGCGGTCCAGGAGCCGCTGCATCCGCCAGACCGGAAGCTGCCACCGCTCGGCAAGCTTCTCGATCGAGTTGACCATGGCGTGGTAGCCCTCCGCCCCCAGCAGCGGAATGTGCTCGGTCACGCTGGGAGGTGTGCCGGCGGAGACATCCTGCACGGCGGCGTTGATGGCGTCCTTGGCCATCACCCGATAGGTGGTGTACTTGCCGCCGGCGATCGAGATCAGGCCGGGCTGCGGGCGCGCGACGGCATGCTCGCGTGACAGCTGAGACGTCGACTCGTTCTCGCCGGACAGCAGTGGCCGGAGGCCGGCGTACACGCCCTGGATGTCGTCGTGCGTCAGTGGCACCGCGAGCACGCTGTTGACATGCTCGAGGATGTAGTCGATGTCTGCGCGGCTGGCCGCAGGGTGGGCCTTGTGCAACGTCCAGTCGGTGTCGGTCGTGCCGACGATCCAGTGGGTGTTCCAGGGGATGACGAAGAGAACCGACTTCTCGGTGCGCAAGATCATCCCGGTCTCGGAGTTGATGCGG
>DASQEH010000113.1:0-42776 GCA_035633755.1 Nocardioidaceae bacterium | reverse complement strand
GTCGTCCAACGGCTTCAGATACACCCGCCGCGCCGCCGCGGCCCGCGCCGCAGCAGCGTCCGCGTCCGGGTCCGCCTCTGCCGCCCGCGCCCGCGCCGCCGAGATCGCCGCCCCTGCCGGCACCTCAACCGCATCAGCGGTCACCGCCGCCTCCAGCAGCCGCCGCGCCCCGGACTCCACCCGGGCCGTCGCCGCGGCCACCATCGACACCACGAACCCACTCACCTCACCGGCCCGCAACGCCTCACCCAGCTGCGGATGCACCTCTTGCAGAGCACGTGCCAACCCCCAGCTGACGGTCCACCGACGGCACCGACACGTTCAACGCCAGCGCCACCTCCTCGGCCGCGAACCGGCCCGCCTGCTGCGCCAAACCCGCCCGCAGCCGCGCCACCGCCGCCCGCCGACTCCCCGACACCTCCCCCACCGGGTCGTCCGCGCCAGCCAGGTCACAGTCGGCCGCCACCCGAGCCGCCTCGAACCGTCGCATCGCGTCCAACCGATGCCACTCCACCCACCCAGCCACCCGCTGCCACCCGACCACCTCATCCATCACCCCCGCCGCCACACCAGCCGCAACGTCGCCGGCAGGCACCGCAGACGCGGTAGCGGAAGCGGGAGTGGCCCCTGCCGCCGCGGCAGCGGCGGCTGCGGCCAGATCAGCGACCAACGTCGCATCCGGAACACGATCGAACATGTGTTCGACACTAGACCTCGGCACCGACACAGAACTTCCACCACCAGCGTTGTCCACACGCCCTCAAACCTTCCGGACTGTGAGCCCACCACCCCCCGTACGGAAGGATTTCCCACGCCCTCCAGGCCCTCGACAGGCGCCCAGCACACAGCCAGATCCCACGGACAACCGCGCAGCTAGATGTCGCGGGCCCGGAATGGCGGGGGCAGCCGGCCGGCGTCAGGGGTGTCGTTGACTGCGACCCACGAGCGACGGGTCGGGGTGCGTTGCGCCGCGACGGACTTCCTGGCCAGCGGCAGCCTTCCGAGCCACGTGATGAGAAGGGAAAGGCAGCCGAGCCGGAAGCGTCAGTCGGCTGGTGTAAGCGCGGCGTTCACCCAGTCGACGACGTCGCGCGTCTTGGTACCAGGGGTAAAGATGCGAGCGACTCCCGCGTGCTCCAACAGCGGAATGTCGGCCTCCGGAATAATGCCACCCCCGAAGACCACGATGTCGGTCGCGTCGCGCTCGCGGAGAAGGTCGAGGACCTTTGTGAACAGCGTCATGTGGGCACCCGAAAGGACCGACAACCCGATGATGTCGGCGTCCTCTTGGATCGCGGTCTGGACTATCTGCTCCGGCGTCTGGTGAAGGCCGGTATAGATGACCTCCATGCCGGCATCACGCAGTGCGCGGGCGATGACTTTGGCGCCTCGATCATGTCCGTCGAGACCCGGTTTTGCGATCACTATCCGCACCGGAGCCATGGAGCCTTTCACCGCCTTCTGAGGTCTGCACGGTAACTGAATGTCGTGCCGTCAGCGTCGGCCATATCCCCGCCTGCGAGTCACGGGGAGCCCTATCGAGCAGGCTGCTGCTGCGGTCACACTACACATTGCCCACGCACGGATTCCGGTATCGCTTGCCGCGCATTTCCCATGGGCGTCGACCTCCGTTACTGTCGAGGTTTGTCTCACCGCGCCCCCTGCTGCCGTCGGAAGGACCGTCTCAGCCGTGCCTTCACATCGATCCGATGCCCCTCCTCGCCTCAAGCCGACCCCCGGCGGTAGGCGACGTGCCAAGGCGGCAACCCCGGCTTCGCATACGACTGGCTCAAAGCGGCTCTCGATCGTCCGCGCTGCCTCGACGCGGGTGCGACCCGCCACCATCATGGGAGGCCTGGCGCTCCTGCTGACGGCGAGCGGCGCAGGAGTAGCGAGCCATGCCCTCGTGGCCAACGCCTCGGATCCCGCTCCTCGTGCCGACGAACAGTCGGCCGCTCAGGTCGGCGCAACGGCCCAGCCGTTGGTTGCAGCGATAGGTGACCGCATCGACCCAGTCATCAGCCGATCCGGCGCCAGGCCTCGCGCGGCCAACCGGGCCGCGGGCGAACCTTCCCGCGCCAAGTCCCCGGCCGTCAGCGCGCCTGGCTCGAGGCCCAACGCCCCCGAGGCTTCGACCAGCTCCAGCGAACGCCAGACCGAGCGTCTAGCCGAGCGCCGACAGGCATCGCTGAAGCAGGTCTCCACTCGCGCCCGCCTCTATGCCGAAGCCCTCGAGCGCCAGGCAGCCCGCCGGGCGGAGCGAGCCCGGCAGGCTGCCGCTGAGGCGGAACGCATAGCCAGCAGCGGATGGGTCCTCCCCACGAGTGGTTACCGCATCTCCGTATGGTTCGGCGAGGCTGGACCGTACTGGTCGTCCGGCTATCACACCGGTATCGACTTCGCGACCGCCTACGGAACTCCGGTGGTAGCGGTCGCCGACGCCACTGTCGTCCAGGTCGGCTGGGACGGCGCCTACGGCAACCAGGTCCGTATCCAGCTCGAGAACGGCGACCAGGTCTGGTACAGCCACCTGAGCGCGTTCGACGTGAGCACCGGGCAGCAGGTCGCCAAGGGTGCTGTGCTCGGGCGGGTAGGCGAGACCGGTAACGCGTATGGCGCCCATCTGCACCTCGAGTACCGGCTTGCCTCGGACTTGTCGACAGGTGTGGACCCGCGGCCCTACCTCGAAAGCCACGGGGCCCCGATCGGCTGAGCCCGACCGAACCGCAGGCAACGTCAGCCTCGATTCGCACTGCACAGCCTCACTGACAAGGCAAGCCTCGCTTCTCACGCGCCCGGGCATTGATTCCTCTCAACCCTGCATGCAGAAGGGCTGGGACGTGCTCAGGGCACAGGTCTGAACGCGCTTACGGAGCCCCCTCATGCACGGAAAGCACGCGCTCGCGGCACAGCCTGACTGACTCGCACGGCACGACCTCACTGACCCGGGTACGTCGGTGGGGACACGTAGCATGAACGTCACCATGTCCGCGATGTTCTCGCTGCCCGCGCTTGCCGACCCCGACCGTGCACCCGCACCGGATCCGGTGGACGGGCCGTCGCGTCGACGCCGCCCGACGCCGACGCCAGACGAGCTCCTGGCCGGGCTCAACGCGCCTCAGCAGGCCGCCGTCACACATGAGGGACCTGCCCTACTCGTGGTTGCCGGGGCGGGCTCCGGCAAGACGAGAGTGTTGACCCGGCGAATCGCCTGGCTGCTCGCTCAGCGCGGAGCACATCCCGGCTCGATCCTCGCGATCACTTTCACCAACAAGGCCGCCGCCGAGATGAAGGAGCGGGTCAACGAACTCGTCGGGGGCCGCGCCAAGATCATGTGGGTCTCTACCTTCCACTCCTCGTGCGTACGCATCCTCCGCAAGGAGATCGCCAGGTTCGGCTACGGGTCCAACTTCTCCATCTATGACGACGCTGACGCCCGGCGCCTGATGACGTTGGTGTGCCGAGACCTCGACCTCGACCCCAAGCGCTACGCGCCGAGAGCTGTCCTCAACTGGGTCAGCACCTGCAAGAACGACCTGCTCGATCCCGAGTCGGCCGCGGCCAAGGCAGCCAACAACCTGGAGCGCACGTTCGCCGAGTGCTACACCTCGTACCAGGCTCGCCTACGGGAAGCGAACGCCCTGGACTTCGACGACCTCATCATGACGACGGTGCACCTCTTCCAGGCCTTCCCAGAGGTACGCGAGACGTACCGCCGACGGTTTCGCCATGTCCTCGTGGACGAGTACCAGGACACCAACCACGCCCAGTACGTCTTGATCCGAGAGCTGTGCGGGGTCTCCACACCACGCCGAACCGCTGATGGCGACCTCGTGGGGAGTAGCCCTGGAGTTCCATCAGCCGATGCCGTGGACGAGCCCGCCGCCGATCCGGCCGAGCTGATGGTCGTCGGCGATGCCGACCAGTCGATCTACGCCTTCCGCGGAGCGAACATCCGCAACATCCTGCAGTTCGAGGAGGACTTCCCTAACGCGACGACCGTCATGCTCGAGCAGAACTACCGGTCGAGTCAGAACATCCTCAACGCCGCCAACGCTGTCATCTCCCGCAACGCCGGTCGCAAGGCCAAGAACCTGTGGTCAGACTCGGGCGACGGTGAGCTCATCACCGGATACGTCGCCGACAACGAGCACGACGAGGCGCAGTTCGTCGCCGAGGAGATCGACCGCTTGACCGACGAGAGCCTCGCCCGCCCTGGCGAGGTGGCCGTGTTCTACCGCACCAACGCCCAAAGCCGAGTCTTCGAGGAGGTGTTCATCAGGGTTGGACTCCCCTACAAGGTCGTCGGCGGTGTCCGGTTCTACGAGCGGCGCGAGGTGCGTGACGTCCTCGCCTACCTTCGACTGCTGGTCAATCCCGACGACACCGTGTCGCTGCGCAGGATCCTCAACGTGCCCAAGCGAGGCATCGGCGACCGGGCAGAGGCCTGCGTCGACCTGCTGGCGCAGCGCTCTCAGACCTCGTTCTGGAAGGCTCTGGTCAGCGCGGCGGACGCCCCGGGTATTGCCACTCGATCGCTCAAGAACATCGAAGCGTTCGTGGCCTTGATCGAGTCCCTGTCGCAGCAGGTGGTCGACGGCGCCCGGCCCGACGAGATCGTCGAGGCGGTTCTCACCAAGTCGGGCTACCTCTCCGAGCTCGAGGCGTCGAGCGACCCCCAGGACGAGACGAGAGTCGAGAACCTGGGCGAGCTCGTCGCCGTCGCGCGAGAGTTCGCCGACGAGCGGGACGGCGCGACCCTCGCGGAGTTCCTCGAGCGGGTTGCCCTGGTGGCCGACTCCGACCAGATCCCCGATGACGACGACGCCGGTGGGGTGGTCACGCTGATGACGCTGCATACGGCCAAGGGTCTGGAGTTTCCGGTGGTGTTCCTCACCGGACTCGAGGACGGAATCTTCCCGCACTCGCGCTCGCTCGGCGACGCTCCCGAACTGGAAGAGGAACGCCGGCTCGCCTATGTCGGCCTGACTCGCGCCCGCCAGCGACTCTATGTGTCTCGTGCACTGGTTCGATCCGCCTGGGGGGCTCCTCAGCACAACCCACCCTCACGGTTCCTGGACGAACTGCCCACAACGCTCGTCGACTGGAAGCGCACCGAGAGCGCGCAGGTCTCCTGGGGCAGCTCGTCGGCGTCGACTCGCTATGCCGCTTCGGGCGGGTACGTATCGCCCGGCGCCGGGACCGTCACCGCTCGACGCACTGCCCCGCTACCTGCGGCGAAGCCCACCGCCGGCACTCGTCCTGTGCCGTCGCTGGAACCGGGTGATCGGGTCGTCCACGACACGTTCGGGATGGGCACCGTCGTCACGGTCGACGGTGCTGCCGACAAGGCAGTCGCCTCGATCGACTTCGGCTCGGCCGGGGTCAAGCGGCTGCTGCTGCGGTACTCCCCGGTAGAGAAGCTGTGACGACCGGAGTCACCAGAACACAGCGATAGCGACGTTCGCCACCGTGAGCAGGACGATGGCGTAGAAGAGGCCGTTCGGTACGCGCTCTCGAGCCCGGTTCACCCAGCACAGCACTGCGATGACGAGCGCGACGCCGAACTTGACGGCGATCTTGACGTGGTCGACCGGCTCCTCGAGACCCTCGATGACGCCGACGAGCAAGAGGCCGCTCAGTACGGATGTGAGCACCCCGTGCAGCATGGCGGAGTTGACGACCTTGTCGGCATCGCGCAGCTGGACGAACTCGCCGCCGAAGAGAGCGCCGAAACCCACTAGGTGCAAGAACAGCGCAACGTCGCGGAGGATCTCCACTTAGGCCTCCTTCACCAGATCCGCGTACTCGGGATGGCTGGTGATGAAGTGGCGGACGTACGAGCACAACGGCTGCACGTACATCTCGGTGTCACGGATGTCGTCGAGGGCTTCCTGGACGAGCTGTTCGGCGTGGCCGCGACCACGGTGAGCACGGTCGACCTCGGTGTGGGTGATCCGCAGCGTGTCTCCGTCCACGGTGTAGCTCATCACCCCGATAGCCTCGTCGGCATCGAGCAGCTCGTAACGGGATTGTTCCTGGTTGTTCTGCACGTGCAGCATCGGACCATCATCGTGGTAGGGCACCCGCCAAAGCCCGCACCCCCCTCTCGAGACGAACTCGTGTCGGCCTCCGCCGCTGGACCAGGTGCACCGTGCAGCGCGACCCACGTGCATCTCAGTGATCTCTCAGCCCGATGAGGCAGGCTTGGCCGCCCGACCAGCGACATGCCGAAAGGCTTCACCGTGACAACCCTGCCGCCCGCCAGTAGTGCGTCAGCACCAGCACGCATGGCGCGCACACCTGACACCAACGCGGCAGTGCGCGCTGTGTTGCTCATGACCGTGTCCCTGGCTGTGATGTTCACGGCGTATCTCCTGTTCGTGCAGAGCTCAGCCGGGCAACGCCTGGACCAGATGGTCGTGACACGGACCGGGCAGGGGCCGCTCATCCGCGAGACGGTGAGCTCAGTACTGCAACTGGTCACGGTGGGGCTCATCGTGCTGGTCCTGTGCGTCTGTGTCGTGATCGCGGCCCTGCGCCAACGATGGGAATTGGCAGCGGGAGCCTTCGTCATCGTCGCGGGGGCCAACGTGAGCACCCAGGGACTCAAGCGGGTCCTCCTCGACCGACCAGATTTCGGTTACGGGACCGAGAACTCCTTGCCGAGTGGACACGTCACCGTGGTGATATCGCTGGTTCTCGCGCTGCTTCTGGTTCTCCCCAGCTCGACGCGATGGGTCATGGAGCTCGGCGGGTCCGTGGCAGTGGCCGTCATTGGGGTCGGTGTCGTGGTCACATCGTGGCACTACCCGAGCGATGTCATCAGTGCCCTCGCCGTCACCCTCGCGTGGGGACTCCTCGTCCTGGCGGCGATCTCACTGCTCGGCGTCGACCGGCCGGTCCGACGTCAGGCCGTCACCACATTGGCGCTAGCGCTAGGACTGCTGCTGTCGGCCGGCATCTTCATCGCGTTCGGAGTACGCCCTGGAGGCTCCTTGAAGGATTTCGCGATCCTGTCCGTCACCATGGCCGGACTGGCGATCGCCGGCGCGCTGTCGGTCGGTGTGTTCACGCGGATGCTCGATGCACGGGTTGCATGAAATCGAGCCGAGCGGATCGTCGGCGCTTCGACCACAATGGTCGACTGCGTCCCATTCCTCCCCTCAGGTTGACCTCCCGAAAGGATTCCCGTGTCAGACTCCATGGACTCACAGAAGGTGTATGAAACGCTCGGCCGGGCCATCGGCCTGCAGGCCGAGACTGTCCTGACCATGGCGGTCATGGCCGGCACGCTGAGGGGCGTCGAGGGTGCGGCCATCAAGCAGAGCCTGCGCGAGTTCGTTCTCGCGGAGCTCGAGGACACCTACAAGCTGATCGAGAAGATGTCCGCCCTCGGGGGGTCGGTCACCATCAGCGCGACGGAGGTCGACGTATCCTCCTCGCCGGACGAGGCGCTCAACTCGCTCCTCGAGCACGAGGTGGAAGCGGTCGCGGCCTTGCACGCCGTGATCCCGCATTCAGGGCAGGAAGCCCGCAGCGAGGCGCTTGAGCATCTGCTGGAACACGTCATCATGCGCAAGCAGCAACAGGTGGACTACCTGTGGCACGCCAGCGACCTGGACGAGCCCCTGTCCAGCTGAGTCTCCTGGGCTTGCTCGAAGTCGCTGTGCCATGGAAGCGGGTGCGCCTCGGATGTGGCCCTGTCGGGGTCAGCGGTGGAGCGCGGCGGCTCCGTCACGAACACCCGCTCGGGCTGGTCAGGCCCGGAGCATCTTGGTGAGCGTGGACCGCACGCCGGACCAGAAACCGAGGCCCCACCCGATGTGCATGGCCATGAACGCCAGCGGGACGTGCGCCCGGTCCTCCCACGACTCGAGCTTGCGACCGGTGGGCACCGACGCGGCTGAGACGGCGACGAGGTAAGGGGCGATCAGCGCAAGCAGGCGACGGGGACGCCGCACATTGACGAGCACAGCGAAGGCGAGGTAGACCACCAGTGCCGGCGGAGCGAAATGCCGCACACTCATCGACTCCGGATGTCGCTGGACGACGTCGACCTTGCCGCGCCCGTAGCGCTGGTACTGACGGAAGAGGTCGCCTATCGACTGGCGGCAGTGCCAGCGGATGACCATGGCCGGGTCGAAGAGCAAGCGCAGGCCCGCCTGGCGGAGTCGGTAGTCGAACTCGAAGTCCTCGTTGGCCACCAGGTCCTCGTCCCAACCATTGACCGAGCGAACCACATCTACCGGGTATGCCCCGAAGGGGAGGTGGTCGACCTCCTGGACAGTCGTCCCGTGGTGGTACGTCGAGTTGCCCACGCCGAACCTGCTGCCCATCGCCGCCGCGATGGCCCGACCGGCCGAGGTACGTCCCACGCCGTCCTTGCGACCGCCCACGCCACCCCACGAGTCCTCGCGAAGGCGCTCCACCGCCCTACGGACGTAGTCGGGCCCAACCGTGGAATGGGCGTCGACGCGGACCAGCCACCTGCCTCGCGCTTGCTCCAGGGCGAGGTTCAGTGACGACGGGATCCTGGGCCGGTGGTTGCGCACCAGCTCGATCCGCGGATCGTCGGCCATGTGTTGCTCGATGACCTCGACCGTTCGGTCGTTCGAACCCCCGTCCACGACGACGATCTGGAGGGTCCCATAATCCTGGGCGGTGACCGAGTCCAGACAGTCGCCGAGGAAGTGCTCTTCGTTGAGCGCCGGGATCACCACGGTGACGAGATCCTCCACGTCCACCTTCTCTTGCCTCCAACGCGTCGTCGGTCCGGATTGGACAGCCAGCGTAGTCAGGCGACGCAGTCGGTCGTCACCGCGGAACCCGAACGTGGGCGGACCGCAGCCCTGCTCGGGCGCACCTGTACCGTGACCGGGTGAGACTGCAGCGGACCGCGGATCGCCTGCGTCACCACGCCAGACGACCCTTGGCCCGCACGCCGTACCTCTGGGACGCCGCGATGACAGCCAGGTCGAGCAAGCGCATCACGCTGGCCCGGGCTGACACGGCGATCGTGATCGACGGGTTCCTCCGCTCAGGGAACACGTTCAGCGTGGCGGCCTTCGAAGTCGCCAACGGCGTCGACCTCCACATCGGCAGGCACCTCCACGGAGCCCCGCACATCCTGCGGGCGGTACGGCTCGGGCTCCCGACGATCGTGCTGATCCGCCGGCCTGCCGATGCTGTCGCGTCGTACCTGGTGAGGCGCCCCACCTTGACCCCCGATGACGGGCTCATCGAGTACCTCGACTTCTACTCGACGACCTGGCCGGTCCGTGACGGGTTCATCGTCGGTCTGTTCGACACGGTGGTGAGCGACTTCGGATCGATCATCGAGGCCGTGAACAACCGCTACGGCACCGCGTTCCAGCCGTACGCGGCGACGGAGGAGAACCAGGCACGGGCCTTCGCCAGGGTCGAGGAGATGAATCGGCTCGAGTGCCGGGGGGAAGTGGTCGAGACACACGTCGGGCGACCATCTGCCTCTCGCGATCGAAGCAAGGAGCGGCTCCGAGCCCTGCTCGAGCAGCCGCGTACCGCGGCGCGGCTGCGCCGTGCGGATGCTGTCTATGAGCAGTACGCCGCCTTGGCGGTTGCTCAATCAGTTCCCGCGGGCGACATCTGAGTCACTCCGGAGGATCGAACGCCGACTCTCATGTCTCGACAAGGCATTACCAACGGGCTCGTGTCGCTCGGGCTTACGTGGTGAGCGAGATCCCGCACATGCGCCGTTCGGGACAAACGCTACCCTTTCGTGCGTGAACGGCGCTGTAGACGCCGGCCTTCCAGTCCGATTGGAGACGAGCTCGTGTTGCGCCCTCGGCCCCACAGCCAGCGATCATGGGCGACCGCCCGGTTCTCGGCAGCTCGATGAGCCGGGTACTGCTCGTCGGGAAAGGCGCACCCGACCGCGGGGGCATTCCCAGCTTCCTGGACACTCTGCGGTTCGGCGACCTCTCGCGCGAGCACGATGTGACTTTTCTCAACGTCGCCCATCACGGCACTCCGCAAGGTGGCGAGACGTCTGTAGCCAACGTCGTGCGCACCCTCCTCGACGCCTACCGCGTCTGGCGATCTGCCGGAGGCCACGACATCGTCCATATCCACTCCGCGCTCGCGCCCACCGTGACGGTGCTGCGCGCCGGGCTGCTCGCCTTGGCGGCGCGCAGCCGCGGATGCGCTGTCATCGTGCATGCTCACGGCGGGAACATCGAGACCTGGCTCACCAGCCCACGGCCTCGGCGCGTCATGCGGCTCGCCATGCGACCCGCTCACCGGGTCGTCGCCGTCTGGACGGCCGGGCAGCGAGCACTGTCGGTGGCACTCGGACCCGACAAGGTGCGGCTCGTAGACAACGGTGTCGAGGCCGCCAGCTACTCGCTCCCGGAACCTCCGCATGACCCTCCGCGCATCCTCTATGTCGGCCTCCTCACGCCTCGCAAGGGTGTCCTCGATCTCATCTCCGCGTCGCGAGCTCTTCGAACCAGCGGTGTCGATCACGAGCTGTGGCTGCTTGGCGGAACACCCGACGAAGGCCCGGCGGCTGCCGTGCCGGTGCTGGCGGCAGCCGACGGACACGCGACCCTGCTCGGCACCCGGCCTCCAGAGGAGATGCCGGCTGCGTACGCCAAGGCCGACGTGTTCTGCCTCCCGTCGTGGTGGGAGGCCATGCCACTGTCGGTGCTCGAGGCGATGGCTGCGGGGCTCCCGGTCGTCGCGACCGATGTGGGAGACGTGGCGCGGGCAGTGGTCGACGGGAAGACCGGCTACGTCGTCCCGCAGCAGTCCCCGGAGCAGCTCGCGGCCGCGCTGCGACCTCTGCTGACAGACCCGTCGATGCGGACTCAGTTCGGTGCCGCATCTCGAGCTCGAGTGGACGAGCACTTCTCCAGTACCGTGACCGCGCGCGCAGTCTCGGCCCTCTACGCCGAGGTCCAGGGAGAACGCCGATGACCATCTTGTGCTATCACGCGATCGAGCCCCGCTGGACCTCGCCGCTGGCTGTGGACCCTGAGGCGTTCGCTGCTCAGTGTGACTGGCTGGCCTATACCCGGCAGGTACTCCCTCTGCACGAGGCCGTCGATCGGCTGGACCGCTCGGGTCGGCTGCCACGTGGCATGGCTGCGCTCACCTTCGATGACGGGTTCGCGGGGCTTTACGAGCACGCGATGCCCGTCGTCGCCCGTTACCGCTTACCGATGACGGTGTTCCTGGTGGCGCAGACGCTGACAGCGGGCGGCAAGCGGGTGGACTGGGTGGACACGCCTCCTGACTACGAGCTCACGACGCTCGACGAGCAACAGGTACTCGAGATGCAGTCCATGGGGGTGAGCTTCCAGTCGCACAGCTATGCCCATGTCGACCTCACGTCGCTGTCCTTCGAGGCGTGCGTCGAGGATCTTCGGAGCAGCCGCGAGCTCCTCGAGTCACTGCTCCACCGACCGGTACGCATGCTGGCCTATCCCCGCGGACGGCACGACGAAGGGGTGCGTGCCGCTGCTCGACAAGCCGGCTACACCTGGGCGTTCACACTTCCCGAGGGCCCCGAGCGTCGCGGGCCGTACGCGATCCCTCGCGTAGGCATCTACCACGGCAACAGCGTGCGCAGCCTGCAGGTCAAGTCAGCCCGGTCGTACCTACCGCTGCGAACCGGACGCGGGTACGACCTCGCGAAGCGGGCGCAGCGCGCACTGCACCGCGGGTCAGGCTCGTGAGCGGGGACCCGATCGAGCCGCCGGCGAAGGCCGGCCCGATCTTCGTGGTCGGCTCGATGCGCTCGGGCTCCACCATGCTCAGGCTCGTCCTCGACAGCCACCCCAACATCGCGGTCGGGGAGGAGACCGGCTTCATGGGCGGATTGCTGGCCATGAAGTCGATACCGAACTGGCGACACGGCAACCAGTGGTACCGCCGGTTGGACTGGACGGAGGACGAGGTCGATGCGCGCCTGCGCGAGTTCTACGGCGGTATGTTCGAGCGCCACGCCGCCGGACAGGGGAAGCCTCGATGGGGCGAGAAGACCCCCTTCCACACAGCCCACATGCCGGCCATGGCACAGGTCTTCCCCGATGCGGTGTTCGTGGGCATCGTGCGCCACCCGGGTGCCGTTGCTGTGTCACTGCGCAAGTCCTTCCACTACACCTTCGAACAAGCGCTGGCGTACTGGCAGGCGACCAATATCGAGATGGTGAACGCCGCGACGGACCTCGGAGCCCGTTTCGTGGCCTGCCGGTACGAGGACCTCGTCGCTGAAGCCGAGCCGGTGCTGCGAGAGCTCGTCGAATACCTGGACGAGCCGTGGTCCGGTGCGCTGCTGGAGCACCACCGGGTGCAGCAGGACAAGGGGGCGCCGCGCGCTTCCGACGGCAGCACGATCACCCGTGACCCGCTCGATGCCCGCCGGGCCGAGAGCTGGTCGAGCACCGCGACGCCGGCCGACTATGCCGCACTCGAGTCGACAGCACCGCTTGCTGGGTTCTTCGGGTATGAGCCGACCAGCGCCTTGACCCGCGGACGGTTCCCACCACCCGGCTCAGACCGGTCGTGGCTCCCGACAGGCGACGACCTACGTCACCGACGCAGTGACTGGGACAGCAGGGTGAGCTTCGAGGTCCCCGCGCCGACGCTGCCCCTCGACGCCCGGCCCGAGGAGCTCGCCGAGCGAGTAGCTCACCTCGAAGAGGTCCTCGGCCGAGTTCGCTCCCGCAAGGCGGTGCGGCTGAGCGATGCACTGCGCAAGGTGCAGCACGGCCGCTCCGTGAAAGACCTCCGCGAGGTCTGGAACGTACTGCGTGATCCCACCGGCTAGCCCGTGGGAGACTGCTCGACCACGTAGGCCGGCCTCCGAAACCGCTCGCTCACCGAAAGGACGTCCGTGACCGCTCCCGCCGATGGCTCAGCGCCACGGCTGCCCAACCTCGTCATCGTCGGTGTCAGCAAGGCCGGTACCACGTCGCTCTTCAACTACCTGAGCAGCCATCCCGATGTGTGTGGGTCCGACGTCAAGGAGCTTCGGTACTTCAGTCCGCTGCGATATGGGGAGGCCCCAGGCCCACTTGAGGACTATGCAGCGCACTTCCGGGGCTGCTCGATGCAGAGGTATGCGGTTGAGGCGACTCCGGGGTACTTCTATGGCGGTCGAGCACTGGCGCGAGGCCTGCGCGAGACCTGCCCCGGAGTGCGCGCAGTAGTGAGTCTGCGCGAACCGGAGGAGCGCTGCTGGTCATGGTTCCAGTTCGTCAAGAGCCGGACCCGTATCCCCAAGGACATGACCTTCACTGCCTATCTGGACCGGTGCGAGGAGCTGCATGAGGCCGGCGTTGACGCAGACGTCGAGCACCAGCCCTTCTGGGGCTTGGGCGGCGGTTGCTACGCGCGGTGGTTCGAGGAGTGGGCGGACGAGTTCGGCGACCGGCTACGGACATTGTTCTTCGATGACGTCGCGGCCGACCCCCGCCAGACAATGACAGACCTTTGCACTTGGCTCGATATCGACGCGACCGTCTTCGACGACCATCAATTCCCCGTGGATAACAAGACCGAGCAATATCGCAACAAGGTATTCCAGCAAGCGGCAGTAGCGCTCAACCGCCGTGGCGAGGCGTTCTTCCATCGCCATTCGGCGATGAAGCGGTCGCTGAGAAGTATGTACTACGCGGTCAATAGGGCACCTGCGGCAGAATCGATGACCACCGCCGAAAGGGCAAGAATGACCGAGTTCTATCGACCGTACAATGTGCGCTTGCAAGCGCAATTGAGCGTGCGAGGAATGCGGATTCCGGCGGCGTGGAGCCGCCCGCAGGCATGATCGCCGTGGGCCACGACCCACGTCGAAGTCGCACGTAACCAATCGCTCGGAGAGTCGTTCATGACTCGGGACCGCTGGCATCTCGCGTACAGAGAGTCAGTGGTTAGTTACCTAGTGTATAAAGCAGCGAGGGCGAGGTGTCCGGTACCTACACCTTGTCGGTGTATGGACAGTTCTGCTATTGCGGAGCCATTATAGCGCTGCGTAGTTGGTTTGTTGCTGTGGGTCAGAGTCTGAAAAAAGTTGGAGGATTTGTGTCGGTCGGCAATCTGGTCACCCGCCGTACCCAGGCGGTGACCCCGACTGGCTCGCCGCTCTACGCGCGAGTGGGCCCGCCGCGCGACGCGCAGGGTGGTCGTCGTATCGGGTCGCTGGGCACCGACATCGTTCCTGTTGCCATCATCATCGACATCATCGCCTTGACCCTCGTGGTGCCAGCAGTGAGCTTCCGGTCAGCGGCGGTGCTGGCCGTCCTGATCTTGTCCTTCAATGCAGTGGGCGGGCACTACCGGGCGCGCGTCTCGCCGTCGCTCCTTGACGAGCTGCCAGGGCTCGCGGGACGGGCATTGGTCGCCGGTGCGATCACGACGTCGGTCAGCGCCGTCTTGTTCAAGGCACAGAGTCCCAATCCGATCTACGCGTCGCTGCTGTTCATCACCGCGGCATGTGTAGGGCGGGCCGTGGCTTATCCGCTGTTGCGCAACCATCGCAAGACGGCTGGAACCGGTCACCCGACCTTGATTGTCGGGTGTGGTCACGTAGGCAACCAGCTTGCCGAGGCTTTGCTCGACCACCCCGAGTACGGCCTCACCCCCGTGGGCTTCATTGACGACGAGCCCCTCGTGCCTGGCTCGGAGAGGCACATCCCTCTGCTGGGCGGCACCAGAGGACTGACACACCAGCTGGTCGAGCACCGGATCCACACCGTCATCGTCGCCTTCACGACATCGCGCGAATCGGTCATGGTCGACATGCTGCGTACCTGCGACCGGCTCTCCTGCGAGATCTTCTTCGTCCCGCGACTCTATGAGCTGCACGGGGCAGGAAAGAACACCGAGCTGATCTGGGGTCTGCCGCTGACCCGGCTGACGCGGGCCTCCTACCGAACGCTCACCTGGCGGATCAAGCGAGTCTTCGACCTGGTGCTGGCGAGCGTCGGCCTGGTGGTGTTGAGCCCGGTTCTCGCCCTCTGCGCACTCGCCGTCCGCTTCGAAGGCGGACCGGGCGTCATCTTCAAGCAGGAGCGGGTCGGCCTGGACGGCAAGCGCTTCACCATCTACAAGTTCCGGTCCCTGAAGCCCGCGGACGAGAACGAGTCGGCGCAGCGGTGGAGCATCGCCGCTGACCCGCGCCTCGGGCGGGTCGGACGCACCCTGCGCAACCTCTCCCTCGACGAGCTTCCTCAGCTCTGGAACGTCGTGCGTGGCGACATGAGCCTGGTGGGACCGAGACCCGAGCGGCCGCTGTTCGTGGACGAGTTCGCAGAGCGGTTCCCTCGCTACATCGCTCGCCACCGGGTGCCAGTCGGCTTGACCGGCTGGGCACAGGTCAACGGGCTGCGCGGGGACACCGATATTGCCGACCGGGCGACGTTCGACAACTACTACATCGAGAACTGGTCGTTGTGGATGGATATCAAGATCATCCTGCAGACCATTGCCCAGGCTGTCGGCGGGAGGGGTAGCTGACCTTTCGGTCCGTTACCACAACACTCATGCCTGACACGACCTCCGTTGAATTCGACTTGCACGGCATCGTCGGAATTCGGCTCATCGACGCCACGCGAAGCGATATCGCGAAAGTGGAGCGACAGCTCGGTCCGCTGCGCGCGACATTGACCCGTGATCCCGATATCGTCGTGCGCTTCGTCGACACCATTGCAACAGGGCCTTTGCACTACGTCGGCCTCGGTCAGACGGGTTTCAACGAGGACGGCTTCTTCGTGCTCCAAGGCAAGGCAAACACCCCTGCCCGTGCCCTCATTCCGTTCGAACACGTCGGCAGCCGTCCAGAGATCGTCTGTGAGCGTGCCCTGCCAGCGGTCCCGCACCTGCTAGCGATCATCAACCTCACGGCCTTGGACAAGGGCGTTCTGCCGCTGCACGCCTCCGCTTTCGTCCTGGACTCCCTGGGCGTGCTCGTCACGGGCTGGGCCAAGAGCGGCAAGACCGAGAGCCTGCTCGCGTGCATGAGACAAGGCGCGTCCTACGTCGGTGACGAGTGGGTTTACCTCCCCGGGGACGGCAGCATGCTTGGCGTGCCCGAGCCGATTCGGCTCTGGGCCTGGCATCTGGATCAGATGCCAGAGATTCTCGCGTCCCGGACCCGGGCTGAGCGCACCCGGCTGTCCGCCTGGAAGAGCGCTGCTGCACTCACCAACGCGGCGGCCACATCCGCCGTACCCGGGGGGGCGTTGTTCCGCAAGGGCGCGCCGATCGTCGCGCGGCAGGCCTACGTGCAGATTCCGCCGGCTGACCTGTTCGGTCCCGAGGCCATCAGCCTGCGCGGCTCACTGGACGCCGTGGTCCTTGTCCTCAGCTCGGAGTCAGCCGACATCGTCGTGGAGGACGCCGGCCCGACCGAGGTGGCCGGGCGGATGGCAGCCTCACTGGCCGACGAGCGAACCGATGTGATGGCGTGCTACACGCAGTTCAGGTATGCGTTCCCGGAACGCCGTAGCGCGACGATCGAGACTGCCGAGGCGCTGGAGAGCGAGCTGCTGCACAAGATCCTCGCCGAGCGGCCGGCGGCGAAAGTCTCCCACCCCTACCCTTGCGACATCGCCGAGCTGGGCCGCGCAGTACTGTCGGCCGCTCGGGGCGTCGCCAAGGCGCCGCTGTGAGACGGCACGGGTAGCAAGCAGCACCGGTTGAAAGCCGGAGCGGGCGCGTGCGACCGCACGAGCCCCGCGTGATCAGCACGCGCCATCGACGCAACACTGAACAGATTGGACATGGTCTTGGAACCGACATCGCCGTCGTCGCGCGGACCTCGGCGGGCACGGCTCACCGTGGCTCTCGTGGGTGCCGACGGTGCTGGCAAGAGCACGGTCAGCGCGTCGCTGAGAACTGCGGCGCTGCCTGCTCCGGTGAAGACCATCTACATGGGCGTCAATCTCGAAGCCAGCTCGCTCATGCTGCCCACCACACGACTCCTCCTTGCCGCCAAGCGGGCTCGAGGGGGCCGGCCAGATCTCGTCGCCAGCAGGCTCAGCACCTCGCCGGCGGGTGGGGAGTCGAGCCGACCCGCTGACTGGAGACGCTCCGCGCGCGACAGCGCCCGACTGACAGTGTGGATGGGCGAGGAATGGTTGCGACAGCTGGTGGCCACCGTGTACTCGGCTCGCGGATACATCGTCATCTTCGACCGGCACTTCTTTGCCGACTACTACCACACCGACATCACGGCGCAGGGCGTGCGGCGAGGCTTGGTCGCCCGGGTGCACGGCTGGATGCTGCAGCACGTCTACCCCAAGCCGGGGCTGGTCATCTGCCTTGATGCCCCATCCGATGTCCTGTATGCGCGCAAGCCCGAGGCGAGCCCCGAGTGGCTCGAACAACGCAGACAGCAGTATCTCGGTCTGCGTGACGTCGTCCCCTCCTTCGTCGTCATCGACGCCACCCGACCCCTGGACGCCGTGTGCTCTGAGGTCGCCGAATGCATCCGTACCCACTGGAAGGCCCTGTCCGCGTGAAGATCCTCATCGCCAGCCCCATCGACCCGCAGACGGTGGTGGCCCTCGAGCGCGACCACGATGTCCGGCTGGCAGTCGGGGTCAGCCCCTTCGAGCTGCAGCAAGCGCTGGCCGACCGTGAGGTCGCGGTGCTGCGGAGCGGTGTCTCGTTCTCGGCCGACGTCTTGTCGCAGGCGCGCGACCTTCGGCTCCTGCTGCGTGCCGGCTCCGGCCTGGACAACATCGATGTCGACTACGCCCACGAGCACGGCATTCGGGTCGTGCGGGTACCCGGCATGTCGGCCCCGCCGGTGGCCGAGTTCACCTTCGCACTGCTGCTGTCCCTGGCCCGCAAGGTCGCGCTGGCGGACAGGTTGATCCGCCAGGGACACTGGCCCAAGCCGCAGCTCGGCGGAGCGCTGCTCACCGGCAAGACTCTCGGCATCGTCGGTGCCGGCAACATCGGCGGTCTGGTCGGGCAGATGGGCGCGGCGTGGGGCATGCGGGTCCTAGGGTGCGTAGGCAACCCGAGCGACGCCATCGCCGGGCAGCTGAAGGAACGCGGAATAGCGTTGACCGGCTTCGACCAAGTGGTGGCCGAAGCCGACTTCTTGTGCGTCCATGTCCCCCTCGATGAGACGACTCACCACCTCATCGACGCCTCGGTGCTGTCAGCGATGCGGCCGGGGTCGCTGCTGATCAACATGGCACGTGGCGGAGTCGTCGACGAGAAGGCGTTGTACGACGAGCTCACCACCGGGTCGACCGTGGCCGGCGCAGGCTTGGACGTGCATGAGGAGGAAGGCGAGGGCGTGGTGTCTCGCTTCGCCGAGCTGGACACCGTCGTCATGACGCCACATATCGGGGCGATGGCCCTGGACTCGCAGCGCCTCATCGGCGAGCGAGTGACCGAACTACTACGAGCCTTCACTGAAGGACGGCTCGACGAGGAGGAGACCGACCTTGAACACGTCGCCTGACCAATCAGCCGGACGCGCTGACCGCAAGCGAGCCCAGCTGCGGGAGGGGCTCGCCGGCACGAGCGCTGTCGTCGCGGTCGGTGCCCATGACGCCATGAGCGCCCGGCTCATCGACAATCACGGCTTCGACGCCGTGTGGGTGAGTGGCTTCGGCGTCTCGGTCATGGCTTACGGCGTGCCGGACCTCAACCTCATCACGATGAGCGAGACCCTCGACGTGACCCGTCGGATCGAGGGGGTCACCGACCTTCCCGTTGTCGTCGACTGCGACAACGGCTACGGCGGCCTCAGCAACGTGGTCCGGACCACGATCGAGTTCGACCGTGCGGGTGTCGCGGCGATCTGCATCGAGGACAACTTGTTCCCGAAGCGCAACAGCCTCTACCAGGGCGCGTCGAAGCGCGAGCTCGTGGAGACCAAGGAACAGGCACGTCGGCTTCGCGCCGCCAAGGCGGCTCAGGAGTCCCCCCTGTTCGTGATCATCGCGAGGGTGGAGGCGCTGATCGCCGGACACGGCGTGGCGGCTGCCATCGAACGCGCCGTCGCCTACGCCGAGGCCGGAGCCGACGCCATCTTGATCCACTCCAAGGACAAGAGCCTGAGCGAGATCGAGGGATTCCTCGAGGAGTGGCACAAGACCGGCCTCTCGGTTCCCCTGGTCGCCGTGCCCACGCTGTTCCCCGACTACACCGCGGACCAGCTGTACGACAAGGGCTTCTCCATGGTGATCTTGGCGAACCAGCCGATGCGCGCCTCCGTCCAAGCCATGGAAGAGACGTTGCGGACGCTCAAGGCCGAAGGCAAGCCGGCGGCTACGGACCCCCACATCGCCAAGGTCGACCACATCTTCGAGCTCGTCCACACCCGCGAGACCATAGAGGCCGAGGAGGCCGATGATCCCGCGTAGCTCCGACGTCCCGCAGCAGCTCGGGTCGAGGAGCTCACCGGCCGCTGTCGTGATCGGGCTGGACAGCATCACGGGGCTTCAGACCGCGCGCATCCTGGCCGACCGAGGGGTGCCCGTCGTGGGTGTGGCAGCCGATCGCCGCCACTGGGGCGCCCGGACCAACGCCTGCGTCGAGGTGCTTCAGTCCCCCTTGTCCGGTGATGAGCTGGTCCACACGCTGCAGGCCCTCGGACGCCGCATCGGCGGCAGATCGGTCCTGCTGCCGTGTACCGACGCCAGCGTGTCCACGCTGTCGCGCGCTCGAGTGACACTGGCGGATCATTTCGTCCTGCCGCTGGCCCCGGACCCCGTCGTGCAGCTGCTGATGGACAAGGTCAGCTTCGCCCGCCACGCCCGGGACACGGCGCTCCCGGTGCCGCGGACGGAGCTGCTGTCCACTCGGCTTGATGCTGAGCAGGTTGCCGACGACATGACCTACCCGTGCGTGCTCAAGCCACCCGTGAAGTCCGCGGAGTGGGAGAAGAACACGAGCGCGAAGGGATACGCCGTCGACAACGCCGACGAGTTCCTGGCGGTCTACGACCGGGTGAGCTCGTGGGCTCCGGTGTTGCTCGCCCAGCAATGGGTGCGGGGAGGCGAGGACGGCCTCTACTCCTGCAACGCCTACTTCGACTCGCGGGGCCAGGCCCTGGTGACGTTCGTGGCGCGCAAGGTGCGGCAGTGGCCACCCGAGATCGGCACCAGTGCTTCGGGTGAGGAGTGCCGCAACGACGAGGTGCTCGAGGCGACCCTGCGGCTGTTCGGTGAGGTGGGGTTCCAAGGCCTTGCCTACCTCGAGATGAAGCGCGACGTGCACAGCGGGCGCCTGCTCATCATCGAGCCGAACGTTGGTCGCCCGACGGGCCGCTCGGCGATCGCTGAGGCGGGCGGGGTCGAGCTGGTCTACACCGCCTACTGCGATGCAGCTGGGCTCCCTCTTCCGGCCGCCCGCGAACAGCGCTACGTCGGTACAAAGTGGCTGGACCTGCGCCGCGACGCGCAAGCAGCGGTGGTGGCGCACCGGCGAGGTGAGCTGTCGTGGGCGGAGTGGGCCCGGTCCCTGCGCGGACCGAAGGCTCATGCCATCTGGTCACGCCGCGACCCAGTCCCCTTCGCGGTTGACGTGGTGCAGGCAACGTGGAAGAGCAGGGGCAAGGTGGCGGCCGCCCTGGTGGCTGGTGGGCGCTCGTTGGTACGGGATGGCCGCGCCAGGATGACAAGCAGCTCAGTCACCGAAGAGCCGGTAGGCGGCCGCATGCCATGAACCGCCTGGGCACCTATGTCGCCGACCGGGGTCGACGGGCGGCGCTCGCTCTGCTGGCCGCCATCGCGGTGGGCGCATGCGACTCTGGGGCGCGCTCAGCCCAGACCAAGGAGTCGACCTCGCCGGTTGCGACCGACATGAGCTCCGTGCGGTACGTGAGCCCGGACGGTCGGGACAACTGGCCCGGCACCGAGAGCCAGCCGTGGCGGACGCTGCGCCGAGCCCTGCCCGCCATGCGTCCGGACCAGCTCCTCTATGTCCGCGGCGGCGTCTACCGCGAAGACGTGTTCCAGGTGCACGTCGAGCCGACCACCAAGGCCAGACCCATCGTCATGATGGCCTACCCCGGCGAACGGGTGATCGTGCAGGGTCTCTTCTGGGTGCGCCAGCCGTCGTACTGGACCATCGACGGCATCAACGTGACGGCGAACGAGACGGTTGCGTCGACGAACCGGCCCCTGGTCAAGATCACCGGAGGCGAGGGATGGACCTGGCAGAACAGCGAAGTCTGGGGATCGCGAGGATCGACCAACATGCTCGTGACCGGCTACGGACGGGGAGAGCCGACGAAGTGGTCCGTCACCGGCAACTGCCTCCACGACGTCCGGCCACCGACTGACGTCGTTCGCAGCAGCAACCTCACGATCGGCGCCATGCGTGACGCCGGCCCCGGCGTCGTGAGCCGCAATGTCATGTTCGATGCACCCGGCCCCCACAACGTAGCCATCGGCTCCGCTCGCGGAGGAGCGACCGATGTCACCTTCGAGTTCAACACCGTCTACGGCGCGAGATCAGCGATCGCGGTCGCCGGAGACACCTCGGGGCTGTCCGTCACTCGCAACATCCTC
Organism: Nocardioidaceae bacterium; assembly: GCA_035633755.1. Taxonomy (GTDB): domain Bacteria; phylum Actinomycetota; class Actinomycetes; order Propionibacteriales; family Nocardioidaceae; genus DASQEH01. The sequence goes on along the minus strand of DASQEH010000113.1, from coordinate 21,252 downwards.
GCGGGACCCTCGGCAGGAGTGCTGGTCCGGTGGAACGAGCCGCAGGACGCCGACAACGTCGTGACACAGAACCTCGGTAATGGGGACCGTGTGTTCCTGCGACCATTCGCGGAGGAGGTCGTCGGCGGACCCGGCAACATCCCGGCTGACCAGCTGGACTTCGCGGACACTTCGAGCTGTCAGGGGTTCTCGTCCGAGGAGCCCGGCACCTTGCCCTACGGCGCTTATGCCGTGGGCTGACCACGAGAGCCACCGGTCGAGCATCTCGGGCCCTCCTCACAGGTCCCCTTACACTTGGCCGACACAACGAGAGGATCATCGATGAACGAGGGCGCCGACGTCCTGAGCACATTGGGATGGGGGCTGCGGCGCTATGCCTGGCTCGTTCTCCTGTTCGTCGTCGCCCTGGGCGTCGTGGTGCCGTTGGTACTGAGCCGAGGCGCCGAGGTCTACGACGCCGAGGCTCAGGTGGGGCCGAAGAAAGAGCTCAGGCTGACGAATCTGGATCCCCTTCCACGCCTGGGCGAGTCGGTCTTCGGCAACGGCGCGGTGGAGAACGCCCTCCGGAGAGAGTTCGAGCTCGACGCAGGCGCCTCCGTGGTGCCCCAGCGGGCCGAGCTCGTCGCGGCACAGGACAACATCGTCTTCGAGGTTGTCGGGCACGGCGACTCAGCCGAGGATGCCCAGCGTGCCGCCAACACCGCCGCTGCCGCCTTCACGATCGAGCTGAACAAGTACAGCAACCCGAGCAAGCCGAGCGTCGCCGCAGTAGGCGAGTTCGTCGTCCATCGCAAGGCGGACGCGCCTGAGCAGCCGACCCCGACGCTCGGTGGTGGCCTGCTGTCCATCGCCATCGGCCTGCTCGCAGGTGCGTTGGCAGGCATCGGCGCTGTGGCCTTGTTGCTGATCATGCGTCGGCCGGTGATCGACGCAGCCAGTGCCCAGCGTGTCGCCGGCGCTCCGGTGCTCGGCTCGGTGACGCTTCCCCGCGACTCCAAGAGCGGCGACGATGGGGACTTGATGGGTGTGGCAGCGCTGTGCCGGCGCTTGCTGGCCAGCTCGTCGGAGCAAGTGATGCTCACGAGTGCTCGCGAGTCTGTCCCACAGCTGCGCCAGGTTGGCTCGGCGATCGAACGCTACCTCGCGAGGTTCGGTCGAGTGATGCGGAGCGCTGGCGCTCCCCCCGCAGAGGCAAGTGGTGTCCGCCCGGACGGAACCGCTGCTGCCGGCGGAGCGCGTCGCATGCAGTTCGTCGTCGCCGACGGGCCGACAGATGCGGTGGCTAGGCTCCCAGCGTCAGCGTTGACCCTGCTGGTCGTACCCAGGGGGGTGAGCATGCGGTCACTGGAGCAGACCGCGTCGCAGTACCTGACCGGTGGCCCTGCGGGGCTGGTCCTGGTCGACAAGGCGCCGTGGTTCTCGACCCGTCGTCGCCCCAACCCCCAGCCTCGCGAGACGCCGGCAGACCCTTCAGGTGGGTCGTCGCCAGCAGGGGTGTTCCCCTTCGACCGAGCAGGTTCGTCGGGGTCGACGAGCACGGCGGTTGGCGGGTCCTGACAGACCGACCGGCCCCCCTTGGTGCCTCTACCTGATGGAGTCGGCGGTGGCGCCGTGTGGGCCGAACCGTGACGGCTGGGCCGCTGCAGGTCCGGTCGTCACCGATCCCTCATCCTCGAGCTCAGCCTCCACCAGGTTCCGTGAGAGGGCAACCATGATGAACGCCATCCAGAAGAACTTGAACTCCAGGTTGGACAGGAAGAACGCCGCGAACAGCGTCCCCAGGAGTCCGGCCATCGGTGGACCGCGCAGGCTGTTGGGCAGGCGCAGCGCCTCGTAGAAGGTCGTTGCCACACCGGCTCCGAACAAGAGCAGACCGGGGATACCAAGCTCGACGGCGATCAACAGCCACACGTTGTGAGGCTGGTAGGAGCCGCCTTTGCCGACGAGCACCTTCGCGCCCGGCACGGTGGCCTGGGTCTCTGCGTAGACGTCGGGGAAGGTGGACCACCCGGAACCGACCGTGCAGTACTGGGGGCAAGCCGCCAGGCCGACCTGCCAGATGTCGGTGCGACCGGAGCTCGACGTCGCCGTCTCGGTCGTACGGTTCGCGATGCCGAGAGGGTGGTAGATCCACACGATCCCCGCGACAACCAGGCCGACCGCGCCGTACACGAGCAGGCGCGTCCTGCTTTCGCGCGGGGCCGCGAACAGCAGCGCGACGCCGGCAACGATGGCCGCCAGGATCCCACCGCGGGACCCGGTCATGAGGACGCCTCCCAGCAGCAGCACGGCGCTGGCGGTGTAGGCGAGCCGTGCGGTGCTTGTGCGCGCTGAGTGAGACCGAGTGAGCGATATCACGAGCGGCAGGAGCAGTGCGACCGCTTGGTTGTCGGGCCCCAGCAGGTCGTTGCCGAACCGTCCGTCCGGCGCCGGGCCGACGCCGGGCACGTCGGAGGGGAAGCCGCCCAGGAACAGCAACTGCGTCACCCCGTAGCAGGCGGCCGCTACGCCCCCGGTGACCAGGGCGGTCTCAGTTCGCCGGAGGATCTGCCGGTCCGCTCTCGACAGCGAGATCAGGACGTAGACGAGGACCAGGCTGCCCAGGATGAAGAATCCTCCGACGGTGGCCTGCGGAGCGATGCTCCAGGTCGCGGTGGCCCCCGCGGTCGCCAGTAGGAGCAGCCAGATCGGCACGGTGGGGCTCAACTGGACCGCGGCTCGGCGGGCGCTCATCAGCTGAAGGATGAGGCCGATGCCGAGGATCAGGCCGAGGATGGACGACAGCGACGCGTAGGGTGAGGCACCGAACGCGATCCGTCCACCGAAGGGGATGAGGGCGGCGTAGGCCGGCAGCGCCAGCCGCAGCGGTTCGCGGATGAGCATCAGCGCCACAGCGATCAGCAGGGGGGCGAGGAGGACGCCGAGCACCACCTGCCCCATCAAGTCTCCCAGCTCTCGTCGTTCGGTCGGATCATGCTAGCCCTCTCGCCAGCTGCGGTTACCTTGCTGCGGCTCGGGCCCCTTGCCGTCCAGGCCTACCCGCTGGGGTCGTAGCCCTCCTCGATCACATCCCAGTAGTCAGGCGTGAACGGGAGCCCGCACAGGTCGAACGCCGAGACGTCCCAGAGCTGTCCGCGTCCCTCCGCGGTGGTGTTCTCCAGCTTGAGAGCCGTGACCCCGCCCGAGTCGCCGATGTAGAAGCCGTAACGCTGGAGGGCCTGTGCGATGACGAAGGCCTGCGGGTTCAGCTGGAGCTCTTCGAGGTCGATCGACGGCTTGATGCGCAGTCGTATCCCTTGCGGGGGGACGCCCGGGTCGGATCCGTGGTAGTCACCGTCGGAGCCGACCATCGGGAAGACGGCACGGTCGGCCGCCTCGGGACCGACGGCGACCTTGAGGACGTGGCGTATGGAGCCGGCCTGAACCATGTCCCACGACACGGTCATCGTCGCCCCGTTGTTGCCGCGGTGGCTCCCCACGTTGCGTGGCTCGTCTGACTCCGGCAGGTCCGAGTGCAGTCCGTTGGACCGCAGGTAGGTGACGCTGGCGCCGGACGCCGACCACTCGTCGGAGTCGGCGTCGTACTCGGCGTCTGTGAGCGCCACCACGTAGCCCCTGTCGAGGTCGTAGATGCTCATGTGGCCGTCGTTGTTGGAGGCGGGCTCGGCGCTGACCGGGATGCGGAGGCTGTCCACCTCAGGAGGACGGTCTCCGCGTACCCCCTCCAGGTTGTACTCCGGGTCGGAGGTCTGCGCCCAGTAGATCGGGTTCCCCCAGGGGCTGTCCCCTGCACCGGCCAACATGAGGCAGCCGTTCCCGCTCTCGACCCCTGTTCGCATGTAGTCGAGGATCTCGCTCTCGGCAGGGTCATCGGGTGCCTGGTACGGCAGCGGGGTGTTCCACCACGAGTCGTCGGTGAAAGCCCGGTACGTCCGAGGCGGCTCCGAAGGCGAATCCTGCGAAGAGTCGGTCGACGACGCGCTGGTGGTGGCAGGACCAGGAGGGGTCGGCGAGGTGTCGTCCTCGTCACCGATGACGGCGGCGACGGTGGCGCCACCCAGGACGAGCACCACGACGCTGGCGAGCGCCAACAGCGCCCGCGACCTGCCTCCAGCCGCCTTGGAACCCGAGGGGCGACGATGCGACGCAGGCGCGCTCGGATTCGATGACGGCTTGACCATCCTGACATGATATGCCGTAGTTAGGGCGGTCCTCTGCCGCCGACCGTGCCCTGGAAAGGACCCACATGACGGCCGCGGCCCAGCCCCTCAAAGTGCTGTCGATCGTCGGGGCCGGCCGTAGCGGGACCACCGTGCTGGCCAGCATTCTGGGTGAGTTCGCAGGTTTTGCGAGCGCCGGTGAGCTGCGCTGGCTGTGGGAGCGTGGGGTCGTCGCCCGGCGTCCGTGCGGGTGCGGGGCACTTCCGGCGCAGTGCGAAGTGTGGGGGCCGGTCCTGACCAAGACCCTGCAGACGGCGGACTCCGACGAGCAGGTCAACCTGGCGCAGCAGATCATGGTGGCTCTCGGCGAGCTCAACAAGCACCGCAACCGGCTGCGCCTGCTCCACAGCGCCGACGGTGGCGCTCGAGACTGGGCAGCCCTGCAAGAGGTGCGCAGGTACACCGCCGCGGCCACCCGTGCATTCGCGGAGCAGTCGGCAGCACGGGTGATCGTCGACACCTCGAAGCGCCCTCAGGACGCAGCGGTCTTCGCGGGCCTCGAGGACGTCGACCACTATGTCCTCCACCTGGTCCGTGACCCTCGTGCCGTGGTCCACTCGTGGAGGCGGTCCAAGACGTTCTCCGTCGAAGGTCATACCCGGACGATGGGGACCCGCAGCCTGCCCTCCACCGTCCGACGCTGGGTCGACAACAGCCTCTCGGCCGCGGCGCTGCGTCGGCGCCTCCCCGAAGACCGCTGGCTGTTCCTGCGGTACGAGGACTTCGCCCGAGACCCCCGGCCGGCGGTCGAGTCCATCTTGTCGATGCTCGGCGAGTCAGGGGAGCACCCGCCGTTCGAGAGCCGGGACACGGTTCTGCTCCACCCGAACCACATCGTCGCGGGCAACCCGAGCCGGTTCGTGACCGGCTCGGTGACCATTCGGCCCGACGACGAGTGGCGCAGCTCGATGGCCCGCCGCGACCAGCGCCTCGTGGAGCTCGCAACGCTGCCGCTGATGCTGCGCTACGGCTATCGGCTACGTACCGCCGGCCACGAGGAGGAGTGACGTCATGGACGTGAAGCGCCCCGGTGCCGGACGGCTTCCCAACCTTCTGGTGGTCGGAGTTCCCAAGGCTGGCACGGGCTCGCTGTTCGCCTATCTGACACAGCACGGCGAGATCTGCGGTGCCGATGAGAAGGAGGTGGGCTACTTCAACTACTACAACCCTCAGCGCCACAGCGGTGCGCCGCCGCCCGTCGAGTCCTACATGAAGCACTTCGCTCAGTGCGACGGGGAGCGCTATGCCGTCGAGGCAACGCCGACCTACTCCTACGGTGGCAGCCCGGTCATAGCGGCGGTGCAGGACATCCTCGCAAAGCCGAAGATCATCCTGTCGCTGCGCAACCCCGTGGATCGGCTCTGGTCGGCGTACACGTTCCAGCGGACCCTGGGCAACATCACCGGGCTGCAGTCCTTCCCCGAGTACCTGAAGGCATGCGAAAGCAGAGCCCGCGACGGTAGCGATCTGGTCCCGCGCGACCACCTCCACGGCCTGTACATCGGTTTCTACGAGAACTACGTCCGACTGTGGCTCGACGCATTCGGGGACGACATCAGGGTGGTCTTCGCCGAGGATCTGGCGCGCGATCCGACCCGCGTGATGTCGCAGGTGTTCGGCTGGCTGGGGATCGGCGACTTCGCTCCGGACCTCGACCTGGCTCCGCGTAACACCACCAAGCACGCCCGCAGTCCCCGCCTGGCCAAGGCGGTGTTCTCGGTGAAGCGGTCGACGGAGCGGCTGGGCTTGGTCCCCGCGGGAGTGAAGCGGCCGGTTCGCCGCATCTATGAGCGGATCAACGCAGCCGAGCTGCCCGAGACACTCGAGCCCGAGATGAGGCGACACGTCGAAGGGCTCTACCGGACCTCCAACGCCGCCACGGCCAGAGCGCTCAAGGACCACGGGTACGAGGATCTGCCCGCCTGGCTCGAGTCGGCCGCCAGCGGGTGACGAGCTCCGCACCGAAGGCGTAGGGGGCGCGGCGCTCAGCGGGGAGGCGCTCAGCGCAGCAGCCGTCCCAAGATGGGTATGCGCGCCAGCTCGGGAAACGTCTCCGTGAGCTCCAGCGAGCTGCGGCTGGCGTACAGGACGATGAGCGACGCCGCCCCGGCGGCGAGCAGGCACAGCACGACGCCCGGCTCCACCAGCACCTGGAAGGCCCATAGCGCCAGCGAGCAGGCCACGATGACGAGGTAGCAGCGAACGCAGCTGCGGTCGATGAATGCGGTCTGCATGCTGCGCCGCAGCGCCCACTGGCTCATGAGGTTCTGCGTCACGAGGGCAGCGCAGTTGGCTGCGGCCACCCCGGTGGCCGCGTACTGCGGTGCCAGCAGGAAGCACAAGCCGATATTGAGCGCCATCACGAACACGTTGACGCCCACGAGGTACCGGATCCGCTCGCACACCTGAAGGGTGTACGCATTGAAGCCCAGCATGACGTTGAAGTAGTAGCCGAGTGACAGCAGGGCCAGAACGATCCCTGCGTCGGCATACCGGGCCCCGAAGAGCACGACGGTGGTCGTCGGGGCGAGGGGCCCGGTCAGCGCGAAGATGGGGAACGTGAGCACCGCGACGAAGGCGGCCGTGTGCCAGTAGGTACGCCGTAACCCGTCGATGTCCGCCCGGGTGAACAGTCGGGCGATGACGGGGAGGAACAACGTAGCGAAGGAGGCGGTCACCGCGGTGTTCAAGCGGGCGGAGTTGAAGACGGCCCGGTAGTTGGCTACCTCCTCGATCGGGTGCGACAGCTGGAGGATGATCACTCCACCGACGTTGAGCGACAGCAGGACCAGCTCACTTGTGATGAGAGGGAACGAGAAGGCGAAGACGGCTTTGACGGGGAAGACCACCTGGCGCACGTCGAGTTCCTTCAGCAGACCACGCTCCCGCAGCACCTGGACCAGCAGGGCCAGGTACAGCAGGATCCCGATCACGGAGGCGATCAGATAGCCGACAGCGAGGAACGTCGCGCTCGCGTCCAGGGCCACGAGCAGCAGCACGACAACCAGGCGTAGCCCTGGCGTCATCAGGTACTTGCGGAAGAAGATGGCCCGGGGCTTGCTGAACACCGCGAACAGCGACACGAAGACCATGTCGAGGGCCTCGAGGGGCGACAGGAAGATCAGGATGAGGATCAGGTTGACCGCCTTCTGGCTGCCCGCCCCATCGCCCAGCAGCGCACCGCTGAAGAGGTACACCACGGTGATCGTCACCACGCTGGTGGCCGCGATCGTGCCCACCGCAAGGAACATGGCCCCGAACATGCGGGCGTAGTCCCGCTCCTCCTCGTACTTGGCCATGAAGCGACTCAGGAGCTTGCCCTGTCCGAGACTCAGCAGGACCCGCGCGGCGGCGGCCAGCGCGAGGGCATAGGCGAAGGCGCCGAAGTCCTCCTTGGTGAGGGCCCGGACGATGAGAACCTGGGTAGCCATCCCGAGCACCATCGCCGCGACCCTGCCGACGACCAGCAGCGCCGATCCGCGTACCTGCTTGCGGCCGTCGGCCGCGCCCTGAGTCCCTGGCGTCCCTGGCTCCGTCACGCCGGTCTGCTCCATATCTGTCCCATCTGTTCCGGGATGCGCGCACTCTCCTCGCGGGGATGCATTCTCTAGCGTCGGGGTAGCAGGCCAATGCTACAAAACGCACAAATGGTGGCCCGCAGCTGCAAGTGCTTAACTGCACCCGATGTCTGCCTCCTCTGCGTCGCGCGACCGTAGCGTGAGGCGGCGGGCGCTCGACCGTAGCGCGGGTCAGCGGGCGCTCCTCTTGCTGCTCGGTTGGCTCCTGGTCGTCGGTGTCGTTCTCGCCGTCGGACTGATGCTGACCGGGCCGCTGCGACGGACCGTGAACCCTCCCGACAACGATGCGGTGAGGTGGTTCGTGAGCCAGCGGTCCCCGTCGCTGACCACAGCAGCGCAGACGGCGCGCCTGCTCGGTGAGACGTGGACGGCGCTCACTTTGGCGCCGCTGCTGCTGATCGTCACCTGGCTGTGGAGACGCGACTGGCGACCTGTGAGCTTCGTTGCCGTGGCCTTGCTCGGTGAGATCACCGCGTATCTCGTTGTGGTCAATCTGGTGAACCGCCGCCGGCCGCCGGTACTCCTGCTCGACGACGGCCTCAATCCTCAGCACAGCTACCCGTCGGGCCACGTGGCCGCAGCGGCGGCGATGTACGGCGCCATGGCAGTGCTCATCTGGATGTTCGGGGCCACATCCTGGCGGTGGCTGGGAGCGATGCTGGTCGTGTTACCTCCGGTCGTCGCCGTGAGCCGGCTCTACGAGGGTGCCCACCACATCACCGATGTCGTGACGAGCTTGACCTTCATGTCCGCATGGCTCGCCATCGCTGCGGCCGTCCTCCTGCCGGACGCACCGCGCAACGGCCCTCGCTCGAAGCAGGGACAGCAAGCGGAGGAATCCCAGGCGAGCAGCAGCGACTGAGCGGCGGTACCGCCTCAGCCGGCGCTCACCAACGCATATGCACGTGCTCGCGGATGCGGTGGTCGTAGATGTCCTCCAGCCTGGCCTGGACCGATGCCGGGAGCGGGTCGATGGAGGCGGCCGCTGCGTTGGCCCGGGCTTGGTCACCATTGCGGGCGCCGGGGATCAGCGTGGTCACTCCCGGTTGGTCGATACCCCACCGAAGCGCTGTCTGCGCCGTGGTGGCGCCGTCAGCGGTGCACAACGCCACCTCCCTGGCCGCCGCCACCCCCACCTCGAAGGGCACACCACTGAACGTCTCCCCGACGTCGAACGCCTCGCCGTTGCGGTTGTAGGCGCGGTGGTCGTCGTCGGCGAAGGTGGTGTTCTCGTCGTACTTGCCCGACAGCAGGCCACTGGCCAGGGGCACCCGGCCGACGATGGCGACATCGGCGGCGAGAGCGGCCGGCAGGACCTGCTCGATCGGCTTGCGGCGGAACACGTTGAAGATGATCTGGATGCTCGCCACGTTGGGCCGCGCAAGAGCGAGCAGGGCCTCCTCGACCGTCTCGACCGACACACCGTAGGCAGCGATCCGCTGCTCCTCGACGAGCGAGTCGAGCGCATCGAAGACAGCGTCGTCTCGGTACACCGGGGTCGGTGGGCAGTGCAGCTGGACGAGGTCGAGGGTGTCGACGCCCAAGTTCCGGCGGCTCCGGTCCACCCACCCGCGAAAGGCGTCCAGCGTGAAGGCCTCGGGTACGTGGGGGTCGGCGCGCCTGCCCATCTTGGTGGCGACGGTCACGCCCGCATCCGGCCGCTCCTCGAGGAAGCGGCCGATCAGCGTCTCGCTGCGCCCGTCACCGTAGACGTCGGCGGTGTCCAAGAAGGTGACACCCGCGTCAACAGCGGCGTGCAGCACCCCCAGGGCGTCCGACTCCTCCACCTCGCCCCAGTCGGAGCCCAGCTGCCAACATCCGAGTCCGATGACGGAGACCTCGCGGCCCGTCCGGCCCAATGGACGCGTTTCCATTCGATCTCTGCCTCTCCGTCTTCGAGTCATCCTTGCTGTGCCAGCGACCTACACGCCCTCGCCGGGCCGGCTGGACCATTCACGAGGGAGCGGTGGTGTCTCCCAGCAGGCCACGTTGCGCCAGGTCGGCGGCTTGCGACGAGCCCTCCGGCAGCGGGTCTGTAGCAGGAGGGACGTCACTCGGAGCGTAGTCCTCGACGCCTGCAGCGACGCGGTCGCGCTCCACCGCGGCCGCGAGCTCGTCGTCGTCGGGCCGCAAGGGCATGCCACCGTGCATCCTCGGCCGATGCGTCGGCGGAATGTCGAACTCGGGCTCGATGACGTCGTCCAGCCGAGGCTCGGTGGACTCCGAGGACTCCGTGGCATCGGTCGGCTCGGTGGCCTCAACGGGCTGGGCGGCCTCAGTCATGAACGCTCCTCGTCTCAGGTCGGTATTCCGGGGCGCACAGCTGTGTCAGCGGCTGGGGCGACCGGCGATGTCGGCGCAGTACCCGCACCCGCCAGCTGATAACTCCTCATGGCGGCACCGCCGGGTCGCACCCGGGAGCGTTTGCCGGCGGACCCAGATGGGTAACCGCTCCCCAGGACAGCGTTGGAGACGCCGCTGCGACGATGGTCTCCCGTTGACGCCCTCGAGCCGGTGCGGATGGTGACGTGAATGCGAGCAATGGTGTACCGCGGGCCCTACCGCCTCCGGGTGGAGGACAAGGACATGCCGACCATCGAGCACCCCAACGATGCCATCGTCCGCGTCACTCTGGCCGCCATCTGCGGCTCCGACCTGCACCTGTACCACGGCATGATGCCGGATACGCGGGTGGGAATGACCTTCGGGCACGAGTTCATCGGTGTGGTCGAGCAGGTCGGGTCATCGGTGCAGAACCTCCGCCCTGGTGACCGGGTGATGGTTCCCTTCAACATCTTCTGCGGATCGTGCTACTTCTGCGCCCGAGGCTTGTACGCCAACTGCCACAACGTCAACCCCAACGCCACCGCGGTCGGGGCCATCTATGGCTACTCGTCCACGAGCGGCGGTTATGACGGTGGCCAGGCTGAGTACGTGCGGGTGCCCTTCGCTGACGTGGGGCCGAGCCTGATTCCCGACTGGATGGAGGACGAGGACGCCGTCCTGCTCACCGATGCGCTCGCAACCGGCTACTTCGGAGCTCAACTCGGGGACATCGTCGAGGGCGACACAGTGGTGGTGTTCGGCGCCGGGCCGGTGGGGCTCTACGCCGCGAAGTCCTCCTGGCTCATGGGTGCGGGGCGCGTCATCGTCATCGACCACTTGGAGTACCGGCTCGAGAAGGCCCGTAGCTTCGCGCACGCTGAGACGTACAACTTCGCGGAGTACGACGACATCGTCGTCCACATGAAGAAGATCACCGACCACCTCGGTGCGGACGTGGCCATCGATGCGGTCGGCGCCGAGGCCGACGGGAACTTCATCCAGCACGTCACCGCGGCCAAGCTGAAGCTGCAGGGCGGCTCGCCCGTCGCGCTCAACTGGGCGATCGACTCCGTGCGCAAGGGCGGCACCGTGTCGGTGATGGGTGCCTACGGGCCCATCTTCAGTGCCGTGAAGTTCGGGGACGCCCTCAACAAGGGCCTGACGATCAACATGAACCAGTGCCCGGTCAAGCGACAGTGGCCCCGGTTGTTCGAACACGTGAGGAACGGCTACCTGAAGCCGAGCGACCTCGTCACCCATCGCATCCCGCTGGAGCACATCTCCGAGGCGTACCACATCTTCTCGGCGAAGCTCGATGGCTGCATCAAGCCGCTCATCGTCCCCGGCGCAAGCTGAGGAAAGGGATCATCGACATGGCCTACACCGCAGACAAGCCCTCACGGGCCGAGTCGAGCGACGAGCTGAGGGCCCGCATCCCTGGCTGGGGAGCCGACCTCGACCCGAAGGACCGCCCTTCCGTGCCGCGGTTGCAGTTCGATCCGAACCTGAGCGGCGCGCACTGGGACTTCCCCGAGCGACAGCCGGAGAACTGGCCCCGCGAACGGTCGATCGAGCACGCGTTCCTCACCCCGGTGTTCGGTACCTCGTGCCCGCCGAAGGGTGTGTCCGGGATCATGCGCAAGTACGCGTACCGGCGGTTCAGTGAGGCACGAGCCGCCCACTGGCTCATCCTCGTCGCGGCGGACCGCGTCGACGCCTTGGAGAGCAACGCCGCATCGTTCCTGACCCGGCGACCTGACAACCCCATCACCGAGACGGGAATCCTGAGCGAGTTCTCGCACCACGGCATCAGCTCACGCCTCGGTCACAAGCGCGCCGACCTGGCACACCAGCCACTCGACCCGGTCATCGTTGCGGCGCCATGGGTCGTGGCCGGCACCGTCGCCTACTCGGCTGTCAAGGCCTTGGCGCGCCGCCGGCGCGTCTGAGCCAGCCTCATGGTCGGCGCCGAACGGCGCGGGTGACCGACGAGCCGTCGCGGGGCCTCAGAGCGGGCTTGGCAGGTCGCAGCTGTCTCCAGCACACCTCTTCAGTCGCGTCAGCAGGTCGTGCAGGCGGCTGGCTTCGACGGGACGCCTACCGGCCAGGTTGCTGTTCTCCTGTGGGTCCTCGTCCAGGTCGAACAGCAGTCGTGGCCCGTCGACGTACTCCGCGTACTTGCGGCTCCGCGTGACCAAGCCTCGCCATGACCATCCCTCGCCCGTCTGGTTGTCGCCGGACTCCAGCAGGATCGCGCGGTCTCGGCCAAGCCCGGCCAGATCCGGGTTGCTGATACGTGCGAGCAGCGACGTGCCGTCGAACGCCTGTGGAGGCGGCCGCGTGTCGAACGCTCCAGTCATCCGCAAGATGGTGGGCGCCAGATCCATCATGCCCGCGGGGTTCGTGTGCAGGTAGCCCTGGCGGATGCCCGGCCCTCGGATGTAGCAGGGAATTCGCACAGATTCCTCGTACGGCTGGTCCTTGCTCGGGCGGATGCCGTGCTCGCCGTACTGGAAGCCGTTGTCGGACACCACGATCACGAAGGTGCGAGCGAGCTGGTTGGTCTCCTTGAGCAGCGTGAGCATCGCGTCGAGCTGGGCGTCGACGTCCGACAGCGAGTCGCGGCGCCGCTGAACGAGCCAGCGCAGCGCGGCCAGCTCCTCGTCTGTCCAGTGTTCGCGGACGTCGGTGCCTACGGGCAGCGTCGGGCCGTCGTAGGAGTTGCGGTAGGGCCGGCGAACGAACGGGCCCCAGCCCATGCTCCCCGGGCGGCGAACCGGAAGCCGGCCGACGTCGTCGACGGCGACGGGGGGCCGACTCACCCGCTCATGGGGCAGGCCGACGTGCGGCGAGATGAAGCTGACCCACTGGAACCACGGTTCGCTCGCATGGCGTTCGATGAAGTTCTGGGCTCGCAGGGAGTACGCCAGGTTGGTGTGGAGCTCCAGCTGCTCGATCGACCCGTTGGCGTTGATGGTGCTGTCCAGGAAGTTGTACGTCACACCACGACCAGGGACCATCCAGTTGTCCCAGCCCGGAGGTATGGGATCGGTCACCCGGATCCCGTTGATGTACTTCCCGACGAGGCTGGTGGTGTAGCCGGCCGCCTTCATCCAGACGGGGAGGGTCTGCGTGTTGTCGAGCCCACGGACCCCGACCCGGTTGTTGGTCACGCCGCTGTTGTGCGGGTACTGACCGGTGAGGAAGGTGACCCGGTTCGGTGAGCACAGCGGCCCTGGAGCATAGAACCGACGCAACCGCGTCCCGACCGCCGCCACGCGGTCCTGCAGGGCCCTCATGTGGTGGAAGTCGTCGGCTCGCGCATCGTCGGCCATGACGACGAGGACGTTGGGCTGTACCACGTCAAGCCGCGGTGAGGTACAGGGCCAACGTCAGGTCACCACCCGGATCGCCGGAACCGACCTGAGCAATGCTGCAGGCGAAGAGTCCAGGGTTGCCTGGCCTGCCCTCGTACTCGGTGATGGCTGGTGGATTCACATTGGTGCCTTCGTGACGGCCTGCGTACACACGTGGACGCGCCGCCAGCGAGCCATAGATCGAGCGGCCGTTGTAGAGCACGTCAAGGATGACCTCGGAACCCGTCGGGTCGTCGACGCAGACGACGGAGACAGCACGAAACGCCCACCTGCCGGTGAGGGGGAACCGAAGGCTGAGCAGTCCTGGTGTGAGCTCTCCCGCGAACGAGAAAGGGATGGCCAGTATCGGTGTGGTGAGGGCAGCGACCGCAGGCACCTCGGCGGCACCAGCCAATGGCTGATCGGATGCCATCCAGGACTCCCTTCACCGATGTTGGTGCCGGCACGTCGACCGGATGGACCGGTCGCACTCCGGAACACACGGTAACCGGAAACGCATGTCCTTGCTGTTGCGCGTGCCCACCCGGCACTTGGCCGGGTGGGCACGCGCGTGATCATCGACGAAGGGTGTTGCTCCAGGGGGAGGTCAGCTTCGCAGCTGCACCGTCTCTGGGTCACTGTCCTTCTTGCGAGGCCAGATCTTGGACCCGATCAGGCCACCCAGCATCGACGCAGCCAGTGGCAGGAACAGGCCCCAGAAGGCCGGCGCGGCCGCGTCCTTCGCCGTGGTAGCGATCTCATCGGCCTCCGACCCCGACACCTCGGCAGCCTCCTGGACCTGCTGCGGGCCCACACCAAGCTGGTTGGTGAGGTCACCGAAGCTGCCCAGCAGCGCACTGCCACCGAAGAACGTGAGCGCGATGAATGCCACCACACCCAACGCCCACACCAAGAACCCATGCAGCAGGCCGCTGAACAGGCCCTTCCAGATGGCGGTAGCACCGGCGATCAACCCACCGAGGAAGAACGCCACCAAAGCCAGGATCCCGGTCACCAAGGCCCGCGAATCCCCCGGCTCGTTCGCACCCGGATCCAACGTCAACCAGCCCATCGCATAGAACAACAGCTCCAGCAACAAGAACGTGGTCAACGCCGTCAGGAGACCGGCCCAGATCGGACCCCACCTGACACCGTCTTGACGCTCAGCGCCGACGGCTACGTTCACCGGACGCGGCTGCTCGGTCTGAACCGGGACCGAGCGGCTCTCGTGCTGCACGACGGTCTGTTCACGCACCGGAACAGCGGTATGTCGTGGCTCTACGTACTCCTCGTGCACAGGAACTGGGCCCTGTCCCGGGTACTGTGTCGTCTCAGACGACGCAGACCCATCCCGCTCCGGTGGCCCACCGGCCGCCGTCGCCCCACTAGTAGTCGAAGACATAAACCCTCCCAGGGTAGTAGTGACTTACTATGTAAGCCCTTACCCGTACGTTACCTGCCCATTCCCGCAAACTTGTGCGAAATGGCGTCAGGAGATGTCGAGGGTCCCGCCGGTGACGACCGCGGGCATGTCTTTCGTCCCCACACTCAGGGCGAGAGTCCACCGCCCTGAGAACGGAAACGTGAAGTCGCCGACCCAACCGGCGCCTTGTTGGGTCAGGCCCACGTCCAACGGCCCGAGGTCCCTGGCCGGCAAGGTGGCCTTCAGCGTCACACTGGTCGCCCGGAGCGTGCCGCCGTCGGCGTCGACCAACTGCAGACGCAGGGTGCTGTCAGCAGTGGTGGGATCGGTGACGACCAGTGACCCGGATCCGTACTGCTCAAGGCTCAGGCTCACCTCGATGGCCGATGACGTAGCGTCAGAGGACCGTTGACCAGCGGTCTCGCTGGCCACGCTGGCGGGGGGAGCGGTGAGGGTGAGGAGCGCCGTGGCACCGAGCACGACCGCTGTCGCGCCCGCCTCGAATCGCAGCGGACCCCACGGTAGTTGGCTTCGTTGGAGCATCCCTCGCGACACCAGGGCACCCGTGAGCGCTGCGATGACGAGGACCAGCTTGGCCAGCAAGAGCTGGCCGTAGCGCGACTGCCACAGCTGGTCGAAAGCGTCCAGCTGCACCAACGAGCTGATGGTGCCGGTGAGAACCAGTGCGAGCACTGCGAACATGGCCACCCGCGAGAACCGTCCGAAGGCGGCGAGGGACGGCCGATCGCCTTTGCCTGTGGCGAGGACAACGCCCGTGGCCAATCCACCTACCCAGATGCCGGCACACAGCATGTGCACAGAATTGACGGCCCGTTCTCCGAACCCCGAGGCAGCCGCATGCCCGGTGCCCGAGAAGGTGATGGCGAGGGCAACGACCCCGAGACCTGCGATCCACCGGTTGAGCGAGAGCTGCAGCGAAGCAACCCCCCACAGCACTGCAGCCAGCGCCAGGTAGAGGTAGAGGCGCAGCTGCATCCACCCACCGAAAGCGGTGTGTGCGGTATCAGCCATCAGGTCCGGACTCAGCAGCCGCGTGGCGGACACCCCAGCGACATAAGGACCTTGCAGTAGCAAGCCGACGAGTGTGGCGACGATGCCCGCGAGCAGCCCAGCGTTGAGCAGCTGCCTGACGCGCACGTGACTGCGACCGGGCGGCCAGCACACCACCGCGAAAACCAGGGTGCCGGCGACCGCCGCGAAACCGAGGTAGCCGACCCATCTTGCGGTGATGACCTGCCATGACCCGTTGAGCACGATCGGCTCGGATGCCTCGGCCTCGGCCTCGGCCCCGATGCCGAAGGAGAAGCCCCCCGCTATCGGGTGCGTGTCTCCGGAGGTGACTCGCCAGCTGACGAGGTACGCACCCCGTGGCAGGTCGGCTGGCATCGGCCAGTGGACGACGTTCTCGTCGATCGTGGGCTCCGGGGTCGTCACCTCCTCTTCTGTACCGAGGTCGACGAGTCGAACGCTGTCCTCGATGAGTCCCACCTGCTCGGTGAAGGTCAGCGTCACCTCCGCGGGTGGCTGCTGCAACCGCTGCCCGTCCGTGGGGGTGGTCGAGACGAGCTCGGCGTGGGCGAACACCGGCCCCGCGAGCACAATCTGCCCGACGAGAAGGCACCCCATCACGGCGAGAAGAGCACGTCCCCTCACCTTCCCCTGACCGCGCCAGCGGCGGCTGTGGCGTCGTCGGCCGACGCCTGCTTCACGGCGTCGCACGCAGACATCCCCTTTGCTGTGGCTGCGACCAGACGGACCTCGTGTCAGTGCGACTTCTGACGGTGTGTCTCCCGCTCGGGACTGGTCTCGTGGCCCATGCCCTCGTGAGCGCCCATGCCCTTGTGGCGCATGCCTGTGTGGACTGACTTCTCGTGGTCCATGCCGCGGTGGTCCATGCGCTTGTTGGGTGTGCCGTCGTGACCCATGCCGTCATGATTCATACCCTCGTGATTCGTCGCGTGGCGGCCCTTCTCACCACGATGGGCGCCGTCATGACCTCGGTCCTTGACCCCCACCTCATGCTGGTGTCCCCTCGGCCCATGCGAGTCCAGCCCACGGCCCTTCTCGACAGGTGGTGGAGGGGTGGTCGCCACCTCCGAGGGGGCGATGCCGGCCGCGCTCGCTTTGACCGTTACGTCGACGGGGTTGGCGATCGACAAGCCGCCACCCACCAGAATGGCAGTGGCCGCCGCGAGCCTAGTGGCCGTGTTGAACCGGGACTGGGTCACGCCCTGCCCCGCCTCCACGCCATGGCCAACGCTCCAAGGGCAACCAGCAAGGCGGCCACGGACAAGCCGGTTGCGAGGCCCGAGCTCGTGCCGTTGTCACTGGCCGCCTCGCTGTCGGCTTCTGTGGACGACGCTTCGACGGACGTCACCGATGGGTCTTCGGACGGCTCGGTTGTCGCTGTGGCGCCTTCGCCGTGTGCATCGTCTCCACCGGCGGTGAGACTCAGAACAGGCGCCGGGTGCTCCGGCTCCACCGAGTCGTCCACCGACACCTCGTTCCACTTGACGACTTCTCCGCTCGAGTAGGTCTGTACCGCCCTGAACACCATCTCCCCTGACTCAGGGAGCTGGCCGAGGCTCACGGGGAAGTCCTGGTACTGCCCGGGACTCAGTCCAGGTCCGGTTGCCGTCCAGGTGACCTCGGAGACAACACTGGACACCTTTGACCCGAAGAAGTCGATCGGCTCCTCGAGTGCGCGGTCCTTTGTGGCGATCGTCCAGCCGGGTATCGGGGTGGTTCGCACCGACGCGAGCGGCTGGTCGACTGGCAGCTGAACCCGCAGCTTGGTGGTGCTGGCGTCGTCGCGCTCGTTCGGTACCCGGAACGAGATCACGGAGAAACCGCCACCCGGCGCCTCGTCCGGGTGGACGTCGACATGCGCCGACGCCACCGTGGGCAGCACGACGAGCGCCGTGCCCGTCACCAGGCCAGCAACGACGGTGCGCAAGCCAGCGCGGGTGGAGCCGGTCAATGTATGCATCACTCAACCTTATGTTCATAAGCGGACGAAGTTGGCCGAACGCGATAGGTCAGCCACGCTCCGTCACTGCATGATCGCCGCCGGCACAAGGGCTTCGACAGCGTACTGAGCGTCCGGACAACGAATGTCCGCTTGGTGCGCCCCGTCACCGTTGCGATGCGGGCCTTGGTTCTGCGAGCCTATGGGCGTCCCACAGGATCACAGGGGGTACCAGAATTGAGCAAGCATCACGCCAGGACGATCGCTGTGGCCGCAGCGACGCTGTCACTCACGTTCGCGTTGCCAGCGCACGCCAACGTGCGTCATTTCACCGACGCCCGCAACGACACCAAGTCCTCCGTGGATATCTGGGGCGTGCGAGTCGACAACGCAACCGCGGATCCGAACAAGGTCATCGTCAAGGTGAGACAGGACGACGTCACGTTCGAAGACTCGATCACGGTCTACCTCGACACGCGGGAGGCAGATCCTGGACCTGAGTATCGAATAAGTGGAGGTACCGGGAGCGAGTTCTTCCTCTATCGCGTCGAGCGATGGACCGACCGAGGTCTGCTCGTCCCCTTCGGCTGCGGCCAACGTCTGAGGATCCATGAGGACACCGATCGTTCCAGGGCGGTCTTCCCGCGGGCATGCATTGGCAAGACCGGCAAGGTACGGGTGGCCGTCGAAGCCGAGCGTGGGTACCCGGTCAGAAGCCGGGACTGGGCGCAGGCGCGTCGGACCTGGCTGCCCTGGGTGCTGCGCTAAGCCTACGAGCCACGCGGCACCGCCGGCGAGGCAGTAGTCACCCCACTCCAGTGAGGTACCAACTTCCCTTGGTAGCACACTTACAGCACCCACCCCACGTAGGCCGACAACGCAGTGACCTCGATTCACTCCTGATCGGCTTCACGTCGTCAAAGGAGCGGCTCCTCAAGCGGATCCTCTTGTGCTACTCACTAGCCAACAGCCCGGGGGGCGGTGTCAGTGTGGTGATGCAGAAGGGGTGACCGGCTGGATCTAACAGCACCCTCCACCGCGGATCGGGCTGGGGGTCCGCTAGGCGGGCGCCCAGCCCGATGGCGCGTCCGGTCGGCTCCTCTAGGTGCTCCCCGGCCGTCAGGTCCAAGTGAACGACCGAGGCGCCCGGCCACACCGGCGGCTGGTAGTCGGCCACGCGCTGCGGGATCAGCAGCACCCCAGGTGTCTGCACCGCGGCGCTCGTCGGGCGGGTCCACAGCAAACGCCCACCCAACAACTGCAGGTAGAACTCCGCCAACTCTGCCGGGTCGGGGCAATCCAGGGACACCCCGACGAAGCGCACGTCGCGGGGACTTACCGACTGGACCATTCCGCAACACTAGCCACCACAAATCTCGCTCCAATGACGCTCGGCAAACGATCATCCGCTTGCGGACGCCGAAACCGCCTGCACGGCCTGCGCCGTGACGCCTAGTCACATGAGGGCATCGCAGCATCCCTCCCTCGTGTTAAGTCCCCGATAGTGGTGTAGCGCGGTCGCCGAGGTCGTCCCTGTTGTGGACGGAGGAGCGGCCACCGCGTGATCCTTCGAGTGAACCCTTCACAGCACTCTCGAATGGAGTCATCACGATGACCGCACCTCACATTGTCGACCCTGCTGGCCTGCTTGGCGAAGCCCTCGCCGAAGCCAGCCCCGACCTCATGCGCTCGTTGCTGCAGTCCATCATCAATGCCCTGCTCTCGGCCGATGCCGACGCCGTAGTGGGCGCGGAGTGGGGCCGGCCCACACCTGGGCGGACGTCCCAGCGCAACGGCTACCGACACCGCGACCTCGACTCCCGGGTCGGCACCCTCGACGTGGCGATCCCCAAGCTCCGCAAGGGCAGCTACTTCCCCGAGTGGCTTCTCGAGCGCCGCAAGCGGGCTGAGTCCGCGCTCATCACCGTCGTCGCGGACTGCTACCTCGCCGGCGTCAGTACCCGTCGCATGGACAAGCTGGTGAAGACGTTGGGAATCGACTCGCTCTCGAAGTCCCAGGTCTCGCGCATGGCCGCTGATCTGGACTCGATCGTCGAGGATTTCCGCCACCGCCCCCTCACTGACGCGGGCCCGTTCACGTTCGTCACCGCCGACGCCCTGACGATGAAGGTCCGCGAAGGCGGCCGCGTCATCAACGCGGTGGTCCTGCTGGCCACCGGGGTCAACGGCGACGGCCACCGCGAAGTCCTCGGCATGCGAGTAGCCACCGCTGAAACCGGTGCCGCGTGGAACGAGTTCTTCGCCGATCTTGTGGCCCGCGGCCTGTCCGGCGTCCGGCTCGTCACCTCTGATGCCCACGCCGGGCTCCGCGACGCGATCGCAGCCAACCTGCCAGGCACGTCGTGGCAGCGCTGCCGCACCCACTACGCCTTCAACCTGATGGGCGTGACACCGAAGGCGATGTGGCCGGCCGTCAAGGCGATGCTGCACTCGGTCTACGACCAGCCCGACGCGAGCGCCGTGCACGCTCAGTTCGACCGGCTGCTCGACTATGTCGAAGCCAAACTTCCTGACGTCTTCGAGCACCTCGACCGTGCCCGCGCCGACCTGCTCGCCTTCACCAGCTTCCCCAAGGAGATCTGGACACAGATCTGGTCCAACAACCCCACCGAGCGGTTGAACAGAGAGATCCGACGCCGCACCGACTCGGTCGGGATCTTCCCCAACCGCGACGCCATCGTCCGTCTCGTCGGCGCCGTCCTGGCCGAGCAGACAGACGAATGGACCGAAGGTCGCCGCTACCTCGGACTCGACCTCCTGGCCCGCTCCCGCATGAATCTCGTACCCACCATCGAACCCGAGATCGGAGCTGACGACCTGCCCGCACTGACTGCCTGAACCATCAACAAGGAGAACGCAGCGCTACACCACGACCTGGGGCTTGACCTTAGGTGGTGCCTTGTCCTGATCGGCACGGTGTCGTCTCACGTCCTGCTGGGTCGGGTGCCTTTCGCTGGTATGAGTTGGCACTCAGCTCGACGGTTGTCTGTTGGGCCGCCGACACTTCTCCCGGTAGTTTGCCTCACTCCCCGGCCATTTACGAACCCGACAGACCACCCTTGGGCGCCGAGACGGATTGCCAAAAGGCCGCTGGTATCCCAGCGCTCAGCTGGCGCGAGCTAGCCCGAGATGGCGACGCGCCTGGGTGGCGTTCTCGCAAGTGCGGGCGGAGGACTGCGGCCCGCGCGATCACTGCCGTCCGCGAGTCGCGGAAGTTCGCGATGGACTCCACACAATTCAGCGGCGGGAAGCGACGCGTTCCATCCGAGGCAGCAGCAATCTGGCATCCTTCTGTAGCAAGGGGCTGATCGACGGTGACGGTGCCGCCTTGGTGGTGGCG
>DASQEH010000112.1:0-2363 GCA_035633755.1 Nocardioidaceae bacterium | reverse complement strand
CGGCGCGTCCGGCAAGCGCCTGCCGACGCTGACCATCGACACGCAGATCGGCTTTCGGTCGGCTGCCGACCGAGCTGCGTTTGCGGACGTCCTGACCGCGGCGGTCCTCGACCTGGCCGCTCGCTACCACCACGACGACGGGCGCCCGCACCGGCTCGTCGTCGCCGCCCACCCCCTTCCTGAGGAGAGCGCATGATTACCACCCCGAACGTCCCCTACCACCTGGAGTTCAGCGTCGAGGTTCCGGGCACCCCGGAGCAGGTGTGGCAAGCCATTGCCACCGCCAAAGGCATGAGCGCCTGGTTCCTGCCCACCGAGATGGAGGAGCGCCAGGGCGGCTCCGTCCACTTCACGATGGGCCCCGAGATGGGGTCGGACGGCCAGGTCACCGCCTGGGACCCGCCGCGCCGCCTCGTCTACGAGGAGGACTGGGCCGCCCTCATGGGCAAGGAACCGGATGCCCTCAGCCCGCTGACGTCGGAGTTCCTCGTCGAAGCGCAATCCGGCGGCACCTGCCTCGTGCGCGTCACCAGCAGCGGCTTTGGAACCGGCGCTGCTTGGGAGCCGGAATTCTGGGACGACATGGCCTCTAACTGGATGCCGTTCTTCGACAACCTGCGCCTCTATCTGTCGCACTTCCCCGGCCAGGAGGCCACGCAACTCGAGGTGACCGTGTCCCACCCCGGCGACGCAGATTCGCTCTGGTCGACCCTGCATGACGCACTCGGGCTGGGCGACGAAGGTGCGGCGGCTGAGATCCGCGGCGCGACGGGCACGGTCGAGCGAGTCGGCGAGCGGCAGGCGTTGGTCCGGCTCACCGCGCCGGTGCCCGGGATGCTCAGCGTCTTCGCGTACCCGTACGGCGAGGGCGACGGCACCGCGACGGTGGGCGTTCGGGCGTACCTGTTCTCCGCTGACGCGGAGGAGTACGTGCGGCGCGAGGAGCCGGCTTGGCGGGCTTGGCTGCAGGGGCTGGCCGTCCCAGCCTGACCTTCTGCGCGGAACCGCCTCCGCGGCCGAGGCGCACCCCCACCGAGGCTGGACCCATGGCGCCACAGCCCACCACCCGCCGGCCCAGCAGAAATCCCCCGAGAACCAGCCCCGTGACCCCGACACCGCAGTTGGGGTTGCGTGGCGTTCGGCTACCTCTACCCGTCGAACTGTCAACGTGCGACCGACGACCCTTAACTCGTAAGATCGACGTGATACCGAAACACATGAACGTTGCGACGCTTGATCGAGGTTGGCCGTGGAACTGATTCCGGAGTCCTTGGAGGCATTGACCCGCCTGTCGGCGACTGAGGGTGACCTCATCGCGGACCTGAGGCAGGCAGCGGCACAGGTGGTGGACATCGTGCCGGAGTGTGTGGCGCTCAGCATTGCTCACTTCGAGGCAGACGTGACTTTCACCCTGGTCGCCACCTCCGACGAGTTCCGCATTCTCGACGCCGCTCAGTACCTCGCTGGTGGACCATGCGAGACAGCTGCGGCCGAAGGTGAAGTCGTCGAGGTCCGTGACGTCCTGAATGAGGATCGATGGCAGTTGTTCGCCTTGGCCGGCGCGATCACGGGTGTCCGCAGCTCCCTCTCACTGCCGTTGCGGCGAGGCGAGTCCGTGTACGGCAGCGTCAACTTCTACGCCAGCAGTGACGACGCTTTCAAGGGTCGAGAGCGCGACCTGGCGTTGATGTTTGGCGCAGCGGTTGAAGAAGCCGTCACGAACGCCGACCTGTCCATGTCGTCGGTGGGCCTCGCCCGTCAGGCGGTCGTCACCCTCGACGAGCGTGATCAGGTCAACGAAGCCGTTGGTGTCCTGGCCGACAGACACGGCATGACGATCGACGAGGCTCATGCGAGCCTGCTCGACGCGGCCGAGCGCGCCGGTGTTTCACCAACGGCGCTGGCCCAGCTGGTGTTGAGACAGCGCGTCATCTGAAGGAGCGTGAGCGGTGACGAACGGCTTGTACCTCATCGTGGCGGGTCCTAATCTCAGGCGTTGATCCTCGATGTGGTCGTAACTGTCCAAGGACGGAGGGCATGTCAGAAGACGATCGTGGCGTGGACCCGCGTGGTCCTGGCCGCACCAGCGAAACCGATGCATCACAGCCTGACCCTGAGGAGGTCAAGCGAGCGCGGGAGCAGTTCGTCGCTTCCCTCATCGCCGCTGGGAAGACGCGCGACGCTCTTGCGTCTGAGCGCGACAAGGCGGCCGCCGCTCGAGATCTGGCTGCCGTCCTCCAGGAGCTTGGTCGTGGCCAGTCCAAGGAGGACACAGCGGCGGCGCAGGAATTCGCGGCTCACGATCGTCGGGCGTCGCGTGACGACCGCATCGCCGCCGCCAGCGACCGCGCCGCAGCGGCTGA
>DASQEH010000111.1:0-11224 GCA_035633755.1 Nocardioidaceae bacterium | reverse complement strand
CTTACCGGTTCTCAAGGAGGCCGTCAACTTCGTCTTCCGGCCCGAAACCCCATCGTACAGCGGGTTCACGAGGCGATCAACGTCGTGCGGCGAGCTTGCCGGACCCTGTTCGCTGTCTCGTCGACACACGGAGGTCCGGGTCGCCGGGGCAGCTCGAGCAGGCACAGAGAACTGTAGACAGCGCCTCGTTGCGAGTCAAACACAAGTGCCTGTGGCGCGGGTCACTCCTAACCTCCGGCAGCGCCCCGGGATAGGCCGCTGTCACCCGCCTGTGCCCGGGACGTCCCAGTCAACGCTCACTGGAATGGTCCGAGGGCACCTGCACCGCAGCCAGGTGCCGCTTGCCCCGGCGGAGCAGGAGCCATCCGCCGGGCAGCAGATCCTGCTGGTTCGGCCGAGCGTCCACGTCGGAGATACGCGTGTTGTTGGCGTACGCCCCGCCTTCGGACACCGCTCGCCGGGCGGCGCCCTTGCTGGCGACGAGCCCAGTCTCGGCGAGGAGATCCACATACGTGGGGAGCTGCTGAGCGCCCGCGACCTCGATGTGCGGCGCCTCCCGCAGCGCCGCGTCGAGGGTGGTCGGAGCCAGGTCTCGCAGGTCCCCGGATCCGAACAGCGCAGCAGCAGCGGCCTTGACCCGAGCCGTCTCCTCCGCGCCGTGGGTGAGCGTGGTGACGTCGTCCGCCAGGGCCCGTTGTGCGCTGCGGCGGAACGGTTCGCGGGCCAGTTGCTCCTCGAGCGCCTCGATCTCTTCACGTCGACGGAAGGAGTAGTACTTGAGCAGGGACACCACATCGCGGTCGTCGCTGTTCAGCCAGAACTGGTAGAACGCGTAGGGCGAGGTCATCGAGGCGTCCAGCCAGATGGCGCCCGACTCCGTCTTGCCGAACTTGGTCCCGTCGGCCTTGGTCACAAGTGGCGTGGCCAAGGCGTGAACACGCTGGCCTTCGACCCTGCGGATGAGCTCGACACCGGCGGTGATGTTGCCCCACTGGTCGCTGCCGCCGGTCTGCAGACGCACGCCGTGCTGTCGGAACAGACTCAGGTAGTCCATGGACTGCAGGAGCACATAGCTGAACTCCGTGTAGGAGATCCCCGCTTCCAGCCGCGACCGCACGACGTCGCGCGCCAGCATACGGTTGACCGGAAAGTGCTTGCCGATGTCTCGGAGGAAGTCGACTGTGGATAACCCAGCTGTCCAGTCGTAGTTGTTGACGACCGTCGCAGCGTTGGCGCCGTCGAAGGAAAGGAACCGTTCCAGCTGTCCTCGGACGTTCTCGGTCCACTCCTTGACGACGTCGACCGGGTTCATCTTCCGCTCCCCCGCCTCCTTGGGGTCACCGATCATGCCAGTGGCGCCCCCGACCACGCCGAAGGGCCGGTGCCCGGCATCCTGCAGTCGGCGCAAGGTCAGGATCTGCAGGAGGTTGCCCATGTGCAGGCTGGGGGCCGTGGGATCGAAGCCGCAGTAGACAGCGATCGGGCCGCGCGCCATCTCGGCGCGCAGCGCGTCGATGTCGGTGGAATGCGCGATCAGCCCGCGCCACTCCAGGTCGTCGATGACCTGCTCGGTCGCCATGTCTGCCCTTCGTTTGCCCCGTGGTCGGCGCCCACCCGCGGCGGCCGACTCAGCTCGAGGTCTCTTCCGTTGTCGCGCCTAGTGTGCCGTACCGCTGGGCGGAGGAGACCGGTTCAGTGCCGGTGCGTCCGGCGTCCCGGCTCGCTTGGATCGCCGGTAGGTCGATACCGTCTCGTCGCCGGCGATCCAGAAACGCCAGGTGACGTCGGCAGCGGCGCTCACCCCGACCCGCGGCCCGGTTGCCACGGTGACCGGGCGAGGCTGCGACGCCTCCAGGCGAACTGACCCACCCTGGAGGAGATCGGTGCCATTGTGCTCACGTGCGAGCCCGAGCGCGGAGGTCAGACAGGCGGGACCCCTCGCCAGAGCCACGTACGCCGCTCGATCACCACGACGCCGTGACGCGAGCTCGACGCCCTCCACCACCTTGCCGGCCCGCAGAAGCACTGCGGAGGCCTCACCGTCTCGACCCGTGACGACGTTGGCACACCAGTGCATGCCGTAGGTGAAGTAGAGGTAGAGGCGACCGGCGGGTCCGAACATGACCTCGGTGCGCGGTGTCCGGCCACGAAACGCATGGCTGGCTGGATCAGCGAGTCCGGCGTACGCCTCGACCTCCGTCAGCTCGATCGTGACCCGACCTTCGTTGCTGTCCGAGGAGATGCGCTGCCCGAGCAGCCATGGCGCCACCTGATCCGACGGACGCCTGAGCGCAGCGGACAGCAATTCGGACATCTCTGCATCATGCCGGAGCGGAACTCTCGCGCCAGGGTGCGACCCTGTCACGTAGCTCCTCGAGCTGCTCGGCGACCCGGGGCGAGGCGGTCCCCCCGCGGGCGTTCCGCGAGGCGATGGAGCCCTCCACGGACAGGACCTCTCGGACCGCTGGTCGTAGGTCGGGCGAGATCTCGTGCAGCTCGGCGTCGCTCAGCTCCCACAATTCGATCCCCCGGTCCTCACAGGCCTTGACACAGCGCCCGGCGACGGAGTGCGCGACGCTGAAGGGCACGCCCGCCCGGACCAGCCACTCCGCGACGTCGGTGGCCAACGCGTGGCCTGCTGGCGCGAGGCCGCTCATCCGGGCCGTGTCGAAGGCCAGCGTCGCCACCATGCCGGTGAATGCCGGAAGCAGCAGCTCCAGCGAGTCGATCGAGTCGAACACTGGTTCCTTGTCCTCCTGCAGGTCGCGGTTGTACGCGAGTGGTTGCGCCTTGAGCGTCGCCAGGAGGCCGGTCAGGTTCCCGATCAGGCGTCCGGACTTCCCGCGCGTCAGCTCGGCGATGTCCGGGTTCTTCTTCTGGGGCATGATGCTGGAGCCGGTCGAGTAGGCGTCATCGAGCCGGACGAAGCCGAACTCGTTCGTGGCCCACAGCACGATCTCCTCCGCGAGACGCGACATGTCCACGGCGATCATCGTCGTGACGAAGGCGAACTCGGCCACGAAGTCCCGAGAGGCCGTCCCGTCGATGCTGTTGGGACTGGAGCCCGCGAAGCCGAGCTCCGCGGCGACCAGCTCGGGATCCAACCCGAGCGACGACCCTGCCAGCGCCCCCGACCCGTAGGGCGAGTCGACGGCCACTCGGGCATCCCA
Source organism: Nocardioidaceae bacterium (assembly GCA_035633755.1). Classification (GTDB taxonomy): domain Bacteria; phylum Actinomycetota; class Actinomycetes; order Propionibacteriales; family Nocardioidaceae; genus DASQEH01. The sequence goes on along the minus strand of DASQEH010000111.1, from coordinate 8,054 downwards.
GTCGAGAAGCCGCGCGACGTCTCGGGTGAGCGGCCAGGCATGCGCGAGCAGGTGGTGTGACAGCAGCACGGGCTGGGCGTGCTGCAGATGGGTCCGGCCGGGCATTGCGGCACCAAGGTGGCGGTCAGCCTGAGTGGCCAGAGCGTCGATGAGGTCCAGCACGAGGAATCGCAGGTCTCGCCCCTTGTCGCGCAGGTACGCCTTGAGCAGCGTTGCCACTTGGTCGTTGCGCGATCGCCCCGCCCGCAGGCGACCTCCGAGCTCAGGCCCGACTACGTCGACGAGGCCGCGTTCCAGGGCGGTGTGGACGTCTTCGTCGTGATCGCTCGGTGCAAAGGTGCCTGCCTCCACGGCGGCCGCCAAGGTCGCGAGCCCTGCCAGCAGGTCGCTGAGCGCAGCGTCGTCCAGCAGTCCGGCGCGAGCGAGTACGCGGGCATGGGCGCGGGAGCCGGCAAGGTCGTAAGGGGCAAGCCGCCAGTCGAAGTGCGTCGACTTGCTCAGCCGGGCGAGCTCAGCCGATGGGCCCGCTGAGAAGCGTCCGCCCCACAGCCGTGTCCCCTCCTCATCGCCCGTCCCCGGAATCACGGGCCGAAAGGAGGTTGAGCCGTGCTGCTCCGGTGCCCTCGACGGGCTGCGATCTTGCTCGGCAACCCCCACAGCTCGATGAAGCCCTTGGCGAGGGACTGGTCGAACGAGTCGCCCTCGTCGTATGTCGCAAGGTTGAAATCGTAGAGGCTGGAGGCAGACCGTCGCCCGGTCGCTACAGCCTTGCCGGCGTGCAAGGTGAGCCGCACGTCGCCGCTGACGTGCTCCGAGGAGGCATCAACAAAGGTGTCCAGGGCCTGCTTCAGCGGTGAGAACCACAGTCCGTCGTACGTGAGCTCGGCCCAGCGCTGATCGACGCCCTTCTTGTAGCGAGCAAGGTCACGCTCGACCGTGACGGTCTCGAGCTCCTGGTGGGCCGCGATGAGCACCATCGCCCCCGGGGCCTCGTAGACCTCCCGGCTCTTGATGCCGACAAGTCGGTCTTCGACCACATCCAGCCTGCCGACGCCCTGGGCGCCTCCCCGCTCGTTCAGCTGCTGGATGGCCTGCAGCATCGTCACATGCCGACCGTCGATCGCGACGGGAATGCCGTCGCTGAACGAGATCACGACCTCGTCGGGCGTCCGCGCAACCGCCGGGTTCGCCGTGTAGGAGTACACGTCCTCGATCGGCGCGTTCCAGATGTCCTCGAGGAATCCGGTCTCGACGGCCCGGCCCCAGACGTTCTGGTCGATCGAGTACGGCGACTTCTTGCTGACGTCGATGGGCAGGTCGTGGTTGGCGGCATAGTCGAGAGCCTTGTCGCGGGTCCAGGCGTAGTCACGCACGGGTGCGATGACGGACAGATGCGGCGCCATGGTCGCGATGGCGACCTCGAAGCGCACCTGGTCGTTGCCCTTGCCGGTGCATCCGTGGCTGACGATGGTCGCCCCATGCTCGGTGGCCGCACGCACGAGATGCTTCGCGATCAACGGGCGCGACAAGGCCGACACGAGGGGGTACCGGTCCATGTAGAGGGCGTTCGCCTTCAGCGCAGGAAGGCAGTACTCGTCGGCGAACTCCTCCTTGGCGTCGATGACGACGGCCTCCACCGCGCCGCAGGCGAGCGCCCGCTTGCGGATGACCTCCATGTCCTCCCCGCCCTGGCCGACGTCGATGGCCACGGCGACGACCTCTGCACCGGTCTGCTCGCCCAGCCAGCCGATGGCCACCGAGGTGTCGAGCCCTCCCGAATACGCGAGCACGATGCGAGGCTGAGACGGGTCGGTCATGGGTTCTCCTCCAGGGATGGGGTGGCTTCACGTGAGGTGGAGACAAGCCGTCGGCGGTGGCCGGCGCCGTCGTTCGCCGGAGCCGCCTCGTCCGTGGCGGCCTCGGCCATCGAGATCAGGCTGCGGGCAAGATCGGCTCCCCCGGCCGGGTCGCGGCTGACGATCAGCACGGTGTCGTCGCCGGCGATCGTCCCGAGAGCGGCGGCGAGCTGGGCCTTGTCGAGCGCCGAGGCCAGGAACTGTGCAGCCCCCGGTGGCGTCCGCAGGACAACAAGGTTCCCCGACCCCTCTGCGCTCACCATGAGCTCGGCACACAGGCGGGCCAGGCGGTGTGCGGCGTTCGCCGACTCCGTCCCCGGGCGCGGCGTGCGGTCCCCGCCCTCACCCGGAACTGCGTACACCAGCAAGCCGCGGGCGTCGCGGACCCGGACAGCGTCGAGCTCGACCAGGTCGCGGGAGACGGTCCCCTGGGTGACGTGCAGGCCCTCGGCCGCAAGCAGGTCGGCCAGCTCAGCCTGTGACCGCACGGCGTGGCGGCCGAGCAGCTCGATGATTCGCTGATGGCGGGCAGCCTTGGTGCTGACGACATGGACCTCGGCTGTCATCGCGACTCGTCCCGCGCCTTCTGCAACAGCCAGGTGAGCAGCGCTTTCTGGGCATGCAGGCGGTTCTCGGCCTCGTCCCAGACAACGCTCTGGGGTCCGTCGATCACCTCGGCGGCGATCTCCTTGCCGCGATAGGCGGGCAGGCAGTGCAACACGATGGCCTCGGGGTCTGCCCGCTTCATCGCAGCGGCATCAACCGAGAACGGGGCGAAGGGAGACGAGCGCTCGGCAGCCTCACCTTCTTGTCCCATCGACACCCAGGTGTCTGTCGCTACCACGTCGGCACCCTCGAGTGCTCCGGCCGCCGATGTCCCGTAGGCGACGGATCCACCTGTCTCTGCGGCGCGAGCTTCCGCCGACGCGAGGATGGCCGGGTCCGGCCGGTAGCCGTCGGGCGTCCCGATGCGGACGTGCATCCCGGCCACGGCGCCGCCGAGCAGGTACGAGTGCGCCATGTTGTTGGCTCCGTCGCCGAGGTAGCACAGCGTCAGCCCGGCGAGCTTGCCCTTGTGAGCCCGGACCGTCTGCAGGTCGGCGAGGATCTGGCACGGGTGGAAGGAGTCGGTCAGGGCGTTGACGACCGGCACACGGGACGCCCCGGCCATCGCCTCGACCCGTTCCTGGCCGAAGGTACGCCACACGATCGCCTCGACCTGCCGATCGAGCACGCGGGCGGTGTCCTCGATCGGCTCGCCGCGGCCCATCTGCGAGCCCTGCGCGTCGATGACGAGCGGATATCCCCCGAGCTCGGCCACTCCTACCGAGAAGGAGATCCGGGTCCGGGTGGACGGCTTGTCGAAGAGGACCGCGACGGACTGAGGTCCGGCCAGGGGCTGCAGGTGGAACCGCTCGGCTCTAAATGTGTCGGCCAGGTCGAGGATCTCCCGCTGCTCGTCGGGAGTGAGGTCGTCGTCTCGCAGGAAGTGGCGGGTCATGGAACCTCCAGAGGTTGGCGGGTACTCGAGATGGCCGCCGCCAGAACAGGGATCGCTTCGCCGATGTGCGAGCGCTCCAGGATCAGCGGCGGTGCCAACCTCAGTGTGTCGGGCGTCGGGTCGTTCACGATGACACCCCCGTCCAAAGCGGCCGTCACCGCGGGCCTGGCTGTTCCCGGGGCGACGTCAGCGGCGAGCAGCAGACCGCGCCCGCGCACGGACACCACCCCCTGCAGTGATCGCAGTTCGTCGGCCAGGTGCTCCCCTATCTCGGTGGCGTGCTTCAAGAGGTTGTCACGCTCGATCACGTCCAGCACCGCCAGGGCGGTGGCGCACGCGACCGGGTTCCCGCCGAACGTCGTACCGTGCTCGCCCGGACCGAGCAGCGAGCCGGCCGCGCCGACGCCGATACAGGCGCCGATCGGAAAGCCCCCTCCCAGGCCCTTGGCAGCCGTGATGAGGTCAGGGGACACAGGCTCGACCTGGTGGCCGAACCAGTGCCCTGTCCGCCCCACTCCGGTTTGGACCTCGTCGAGCCACAACAGCGCCCCGGCGGCATCAGCGGTACGCCTGGCGGCCGTCAGGTAGCCCGGTGGTGGCACGACGACGCCGGCCTCACCCTGGATCGGCTCGAGCAGGATCGCGGCGGTGTCGGCGTCGACTGCGGCGTCCAGAGCGGCCGGGTCACCATAGGGCACCCACGTCACGTCGCCAGGCAGGGGCTCGAAGGGAGCCCGGTACGAGGCCTTGGCCGTCAGCGCCAGCGCTCCCATCGTGCGCCCGTGGAACGCGCCGTGGGCGGCAACGATCCTCGTCCGCCCGGTCCGGCGGGTCGCCTTGAGAGCGGCCTCGTTCGCCTCAGCCCCGGAGTTGGTGAAGAAGACACGTCCGTCGCTGGTGCCGGCGAGCCCAAGCAGGCGCTCGGCGAGCTCGATCTGGGGCCCCGTGGCGAAGAAGTTCGACACGTGGCCGAGTGTGCGCGCCTGCGCGGTCATCGCCGTAACGACCGCGGGATGAGCATGGCCCAGCGCGTTGACGGCGATGCCTGCCAGCAGGTCCAGGTAGCGGTTGCCCTCGACATCCCACACGTGACAGCCCAGCCCGTGCGCCAGGACACGTTTCGGCGGTCCGAACGTGTTCATGACGGCGGTGGAGTACCGATCGGCAAGCCCCGAGCCGGTCAGCGCTGCTCCGCCGTCGGAGGCGGCGTGCCCGCCGCGGCTCATGAGGCCAGCTCCTGCCGGGAACGCAGCGCCGGCCGGATCTTGGTCTGCGCCTGCGGCAGCACCTGCGTCCCGACGCCCTCGTCGGTGAAGATCTCGAGCAGGACCGCGTGCGGCTCGCGCCCGTCGACGACGGTGGCGCGCGGCACCCCCTCGCGCACGGCTTTCAGACAGGCGCCCATCTTGGGCACCATGCCGCTGGACAAGGTGGGAAGCAGGGCCTCCAAGGCGTCGACTCCGATCTCGCCGATGATGTCGTCGCTGGCCGGCCAGTCGCGGTACAGGCCCTCGACGTCGGTGAGTACGAGCAGCTTCTCGGCACGCAGCGCCACGGCGAGCGCTGCTGCCGCCGTGTCGGCGTTGACGTTGTGGACGCGGCCGTCGCGATCCGGCGCGACGCTGGACACGACGGGGATGCGCCCGGCGTCGATCAGGTCGCGGACGGCCTCCGGACGTACGTCGGAGACCTCGCCCACTAGCCCGAGGTCGACATCCTGCCCGTCGACCACGACACCCGTTCGCTCGGCCGTGAACAACCCGGCATCCTCGCCCGACAGTCCGACAGCCAGTGGCCCATGCTGGTTGAGCAGGCCCACCAGCTCGCGGCCCACCTGGCCGACGAGCACCATCCGGACGATCTCCATCGCTTCGGGGGTGGTGACGCGCAGCCCTCCCTGGAACTCGGACTCGATTCCCAGCCGGTCGAGCATGGCGGTGATCTGAGGGCCGCCCCCGTGCACGACGACCGGGCGGAACCCGGCGTAGCGCAGCCACACGATGTCCTCGGCGAAGGCCCGCTTGAGCTTGTCATCGACCATGGCGTTGCCGCCGTACTTCACGACCACCGTCTTGCCTGAGTACTTCTCCAGCCACGGGAGCGCCTCGGCGAGGGTGGCAGCCTTGGCTGTTGCCTGTTCCCAGCTCACGGTCATGATGCGTACGCCGAGTTCTCGTGCACGTAGGCAGCCGTCAGGTCGCTCGTCCAGATGGTTGCCCCGTGTTCGCCGGACTTGAGGTCGATCTCGACCCGCACGTCTCGACCACTGAGGTCGACAAGGCTGCGGTCGTCGCCGAGCCCGCTGTTGCGGCAGACCGTGACTCCGTTGAGGGTCACGTCGAGGTCGGCCGGGTCGAAGGCGGCCGAGGTGGTCCCGACGGCGGCCAGGATGCGTCCCCAGTTCGGGTCCTTGCCGTAGATGGCGCACTTGAAGAGGTTGCTGCGCGCCACGGCTCTACCGACGTCGACGGCGTCGGCTTCGGTGACGGCGCCCCGGACCTCGATCTCGATGTCGTGATCGGAGCCCTCGGCGTCCCGGAGCAGCTGCTGAGCCAGGTCGTGGCACAGGTCGGTGAGCGCGGCCGAGAACTCGTCGCGGCTCGGACGCACGCCGCTGGCTCCCGACGCCATCAGCACGACCGCATCGTTGGTCGACATGCACCCGTCTGAGTCCAGCCGGTCGAAGGTCACCCGGGTCGCCGCTCGCAGGGCGTGGTGTGCGTTCTCGGGATCGAGGTCCGCGTCCGTCGTGACGAACACCAGCATGGTGGCAAGTCCGGGCGCAAGCATGCCGGCGCCCTTCGCTGTACCTCCGATCGACCAGGTGTCTGCTTCGACCACGGCTGTCTTCGGCACGCTGTCGGTCGTCATGATCGCCTCTGCGACGCTGTCTCCGTCGTCGGCCGTCGCGGTCGCGACCGCCGACTCGACCCCCTTCAGGAGCACCTTGCCGTCGTTGAGGTGCCCGATCAGGCCGGTCGAGCAGACGACGACGTCGAGCGCAGCGCAGCCGATCAGGGCGGCGGCTCGCTCAGCGGTGGCATGGGTCAGCTGGAAGCCGGCCGGGCCCGTGTAGCAGTTGGCCCCACCGGAGTTGGCCACGATGACCCGGGCGTGGCCGTCCTTGATCGCCTGCTCGCTCCAGAGGACCGGGTTGGCCTTGCACCTGTTGCTGGTCCACACAGCCGCTGCGACGTCGGACGGTCCTCGGTTGATGATGACACCCAGGTCCTTCGCGCCGTTGGGTTTCAGGCCGGCAGCCACCCCGGCGGCGTGAAAGCCTGCGGGATGTGTCACAGACATGGGGAGCTCCCAGATGCTCGGGTCTGCGGCCAGGGCGTGGTCATGGCGCGCAACCGATGGTGGTCAGCCCGGAGGCCTCGTCGAGGCCGAGAGCCAGGTTCATGCACTGGACGGCACCACCGGCGGTGCCCTTGGTCAGGTTGTCGATCGCCGCGACCGCGACCAGGCGTCCCGCCCGAGCGTCGGCGACGACCTGCAGATGCACGGCGTTCGAGCCAACGGTCGAGGAGGTCTGCGGCCAGGTTCCCTCGGGAAGCAGCCGCATGAACGGCTCCTTCTCATAGGCGGAGAGGTAGGTGTCGGCGACCAGCCGGGAGTCGACATCGGGTCGCAGGGGCGCGGAGACGGTCGCCAGGATGCCGCGCGACATCGGCGCCAGCACAGGGGTGAAGCTCACCCCGACAGGTCCGTCGGTGAGCGAGGCGAGGTTCTGCTCGATCTCGGGAGTATGGCGGTGCGTGCCTACCGCGTAGGCGCTCGCGGAACCGATCACCTCTGACGCAGTCAGGTTGGGCCGCAACGCTTTGCCCGCACCCGACGTCCCGGAGACGGCGACCACCACGGTGTCCGCAGGGTCGACGAGCCCAGCCCTGACGGCCGGTGCGATCGCCAGGGTAGTCACGGTCGGGTAGCAGCCGGGGACGGCGATGCGGCGGGCCGTGGTGAGCACCTCGCGCTGACCTGGCAGCTCGGGCAGGCCGTACGGCCAGCATCCAGCCCGTTCCCCGCCGTAGAACTGCGCCCATGCCTGGTCGTCGCTCAAGCGGAAATCCGCGCCACAGTCGATGACCAGCACGTCCTCGGCCAGTTGCGCGGCGAGCTCAGACGACGCGCCGTGAGGCAGCGCGAGGAAGACCACGTCGTGGCCCGCGAGCGTCTCAGCGTCGGTGCTGGCGAGTACCCGCTCTGTCAGCGGAACCAGGTGGGGGTGATGTGAACCGAGCGGCGTGCCGGCACTCGAGTCGGCCGTCAGCGCGCCGATCTCGACGTCCGGGTGCCCCAGCAGCAGGCGCAGCAGCTCCCCACCGGCATATCCGCTGGCTCCGGCTACAGCGGCTCGCAAGGTCATGCGCATCATTATTCGTACAGTGACACATTTATGCAAATCGCGGCCACTCGGCAACGAGGGCGCGCTCAGCGTCTTCAAGGCCTCTCCGCACTGGGCTCCTGTACCGAGTCGGCTCGTTCATCGCCCTGGGCCTGCTACTACTCGCCGCGGCGTACGTCCACCAGACCCTTCGCGCGAAGAGCCTCTCAACACCGGTCGACGCGGTCTAGCCCGTCCGGTGGCTCAGCAGCACTGAACGGTCTCAGGTCCGTTGAACGGCGCCTACCCGGGCTGCGGCTGACGCCACGGCCGCGTCGACGGCGGCACGTACCTCGGACTCGGTCAG
>DASQEH010000110.1:0-12655 GCA_035633755.1 Nocardioidaceae bacterium | reverse complement strand
TGCTCGCTGCGGTTCGGTCAGCCCTCATCCGGGCGCACCTGCGGACGCATCGGCCAGTGGCCTGCCCGGCTGGGTCAGGGGTTGGCCAGTGGCAGTGTCGGGGTGCCGCTCGGCGGCTGCGCCGGCGACGGCCCGGTGCGCGGTAGCGCTGCCCGGTCGAGGACGGCGTAGCCGAGGCGGATGGCCGTCATGAGGTGGCCGACCGGGTACGGCCACGAGCCGGCGCCGGCCTCGGCAGCGTTGTGGACGGGGATGGACTGTGAGTGCAGCGACCTGATGAGCGACGACACGTCCGCAACGTCGCCGCGCTGGTCCTGGACGAACGCCTTGTCCACCGTCGCGCCGTGACCGGGTACCACGACGGTGCGGTCGGTGAGCAGGCCGATGACGAGGTCCAGGGTCTGTGCCCACTCCATCGGGAAGCTGTCCTCGCCGAACGACGGCGGCCCGGCCTCCTCGATGAGGTCGCCGCCGAAGACGACGTCGGCGTCGGGGACGCGGACCACGATGTCGCTGTCGGTGTGACCGCGACCTGGGTGCATCAGCTCGACGATCCGGTCCCCCAGGTCGATCGTGGATACCGACGCGAACTCCACGTCAGGCACTCGCAGCTCGGTGCTCATGACGTCGTCGAGCACCTGGACAGTGATGGCGGGGTACTCCGGGTCGGGGGTTGGGTCGGCGCGGATGATCTCCCTGATCCGCTCCGCGGCGCTGGCAAGGTTCGCGCCCACATTCTCGTGCGCATGGATGGTCGCCCCCGCCATGGCGACGTTTCCGAAGGTGTGGTCGAAGTGCACGTGGGTGTTGATGGCCCACCGCACGTCCGCGTCGGTGAGCTGCCTCACGTCGTCCAGCAGCTGTCGCCCCTGGCCGGCGGTGGCGCGGGTGTCGACCACCGCGACGCCTCCCGCACCGCGAATGACGCCGATGCTGACATTCCACTCGGCATACCTCGCCACGTAGCAGCGGTCGGCCACCTCGACGAACTCGGTTCCTCGCGCATCGCCCATACCGGCGACCCTACCGACCGCCGACGACGAGAACGCTTGGCTCGAGAGGTGCCATCCGGCGTGAACCGGGTCGAAGACTGCCGTCGTCTGAGCCTGCGCCTAGTAGAGTTGGCACTCAGCCGTTATGAGTGCCAGGCAGATGTGGCGAGCGGCTTCCCAGCGGGTGCAGCGAGGAGGCGAGCATGCTGGACGATCGCAAGCTCGACGTGCTTCGAGCAATCGTCGAGGACTACGTGAGCACCCAGGAGCCCGTCGGCTCCAAGGTGCTGGTCGAGCGACACCAGCTCGGCGTGTCGCCGGCGACCGTACGCAACGACATGGCCGTCCTCGAGGAGGAGGGTTTCATCACCCAGCCGCACACCAGCGCGGGGCGTATCCCCACCGACAAGGGATACCGCCTCTTCGTCGACAAGCTGACCAGCATCAAGACCCTGACCACTGCAGAGAAGCGGGCCATCGCGACGTTCCTGCAGGGCGCGGTGGACCTCGACGACGTGGTACATCGCAGCGTCCGGCTGCTGGCCCAGCTGACGCAGCAGGTGGCGATCGTGCAGTACCCGACGTTGGCCCGCTCGACCGTGCGCCACGTCGAGGTGGTCTCCATGTCGAGCAACCGCCTGCTGCTCGTCCTCATCACAAGCACCGGGCGGGTCGAGCAGCGCGTGGTGGAGCTGCGCCGACCGCTCGCGGACGACGTGATAGGTGAGCTGCGGGCACAGCTGAACGCCGCTGTGGTGGGCCAGCGCCTGTCCGAGGCTGCCACCCGTGTCGCGGACCTGCCGGAGCGGTTCCACCTCGACGACAAGGCCGTCGTGACCCAGGTCATCGCGGTCCTGGCACAGGCCGTGGCCGACGACCGAAGCGACGAGAAGGTCGCGATCGGCGGCACCGCCAACATGGTGCGGTTCGGCGAGGACTTCGACCATTCCATCAAGCCGCTCCTCGAGGCCCTCGAGGAGCATGTGGTGCTCCTCAAGCTGCTCGGCGACGTCAGCAGCTCGAGCCTGGTGACGGTGCGGATCGGTCACGAGGTGCCGCACGAGTCACTGGCCACGACATCGGTCGTCGCCACCGGGTACGGACCCGGAGACCGGGCGGTGGCGACGCTCGGCGTGGTCGGCCCCACCCGGATGGACTACCCGACGTCGATGGCGGCGGTCAACGCGGTAGCCCGCTACGTCGGACGAATCCTGACCGACGGATGAGCCGCTCACCGCTCGCACCCTCCATGGCCGGACCGACGTCTCGGCCAGGACCCAACTCACCGGATGACGGAGTATGACGACAGATCTTTATGACGTGCTTGGTGTCTCCCACGACGCGAGCCCCGAGCAGATCAAGAAGGCCTACCGCACGTTGGCCCGACAGCTGCATCCGGACGTGAACCCCGACGAGGCCACGCAGGAGAGGTTCAAGGAGGTCACGCGCGCCTACGACGTCCTGAGCGACCCCAAGAAGCGCCAGATGTACGACCTGGGCGGCGACCCGCTCTCGGCCGGCGGCGCCGGCTACGGCCAGGGGTTCTCGTTCACCGACATCATGGACGCGTTCTTCGGCCAGGGTGGCGGGGGGCGCGGTCCCCGGCCACGTACCCGCCGAGGTCAGGACGCGCTGATCCGGATCGAGCTCACCCTCGGGGAGGCCGCGTTCGGCGTCTCCAAGGAGCTGAAGGTCGACACGGCCGTCGTCTGCACGGTGTGCCGAGGAGCCGGGACTGCGCCGGGCACCACGGTCACGACCTGCCGCACCTGTAGCGGGCAGGGCGAGATCAGCCATGTCCAGCGATCGTTCCTGGGGGAGGTGCGCACCATGCGCCCATGCCCCACCTGTCGCGGGTTCGGGACCGTCATCCCCGACCCCTGCAGTGAGTGCTCGGGCGACGGGCGGGTCCGGGCCCGCCGGGTCGTTGCTGTTGACATCCCTGCCGGAGTGGACACCGGCAACCGGATCCAGATGTCCGGCGAGGGCGAGGTCGGCCCTGGTGGCGGGCCGAACGGGGACCTGTACGTCGAGATCGAGGTGGCCTTGCATCCGGTCTTCACGCGCCACGGCGACGACCTGCTGTCGACCGTGGCGATACCGATGACGGCCGCGGCACTCGGTACCACCGTGGAGCTGCCGACCCTCGAAGCCGACGTAGCGACCTCGTCGACGTCCGACGTGGAGCGGACGGTCCCGATCGACATCCGTCCGGGGACCCAGTCCGGCGAGGAGATGGTCGTGCGGGGTCGCGGTGTACCTCGACTGCGCGGGACCGGTCGCGGCGACGTCGTCGTCACCGTCATCGTCGAGACACCGACCAAGCTCGACGGGGAGCAGGTGGAGCTGCTGGAGCAGCTGGCGGTACTGCGCGGCGAGGAGAGCTCGAACGGCGCGATGGGGAACCGTCACAAGAGCGTCTTCAGCCGCTTCAAGGAGGCGTTCGGTGGTCGCTGACCACCGGCGTGGCTGAGCTCAGGGAGGCGATGGCGTGACGCTGCCCGTCTTTGTGGTGGACGCCGAAGCCCTCAAGGACGACGTCATCGAGCTCGCCGGGGCCGAAGGGCGCCATGCGGTCGTCGTTCGGCGTATCCAGCCAGGCGAGCACATCATGCTCACCGACACCGTCGGGCACGGCGTCGAGTGTGTCGTACGTTCGGTCGCGAAGTCGTGGCTGCAAGCTCAGGCGCTGGTCCGGCACTTCGAGCCAGTCGCTCAGCCGCGCCTGGTCGTCGTCCAGGCGCTTCCCAAGGGCGATCACGCCGAACGTGCCGTCGACCTGCTGACCGAGGTGGGCGTCGACCAGATCGTCCCGTGGAACTCGGACCGGACGGTCGTCGGCTGGCGGGGCGAGCGAGAGGCCAAGTCGCTCGCTCGGTGGCGGGCCACGGCCGTCGCCGCGGCCAAGCAGTCCCGGCGGCTCCGGTTTCCCGAGGTGTCGCCACTGCATACGACTGCTCAGGTTGTCGAGCTTGCCTCGAAGGCTGCGCTCACGCTGGTGCTGCACGAAGGGGCGCAAACGCCGATCTCGTCATGCGAGGTCCCGGTCAACGGGGATGTGGTGCTGGTGGTGGGGCCTGAGGGCGGCGTCACCGATAGGGAGCTCGGCGACCTGGTGGCCGTCGGGGGACTACCTGTGCGGCTCGGCCCGACGGTGCTGCGCAGCTCCACTGCCGGCGTCGTGGGGGCAGCGGCCGTGTTGAGCCGGACCGATCGGTGGAACGCGGCGGCCGAGCACCCATGACCCCGGGGTCGGGGCGCCCGCAAGCGAACAGGGCTGTCGTCATCACTTGACCGTGAAGGTCTTGTCGTCCGGGTGCAGGGGCTCGCCGTTCTCGGCGCTGTACTCGAACGCCTCGAAGGTGTACGTCCCAGGCTCCAGGCTGCCCAGTTTGGCCGAGGCCTCGGTCCAGACCCCCATGCTCGTGGTCACGTACCCGTCGTCGACCTGGCGACCCTTGCTGTCGGTGAGCCGCCAGTTGACGGTGCCCTCGAAGACGTTGCCCGAGATCACGATCGTCACCGGGTTGGCAACGGTCTGCCCGTCCGTGACGTTCTCGATGCTGATCGGAGCCCGCACCATCTCCTCGGCCTGCGCCGACACGGAGGCGTCGCTAGCGAGAATCCGCTCCACCGGGGCACCGTTGTAGGTGAACGTCGCCGCCCCCTTGACTCCGGCAGTGGCGAGCAGCGCCTGGATCGCCGCCTTGTCCCTGGCGTCGGCAGGTCCCGACCCCGGGTCGGTCCGCAGATCGGCGTCGCCCTTCAGCGCGATGGTGGTCACGCCGTTCGACTGCGAGATCTCACTGACGTCGACGCCGGCGGGCCACCCCGACCGGTAGTCAGGGTCAGCGGCCGCGCCGGTGAGGAACTCATGCACCGCTGCGAGGGGGGACGTCGTCTCGGTGGCTTGCACGGTGTGCACCTCGGAGTACAGGCGGGGGGACACGGTGGGCGCACTGGGGTCCGGACCCACGTAGTACACCCGCACCGGGGTCGGCTCGGTCGTACCGCCAGGGTCGGTCGTCGTACTCGGATCCGTGGTGGCGGTCGGGTCCGCTGTCGTACTCGGGTCGCTGGTCGCACCCGGGTCGGTGCCCACACTGGGATCGGTGCTCGCGTCGGGCCCGCCTGTCACGTCGGCAGAGGCACTGGGCCGGCTCGCGACCGGAGTCCCCTCGGGTGAGTTGTTCTCGCCGACGAGTACCACCGTCACGATGACGGCCGCGGTGGCGGCACCCGCACCGAGTGCCCCGAGGACCCAGGGCCGCCGCAGCGGCTGCATCGGCGACGAGCCGAACCTGGACGTCCGCCTCGGGGGTGAGGCTGCCGCTGCGGTACGCCGCTGGATGGTCTGCAGGCCGTCAGGTCCAGGCTTGACCTCCGACGCCTCCTCGGCCAGGGCCTGCCTCAACAGTTGGGCGGTGCGGTCGTCGTCAGAGCTGGTCATTGTCTGTCCTCAAGGGTCGATCGCAGGGCCTGCAGCCCACGGAAGGCATGGCTCTTCACCGTTCCTCGGCTGATCCCCAAGGAGGCGGCGATGTCGCTTTCGGCCAGGTCGGTGTAGTAGCGCAGGACCAGCACCTCGCGTTGTCGCGCAGGCAGGGTGTCGAGCGCAGTCATCACAGCGGCCCTTGTCTCGGCCGCCATGGCCTGCTGCTCGGCGCTGGGCTCGTCGCCTCGTAGCCTGTCGGCCTCGCGGTACAGATGCTTGTCGGCCACCCGCTGGTGACGGTGCGCGGACCGGGCCGCGTTGACGACCGAACGCCGCAGGTAGGCGATCGCCTTGTCCGGTTCGCGAAGACTTCTCCAACGGCTGTGCATGGCGACGAAGGCGTCCTGGACGATCTCCTCGGCCTCACCGCTGTCACGCACCAGAAGCGCGGCCAATCTCACAAGTCCTGCGTAGTGCCCGGCGTAGAGCTGGGTGACAGCGTCGTCGGCGTCCCAGCGCTGCGTCGGCACCATGGTCGTACCCCTCATGGCGTGCGCCCCCGATAGCGTGGTCATGTCCTTTACACGCGCAGCGCGGGCAAAGGGTTTACCTCATGGTGGCGCAGGTTTCTGGACCGGCAGGCCTCGACACCCGAACCGAGCCGGAATGGAGGGTGCCCGATGACTGAAGACTCGTGCCTGTTCTGCTCCATCGCGGCGGGCGACATAGACACCGACCGGGTTGCCGAGAACGACCTGGCGATGGCCTTCCGTGACATCACTCCAGTGGCACCGACGCACGTGCTCGTCATCCCCAAGGCACACAGCCCCACGCTGCCTGAGCTGGCTGAGACGCATCCTGATTCCGCGGTCGCTGTGCTGACGCTGGCGCGGGAGGTGGCACGGCAGGAGGGTGTGAGCGACGGCTACCGTCTGGTCGCCAACAACGGAGCCGGCGCGCAGCAGAGCGTGTTCCACGCTCACGTGCACGTACTCGGTGGGCGGCCGCTGACCTGGCCGCCCGGCTGACGTGGCGCCCACCGCGCGCTACGACGCACCTCTCACGCTGCGTGATTCGAGTGGGCCGAAATCCGGATACCCCGTAGCATGGAAAACAACATGACAACGCCCCAGGTCCCACGCCACACGATCGTGATCCCGAGCAGCGTGGCAGTGGTCGCGGTCCTCGGGGCTCGCGACGAGTTCATCGACATCATCGAGCGTGAGTTCGACGCCGACATCCACGTCCGCGGCAACGAGGTCAACGTTGCCGGAGACCGCGGTGAGGTCGCACTGATCGAACGCCTCATCGACGAGCTGGTCACGATGGTCCGCACCGGTCAAGGCCTGACCGGGGAGACCGTGGAGCGGGCCATCTCGATGCTGCGCGCCGAGACCAAGGAGCGGCCCGCCGAGGTTCTCACGCTCAACATCTTGAGCAACCGCGGCCGGACGATCCGACCGAAGACGCTGAACCAGAAGCGCTACGTCGACGCGATAGACAAGCACACCGTCGTGTTCGGGATCGGCCCCGCTGGGACCGGCAAGACGTACCTGGCGATGGCCAAGGCCGTCCAGGCGCTGCAGGCCAAGCACGTCAACCGCATCATCTTGACCCGCCCGGCCGTCGAGGCCGGCGAGCGGCGCGGCTACCTGCCGGGGCCGCTCAGCGAGAAGATCGACCCCTATCTGCGTCCGCTGTACGACGCCCTGCACGACATGCTCGACCCTGAGACGATCCCCAAGCTGCTGACGGCGGGCACCATCGAGGTGGCGCCGCTCGCCTACATGCGCGGGCGTACCCTCAACGACGCCTTCATCATCCTCGACGAGGCGCAGAACACGTCGCAGGAGCAGATGAAGATGTTCCTCACCCGGCTGGGGTTCGGTTCCAAGATCGTGGTGACCGGCGACGTCACACAGGTCGACTTGCCGACGGGCACCAAGAGCGGGCTGCGAGTCGTCCAGAACATCCTGGACGACATCAAGGACGTCAGCTTCTGCCACCTCACCGCACAGGATGTCGTCCGCCACCGCCTTGTCGGCAAGATCGTGGCGGCGTACGACACCTATGAGGCGACGCGCTCGACGGGTGGGCCCGCCTCCTACCTCGAGGGTCGATGAGCGTCGAGGTCCTCAATGAGTCCGGTGTCGACCTCGATATCACGGAGTTCGTCCGGCTCGCCCGCTTCACACTGAAGCGCCTGCGGGTGCACCCCGAGGCCGAACTGTGCCTGAAGCTGGTCGACGAGCCGACGATGGCGGAGTTCAACTCGCGTTACCTCGGCAAGTCAGGGCCGACCGACGTGCTCTCGTTTCCGATGGACGAGCTGCGACCGGGACACGAGGGCGACCTCGACGACGCCGGCATCCTCGGCGACATGCTGCTGTGTCCGCAGTACGCCACCGCGCAGGCGCCGACGTACTCCCGCGAGCCCGAGGACGAGATGCATCTGCTGACCATCCACGGGATCTTGCACCTGCTCGGCTACGACCACGCCGAGCCTGCCGAGGAGCAGGAGATGTTCGCGCTGCAAGCGCGGCTGCTGGCGGAGTGGCAGGGCGTGAAGAGCGGTGACGACATCGAATGACGGGTGCAGACATCTGGCTACTTCTGCTGGCTGCAGTCCTGATCGGCATCGCGGGCCTGTTCGTGTGCGCCGAGACCTCCCTGTCGACGATCTCCAAGGTGCGTGCCGACGAGTTGGTGACCGACGGCCGTGCCGGAGCCGCTCGCCTCGCCGCGGTCCTGTCGGATCCCCCTCGATTCCTCAACACCGCGCTGCTGCTGCGGGTGGTCTTCGAGACGACAGGTGTCGTGCTGGTGACGCTCGTCGTCATCCACCTCGTGGAGCCCACCTGGCTGCAGGTGCTCGTCGCCGCCGGATCCATGGTCGTGGTGTCATACATCGCCGTCGGCGTGGGGCCTCGCACGATCGGGCGCAAGCACCCTGAAACGGTGGCCCTGCTCTCGGCCGGCCCGGTGGCGGCTCTCACTGCCGTACTCGGTCCGCTGCCGCAGCTGCTGATCTTCATCGGCAACGTGATCACCCCGGGGGAGGGCTTTCGCGAGGGACCCTTCGCCACCGAGGCGGAGCTGAGGGAGCTGGTCGACCTCGCCGCGTCCTCACGCGTGATCGAGTCCAACGAGAGCCGGATGATTCACTCCGTGTTCGAGCTGGGCGACACGCTGGCCCGTGAAGTCATGGTGCCGCGCACCGACATGGTGTTCATCGAGCGTCACAAGACGCTGCGGCAGCTGATGTCGCTGGCCCTGCGCAGCGGCTTCTCACGGATTCCCGTTCTGGGTGAGGGCTTGGACGACGTCATCGGCGTCGCCTACCTGAAGGACGTCACGAAGCGGGTCTTCGACCGGCATGAGGCGGAGACGACCGAACGGGTGGAGACCGTCATGCGCCCCACGTTGTTCGTTCCCGACTCGAAGCCGGCCGACGAGCTGCTGCGCGACATGCAGGCCCGGCGCACCCACGTCGCCATCCTCGTGGACGAGTACGGCGGTACCGCGGGTCTGGTCACGATCGAGGACCTGCTCGAGGAGATCGTGGGCGAGATCACTGACGAGTACGACACTGAGCCCGTCCCGGTGGAGCGCCTCTCCGGTGGCGCGGTGCGGGTGAGCTCGCGGCTCGAGCTCGACGAGCTGAACGACCTGTTCGGGGTGTCGATCGAGGACGAGGACGTCGAGACCGTGGGTGGCCTGATGGCCAAGCACCTGGGGAAGGTTCCGATCCCTGGCGCCGAGGTCGTCTGGGAGGGTCTGCACTTCCAGGCCGATGCCCTCGCTGGTCGCCGTAACAAGGTGGTGACGGTCGTGGTGACGCCCATCGAGTCCGCGAAGGACTCCGACCAGCCAGTGGAACAGCCCGCCGAGTCCGACGCGGTGAGGTAGCCATGACCGATGAATCCATCGACCCCATCGACCCCGAGGACGCCAAGCTCGTCACCCTGGCCCGCGCGAACCGAGCCCGGGCCGGAGCCAGCGAGGGTGCTGCGGTCCGCGACACCGACGGGCGCACCTACAGCGCCGCAGGTGTGGACCTCCCGTCGCTGCAGTTGTCGGCCCTTCAGGTCGCGGTGGCCATGGCGATCAGCAGTGGGGTCAAGGGACTGGAGGCCGCCGTTGTGGTGACCGAGGTGATGGCCATCTCCGCGGCTGACGTGGCAGTCGTGCGCGACTTCGCCGGCACCGGCGTGCCCGTCTACCGCGCCGCGACGTCAGCCACGGTCCTCGACGTGGTGCGGACCTGACGTCGCCGACGTGAGCTCGCCCGCTGACGGACGGCTGCAGTCGCCGCGGGAACCGGCGGTCGAGACAACCGTCGGCCCATCCGGTCCGGTGTACGTCCTCGTCGGCGCCGCCCTCTTCGGCACCATCGGAACGGCCCGGGTACTGGGACCGTCGGCCAGCGAGGTATCGGTGTCCGCCGTCCGGATGGCCCTCGCGGCGCTACTGCTCCTGGCCCTGGCGGCTCCGTACGGCGCAGGATCGCTGGGCGCAGCGTGGCGTCGGCCGTCCGTGTGGGTGGCCGGGGTCGCACAGGCCTCGTTCAACGTCACCTTCCTGTCGGCGGTCACAACGGCCGGCGTCGCGGTAGGCACCCTGGTGGCGATCGGGTGTACGCCGATCCTCACTGGCCTGGCTTCGCGCCAGATGTCGCGAGCCTGGCTGACCGCGACCGGACTGGCCTTGGTCGGCCTGGCGGCGCTGCTCAGCCAGGGTCTCGCCGACGGGGTGAGCCTGACGGGTGTGGCGTTCGCGCTCGGGGCATCGGCGTCGTACGCGACGTTCATCGTCGCCAGCTCGGCCAAGGGCACGGCCGACCTCGACATGCAGCCGAAGCTCGCAGCGATCTTCCTCGTGGCGGCACTGTGCCTGTCCCCGGCACTGGTGCTGTCGTCGCTCGGCTGGGTCGCCACCGGGTCCGGCGCGGCAATGGTGGCCTACCTCGCCGTGGCGACGACCGTTCTCGCCTACAGCTTGTTCAACCGCGGGCTGCGCACCGTCTCGCCGGGCAACGCCGCCACGCTGGCGCTGGTGGAGCCGTTGGTCGCGGCATTGCTCGGAGTGGTGGTCGTCGGCGAACGGCTGTCCGCCGTGAGCTGGGTGGGGGCCGGTGTGTTGCTTGGTGCGCTGCTCGTGATGGTCCGCATGTCGGCTCCGCGTGGAGCTTCGCGCCAGTCCGCGGGTGTGGGGCACAATCGCAAGAGTGACCTCTGACGCAAAACCGACGTCCGACGCGGCTGCGCACCGTAGCGGGTTCGCGAGCCTGGTGGGGCGGCCGAACGCCGGCAAGTCCACGCTGACCAACGCCCTGGTCGGCGGCAAGGTCGCGATCACGTCGTCGCGTCCGCAGACCACCCGGCATGCCATCCGCGGGATCGTGCACCGCGCGGACGCCCAGCTGATCCTCGTCGACACCCCTGGGCTCCATAAGCCTCGCACGCTGCTCGGCGAGCGTCTGAACGATCTCGTGCGTTCCACCTGGACCGAGGTCGACGTGATCGCAGTATGCCTCCCCGCCGACGAGAAGATCGGCACCGGCGACCGCTACCTGGTGGGTGAGCTGGCGAAGATCCGGCGCCGGCCGACACTTGCGATCGCCACCAAGAGCGACCTGGTGACGTCGGACGCGATGGCGTCACACCTGATGGCGATCGACGCCCTGGGCCGAGCGACGGGGGTCGACTGGGCGGACATCGTTCCGGTCTCTGCCCTCGACGGCTCCCAGGTGTCCCTGGTCCAGGACCTGTTGGTGGCACGGCTGCCGGAAGGCCCACGGCTGTACCCCGAGGGAGAGCTGACGGACGAGCCGGAGAGCACCCTCGTTGCCGAGCTGGTACGCGAGGCGGCCCTCGAAGGCGTCCGAGACGAGCTCCCGCACTCGATCGCGGTGGTGGTGGAAGACCTGGGTCTTCGAGCCGACCGTCCCGAGGACCGGCCGCTGCTCGACGTGCACGCCGTCGTCTTCGTGGAGCGGCCGAGCCAGAAGGCGATCGTGATCGGCCACGGCGGCGCGCGGCTGAAGGACGTTGGTTCAGCCGCGCGCAAGCAGATCGAGGCGTTGCTGGGCACGCCGGTGTACCTCGAGCTGCGCGTCAAGGTGGCGAAGAACTGGCAACGCGATCCCAAGCAGCTCAGACGGCTGGGGTTCTGACCCTCGCTCTTGGCGGACAGACAGGTCACCGTTTGCCGCGGTGACCCACCCGTGCGCCGCAGCCGCTCGCTGGACGGCGGCGTGCCAGGA
Source organism: Nocardioidaceae bacterium (assembly GCA_035633755.1). Lineage (GTDB taxonomy): Bacteria > Actinomycetota > Actinomycetes > Propionibacteriales > Nocardioidaceae > DASQEH01. The sequence goes on along the minus strand of DASQEH010000110.1, from coordinate 963 downwards.
AGGGCCCGCCTCACTCGTCGGTACGGTGCCAGCAGTACCCGAAGCGCTGCCCGTCCGACCAGTCGTCCGCCGACGGGTAGGTCCACGTATAGGTGAACCCGCCGGTGACGCCGAGCTCCTTGGCGATGAGCTTCTCGCATCGTTGTTCGCCGATGGCGGCGGTGTCGTCGTCACCGGGGTACTGCGCCTTGACGTCGCCCAGGAGCAGAGCGGCCAGCGCGCGGTACCTGTGTTCCTGGGAGCACATCACCAAGGTGGCCCGTGCCTTACCCGGCTGCCCGGCGGTGCAGACGCCGTACTCATCGAGCACCTCGGGCTCGTCGAGGACTCCTTCGAGCTTGTCTGGAAGCTCGGCCAGCGACGTGGCGGTCTTGAGCGCGATGACGTCACACCGTACCCAGTGCGCTCCGGCGTCGAAGGCGCTCTGCGGCGGGAGGAAGTACGTCACCGTGAGCCGTGCGAGTGCTCGGGCCTCTGGGTCACCGCCGATGAACTCGGTGAACTCCGTCCCGCACTGTTTCGCCGCCGTGTCCTGCACGCTCGAGTTCTTGATCTGTACGCCGTCGAACGCCACCGTCTCGGGCAGCGTGGGCACGGCGAACGTGTACGCGGTGTGCGGCTTCGAGCAGGGCGCCGACTTGCTGGCGTTGGAGAACAATGCGATGTCAGGGAACGTGAGAGTCCTGCACTCGTCGACGGCGGGCGCTGGGGGAGGTGGCTTGCTCGTCGGCGGGGGAGAGGGAGTCGACGCCGCGCCGGACGAGGTCGAGCCGGCCGAGTCCTCCTCGCTGGAGGACGAGTCCTCGGTCGGTGGCGCCGCCGTGTCGCCCCCGCTGCAGCCGGCAAGCATCCACACGAGCATCAGTCCCGTCAGCAACGCGGCGAGAGCCGACCAGCGGGAAGGGGGCGCCGGGACTGCGGACATCGGACCAACTGTAGGCGAGCGTCCCTCGCGGCCAGGAC
>DASQEH010000109.1:0-10080 GCA_035633755.1 Nocardioidaceae bacterium | reverse complement strand
CTTCAGGGCGTCACCTCCAGCGCGCATGCCTGGCATGACGGAACTGGATTCCATGCACGCACCACGACAAATGTGGCTCGCATTGTTGAGTACAGCGCCGGAGTCGGGACTGAACTGGATGTCCCGGCGGATGGGGAGACCCTTGACGTGCCGGGCGTCGCCACCGTCACCGTCAACCGGGGTGCCACCAGCAAGGGCGATCACTTCGCGGCAGCGAAGGTCGACGCGGTGCGTCTGACCCTGACCCCCACGAACACACGAGTCTTCCTGGCCCATAGCTACGCCAGGATTGACGACGGGGTACGCAATGCCCTGTTCAGAGGCTCCTCATATGCCACCAAGGCGAGCGGCCTCGAAGACACGGTCAGAAGTGGCCCAACGCCCTACCTCGTGATGCCGTGTCAGGGAACGAACGGCCGTGTGGTCAGCAAGAGCATCGCGCACGCGGACCTCAGCAAGCTTGTGGACGCACAGGGCTTGACCGTCAGCCAGTCGGCATCAGTTGAGAACCGCGTCGCTGACGCGTTCGAACGGGCTCGGGTGGCTCGCATCGACATCACCGATGAGCTCTTCATTGAGGCCGTGGTAGCGAAGGCTCATGTGGTGCGCACAGCGGACGGTGTCTACCGCAAGGACTCCATCGGTACCTCCACTGGCCGGATCATGTATCGCGGCACGCAGCAAGCCATCCCGGCTAGCGGTGTGCTGCGCATTCCCGGGGTCGCCAGGATCGAGTCCAACCTGGTGAACCGGACACCTCGCGGTATTGAGACAACCGGCTTGAGGGTCACCGTCCTCGACGGATCCGCGGCGGTCGTCACCATCGCACACGCCCAGGTCAGCATCGCTCCCAGCGGTCTCTGATCGGCAGTACCACTGCAAGAAGGGCGGGACCCATCTCGGGTCCCGTCCCTTCCGCGCGCCCGTCTGCTTGCTGACGATAAGAGGACCGTTCGGCCCATGCGTCGGTCCCCCGAACAGCCGTTTCGCTTCAGTCTCCGGACGTGGACTATGACCGCGCTCATGCTGGTGTCATGAGGCCGTCGCTTACGACAACCGCGATCGGCCTGTGCTGGTTGATCGCGGTGACGGGAGTTGCCTTCACCACAGCCAACGGTGAACGAAAGGAACGCGATGCCCTGAACGCTCGCTTCTCGGACCGCGCGTCGGCCAGCGCCGCGTCGGTGGCTGCCTACGTACAAGACGTGTTCGAACGCGAGACCAGGATGGCGATCTCGCTGCCGCGCCGGGTCAGCGACGAGGACCTCGACGACAAACGGATGGGAGCGGGCTTCGCCACCTCAGTGCTGTTGGACAGCCAAGGCGGAGTACTCGCCAGTAGCCCGCCTGGTCCGACTGTGCACGGAGACGACCTCGCCGGTCTTGACCCTCACATCTTCGAGGCGTTGAGCGGACAACCGGCCGTGTCTGGGGTGGTGGCCTCTACGGTAGGGCCCATCGTCGAGTTCGCCTTGCCACTCGACGACGACGGTTCGCGTGTGCTCGCCTCGGGCTTCGTGCTGGCCGACAGCCCACTGTCCACCTTCCTGTCCGTCCCACCTAATGCTGGCGCTCGTGGCTACATCGTCGACGAGCTGGGCCACGCTCTGGTCTTCGCGGGAGCCGGGGCCACAGCAGACATGGAGGGCACAGCCAGCGAGCGGGCACGTGACGAGCCCGTCATCATCGGGGACCGACTCATGGTGTCAGCGCCGATTGAGCAGACGTCCTGGCGCCTGGTATACACGGCGCCAGAATCCGCTGTCGTGGCAGCCGCAACAGCCGATCTCTGGTTCGAGTGGACCGTTATCGCGGTAGCTGCCGGACTCATCCTGTGTGCCTTGTTGGTGATCCGGTGGGTCAACGCCGCGCGACAACGTAGTCAGGCCGCTCAGATGCAGGCGGAACAACGATTCCGCCTGACGGTCGACAACGCCCCGATCGGGATGCTCCTGGTGGCGCTTGACGGGCGCATCCTCCGGGCGAACAGCAGGTTCTGCGCCATGCTTCGCTACGACAGCGACCAGCTCCTTCAGATGACGGTCCGCGACATCACACACCCCGATGATCTCGCCGAAGCTAATCGGGTTCTAGGCGAACTTGTCGCGGGGGAACTGTCGTACTACGAGGGCGAGAACAGGCACGTGCGGGGCGATGGGGTCGCGGTCTGGGTTCGGCTGTCGATCAGCGTGGTGCGCGATGCCCGAGGCAAGCCGCTTCACTTCGTCAGCCAGAGCGAGGACGTCACCGCAGTGCGGGCCGCTCAGGAGCAGCTCGAACAGCGGGCCTTGTACGACGGCCTGACCGGGCTGCCCAACCGAGGGCTGCTCATCGACCGCTTGACACACGCACTGGCCGACCACCGTCGCGAGGACGCGATGTTGGCCGTTGCCTTCTGCGACCTCGACCACTTCAAGCGCGTCAATGACTCCCTTGGGCACCATGCCGGCGACCTCGTTCTGCAGGAGGTCGCCCGGCGACTGCAAGAAGTCGTCCGAGAGAGCGACACCGTCGCCAGGATCGGTGGTGACGAGTTCGTCATCCTGCTGCCCCGCGTGACCTCGATCGAGACTGCGACCGCCATTCTCGACCGCGCAAGGGCGGCGCTGGACGAGCCGATCGAGATCGAAGGGGACAGCGTCTCGATGTCCCTGAGCTCGGGGGTCGCGATTGCGGAGGCAAGCTGCACCGCTGACGGGGTGATGCGGAACGCCGACCGGGCCCTCTATGCGGCGAAAGAAGGCGGGCGCGGTCGCTGGAAGGTGTACACCGCGGCCATGCGGAGTAGCGCCGTGGCGCACCTCTCGGCGGAGAAGGAACTGCGGCAGGCGATCAGCCGGGACGAGTTCGTGCTGCACTATCAGCCGATCGTCCGGTTGTCCGACAGGCGCACCGTGGCGTTCGAAGGTCTCGTTCGCTGGCAGCATCCGAGGCGCGGGCTGCTGATGCCGGCCGACTTCATCGACGACGCCGAAGAGAGCCGGCTGATGGTCGAGCTCGGGCGGCTCGTGATTCGGCAGGCCTGTCAGTTCCTGTCCCGGCACCCCGACGCAGCCTGGCGCGTCTTCGTGAACGTCTCACCGGCGCAGCTCGGTTGCGATCTTGACGGCGTTGTGCGGTCCGAGCTGGCTGCCAGTGGAGTCTCCCCGACGCGCCTCGGGGTTGAGCTCACGGAGAACGCCGTCTTGGTATCGCACGGCTCCAGCCTCGCTGAGATGCAGTCACTGCGAGGTATGGGCATCGAGCTGCTGATGGACGACTTCGGAACCGGCTACTCGGCTCTCAGCTCCGTGCTGACGACGCCCATCACAGGCATCAAGCTCGACATGTCCTTCACATCGCGGCTGGGGATCGACGAGCCCGCCGACCGAATCTCCGCCACCGTGGCCGGCCTCGTGGAGGACCTCGGTGCGCACGGGGTCGTCGAGGGGATCGAGACCGACGACCAGTGTCAGCGGGTCCTGCGCCACGGATGGGTGCACGGGCAGGGCTACTTGTTCGCTCGGCCAGCACCGGAGCACGAACTACGCCTGCCTGACCGCGACGCCGTCCTGCTCTGAAAATGACGGCAGCATCTGCGAGTCAGGAGCTTACTTCCTGGGAGGCGGATCCTCGGCGGCCAACTCCGTGCGGTCATCGGCCGAGGCCGACCGGTCGTGTCGGGAGTTGGTTCGGTCCTTTCTCGCGTAGGCCCGGGCCTCGAACCCTTCCTCGTCCGGCTCTTCTTTGAGCAAGGCGTCCAGGTTCGCTTCCACGTCTCGTCGATTGGCAGCGGAGTCGCGGACGTTGGCCACGGAATCGCGTTGATCTGCGTCCGTCATGATCTCGTCAACGCTGCGTCGTGAGTCGGGTGCGTCCCCAGAATCCGGCGCGTGCTGGTTATCGGGTGGTTTGCGCTCGCCCCTGTCTGCGTGAGGCGGGCCACCCTCGGTAGCGGCATTGCCAGGCGCGGCTCGCTCGGTCGCGACCTGCTCATCGGCGGCTTGCGTGGTCACGGCTGGTTGTACGTCGGCGTCTCGAGGGGCGCGCTGCCTGACGACGCGCTCAGAGTTCCCTGCAGGGACGTCATCGTCCCTTGACTTGTCGTCGCGGCTGCCCCCGGCCATGCTCTCCCCGCATGTGCGTCGATGAACCCTCTCGCCACCACCGTACCCGCATTGGCGCCGATCGTGAGAGGACCGACGTGCGGCCACGACGCACTTCTCCAACGAACTCGCGGCGGGCGGGTTGGGCAACCGGGTGTGCCGCGACCTGTGGCGCTTGCCAGTGCTGATGGCGAGGCGATGTTTGAGGGCTTGCGGCGGCCTAAGCGATCCGAACCCTCAACGCGGTACTCGCAGGGCACGGACGGCGATGGATATCGAGGGCTTGTGGCGGCCTGAGCGACCTGATCCCCTCATGACCGACGCGATCTTGCGGGCTGGCCCACCTGACTCCAAGTCCGATGCCGGCGGGAACGCACGAGATCGACGGCCGACGTGATGCGCGAGACCGGCGCGGACGCCGACGCGAACGCGCGATGCCGCTCCCGCGCGACCGACGCCGCCCCGTGCTGCGCAGCAAGTGTTTGGGAGACACCAGCCCCAGGATGTGCCACCGGCGCCTTGATTGGCATAGGTTCAGCCGCGTGAAGGTGGCGATCGCGAAGGAAGCCCAGCCAGAAGAGGCCAGGGTGGCGATGGTTCCTGACCTCGTCGGCGCTTTGAGGTCCCTCGGCTACGACGTCGCCGTGGAGCCTGACGCAGGTCGCCTCGCGACCCACCTCGACGCTGACTACGTGGAGGCTGGGGCGGTTGTCGATGCGGACGCCACAGTGGGTGCCGACCTGGTGCTTTCGGTACAGCCGCTCAACATCCAGCAGGTGCGACGGCTGAAGCCGGGGGCGGCGACGCTGTCCTTCTTGCCGCTAGCTCAGCTGCCCGACGCCGTGCGGGAGCGCCGTGACCTGCGAATCTCGTCGTTCGCCATGGAGCTCGTACCACGTATCGCTCGCGCACAGTCCATGGATGCGCTCAGCTCGCAGGCGCTCGTATCGGGTTATCGCGCCGCGATCGTGGCCGCGCAACGGCTGCGACGGTTCTTCCCCCTCAACATGACGGCCGCCGGAACGATTCGTCCCGCCGAGGTCGTCGTGCTCGGCGCTGGCGTCGCCGGACTGCAGGCGATCGCGACGTCGAAGCGCCTCGGTGCGGTCGTCAAGGCGTACGACGTGCGCGCCGCAGCGGCAGAGGAGATCCGGTCGATGGGGGCGGTTGCCATCGAGCTCGAGCTGGAGACGCTCGAGGGGGCTGGTGGCTACGCGCGGGAGATGAACGAGGAGCGGGCGGCACGGCAACGCGACCTGCTCACTCCCCACATCGCGGCCGCCGATGCCCTCATCACGACGGCAGCTGTCCCGGGTCGGCGGGCACCCGTTCTCGTGACAGCACAGATGGTCGAGCAGATGAAGCCCGGATCGGTTGTTGTGGATCTCGCCGCTGAGACGGGCGGCAATGTGGAAGGAACTGTGGCGGGAAACGTCGTCCAGGTCGGGGCAGCACAGATCTGGGGAGCGTCGAACGTACCCAGTCAGATGCCCGAGCCTGCCAGCAGACTGTATGCGCAGAATCAGGTCAACCTGGTGACACTCATGACGAGTGAACAGGCCTTCACGCCCGACTTCGACGACGAGATCGTGCGGAGCACCTGCGTGACCCACGCCGGCGTGATCACCCATGAGCCGACCCGGCTAGCGGTGGAGGGTAGCGATGAGTGAACCGATCGTGTGGCTCACGATCTTCATCCTGAGCGTGTTCGTCGGTATCGAGGTGATCTCGAAGGTCTCGTCGACCTTGCACACGCCGCTGATGTCCGGCGCGAACGCCATCCACGGCGTCATCTTGCTGGGAGCTGTGATCGTGACGGGGCTCACCACGTCGACAATCGCGCTCGTCGTCGGACTCATTGCGATCGTGCTCGCCACGGTCAACATGGTCGGCGGGTTCGTGGTGACGGACCGCATGCTGCAGATGTTCACCGGCCGGCGTCGCCAGGAGCCTCCTCGATGACACCGACCTGGGCGCAGCTGGCGTACCTCGTCGCGGCAGTCTGCTTCATCCTCGCACTCAAGGGCCTGTCGTCGCCGCGCACCGCGCGCAACGGCAACCTGATCGGGGCCGTCGGTGCCGTGCTGGCGTGCGGCACCGTCTTCTTCGCAGAGGACCTCCGGCATGTCTGGGCCATGCTCGCCGCCATCGCGGTGGGATCGGTCCTCGGCGTCATCGGCGCCCAGCGCGTGCAGATGACCCAGATGCCTCAACTGGTAGCGCTGTTCAACGGAGTCGGCGGTGCCGCGGCCGCCCTGGTCGCGCTGCTGGAGCTGGATGCGGTCACCGCTGTCGCGGGTGGCATCTCGGACATCCCTGCGTTCGACCTGGTGGCCATCGGCTTCACCATCGTGGTGGGTGCGGTGAGCTTCTCCGGCTCGCTCATCACGTTCGCGAAGCTCCAGGAGCTGATGACGACGCGCCCGATCGTCTTCCCGGGGCTGCCGGTTGCCTTCGGAGCCTCGCTGGTCGCTGTGGTCGGCCTGTGCGTCCTCCTGGTGCTGGAGCCGGCGCTCTGGATCGGCGTCGTCCTGGCCGTCGTTGGCCTGGTCCTGGGCGTCCTGCTCGTGCTGCCCGTCGGCGGTGCCGATGTGCCCATCGTCATCTCCTTGCTCAACGCCTTCACGGGACTGTCCGTCGCCGCGGGCGGATACGTCCTCGGCAACACGGTTCTGCTCGTGGCCGGCACGCTGGTCGGCGCCTCGGGCACCTTGCTCACCAAGCTGATGGCGGCAGCGATGGGAAGGTCGTTGCTCAACACGCTGTTCGGTGCGCTGAAGGGTGGCTCGACTCTCGGTGCCGGTGAGGCGTCCGACCGCCCGGTCCGCTCGGCCGGCCCCGACGACGTCGCGATCCTGCTCGGGTACGCCCAGCGCGTCATCATCGTCCCCGGGTACGGGCTGGCCGTCGCCCAAGCCCAGCACACGCTCAATGAGCTTGTGGAGGTGCTGGGCGCCAAGGGCATCGCTGTGGACTACGCCATCCATCCCGTGGCGGGGCGCATGCCCGGACACATGAACGTGCTGCTCGCCGAGGCTCAGGTGCCGTACGAGCAGCTCAAAGAAATGGACGAGATCAACGGCGAGTTCAAGCAGACCGATGTGGTCCTCGTCGTAGGCGCCAACGACGTGGTCAACCCGGCGGCCAAGACGACTCCCGGCGCGCCGATCTACGGCATGCCGATTCTCAACGTCGACGAGGCCAAGCAGATCGTGTTCATGAAGAGGTCGATGCGGCCGGGCTTCGCGGGAATCGACAACGAGCTGCTCTTCGACCCCAAAACTACTTTGCTGTTCGGGGACGCGAAGGACTCGATGAGCAAGCTGCTAGCGGCCGTCAAGACGCTCTAAGAAGGCAAGCAGCCCCACCCCACCTAAGAGTCGACACGCACCTCCGGCCTGTGAGTGCCTCGTGCCGTTTGTCTTTTCCGGCGGGGGACGGCGAACCGTGTGGCGCCCTAGGCCGTTGCGCCGGCGATGCCGTAAAGGCGGTCACCCGCGTCACCCAAGCCGGGCACGATGTACCCCTTGTCGTTGAGCTTCTCGTCCATGGCTGCGGTGACGACGCTGACCGGGATGTCAAGACCATCAAGCTCGCGCTCGAGTCGGGAGCACCCCTCGGGCGCCGCCAGCAGGCAGATGGCCGTGATGTGGTCGGCCCCACGGTTGACGAGGAATCTTATGGCCGCCGACAAGGTGCCCCCGGTAGCCAGCATGGGGTCGAGCAAGTAGCACTGGCGACCTGACAAGTCGTCGGGGAGTCGCTCGGCGTAGGTCGACGCGCGCAGCGTGTCCTCGTCGCGGACCATGCCGAGGAACCCCACCTCTGCCGTCGGGAGCAGCCGCACCATCCCCTCGAGCATGCCGAGCCCCGCCCGGAGGATGGGAACCACGAGGGGCTTGGGGGATGCCAGCTTGACCCCTTCGGCGGCGGCCACGGGAGTCGTGATGGACACCGTCCGCGTCCGCACCTCCCGGGTCGCCTCGTACGCCAGCAGCGTTACCAGCTCTTCGGTCAACCGCCGGAAAGTAGGCGAGTCGGTGGACGAATCGCGGAGCACGGTGAGCTTGTGCGCAACGAGCGGGTGGTCGATCACGTGGGTCTGCATGACGCCCCAACCTAGGGGATGGCGCTGTGAGTGCATAGGCGGCGGAGTCGCCTAAGGGGGTCGCGTTGGATCAGGGAGTCTGTCAGGATCGGGACATGAGCACGATGGATGCCGAATCCACCGCCGCCATCGATTTCGCCGTCGCCGCCAACCGCGACGAGGGGGAGTGGATGGTGTCAGCGCTGCCTCCTCGTGCCGCCACCGAGCTCGCCGTCCTGCTGCGAACGCTGCAGCAGTTGCCCTCCGACGTTGGCACCATCGGGATGGTCAGCGTCGACGAGGACTTCTTCGTCCTCGCCCGGGTATCGGGAACGCACGTGCGTCTGCTGCTGTCCGACGTCGGAGCGGCCACCGAGTCACCGCTCGCCCGAGCCGTTGTCGAGCACCTCCAGCTGCCGCCGCCGGACGATGACGACGACCAGATGCAACCCGCCGGGGATCTCGGCATCCTGGCCGACCTGGGCCTGCCGGCCATGGTGCTCGGAGCCATGTGCGACGACGCCGACATGTTCCCCGACGAGCTGCTCGCCGACATCGCCTCCAGGCTGGGATTCGGCGACGCCTTCGACGAGCTCCTCGATACGGTGCTGGCCTAGATGCCGCCCGTCGGGGCGCTGGACGCCTACGACGACGCGATGCGAAGGGCCATCTCGGAGGCCGCCAAGGCTGAGGCGACCGGCGATGTGCCGGTCGGGGCCGTCGTGATGGACCCTGACGGTGCCGTCATCGGTACCGGTCACAACGCGCGAGAGGCGACAGCAGACCCGACCGCCCACGCGGAGATCCTCGCGATCCGGCAGGCGGCGTCGTCCATGGGAGGTTGGCGGCTCGATGGGTGCACCCTGGTCGTGACCTTGGAACCCTGCACGATGTGCGCTGGTGCCGTCGTACTGGCTCGGCTGTCGACACTGGTCTTCGGGGCCTATGACCCGAAGGCGGGGGCCGCGGGATCACTGTGGGACGTCGTGCGCGACCGGCGCCTGAACCACCGGCCCCAGGTCATCGGGGGAGTCCTCGAGAAGGAGACCGCAGACATCTTGCGGGCCTTCTTCGCCACGCGGCGCTGAGTCGTGCGCGCTGCATGGACTGGATCGTGCCCACAAGCCGACGTCCGTGTTGCCGCCGCCCACCCGGACCCGTTTCTGCGCAATCGGCCGCTCCGGTAGCCTTCTCCGCGGTGGCGTGTCCGAGCGGCCTAAGGAGCACGCCTCGAAAGCGTGTGTGGGTGCAAGCCCACCGTGGGTTCAAATCCCACCGCCACCGCCATTCACCCTCGGAAACGCCGGCCTTGTCCAGCGTTGGGCCGGGACGGTGTTTCTCGCCTCCAATCGGTTGAGAAGGCACCGTTTCCGTGCCGTGGAGTTGGAGTCCCGGTGTAGACATGGACCCTCTCCACCATTGAAGGGAAGTCGTGAGCATCGACAAGGGCCGGCTGGCAGCGCGGCTCGCCGCGTTCACGCTCGTCGAAGCCGTCCAGGTCGACGACATGTCCGGCGCCCTCGCCGTGGCCCATGCCGACGCGATCGAGCAGGGCTGGCCGGAGGTGACTCGGGTGCTGCTGTACGCCGAGGTCGTCCGCGCGCTGGTGATCTCAGACCCGGATGTCGGTCACACGATCACTGCCCTCTACGACCACGCCGAGGCAGCGGGCGACCGCGCGATGCTCTCCGTGGCGCTGGCGAGCCGGGCGGAGCACCGCCTCTCGACGGCAGATCCTCTCGCGTGGCAAGGTTTCGAGCAGGACCTTGCCCGCGCCACCGCACTGGCGCAGCTCTCGACCGATGGGGCGCTCGAGCGGGCGACTGCGTACATCGCTTGCGCGAGCGCCTACAGCTTGCGTGATCTGTGGGAGATCGAGGAAGAGCTGTACGCGGAGGTCACCCCGCT
>DASQEH010000108.1:0-40525 GCA_035633755.1 Nocardioidaceae bacterium | reverse complement strand
GACGTCGTAGAACTTCGGGACGTACACCCCACCGGACGCCGCGAGGCGCAGCAGGAGCCCGTCGCGCCCACCCGGCCTGCCCTCGTCCTTCCACTCCCGGATCACGTCGCTGATCGCGAGCACGACCTCTTCGCCGTCGCCCAGGACGGCGGCGTCGATGAACGCCGCCACGGGCTCAGGGTTGAACGCCGAGTGGCCTCCGGCCAGCACGATCGGGTGCCGATCGTCGCGGTCGGCCGCGTGCAACGGCATCCCCGCGAGGTCGAGAGCCGTCAGCAAGTTGGTGTATCCCAGCTCGGTGGCGAACGAGACGCCGAGCACGTCGAACGCGCCCACCGGCCGGTGCCCGTCGACGGTGAACTGCGGTATGTCGTGGGCGCGCATCACCGCCTCCATGTCGCTGAAGACGGCATAGGTCCGCTCGGCGAGGATCCAGTCACGCTCGTTGAGGATCTCGTACAGGATCTGCAGCCCCTGGTTCGGTAGTCCGACTTCGTAGGCGTCGGGGTACATCAGCGCCCACCGTACGGACACCGACTCCCACTCCTTCGTCGTGGAGTTGAGCTCACCGCCGACGTACTGGATGGGCTTCTGCACCGTCGGCAGCAGAGGCTCCAGCTGGGCGAAGACGGACTCGACGGACATGGCTGCGGTCACTCCTGGGGCTGATGAGGAACTCTCAGCGTACGCGGCCCCGACCCGGGACCCCGCGCTGAGGGAGACGCGGGCGGCGACTAGAAGCGGCGGGACCGGACCACCCGGCCGCGTAGGACCACACCTGCACTCAGCGACCGCTCCGTGCGCAGATGGATGTTGAGCAGCAGACCGAGGGCCATCAGGGTGGCGAACATGGACGTCCCTCCGTGGGAGACGAGCGGCAGCGGTACCCCGGTCACGGGCATGATGCCCAGGCACATCCCGATGTTCTGGAACGCCTGGAAGCCGAACCAGCAGGCGACACCGGCCGCCGCCAGCCGGCCGAACATGTCGTCGGCCAGCGCCGCGATCCGCATCACTCGCCACAGCAGCGCGAGGAACAAGACGATGATCGCGCCGGCCCCAGCCAGACCCAGCTCCTCCCCCGCCACCGTGTAGATGAAGTCGGTGTGCTGCTCGGGGACGAAGCCTGCCTGCGTCTGCGATCCGGAGAAGAGCCCCTGGCCGAACAACCCACCGTTCCCGATGGCGATCCGCGCCTGCATGGTGTTGTATCCCGCGCCGCGCGGGTCGAGGGTCGGGTCCAGGAAGGCCTCGAAGCGCAGCAGCTGGTAGCCCTCCAGCAAGCCCAGCTGGACGACGGCGAACGCAGCCGCGACCGCCGAGCCCACCAGGGCGAACAGCCACCGTTTAGGTGCCCCTGCCACGGCCACCACGCCGAACACCGTCGCCATGAGAACCAGCAAGGTGCCGAGGTCGGGCTGGCCCAGGATCAGGACCGCCGGCACCGCTGCGATGGTCAGCGCTGCCACCACGTCTGAGCTGCGAAGCCGGGTCTCGGTCCGGCGCGTCTCGGTCTTCTCGGCAAGCAGCAGTGCCATCCCAGCGACCACGGCGAGCTTGGCGAACTCGGCCGGTTGGAGGGAGAGCCCGCCCACGATGATCCAGGAACGCGAGCCGTTGATCACCGCCCCCAGCGGGGACAGCACCGCTACCAGTCCGCCGACCGCGCCCAGGTAGACCAGCGGAGCCCAGATGCGGACCCATCTGTGGTCGGTGGCCGCGATCACGCCGGCAAGCGCAATGCCGATGGCCACGTTGGTGACGTGGCGCACCAGGAACGCGGTGTCAGCGCCGCGTGCTGAGCCTTCGTCGTTCGCGGTGGCCGACCAGACAAGCAGGCTGCCGATGACCAGCAGCGCCACTGTCGGAGCCACCAGCATCCAGTCAAGACGCCGCCAGACCCCTCGGGTCTCCGTGACGTTGACCCGCCTGCTGGTGCGGCTGGTGACGATCGTCGAGGTGGCCATCAGCCTCCCCGGTTCCCTCGTGGCGGCGAGATGCTGCCATCAGGGCCGAAGACCGGCAGGCCCTGCGGCGGATGGGCGCCCGGCTGGACCGCACTGCGGGTGTCGACACGCGTGCCGTGGACTCCGTACAGCGCCTCCCAGATCTTGCGCACCGACTCCCCGGACGTCCCGGAGCCGGTGCCACCTTGGGAGATCTGCATGATGACGACGTACTGCTCGTCGTAGCTGGCCACCCACGAGGTGCTCTGCTTGCCGTAGACCTCGGAGGTGCCGGTCTTGAACCGGACCTTGACCTGGTTGAGCGGGAAGCCGCCCATCTTCCAGGCCATTGTCCCGACCTTGCCGGTGCCCAGCAGCGCCTTGTCGATGTAGCGAAGTACGCGGGCAGGCACGGGAACGCTGCTGGCTCGCTCACGACCGATCCGGCGGACGAGCTCCCCGTCGGAGTCGACGATGGCCTTGCCGACCCGGGGCTCCCACAAGGTGCCTCCGTTGCTCAGCGCGGCATACGCCACCGCCAGCTGCAACGGCGTCAGGACGGTGTCGCCCTGACCGATGGAGAAGTTGACGGCGTCACCGGCCCGGTAGCGCCAGCCGTCCACGCAGAACTCGCGCGCGAACACATGCTGGAAGTCGTTGCCCGGCTGGTCCCCGATCTTGCAGAAGTAGTCCTTGTTGGCCTTCCAGTAGGACAGCTTCCACGCGCGGTCGGCGATCCGGCCCGCGACCTCGCCCGGCAAGTCGATGCCCGTCCGGCGGCCGAAGCCGAACCGCTTGGCGTTCTCTACCAGGACGTCCCTGATGGAGGTGTCGCCGGAGTCTCCTCCCGCCTGCAGCCACTTGGCGTGCGCAATGCGGTAGAAGAACGTGTCGCAGGACAGTTGCAGCGCCTGGGCGAACGAGATGGTCCCATAGGCAGCCGACTCGTAGTTCTTGAAGACGCGGTCCCCGACGACGTACGACGATGAGCAGTCCAGCCGGTCGGTGGTGGAGTACCCCGACGTCAGCGCCGCGGCCGCCATGATCGGCTTGAACGTCGAACCCGGCGCGAACAGCCCCTGCATCGCACGGCTCAGCAGCGGGGTCCCGGCCCTGGTGCTGTAGAGGCGGTCGAGGTCCGCCTGTTCGATGCCACCCACCCACAGGTTCGGGTTGTAGGTGGGATTGCTGGCCATCGCGAGCACTCGCCCGTTGGTGGCGTCCATCACGATGACCGATCCGGAGTCGGCTACGTAGTTGCGCGACGTCACCGGGTCGAAGGTCTCGCGCGCCACGTCGATGGAGCGCTGCAGCTCCCGCTCGGCGATCGCCTGGAGCTTGACGTCGAGGCTGGTGACCAGGGTATGACCCGGCTTCGGTGGGACCGATCGACCGGACGAGATCACCCTGCCCGTGGAGTCGACAAGGATCTCCCGCCGGCCGGACCTCCCGCTCAGATACCGGTTGTAGGACGCCTCCAGTCCGGACCGGCCGACGACCGACAACGGGCTCGTCGCGGCGCGGCCGGTGCTGGTCGCGGCCTCGAGCTCGTCGGACGTGATCGGCGAGTTGTAGCCGAAGATGTGGGCGGCGTTGATACCGAACGGCGCCGGGTAGGCGCGCACCTTCCGAGCCTCGGCCAGCACCCCTGGGTAGTCCTCGGACTGCTCCAAGATGGAGGCGGCAAGCGTCTGGGAGACATCCTCCGCGATAGGCACCGGCGAGTACGGCGACCCGTTCCAGCACACCGGTGCCTTCGCCGCCCCCGGCTCGCCGCAGATCTTCGTCCGCCGGATCACCTCGGATCGCGACAGCCCCAGCGTTCTGGACAAGCGATGCACCAGCGCCTGTCGCCGGGGGCGTCGCAGCTGCTGGAAGACGTCACGGTCGACCGTCACGACCCACGAGGTCCGGTTGGTCACCAGCGGTCGGCCCTCGGCGTCCACGATCAGTCCGCGCGGCGCGGGTATCTCGACCGTCCGTGCGGTGTTCTCCTGCGCGGCCGCATGGTAGGAGTCACCGCCGACGACCTGGACGTACCACAGGCGAGCCAGCAGCGTCACGAACAACGACACGACCATCACCTGCACGACGACGAGCCGGATGCGCGACAGCGACCTCAGCACGGCGCGCTCACCAGCGCTCCGCGGGTTCGAGCCGGCGCAGCCACAACACCACCAAGGGCACCACAACAGGGGTGAGCAGCAGGTCGTACAGAACCGCTCTGGGTACCACGTCGAAGACCGCCGAGACCGTCACCCCCGGGTCGCCCATCAACATTCCGGTGAGGGCGAACACCGAGGTGCCGATGAAGGCCGCAGCGGCAGCCATGAGGAGCGTGCCCACCTTCGACACGCCGCCGTCCGGCTTGGCCAGCCCCGTCAGATAGCCGACGAGGAGCAGCGCGAGCGCCCAGCGGCCGGCTGTGTGGTCGGCGGGGGGTGTCAGGTCGAGGACGAGCCCTGCACCGAAGCCGACGGCGGCGGCGTAGTCCGGGCCGCGCACCAGTGCCGTGCCGAGCACGACGAGCAGCACCAGGTCGGGCACGACACCGTCGAGCGAGAAGTGGTCGAAAAGCGTGACCTGCAGGGACACCGCTACCACCACCAGCACGCACACCGACAACAACCGCAGCGTTGTGCTCACGCGTGCACCTCCGGCGTCGTCACGGCAGGCTGCCCTGGGCCTGGTCGCCACCCGCCCGGCGCTTGGCCGTCACGACCGCCACCACGTCGAGGGACGAGAAGTCCACGAAAGGCTGCACTGTCGCCGTCTCCGTCAGGTCGGCCGGCGACGAGCTGACATCGACGACCGTGCCGATCGGGATGCCTGCGACGTACGGCGCTCCGTCCCGGGAACCCCAGCTGGTGACCGTGTCACCCACTTCGGGCGAGACGACGTGGTCGACGAGACTGAGCTCGAGTGTCGAGGTGGCGGCGATGTCCCCGTGGCCGTCCAGGAACCCGAGTTCGCGTGACTCGCTCAGGCGGCCGCCGACGGTGGAGCCTGCGTCGATGACCAGCAGCACCGTCGCGGAGGACGGCGTGACCGACACGACCCGACCGACGAGGCCGTCTGCGTTCACGACGGTGAGGTCGGGTTGGACCCCCTGCCTGCTGCCCGCGTCGATCGTCACCGTGCGGGAGAACGACTGCGCGGGCCCGACGGCCACGACCTGGGCCGCCACGAGCGACAGTCCTCTGCTGGCGCCGAGGCGAGCCACGCCCTCGATCTCGAAGATGCGTGCGTCGTCGTCGTGGGCGCGCCGCAGCTGCGAGGTGAGCGAGTCGTTGGCCGTCTGCAACGCGTCGTTGCGCCGACGCAGGTCGTCGACGTCGCTGAAGTACCCGGGTAGGTCGGTCACAGGGGTCAACGCGGCTGCGACGCCGTCCTCGACCGGGCCGAGCACGCTGCCGACGGCCGTACGCAGCGGATCTATCGGTGAGTCGTCCTCGTCGGCCCGGCCGTCGAGGGTGAGCACCGTGATCGCCGCGACGACGAGCAACCCGATGGTGGCTTTGGAGGAGCGCGGTGCCTGAGGCATCAGCGCCTCGGCTCCGAGACCAGCACCTGCTGCAGCGCCTCGAACTCCTCGACGCACTTGCCGGCACCCATGGCAACGGAGTCCAGCGGCGTGTCCGCGACGTGCACCGGCATCCCGGTCTCGTGGCGCAGCCTCTCGTCCAGCCCGCGCAGCAGTGCGCCTCCCCCGGTGAGGACGACCCCTCGGTCCATGATGTCGCCCGCCAGCTCGGGGGGTGTCTTGTCGAGCGTGACCCGAACGGAGTCGACGATGGCGTGCAGCGGTTCCTCGAGTGCCTGGCGCACCTCGGCCGACGACACCACGACATTCCTCGGGAGACCGCTGACCATGTCGCGGCCACGGATCTCGGCCTCCGGCTCGTCGGGCAGCGGGAAGGCCGATCCGATCACGAGCTTGATCTCTTCGGCGGTGCGCTCCCCCAGCATCAGGGAGTACTCCTTCTTCATCCAGGCGATGATGGCCTGGTCGAGGTCATCCCCCGCGGTGCGGATGGACTGGCTCGTCACGATGCCGCCTAGGCTGATCACGGCCACCTCGGTGGTGCCGCCGCCGATGTCGACCACCATGTTGCCCGTTGCCTCGTGCACGGGCAGGCCGGCGCCGATCGCGGCCGCCATGGGTTCTTCGATGATGTAGACGCGGCGAGCGCCGGCCTGGTAGCCGGCTTCCTTCACGGCACGCTGCTCGACGGCGGTGATCCCCGACGGCACGCAGATCACCAGCCGTGGCTTGGCGAAGTAACGACGTCGATGCACCTGGGCGATGAAGAAGCGCAGCATCTCCTCGGTCGCCTCGAAGTCGGCGATGACCCCGTCGCGGAGCGGGCGGATCGCGGTGATGTGGTCGGGGGTGCGCCCGATCATGCGCTTGGCCTCGGAGCCGACAGCCATGATCTCGCGGGTCTGCGCGTTCATCGCGACCACTGAGGGCTCGTTCAGCATCACTCCGCGGCCGCGGACATAGACGAGGGTGTTGGCCGTCCCTAGATCGACAGCCATGTCGCGGCCGATGATGCTGTTGGCCATCCCTCGTCGACCCTCTCGCGCAGGAGTGGAATGCCCCCGTGGCCGGTGAGCAGCGACCTACCTCATGGCGATTGCCCCGTGACGCCGCGACATCAGGCTAAGGCGAGGAACCCGGGCGGCGGGCGTAGACACTTCGAATTGCTGCTATTTTTCGGCCAGCTCCGGGAACCACAGGGCGATCTCGCGCTTCGCCGACTCGACCGAGTCCGAGCCGTGGACGAGGTTCTCGCGGTTGGACAGGCTCAGGTCACCCCGTACTGATCCGGGTGCGGCCTTGCGACCGTCGGTGGCGCCGTTGATGGCGCGCACCACGTCGACGGCCTCGTCCCCCTCCAGCACGACGGCCACGAGCGGACCGCTCGTGATGAACTGGCGCAACGGTGGGTAGAAGTCCCGGTCGACATGTTCGGCGTAGTGCCTGTCGGCCTGCTCGGTGCCGATGGTCCGCAGCTCCAGTGCCAGGAGGCTCAGGCCCTTGGCTTCGAAGCGGCTCACGATGTCGCCGACCAGACCACGGCGGACGGCGTCGGGTTTGAGCAGGACGAGGGTGCGTTGCGTCATGCAGGCAGTCTATTGATGCGTCGGCTGCGCGCTCGGCGGGTCGACGTCCTCGGCCGGCCACGACTCCTGCGTGGCCTCGATCCGATTCCCGAGGATGTAGGCGGTGGTCCACAGCGCTCCGAACCCGAGACCGAGGATGAACATGACCGGCACGAGGAAGCCGACCGCCAGGGTTGCGACCTGCACGGCGAAGCCGGCGTAGTACGCCCACTCGTAGCGGAGGAGACCGGCCACGAGCAGGCAGGCCACGGCCAAGCCGAGACCGATGACGAGCGCGAGCGGTGTCGAGATGTCCTCGACGGCGATCAGGACGGGCGTCACGAGTCCCACGACGATGCACTGGAAGGCGAGGACTGAGCCACACATGAGCCGGCGGGGTGAACGCATCAGCGGGTTCCCAGCAACGTGCGCGCCTCGCCGGCGGTGACCACCGAGCCGGTCACCAGGACGCCAGCTCCCGCCACTCCTCTGGTATCGGTGCCATCGGTCTCAGCCCGCCCGATGGCGAGCTCGATGGCATCGTCGAGCCTGGCTTCGACAGCGACCCGGTCGGGGCCGAAGATGTCGCGGGCGACGCCTGCCAGCGTCTCGGCAGGCATGGACCGCGGCGTGGAGTTCTGCGTGCACACCACGCTCGACATCACGGGCTCGAAGGCGTCGAGCAGACCCTCGACGTCCTTGTCCGCCATCACAGCCAGTACCCCGACGAGCGGGGAGAAGGAGAACGCCTCCTCGATCGCCAAGGCGGTCGCCACCGCCCCGTGCGGGTTGTGCGCGGAGTCGATGAGGACCGTGGGTGAGCGGCGAAGCACCTCCAGCCGACCGGGCGATGTCACGGAGGCGAAGCACTGCCGGACCAGCTCGGCGTCCAGCCCGCCATCGAGGCCCTTCCCGCCTGCGAAGGCTTCGACGGCGGCGACGGCGCAAGCGGCGTTCTGCGCCTGGTGGGCGCCGTGCAGGGGCAGGAAGATGTCGTCGTAGCGGGCACCGAGCCCCTGCAGGGCGACAAGCTGACCGCCCACGCCGGGGGTGCGTTCGATGACGCCGAACTCCAGACCCTCACGGGCGACGGTGGCGCCTGTGTCGGCTGCACGGCTCAGCAGGACCTCAGCGGCCTCGGGAGTCTGCTGGGCGAGCACGAGAAATGTGCCTGGCTTGATGATCCCCGCCTTCTCGACCGCGATGTCCCCCGGCGTGTCCCCCAGATAGCTGGCGTGGTCCACCGCGATGGGCGTCACCACGGCGACGTCGGCATCGGCCACATTGGTGGCGTCCCAGGCGCCACCCATGCCCACCTCGATGACGGCGGCATCGACCGGGGCATCGGCGAATGCCGCGAAGGACATAGCGGTGAGCATCTCGAAGAAGGACAGCGGGTGCGGACCGGAGCGGTCGACGATCTCCGCGTAGGGCTTCACCTCGTCGTAGACCTCCACGAAGCGCTCGGCGCTCAGCGCAGAGCCGTCCACAGCGATTCGTTCCGTCATCGACGTCACGTGCGGACTGGTGTAGCGCCCCGTCCGCAGGCCCAGGCCTCGCAGCAGCTCTTCGACCATGCGGGCGGTCGTGGTCTTGCCGTTCGTGCCAGTCAGGTGCACCACGGGGTAGGCATGCTGGGGCTGGCCCAGGAGGTCGCAGACGGCGGCGATGCGCTCAAGGGTGGGGTCGAGCCTCGACTCCGGCCAGCGCGCCAACAGCTGGCGTTCAACGTCTCGGTATGCACCAGCTCCGGAGGTATCGGCCATCGCTTGTAAGTCTAGTGGCGCGGTGGTGAGCATCGAGAGGTCGCACTACGGTTCGCTGGCGCGCATCTGGTCACCGTAGGCTTGACCGCTATGACCTCGACCCTTCCCGGCTCCGCTCCCGACACGTCGACCCCGGCCCCGCCCCCGGTCGTCGTACCGGAGCGAGTGGCGCTGGAGGGCCTGGAGGACAAGTGGGGTCCGATCTGGGAAGCGCAAGGAACCTACCGCTTCGACCGGAGCAAGGATCGCCGCGACGTGTACGCGATCGACACGCCTCCCCCCACGGTGTCGGGATCACTTCACGTCGGCCACGTGTTCTCCTACACGCACCCCGACACCGTTGCCCGCTTCCAGCGGATGCGCGGCAAGGAAGTGTTCTACCCGATGGGTTGGGACGACAACGGGTTGCCCACCGAACGGCGGGTGCAGAACTACTTCGGAGTGCGCTGCGACCCGTCGGTCCCGTATGACGCGGACTTCACTCCCCCCGAGCGTCCCGATCCCAAGCGCCAGCTGCCGATCTCGCGGAGCAACTTCATCGAGCTGTGCGAGCAGCTCACTGCCGAGGACGAGAAGGTCTTCGAGAGTCTGTGGCGCCGGCTCGGCCTGTCGGTCGACTGGTCGCTGCTCTACACGACGATCAGCGACGACTCACGGGCGGTGGCGCAGCGCGCCTTCCTGCGCAACCTGGCGCGGGGAGAGGCCTACTCGCAGGACGCGCCCACCCTGTGGGACGTCACCTTCCAGACCGCTGTCGCACAGGCCGAGCTCGAGGCGCGGGAGTATTCCGGTGCCTACCACCGCGTCGCCTTCCACGGCGACCAAGGCCCGGTGCATGTCGAGACCACGCGACCCGAGCTCATCGGCGCCTGTGTGGCGCTGGTCGCCCATCCTGATGACGAGCGCTACGCGCCGCTGTTCGGGACGACCGTTCGCTCGCCTTGCTTCGGCGTGGAGCTGCCCGTGCTCGCCCACCCCGCCGCTGAGCCCGACAAAGGGGCGGGCATCGCGATGTGCTGCACGTTCGGGGACCTCACCGACGTGCAGTGGTGGCGTGAGCTGCAGCTGCCAGTCCGGATGATCATCGGTCAGGACGGGCGGATACTGCGCGACGTGCCGCCGTGGTTGACTGACGAGGCCGCCGCCGCCGCGTACGGCCAGATCGCCGGCAAGACCACCTTCAGCGCCCGCTCCACCATGGTCGATCTCCTGCGCGAGTCCGGTGACCTGGAGGGTGAGCCGCAGCCGACGACACGGATGGCCAACTTCTACGAGAAGGGCGACAAGCCGCTGGAGATCGTGGCCACCCGCCAGTGGTACATCCGCAACGGTGGCCGTGACGCCGACCTGCGGCAAGCCCTGGTGGCCCGCGGCAGCGAGATGACCTGGGTCCCGCCCTTCATGCGTCACCGGTTCACCAACTGGATCGACGGCCTCAACGGAGACTGGCTCGTCTCGCGCCAGCGCTTCTTCGGCGTCCCCCTCCCGATCTGGTATCCCCTCGACGAGCACGGCGCGCCTCGCTACGACTCCCCTCTGGTGCCGGACGAAGCCGACCTGCCCGTCGACCCATCCAGCCACGTACCGAAGGGCTATGTCGAGAGCCAGCGGGGGCAAGCCTCCGGGTTCGTCGGCGACCCTGACGTCATGGACACCTGGGCGACCTCGTCACTGACCCCTCACATCGCCGGCAGGTGGGGCCGCGACGACGACCTGTTCACCCGGGTCTTCCCGATGGACCTGTGCACCAACGGCCACGACATCATCCGTACCTGGTTGTTCTCACGAGTGGTCCGGGCGCACCTCGAGAACGGCTGCGTCCCGTGGAGCTCCGCGCTCATCTCCGGCTTCGTCGTTGATCCGGACCGCAAGAAGATGTCGAAGTCGAAGGGCAACGTCGTCGTGCCCTCGGACATCCTGGAGAAGTATGGGTCGGACGCTGTCCGGTGGCGGGCCGCGATGGCCCGGCCGGGCCTCGACTCGCCGTTCGACGAGACGCAGATGAAGGTCGGGCGGCGCCTGGCCATGAAGGTGCTGAACGCCTCCCGGTTCGTCCTCGGGCTGGAGGTGTCCGCGGCTGACATGTCCCAGATCGAGCGCCCGCTCGACCTGGCCATGGTGCAGCGGTTGGGTGAGGTCGTTCTCGAAGCCACCGAGGCATTCGAGCGGCTCGACTACACGAGCGCGCTGGAGACCACGGAGAGGTTCTTCTGGTCGTTCTGCGACGACTACCTCGAACTGGTCAAGGAGCGGGCTTACGGCACACGGGACGCGAGCGGGACGGCCTCGGCCCGCGCTGCGCTGGCTGCAGCCCTGTCCGTGCAGCTGCGACTGCTGGCACCTTTCCTGCCTTACGTGACCGAAGAGGTGTGGTCGTGGTGGCAGGAGGGCTCCATCCATCGGGCTCAATGGCCGTCACCGGAGTCAGATCTGCCCACAGGCTCAGGCGACACCCTGGTACTGGAGGCCACGGCGGCAGCGCTGGCCGGGGTCCGCGGGGCCAAGTCCGCGGCGAAGGCATCGATGCGCACCGAGGTGTCGCACGCTGTGGTGCGTGGTCCCGCCGACCAGCTCGCCAGGATCAGGCTCGCCCACGATGACCTTCGGGCGGCGGGCCGGATCGTCGGCGAGATCACCTTCGAGCCCGTCACCGACGTCTCCATCTCGGTCGACGTGGATGTCGCCAGCGCGTCGGACTAGGTCGCCGCGCGTGTCATCGACGCTGCTGTGTCGGTCGCCGTGACCATCGCAACCCCGATGTGACCCGCTCCCCGCATGACGCATGCCGCGCAGGCCCGGTGAGACGCGTAGGCTCCACCTCCGCCTTGCAGCCGATTACCCGTAGGCTCGGACGGTGACCCGAATCGCTGCGGTGAATGCCGTGCTGCCGGTGCACTCATACCCTCAGCACGAGATCACCGAGGCGTTCGCCCGGATGTGCGCGACACCTGCCGTCAGTCACCAACTGCTGCAACGCCTGCACACGAGTGCATCCGTGCGCACCCGCCACCTGGCCCTGCCACTGGAGCGCTACCCCACCTTGGAGAGCTTCGGCCAGGCCAACGACGCCTTCCTCGAGGTGGCGGTCGAGCTCGGGGCTCGGGCGGTGCTCGGCGCGCTCGCGGAGGCAGGGCTCGACCCCGACGAGGTCGACGTGATCGTGTCGACGACGGTGACCGGCCTGGCGGTGCCGTCGATCGAGGCTCGGATCGCCGCGGTCGTCGGATTCCGCCCGGACGTCAAACGGGTTCCGCTCTTCGGGCTCGGCTGCCTCGGCGGTGCGGCGGGAGTAGCCCGCCTCCACGATCTCCTCGTCGGAGCACCGAACTCCGTGGGCGTGCTCCTGAGCGTGGAACTGTGCTCATTGACGCTTCAGCGCGACGATCCGTCGGTCGCGAATCTCGTCGCGACCGGCCTGTTCGGAGATGGCGCAGCTGCCGTCGTCGTGGTGGGCGAGGCGAGACAGGAGCCGGGACCTGAGGTCGTCGCCAGCCGTTCCCACCTGTATCCCGACACCGGTCGCGCCATGGGCTGGGACTTCGGCGCCAGCGGGTTGAAGGTCGTCCTCGGCGCCGAGGTGCCTGACTTGGTGAGCATGTACCTCGCCGACGACGCCAAAGGCCTGCTCTCCGACCATGACCTCCAGGTGAGCGACATCACTGCGTGGGTCGCCCATCCCGGTGGGCCCAAGGTGCTCAAGGCGGCCGAGAGCGCCCTCCACCTGCCAGCAGGGGCGTTGGACGTCACCTGGCGGTCGTTGGCGTCGATCGGCAACCTGTCGTCCGCATCGGTGCTGCACGTGCTGCGAGACACCCTCGACGGAAGTCCCCCACCCCCCGGCTCTCCCGGGTTGCTCTTCGCCATGGGTCCCGGGTTCTGTGCGGAGCTGGTCCTGCTGCGATGGTGAGCTGGTACGTCGTTCTCGTGCTGCTCGTGGGGCTGGAGCGCCTCGCCGAACTCATCGTGTCGCGGCGCAACGCGTCGTGGAGCCTGGAGCGAGGCGGCCGCGAGTTCGGAGCCCGCCACTATCCGGTGATGGTCGTGCTGCACACCGGCCTTCTCGTGGGCTGTCTGGTCGAGGTTGTGGCCGCTGACCGGCCGTTCCTCCCAGCACTGGGATGGCCGATGCTGCTCGTGGTCGTGCTGTCGCAGGCTCTGCGGTGGTGGTGCATCGCGACCCTGGGGCACCAATGGAACACCCGGGTGATCGTCATCCCCGGGTATCCCTTGGTCACCGGTGGCCCCTATCGCTGGTTCCGCCACCCCAACTACGTGGCGGTCGTCGCGGAGGGCGTTGCACTCCCGCTCGTGCATACCGCCTGGGTCACCGCGCTGGCCTTCACCATCCTCAACGCCGCACTGCTCACGCTGCGGATCTCGACGGAGAACACCGCCCTTGAGAGCCTGGACGGCTCCGACGCCGCGCGGCGCGAGGACGCAGCCAGCGACGCCGGTCAGCGATGATCGATCTGCTGGTCGCCGGCGGCGGGCCCGTCGGCATGGCCACCGCGCTGTACGCGGCGCAGCGAGGACTCAGCGTGGCGATTGCGGAGCCGAGAAAGGGCCCGATCGACAAGGCCTGCGGCGAAGGCCTGATGCCAGGGGCCGTGTCGGCGCTCGGCGCCTTGGGGATCGACGTCTCGGGACGGGCCTTCCGGGGCATCCGGTACACCGACGGCCGCCGGACCGCAGAAGCCGCCTTCTCGAGCGGTCCCGGGCTTGGCGTACGCCGGCTCGCCCTCTACTCGTCCCTGCTCGATGTGGTGGAGCGTCACTCGGTCCATGTGCTGCCCGTGCCGGTCGACCGCGTCGAGACGACTGCGGACAGCGTGAGAGCGGCGGGAGTGACCGCTCGCTACCTCGCCGCGGCCGATGGGCTGCACTCACCTGTGCGACGGATGTGCGGGCTGGACCTGCCAGCGCAGGGACCGCGGCGCTTCGGGCTGAGGCGCCACTACGCCGTCCAGCCGTGGACCGATCTGGTCGAGGTGCACTGGGGTCCCGACTGCGAGGCCTATGTGACCCCCGTCGGGGAGGGCCTCGTCGGCGTTGCGATCCTCACCGGCCGACGCGGAACCTTTGAGGGCCATCTGCGGGCGTTCCCCCGTCTCCGAGAACGCCTGCCGGACGCTGCCGCCACGACGACACGCGCCGCAGGGCCGTTGCGGCAGCGCAGCCGCGCCCGCACGTCGGGACGGGTGCTGCTTGTCGGCGACGCCGCCGGCTACGTCGATGCGCTGACGGGCGAGGGCCTGGCGATCGGACTGGCCTCGGCCAGGGCGCTCGTCGACAGTGTGGCAGCCGACGACCCCCGGTCGTACGAGCAGGGCTGGCTGGAGGCCACCCGTCGCTACCGGCGCATCACCGAGGCACTGCTGTGGGCGCGGAACCGACCACGGCTCGCCCGCGCGATCGTGCCGGCGGCGAGTCGGCTACCACGGGTCTTCGGATCGGCGGTCAACGCACTCGCGCGCTGACTTCGCGACGCCGGACGTCCCGTTCGGGACCGGGTGCCGCTCGACGGCCGTCCCGATTCGAGACCGGGTGCTGCGCGTCGTGACGCGTCAGGCGGACTTCTTCTTGGCCTTGGCCGGGACCTCGCGGGGAACCAGCGTCGGGTTGACGTTGTCGGAGACGACCTCCCCGGTGATGACGACCCGGGCGATGTCTTCACGCGAGGGAACGTCGTACATCACGTTGAGGAGGACCTCCTCGAGGATGGCCCGCAGACCCCGCGCACCGGTCCCGCGGAGCATCGCCTGATCGGCGATCGCCTCGACCGCGTCGTCGGTGAACTCGAGGTCGACGTTGTCGATCTCGAAGAGCTTCTGGTACTGCTTCGTCAACGCGTTGCGTGGCTCGACGAGGATACGCATCAGGTCGGCCTCACCCAGCTTGTCCACCGTGGCGATGACTGGCAGCCGGCCCACGAACTCGGGGATCAGCCCGAACTTCAACAGGTCCTCCGGCCGGACCTCGCTCAGCAGGGCGTCGAGATCGCGCTCGGCCTTGGTCGGCAGCTCGGCGGTGAAACCGAGGGTCTTCTTGCCCGCGCGCTGTTCGATGATGTGCTCGAGCCCGGCGAACGCACCGCCGACGATGAACAAGATGTTGGTGGTGTCGATCTGGATGAACTCCTGATGCGGATGCTTGCGCCCACCCTGCGGAGGCACCGAGGCCGTCGTGCCCTCGAGGATCTTCAGCAGAGCCTGCTGCACGCCTTCGCCAGAGACGTCACGGGTGATCGAGGGGTTCTCTGACTTCCGGGCGACCTTGTCGACCTCGTCGATGTAGATGATGCCGGTCTCGGCCTTCTTGACGTCGTAGTCCGCCGCCTGAATCAGCTTCAGCAGGATGTTCTCGACGTCCTCCCCCACGTAGCCGGCCTCGGTCAGCGCCGTGGCGTCGGCGATCGCGAACGGCACGTTCAACATGCGTGCCAGCGTCTGCGCGAGGTAGGTCTTGCCGCAGCCAGTCGGGCCGATCATCAAGATGTTGGACTTGGCCAGCTCGACCGGGTCGTCCTTGCTGTGACGACCTACGACCACCACACCGGCCTGGATGCGCTTGTAGTGGTTGTAGACCGCCACTGCCAGGGACTTCTTCGCCGTGTCCTGCCCGATGACGTAGCCGTTGAGGAACTGGTAGATGTCGTGCGGCTTGGGCAGCTCCTCCAGCCCGAGGTCACTGCCCTCGGACAGCTCTTCCTCGATGATCTCGTTGCAGAGGTCGATGCACTCGTCGCAGATGTAGACGCCTGGCCCGGCGATGAGCTTCTTGACCTGCTTCTGGCTCTTGCCGCAGAAAGAGCATTTGAGTAGGTCTCCGCCGTCGCCTATCCGTGCCACCTGCGGCGTCTCCTTTCGTGCGGCCGAAGTGCCTGCGCACCTCGACCCGATCTTCCATGGTGACCGTACCCGCTGGGCCGGTCAACCGTTGGCGACTCGCCTCAGGCGTTGGCCAGTGTCGCCTCGGCCGACTCGAGCACCTGGTCGATGAGTCCGTACTCGATTGCCTGCGCAGCGGTCAGGATCTTGTCGCGTTCGATGTCCCTGCTGACCTCTTCGATGCTGCGGCCTGAGTGGTCAGAGATCATCTGTTCCAGCAGCGACCGCATCCGGAGGATCTCATTGGCCTGGATCTCGATGTCACTGGCCTGGCCGTAGGTGCCCTCGGTGTACGGCTGATGGATGAGGATCCGGCTGTTCGGCAGAGCGAGCCGCTTGCCAGGAGCACCGGCCGCCAGCAGCACGGCCGCTGCCGACGCGGCCTGCCCCAAGCAGATGGTCTGGATGTCGGGCTTGATGTAGCGCATCGTGTCGTAGATCGCGGTCAGCGCGGTGAACGAGCCGCCGGGGCTGTTGATGTAGATGCTGATGTCGCGGTCAGCGTCCATCTGCTGCAAGCACAGCAGCTGTGCCATCACAGCGTTGGCGATGTCATCGCTGATCGGCGTGCCGAGGAAGATGATGCGGTCCTCGAACAGCTTCGCGAACGGGTCGATGCGCCGAACGCCGTAGGACGTCCGCTCTTCCCACTGCGGGATGTAGTACTCGGCGCGCGGCGCGGTCTGCTGGTGCAGCGGCGTGCCGGCTGCCGATGCGAGGGCGGCGGCGAGGTGCACGTTGGCGGTCATCCCAAACTCCCTGAAGACGGTGACATCGGTGTACCGCCCGAGGCGACCTCGGCGGCGTTGGCCACGACATGGTCGATGAAGCCGTACTCCTTGGACTGCTCGGCGGTGAACCACCTGTCCCGGTCGGCGTCGAGCTCCACCTGCTCCAGCGCCTGGCCGGTGTGCTTGCTGATGAGCTCGAACAGCACCTTCTTGATGTAGAGAGACTGCTCGGCCTGGATCTTGATGTCCGACGCAGAACCGCCCAGCCCACCCGACGGCTGGTGCATCATGATGCGCGCGTGCGGCAAGGCGTAGCGCTTGTCCTTGGCACCGGCACACAGAAGAAACTGCCCCATCGAGGCGGCCAGGCCCATCCCGACCGTGGCCACGTCGTTGGAGATGTACTGCATGGTGTCGTAGATCGCCATCCCGGCGTCGACGGAGCCACCGGGTGAGTTGATGTACAAGAAGATGTCGGTGTCAGGGTCTTCGGCGTTGAGGAGCAGCATCTGGGCGCAGATCGCATTGGCGTTGGTGTCCTTGACCTCTGAGCCGAGGAACACGATGCGTTCTTTGAGCAGCCGCTGATAGATGTGGTCGTCGAGACCTGCAGTCGCCTGGCCACCGTTCATATGGATGTGTGTCGAGTCTGTAGGGGTCACGGATCCGACAGTAGCGGCCGTGGCCGACAAAGCCACGAGGTCTGCCGCGATGTTCGCGCACAGCGCACGGCCGCCGTCGCTCGGGGAAGGGCCGCCGCGGCCGGTCACGGTCGTCGTCGAGGGGAACGGCCGCCGTCCACGGGCACGGCCGTCTACGCCTGGCACGGGCACCTGTGATGGCCGGCAGTCGCGAGCGCCCCGTCGCTTAGAATCCCTGGGATGTCCAGCCGGCCGCGAATCCGACAAGCCGCCCGCGCCATCGTGACCGACCCTGACCGGCGGGTCCTCCTCGTCCACTTCGACTTCGTCGACGCCTCAAAACCTAACGGCCTCTGGGCTTGCCCCGGCGGGGGCATCGACGCGGGCGAGTCCGTGGCCGATGGGCTGATCCGCGAGCTCGAGGAGGAGCTCGGACTTGTTGTCGAGAACCCCGGTCTCCCCGTGTGGGAGCTCCAGCGCATCTTCCCCATGCGGCACTTCGACGGACAGCATGACACCTACTTCTGGGTGGAGGTCGACGCGTTCGAGCCACGGCCCCGCTTCACCGAAGCAGAGCTGCGGGCCGAACACCTCGACGGCATGCGCTGGTGGACCTACGACGAGCTCCTCGAGGCACAACGGGCGTACGACAACGCCAGTGACGCCGCACCCGGGCCGGTGGTGTTCTCGCCGCGCCGGCTGGGCCACCTCGTCACTGACCTGCTGACACGCGGCCGGCCAACGGGACCCATCACCCTCCCGAGCTGACCACCCGCGCTCAGCCGTCGTCGCGAGGCTGACTCTCCGCAGGCGCCTGGACGAAGTCCCCGCCGCCCGCGACCTCGAGGCTGGAGCTGGGGTCGACAGCGGTCGCCGTTGGCTGGACTTCGTCACCCGAGCCCTGCTCCGCATCGCCGTCCTCGGCTGTCGCCGCGAGCTCGTCCGGATCGGCGTACGTGCCGTCGGGTTTCAGGGTCTTCAGCTCGACGACGTTGCCAGAGGCGTCGCGCACGGTCGCACTTTCGACGACATGAGCCAACGCCTTGCCCCGACGGATCTCGGCGACGAGCTCGGGCACATGGTTGTGCTCCATCACGTGCTTGACGTACTCCTCAGGCGACTGACCGGACTGCTGAGCTTTCCGGATGAGGTGCGCCGTGAGCTCGCTCTCCTCGACTCCCATCGCCTCGGCCTGGGCTATCTCGTCGAGCACGAACTGCGCGGCCATGGCGTCGCGCACGCGCTTGTCCATCTCGGCGGCGAAGTCGTCCTCGGTCTGCCCTTCGGACTCCAGGTAGTCGGCCTCGCTCATCCCGGCGTAGGCAAGCTGCTCGTTGATGGAGTCGCGACGAGACTGCAGCTCCGCCGCGACAGCGGCGTCAGGCAGCGGTACGTCGACGAGCGTGAGCAGCTTCTCGAGGACGGCATCGCGGGCGGCCGCGGCCTGCTCCATCCGCCCGCTGCGGACCAGGCGGTCGCGCACGTCGTTCCGCAGCTCGTCCACGGTGTCGAACTCCGACGCCGTCTGGGCGAACTCGTCGTCCAGCTCGGGGAGCTCCTGCTCCTGCACCGCCGTCACCTTGACGGTCACGTCCACCTGCTGGTCCTTGTACTCCCCGCCGACCAATGTGGACGAGAACGTCGCCTCGTCGCCGGCAGCCATCCCTGCCAGGACGTCGTCGAGACCCTCGAGCATGGTGCCCCGGCCCACTTGGTAGCTCATTCCGGTCGCTTGAGCCTCTTCGATGGGCTCGCCGTCCCTCGCCGCGGACAAGTCGATGGTCACGAAGTCGCCGTCACCGGCAGCACGGTCGACTGGAGTCAGGCTCGCGAATCTCTCCCGCAGAGTCTCCATCTGCTCGTCGACCTCGTCGTCGCCCACGTTGAAGTCGTCCACCTCCGCCTCGAGGCCCTCGTAATCAGGCAGCGTGATCTCGGGCTTGACGTCGAGCTCCACGCTGAAGTTCAGCGGAGCCCCGTCCTCGAACTGGTCCAAGTCGAGCTCCGGCTGGCTCAGCGGCGTGATGTCGTTGTCCTGAAGAGCCTGGAAGTACAGCTTGGGGAGGGCGTCGTTCACGGCCTCGTCGAGTACCGCCTCGCGCCCGATGCGCTGGTCGATGATCATCGCCGGCACTTTTCCGCGCCGAAAGCCGGGAATGCTTATCTGCTGGGCGATCTTCTTGTACGCCGCGTCGAGGCTCGGCTTGAGCTCCTCGAAGGGCACCTCGACGGTGAGCTTGACCCGAGTCGGGTTCAACGTCTCGACGGCACTCTTCACAGGTGGATCTCCTACGTGTCTGGTTCGATGCGGACGATATGGATACAGCGCGGGATGAGGCTCTGGTCGCGGTGCGGTGGTTCTGGGACGACTCAGCGATCAGTCCGAGCAGCCGGTCGGGGCGACAGGACTCGAACCTGCGGTCTCCTGCTCCCAAAGCAGGCGCGCTAGCCACTACGCTACGCCCCGTGTCAGCCGATGAGTCTAGGGGAGACTGCGGCTAGAGTCTTGTTCGGCCTGATGACGGCGGTGCGACTGCTCGCTGGCCGCGCTCAGGTCGAGCCGCATCCTCAGCTCGGGGAGGCCGGTGCCGTCTGCCACCCAGACGCTGGTACTCCCGTCGGGTCGCCACCCGCGGCGCTCGTACCACGCCCGGCTTCGGGCGTTCTCGACCAGCACCCACAGCGCGACTTCCGCGAACCCGGCGTCGCGAAGAGAGTTGATCAGCGCATCGTGAACCGCGGTGCCGGCCCCTCGGCGTTGCAACATGGGGTCGGCATAGATGGCATACAGCTCCGCCAGCCCGCCCGTCGGCTTCGGCTCGGTGCCCGACTGCGGCCGATACGGGCCGCCGCTGGCGTACGCCGCGACCACCCCGTTCACCACCGCCACGAAGTGCGCGGTGTCCGGCTCCTGTGCCGACAAGTAGCTCGACCAACGCTGCTGGTAGGTCGCCATGTCCATCGCGTCGATCCGGCTCTGCGGGATGATCCCCTGGTACGCGACCCGCCAGGCGTCGATGTTGATACGTGCGAGGTCGCGCACGTCATCGAGGCACGCTGGGCGCACACTCATGGCCATGTCCTTGATCCTGGCAGACACTTCGCCCCGTCTCCGCACGATCCAGAACATGGAGTCGCTGGCAGAGGACCGCTTTGACGTGGCACCATGGGCGCCGCGTGCATGTGGCTGCGGTGGGTCTTACGAGCCTCCGACAGGCGCATTCGCGCGCTCGCGGGTGTAGCTCAATGGTAGAGCCCCAGCCTTCCAAGCTGGCCATGCCGGTTCGATCCCGGTCACCCGCTCCACGCTGGCCATGCCGCTGCAACCCGGTCACGCTCCAGCGTGCGTGATCCGGGGTCAGCCTGGTTCGTCGCCATCCGGGACCGCGCCGCGCGGCGAGCTGTCGTCAGGTTCGGGCAGCGTCGGGTGGTCGGTCGGGTAGAGACCAGCGGCCAGGCCGAACACGGTGTCGCCGGAGCGGGGCAGCTCGGTGAACTCCCGCATGAGCTCCTCCACGCGCTGCCAGAACTGCGCCGCACGATGCGGAGGTATGCGTGCGTGCCGAATCGTCGTGTAGAGCGTGTCCGCCTCATGGGCCGGCACCGACTCGGCCGCAGCTACCGAGAGGCCGTTGATGCACATCGGCGTGGTGGTGTCGCCCGGGCCCCGAGCCACCGCGACGGAGACACTGCGGCCGGTGCGTCCGTAGTACCGCTCGTCAATGGCCCGGATTCGCCTCGTGCGCACGACGCGGAGCATCCCCGCCTGGACCAGCACGTTGACGTGGTGCGCGACGGTGCTCTTCGGTCGGTCTACGGCGGCGGCCAGCTCGGACACCGTCGCCGCTCGCTCGAGCACCAGGTCCAGGATCGTCGACCGCAAGGGGTCAGCGATGGCACGAAGCTGCAGAGGCGTCGACACCTCGACCGTGTCGGCCAGGTCATAGTCGGGAGCCCCGGTATTGCTCGACATTGTTGGATCATTCTATAGTGTTGGATCATTCGTTGGTGTCGCCGCTCAGCCAACGCGCCCAGACAAGGAGTGACACGACATGGCCGAGGTGCTGCTATTCCATCACGCGCAGGGACAGACGGACGGGTTCAACGCCTTCGCCGACAGGCTGCGGAGCAGCGGGCACCGTGTCCATACTCCGGACCTCTACGACGGCAACACCTTCTCCAGCCTGGACGACGGTCTGCGGTACGCCAAGGAGATCGGCTTCCAAAGCCTCCTCGACCGTGGAGTAGCTGCAGCAGATGCGCTGCCGGACGAGCTCGTCTATGCCGGCTTCTCGATGGGAGTCATGCCTGCACAACAGCTCGCGCAGACCCGAGCGGGCGTGCGGGGTGCTCTGTTCTTCGAGTCCTGCCTGCCGACGACGGAGTTCGGGGCCTCCTGGCCGGCGAGCGTTCCAGTCCAGATCCATGGCATGGACGCAGATCCCTTCTTCGCCCTCGAGGGCGACATCGACGCCGCCCGTGAGCTGGTCGCCCAGGCCGAACGCGGTGAGCTGTACATCTACCCCGGTGACCAGCACCTCTTCGCGGACAGCTCGCTGGCGTCGTACGACGCGAACGCTGCAGAGCTACTCACCCAGCGGGTGCTCACCTTCCTCCGGGCGTGACGCCTCGCGAGTATGTCCGCCGGCTCGCGCAGGAGCACGTGGCGCCTCTCTTCAGTCATGACTCGCCAGTTGCTCCAGGCGGGAGGTCTTAGCATGCTTCTGCCATGTCTACGCTCCCGAAGGCGCTGGCTGAAGAGGTCGTCGTCCAGCCACTGCGGGCCCAGTTCGAGGCGTTCCTCGACGACCACCGCAGCGACCTCAACCGCTGCATGGACGGGCTGACCGAGGACCAGGTACGCCGATCCTTGGTACCTTCGCGCACCACGCTGCTGGGTCTCGTCAAGCACGCGACCTTCGTCGAGCAGGTGTGGTTCGACGAAGCCATCACGTGTCGGTCGCGCGCCGAGATCGGCATTCCGGCAACGCCGGACGAGTCGTTCATTCTGGATGACGACGACACCATCGACTCCGTTCAGCGAGCCCACCGAGCGGCCTGCGAGGCGTCCCGCCACGCCACGGCGTCGCTGGAACTGGACGACATCCTCGAGGGCAATCGCCGCGGCCCTCTCCCCCTGCGCTGGGTCTACCTTCACGTGCTCCGTGAGCTCGCTCAACACTGCGGGCACGCGGACATCCTGCGCGAGCAGCTGCTCAGCGAGTAAGGCACCGGCGTGAAGCACTGCGAACACGAGGACATCCTGGCGAGCAGCTGCTCGGCGATCGCGGCGATCGGCGTGGTCCCGCCCCGTCACAGGCTGGTGCTGCGGCACATGTCCGTGCTGAAGTGACGCTATGGACGCCGTAGCCGTCGCCGAACGCTTCGACCTCGGTGGCAGCGCTCGGCTCTCGGAAGGACCTGTCGCCCGCGGCAAACAGGGTGTGGTGTGGCAGTTGACCACCTCAGCCGGTCGTTGGGCCGTCAAGGTGCCCTTCAGCGCCTCGAACGAGGACGAGGTGATGCTGGCCACCCAGTTCCAGGAGGCGGCTTACTCCGCGGGTGTCCCGACCCCCCAGGTGCGGCGAACCCGGGAGGGACACGTCTTCGCGACCATCGCAACCACGCAGGTCCGGGTCTACGAGTGGGTGGACCTTCTGCCCCCGGACGTACGCCTCGACCCTGCACTGGTCGGCTCGGCCGTAGCCGCAATACATCGCATCGGCGTCTCCGACGTCGGGCCGCCGCACCCGTGGTACTACGAACCGGTAGGTGCCGACCATTGGGACCAGCTGGTGGACCGCCTGCTTGAGGCGGACGCGCCCTTCGCCGGGCAGCTGCGCGACCTGCGCGACGAGCTGGTCGCCTTGGAGCTCTGGATCGAGCCACCCCAGAGCCTGCAGGTCTGTCACCGCGACCTCTGGGCAGACAACGTCCTGCCGACCGCGGCCGGTGGGATCTGTGTCATCGACTGGGAGAACAGCGGTGCCGCCGATCCCAACCAGGAGCTTGCTTGCTTGTTGTTCGAGTTCGGCCGCACCGACCCGCGCCGGGTCCGCGCACTTCTCGACGCCTACCGGCTGGCTGGAGGCCCGGCGGCGGTGAGTCGGCGCGGCGACTTCTCGATGCTCATTGCAGCGCTGGGGCACATCACCGCTATCGCCGCCGCAGACTGGCTCGAGCCCAACCAGCGTTCGCCGAGCAGAGCCGACTCCGCGGCCTGGATCGCAGAGGTGTTTGAGGAGCCACATACCCGCGACGTCCTCGACACCTTGCTGCATCATGCGACGGTGGAGCGCTGAGGTGGCCGACCGGAGGTCCGGCCCGCCGGCAGCCGTCACAGGACTCGGGATGGAGTGACCGGGTTCGCCGGCGACAACGACCCGCTTCAGGTTCAGGGCCGCCGCGCGCCACCGGCTTCGCGCAGCGCGCCACTGTCTTCGCGCCGACCTTTCGTCGACGACTCGGGTCGGTTGTTCAAGCGAGTCGACCGTCTGCGCTGGCAGCGTGGGCACCAGAAGACGTTGCGCCCCTCGAGCACCTGAGTGCGGATGGTGGTGCCGCAGACATGACAGGGCTGGCCGTGCCGACGGTACACGTACACCTCTCCCCCGTGGTCGTCGACGCGGGCCTGGCGACCCATGACGTCGGGTGTGTGTTCGGGGCGCACCGTGTCGATCCGGCCCGTCCTCACCCCTTCGGCCATCAGCTGGACGAGATCGGCCCACAGGGAGTTCCAGCGGCGCTTGCTCACGTCCGCCCCCGGGGTCAGCGGGTGCAGGCGAGCCCTGAAGAGCGCCTCCGCGCGGTACACGTTCCCCACTCCGGCGAGGACCGACTGATCCATCAGCAGCGCCCCGATCGCCTTTCGGCTGCCGCGTAGCCGCGTGAACACCTTCTGCGCGTCTGCATCGGAGCGCAGCGGGTCCGGCCCGAGCTTCAGCAGGATCGCGGCCATCTGGTCGTCGTCGATCAGCTCACAGGTAATGGCCCCGCGTAGGTCGGCGTACGACTGCGACTCCAGCCTGAGGCGGACTGCGCCGACGGGCTCGGGGGCGGGACTGGGGCCGATGGTGAAGACACCGATCAGGCCCAAGTGGACGTGCAGGACCCAGCCGTTGTCGAAGCGGACGAACAAGTGTTTGCCGGCCGACTCGGCAGAGACCGCCACCTGCCCGTCGATGAGCGCCGCACTGGCAGCGAATCGACCCTGCGGGCTGGATGCCCGGACTGTTCGCCCGACGAACGCCTCACTCAGATCCGCGGCGAGCCGATAGAGGGTGTGCCCCTCAGGCATCGACCGCGGGAATCTGGCCGGTGTCCTCGTACTCCTTGAGCATCTGGATCCGCCGGCGGTGGCGGGCCTCACCCGTGAAGTCGGTGGTGAGAAACACCTCGACGAAGTGAGTGGCCTCGGCGACCGAGTGCATCCGCGCGCCGATCGATACCACGTTGGCGTCGTTGTGCAGGCGTGCCAGCTGGGCGGTCTCCTCCGACCAGGCCAGGGCGGCTCGGATCCCGTCGACCTTGTTGGCAGCGATCTGTTCGCCGTTGCCGGACCCACCGATGACGACGCCGAGGCTGCCCTCGTCCTCGATCACCGCCTCCGCCGCACGCAGGCAGAACGGAGGGTAGTCGTCCTCAGCGTCGTACTCGCGAGGACCGTGATCGGTAGCCTCGTGGCCGTTCGCAGCCAGCCACTGCATCAGGTGATCCTTGAAATCCAGACCGGCGTGGTCGCAGCCCACGTGAACGCGCATGACGAGCATGATGTCAGGTCGCCGAGAAGGTTGCCCAGACCGCCGGAGCGCTGTGAGCTGTCCTTCGCTGGCTCGGCGCCCACCCACGCGCCCCCGCGAAGCTAGTCGAAGCTTGGTCCGGCCGTCCGGCTGCGCTTGAGCTCGTAGAAGCCGTCCGTGGACGCCACCAGGAGGACGCCGTCCCACAGCTTGCCTGCGGCTTCACCGCGTGGAATCGGGGTCACCACCGGCCCGAAGAACGCGACCCCCTCAACCGAGATGATCGGCGTACCGACATCCAGTCCGACCAGGTCCATCGCTTTGCGGTGCGACGCGATCACTTCGTCGTCGTAGTCCCGCGACTCCATGGCGTCAGCCAGGTTCTTCGGCAAGCCGGCAGCGGTGAGAGCCTGTTCGATGGTCGTCTTGTCACGCACCATGCCTTGGTTGTGGAAGCGCGTTCCCAGTTCGGTGTACAGCTGATCCAGCACACCCTCGCCGTGGGCGGACGCGGCTGCCACGCAGACGCGAACGGGACCCCACCTGTCGACGGGCCTTTCCTGCTCGTCGTCGAGGAGGTCCTGATCTGAGTTGAGATACCCGAGGCTCATCACGTGGAACGAAGGCGTCACGTCGCGTACCCGCTCCACTTCCTTCAGCCAGCGCGACGTCATCCAGGCCCAAGGGCACAGCGGATCGAACCAGAATTCAGCTGTGGCGCGGGGGTGAGCCATGGATCTCCTACCGACAGATGTGGGTGCGGGCAACGGCGTGCATGGGGTACAAGGTCGCCTGGCCTGTGCGCATTCCCGGCCATGCCGTGCGAAGATGCCGCAATGCCAGGCATCAACCTCACTCGCGACGAAGCTGCGCAACGCTCAACTCTGCTGTCGGTGTCCAGCTATGACGTCTCGCTGGACCTCACGACGTCGGACGTGACGTTCGCCTCCACCACAACGCTGCGCTTCACGTGCTCGGAGCCAGGAGCCAGCACCTTCGCCGACCTCGTCGAAGCCACCGTCCACGAGATCACGCTGAACGGGCGTTCGGTCGACGTGTCGGCGTACGCGGACAGCCGGATCACCCTGACCGACCTCCAGGCCGACAACGAGCTGACGGTCGTCGCTGACTGCCGCTACAGCCACAACGGCGAGGGCCTGCACCGCTTCGTCGACCCCGCCGACAAGCTCGTCTACCTCTACACCCAGTTCGAGGCACCTGACGCGCGTCGCGTGTTCCCGACGTTCGAGCAACCCGACCTCAAGGCGTCGTTCACCTTCCACGTCATCGCGCCTTCTCGCTGGCAGGTCGTCTCGAACTCAGCGACGCCGGAGCCCGTGGACCTCGGCATGGGCCGCTCCGAGTGGCACTTCGACCCCACCCCGCCGCTGTCGACGTACATCACTGCGCTGGTCGCCGGAGACTACGCCGTCGTACGCGACACCTACTACGGCTCCCGTGGCGACATCCCGTTGGGCATCTTCGTACGTGCCTCGCTGCAGCAGTACCTGGACTCCGACGAGATCTTCGAGGTCACCAAGCAAGGGTTCGCGTACTTCGAAGACGTCTTCGACATGCCGTACCCCTTCGGCAAGTATGACCAGCTGTTCGTGCCCGAGTACAACATGGGTGCCATGGAGAACGCCGCCTGCGTGACCTTCCGCGACGACTACATCTTCCGGAGCCGGCAGACCCGCTCGGCATACGAGGGCAGGGCCAACACGATCCTCCACGAGATGGCGCACATGTGGTTCGGCGACCTGGTGACGATGAAGTGGTGGGACGACCTGTGGCTCAACGAGTCGTTCGCCGAATGGGCGTCGCACCACGCCAGCACGCAGGCGACGAAGTACGACGACGCCTGGACGAGCTTCTGCAACTCACGCAAGACGTGGGCATACCGGCAGGACCAGCTTCCCTCGACGCACCCGATCGCCGCGGACAACTACGACCTGGAGGCGGTCGAGCTCAACTTCGACGGCATCACCTACGCCAAGGGCGCCTCAGCGTTGCGTCAACTGGTCGCCTGGGTGGGTGAGGACGCGTTCTTCGCGGGGCTGCGTGCGTACTTCTCGCGCCATGCCTACGGCAACACCGAGCTACGCGACCTCCTCACCGCCCTGGAGGAGACGTCCGGCCGTGACCTCGGGCCATGGGCTCAGGAGTGGCTCCAGACGTCCGGCGTCAACACGATGCGAAGCCGATCCACGGTCGACGGTGAGACCTTCTCGTCGTTCAGCGTGCTCCAGAGCGCACACCCCAGCTTCCCCACCCTGCGCCGGCACCGGTTGGCCATCGGCCTCTACGACCTCGTCGACGGCGCGCTGGTCCGGCGCTGGAGAACCGAGATCGACGTCTCCGGTGAGGTGACCGACGTACCAGAGCTGGTGGGCCAGACGGTCCCCGACCTGGTGTTGCTCAACGATGGCGACCTCACCTACGCCAAGATCCGCCTCGACCCCCGATCGCTCGCCACGGTCGTCGAGCACGTCGACGCCCTCGACGACTCCCTCGCCAGGGCGTTGTGCTACGGCGCGGCGTGGGACATGACTCGTGACGCCGAGATGCGGACCACCGACTGGGTCAGCTTCGTCCTTCGTGGGCTGGCGAAGGAGACCGACTCCACTGCGATGCGGCCCCTCATCCTCAGAAGCAGCCAAGCCGTGTCGGTGTTCGCCGACCCCGCTCAGCGCGACAGCTTGCGTGCCACGTGGGACGAGGGTCTGTATGCGCTTCTCCAGGACGCCGAGCCTGCGAGTGACAAGCAGTTGGCACTGGTGCGAGGCCTTGCCGGTGCCGCCCGCGGCACCACATCGCTCGACCTACTCGCCGGTCTGCTCGACGGCAGCCGCGAGCTCGACGGGCTTGTCGTCGACACAGACCTGCGGTGGGAGATCCTCATTGGCCTGGCCCGGGAGGGACGCGCGGACGACGACCGGATCGATGCGGAGCTGGACCGGGACAACACCATCTCCGGACAGGAGTCCGCCGCAGCTGCAAGGGCAGCGATGCCGACTCCCGAAGCGAAGGCTCGGGCTTGGACCGACGCGGTGGAGCGGGACGAAGTACCCAACGAGACCATGCGCCGGATCGCCGCCAGCTTCCACCAGCAAGGTCAGGACGAGGTGCTGACGCCGTACGTCGATCGTTATCTGTCGGTCGCCGCCACGATCTGGGAACAGCGAGGGCCACACCGGGCCTCGAACCTGCTCGAGTACCTCTTTCCCCGACTGCTGGCCTCCGACGAGACGCTCAGAGCCGTTGACAGCTGGCTCAGCACCGCCACAGCGAACCCCTCGGCTCGGCGACTGGTGTCGGAGGGCCGAGACGACCTCGCTCGTGCCATCGCGGCGCAACGGCGAGACGCCACCACCTGACGCCACGGGGCGGGGGTGGCTCGTACGCCGATGGACGGACGGGAGCGGTCGGCCGGCCACTCCCAGGCCGCTGACGGGGTGGCCAGCGATCAGGGTGTGTCGGTATGGAGGCTGGTGACGGGTACGGCGAGCTGGGCGAGCTGGACGATGCCTGTCCGTAGCCCGCGCGCGAAGTCACCGGCCGCGAAGAGCGTCTGCATGGTGAGCGCCGCCAGCGTCACCTGCTGGTTGGTGAGCGTGTGGAGCGCGGAAGCACCGGTCACGACCTCGAGGGTGCGATGGACGGGGTCGACTGCGATCAGGATGCTGTTGCCGGGCCTCGGCAG
The DNA here is from genome assembly GCA_035633755.1 of Nocardioidaceae bacterium. GTDB lineage: Bacteria > Actinomycetota > Actinomycetes > Propionibacteriales > Nocardioidaceae > DASQEH01. The sequence goes on along the minus strand of DASQEH010000108.1, from coordinate 12,003 downwards.
CTCGTTGTGCAGCGCTTCTGCGGCCCGTCGGCTGTCTCCCTCGCTGGGACCGACGTAGACCGAGAACTCGCGCCCGGATATCCGCTCCGCGTCGGCGATGGCCTTCTCGATGTCGCGACGCTCGTCGGGGGTGAAGAACTCACCAGGTGACACTGGCCCCACCTGTTGAGCTGTCGTCATCGGAGACTCGGTCGGCCGTCGGACTCGTCGACTGCTCGCGACTCGGCGCTGCCGCAGAGGCACCCAGCCGCTTCTCGGCGCCGGCGTGCTGCGCCGCTGGCACGGCCCCCAGCCGTTCCGGTTCGGAGTCCCACTCCTGTCCCGCCCGGTACCGCGGGCCCTTGGCGAGGGACGGCGCCATCACGAGGAGCGCGATGACGATGACGGCCAGGAGGGGTATGCCGCCGAAGAACAGCAAGGCTTCCAGCGTTGATATCGACGGTTGGTCCGGCCAGGTGGCGGGGGCGTCTGCGAGGGGCACGTCCTAACGGTATCGCTGAACGGCGGTGTGTACCTTCAGGGGTGTACGGCTCCGCCGAGCTCCTCAGCCGACGCAGGGAAGGATCAGTGTGGCCGAAACCGTATGTCCCGCCGAGCACGGCGCCCTGTGCGAGCTCGTGGAGGACGCCACGTCCAACGAGTGGCTGGCCTTGGCGTCGGACTGGCTCATCGCCAAGCCCCTGTCGATCCTCGCCCTGGTGGCCATCGCGCTGGTGGTTCGCTGGCTGGTTCACCGCGCCATCGACAAGCTCACCACGAGGGCGGCCAACGGCGCCGTTCCTGCCATCGTCATGCGAGGGCGATTTCCGCAGATACTCATCGAGCAGAGCGCGGATGCGGCGGAGCGCCGCCAGCAACGGGCCAACACGATGGGCAGCCTGCTCAAGAGCATCGCCACCGGAGTGGTCTCGGTCATCGTGATCTTCATGGCCATCTCTCAGCTGGGCTACAACATCGCGCCGCTGATCGCCAGCGCCGGCATCGTCGGCGTCGCGCTCGGGTTCGGCGCGCAGACCCTCGTCAAGGACTTCATCAGCGGCGTGTTCCTCACGTTGGAGGACCAGTTCGGCGTGGGTGACGTGGTCAACCTCGGGACAGCAACCGGGACCATCGAGGCGGTGGGTCTGCGCGTGACGCGGCTTCGCGACAGCGAGGGCACGGTGTGGTACGTCCGCAACGGCGAGATCCTCGCCGTGGGCAACATGAGCCAGCAGTGACGCGTCGGTCCATGCCGCCTGTCGGGTTCCGTCCGCCGTGGGGCGCCAAGACGCTTGGGCGTGGAGCCGTCCTGGCGTCCCTGACACAATGAGGGAATGACCACCTCCCGCGAGCAGTCCTTCTACGACGCCGTGGGCGGCCACGAGACCTTCGTGCGCCTCGTGGGCTCGTTCTATCGCCGGGTGTCGGACGATCCGACGTTACGCGCGCTGTATCCCGAGGAGGACCTGGCCGCCGCCGAGGTGCGGCTACGGATGTTCCTCGAGCAGTACTGGGGTGGCCCGACGACGTACTCCGACACCAGGGGCCACCCACGGCTTGGCCAGCGCCACGCCCCGTTCGCGGTGACCCCCCAGGCTAGGGACCGCTGGCTCAGCCATATGCGCGGAGCGCTGGAGGAGTCCGGCATGGCACCGGAGCACGTGCAGCAGTTCTGGCAGTACGCCGTGCGAGCCGCGCACTTCCTGGTCAACAGCGAGGACGAGGAAGGTACCGACGCGCGCGGGCCGAGTACCCAGGAGCAGGCTGCCCGACCAGCTCCCGGCTCGGCGCGGTCCCGGCTGCTGCCTCTGAACCAGGATCGGTCCTCGCCGACCGGCTGAGGTCGGCGGTGCTCCACCACCCTTCGCCGCCGTATCCGTCGCAGTTCTGGCCGGAGGGCCAGGCGACTGGCTACCGTCCCTACTCGACGAAGCGCCCGAGGACCTCCCGCTCGACGGCGCTGAGGCGCCGAGAGCGTCCCGTCGACACGTCGACGGGGGCCAGCACTGTCGACGCGGTGCCGTACAAGACTCGGCCGGATGAGGTGTTCTCGGCGATCTCGTAGCTGATCGTGAACGACGCCGCCCCTACCCTCGACACCCACATCTCGATGGGATATGGCTCCTGACGAAAGAGCATGGCACGTCGGTACTCGATCTCAGCACGGACGACCAGCACACCATCGGCCAACCCCTCGGCGCCTCGGGCGGGCGCGTGCACGAACAGCATGTCGACGCGGGCTTCCTGCAGGTACTCGAGCCACGTGACGTTGTTGACGTGCGCGTAGGCGTCGAGGTCGGACCACCGCGGCTTCAACAAGAACACATGTCGGGTCACGGCCTCATCCTGACAGCAGCGCTGCCAAGTCCGCAGGCGCTGGCCCATCGGCCAGTAGGCTCAGTTGAGGCGCCCGTCTTGGAGGACCCATGCCAGAAGCAGTTGTCGTCGCGACCGCCCGCTCTCCCATTGGCAGGGCCGTCAAAGGCTCGCTGAAGGACCTGCGGCCCGACGATCTGGCCGCAGCCATGGTGGCCGCTGTCCTCGAGAAGGTCCCCGAGCTGGACCCGCGCGACATCGACGACCTGATGGTCGGGTGTGGACTTCCCGGCGGGGAGCAGGGATTCAACATCGCCCGGGTGGTGGCGGTGCTGCTCGGCTACGACCACCTGTCCGCCACCACGGTGACCCGCTACTGCGCGTCCAGCGTGCAGACCTCCCGAATGGCCTTTCACGCGATCAAAGCCGGCGAGGGCGACGTGTTCGTCAGCGCTGGCGTCGAGATGGTGTCGCGGTTCGCGAAGGGCAACTCCGACTCACACCCGGATACCCGCAACCCCCGCTTCGACGATGCCCGCAAGCGCACCGAACAGAGATCCCACGACGTCGGCGCGCAGTGGCACGACCCTCGCGCTGACGGCTCGCTGCCAGACATCTACATACCGATGGGCCAGACGGCGGAGAACCTCGCCCAGTCGCGAGGGATCAGCCGACACGAGCTCGACGAGTTCGGGGTGCGCAGCCAGAACCTCGCCGAGAAGGCGATCGCTGCCGGTTTCTGGCAGCGCGAGATCGTCCCGGTGGAGCTGGCCGACGGAACCGTCGTCAGCGTCGACGACGGCCCAAGAGCCGGCGTGACGTATGAAGCCGTGTCCCAGCTCAAGCCGGTCTTTCGGCCCGAGGGACTCGTCACTGCTGGCAACTGCTGCCCACTCAACGACGGCGCCGCGGCCGTGGTGATCATGAGCGACACGAAGGCCGCTGATCTCGGCGTCACGCCCTTGGCCCGCATCGTCTCCACAGGAGTCAGCGGGTTGTCTCCCGAGATCATGGGACTCGGACCGGTGGATGCCGCCCAGCAGGCACTGAGCCGAGCAGGGATGACCATCGGCGACATCGACCTCGTCGAGATCAACGAGGCGTTCGCCGCTCAGGTCGTGCCGTCGTACCAGGATCTGAAGATCGACGTGGACAAGCTCAACGTGAACGGCGGGGCGATCGCGATCGGTCACCCGTTCGGGATGACCGGCGCCAGGCTCCAGGCCACGATGCTCAACTCGCTGGACTTCCACGACAAGACGACTGGGCTGATCACGTTGTGCGTGGGTGGCGGTCAGGGCATGGCCATGATCCTCGAGCGGTTGACCTGAGCGCCACCCCGGCACGCTGCCTCGCTTGTTTCCGCGCGTGACCTATGCCGGTGAACCGGGAACTACCGGTTGGTAACCTTGCCCACGTGGCGACGGAGTGGCTGACACCGGAACAGCAGCGAGCCTGGCGTGCCTACCTCTTGGGGACCACGCTGCTGATGGACCGCCTCGATCGCGATCTGCGCACTCATCACGACTTGTCGCTGCCCGAGTACGAGATACTCGTCCGGCTGTCGGAGTCCGAGACCCGGGCGCTGCGCATGGCCGAGCTGGCCGACTCGGTCAAGAACTCGCGCAGTCGCATCACTCATACGATTGCTCGGCTCGAACGCGCCGGACTGGTGGAACGGCAGCAGTTCGCCTCGGACGGACGAGGGGTCATCGCGCGCCTGACGGACACGGGCATGGCCAAGCTCGTCGAGGCCGCCCCGGGACACGTCCAGTCGGTGCGTGCAGGCTTGATAGACCAAGTGGAGCCCGGCGACCTCGTCGCTTTGGGTCGCGCGTTCGCGGCGGTCGCCGAGGCACTGGAAAGCGGGGCGCCCGATCCTGTGCTTTCGCCTCGGTCGGCCTGATTCGTCCGGCGCCTAGGGACGCGACCGATGCGTCTTGCGGTCGCTGGTGGCCAGGACCTCTGATCCACTTGACGCCGGGTCAGTCCCGCGTCAACCTGCGGTACGTCATCGCGTGAGGTCGAGCCGCCTCTGCTCCCAGCCTGTCGATCTTGTTGGCCTCGTAGTCGGCGAAGTTGCCCTCGAACCAGAACCAGCGAGCAGGGTCCTCGGCGTCGCCCTCCCACGCGAGGATGTGCGTGGCGACCCTGTCCAGGAACCACCGATCGTGCGAGATGACCACGGCGCAGCCCGGGAAGTCCAGCAAGGCGTCCTCGAGCGACTGCAGTGTCTCGACGTCGAGGTCGTTGGTGGGCTCGTCGAGGAGCAGAAGGTTCCCGCCCATCTTGAGGGTGAGCGCCAAGTTGAGCCGGTTGCGCTCGCCTCCGCTCAGTACCCCAGCGGGTTTCTGTTGGTCCGGACCCTTGAACCCGAACGAGGCGATATACGCCCGGCTCGGCATCTCGAAGTTGGCCACCTTGATGTGGTCCAGACCGTCGGACACGACCTCCCATACGTTCTTCTTTGGGTCGATCCCGCCGCGGCCTTGATCGACGTAGGAGACCTTGACGGTGGTCCCGACCTTCAGCTCACCTGCGTCGGGGCTCTCCTCTCCCGTGATCATCCGGAACAGGGTCGTCTTCCCCACCCCGTTGGGTCCGACCACGCCGACGATGCCGGCCCGCGGCAGCGACGACGTCAGGTCGCGGATCAACTGGCGGTCTCCGAAGCCCTTCGCGAGACCGGAGGTGTTGAGCACGAGGTCGCCGAGGCGAGGTCCGGCTGGGATGTTGATCTCCTGCAGGTCGATCCGCCGACCACGCTCAGCCTCGGCAGCCAGCTCCTCGTAGCGGGCCAGCCGCGACTTGGACTTCGCCTGTCGAGCCTTGGGGTTCGACCGGACCCACTCCAGCTCACGCTCCAGGATCCGTTGCCTCTTGGCGTCCTTGCGTCCCTCGATGACCAACCGGTCTCTCTTCGTCTCGAGGTAGGTCGAGTAGTTGCCCTCGTACGGGTGGGTCTTGCCACGATCGAGCTCGAGGATCCACTCGGCGACGTTGTCGAGGAAGTACCTGTCGTGCGTGATCGCCAACACGGCCCCGGGATACTTGATCAGGTGCTGCTCAAGCCACAGGACGCTCTCGGCGTCGAGGTGGTTGGTCGGCTCGTCGAGCAGGAGCAGATCAGGCTGCTGCAGGAGCAGCTTGCACAACGCCACCCGGCGTCGCTCACCACCGCTCAACCGGTCCACGAGCACGTCGGGCGGCGGACACCGAAGCGCGTCCATCGCCTGCTCGAGGCGCGAGTCCAGGTCCCAGGCGTTGGCATGGTCCAGATCGGTCTGCAGGTCGCCCATCTCCGGCAGCAGCGCATCGTAGTCGGCGTCGGGGTCTGCGAGTTCGACGGTGATCTCGTTGAATCGGCTGAGCTTGGCCTTGGTGTCCGCCACCGCTTCCTCGACGTTGTCGAGAACGGTCTTGCCTTCGGTGAGCGGCGGCTCCTGCAACAGGATGCCGACCGTGGCGTCGGGGTCAAGCAGGGCGTCTCCATTGGAGGGCGTCTCGAGCCCCGCCATGATCTTGACCATCGTCGACTTACCCGTGCCGTTGGGTCCTACGACACCGATCTTCGCCCCGTGCAGGAACGACAAAGTGACGTTGTCGAGAACTACCTTGTCGCCGTGCGCCTTGCGCACGTTCCGCATGGAGAAGACGTAATCGGCCATAACGCAGAAGCCTACGGGGCGCGAACAGCCTCACCCAAAACGAGGCTCACGGGCCATGCCGACAGTAGGATTCGCCGCCGGCATCCGAGCCGTGGCCCGACCCGGCGCTATGACTTGAGCGCAGCCGCCAGCCCCTGCCGGCATGTCTGATACGCGTCGATCTCCGTCTGGATGGGTTGGACCACGAGGTCCTCAGTGACGTCGGCGATCGCCAGGCGCAGCCGTTCCCCGGCTCGGCGTCCACGCCTTCGTGCCGACACCCCGGCGAGCACACGACACACGAAGGCGACGAGTAACCCCAAGATGATGCCCCCGATGACCATCACCGTCGGCAGCGGCAGAACTCCGACGTCAGGTGGGTCCGGGACGGGCAGGCGCAGATACGACACGCCGGCCAGGGCCGCGAGCCACAGACCGCCGACCACCACCGTGAGAAACAGCAGCCACTGGAGTACCTTGGCGGCTCCCCACCACCACGGATCCGACGAGACACCGAGGTCAGTGCGGGAGACCGCTGCGTTCAGCGCTTCGGTGAGCTGCGGCACGCGAGCCGTCGAAGCGGAGCGGACGGCCGTCGACCAGGGCAGCGGCATTCCGACGGACACCTCATCGGCCACCGATCGCAGCGCCGCGTCGACGCGTGCTCGCTGAACGCGGGAACCCTCGGGCAGCTGAGCCGCGATCGCGCGACGGTGTGCCGCTTCGAGGATTCGGTCGTCGGTGCTCTCGGCCGCACTGGAGTCGAGGCCGAGTTTGCGCAGAGGGTCTCGTCGCAGGCGGAACAGCCAAGCGGTGACCGGCCACCCGGTCGCTCGCTTGGCACGCAGCAACGTCGCCGACTCAATGGCTCTGACGACGGTGGGCACCCCCGCCGCCTGCTCGCACGCCGGTAGCAGCTCCTGCTGGACACGTGTACGAAGGTCCCCCGGCTGTGCAGACCCGGTCTGCTCCTCCATACGCCGAGCTGCGACGGCCACATCAGCCGCAAGCCGGTCGCGCGCGAAGCGCTTCTTGGAGACGCGGTCGATCAGCGCTTGGCGCAGGTCGCGCAGGCCGTCCCCGCGAGTAGCTGACGTGCCGAAGACAGGCACACCGGCCAGGCCGTCCGCCACGAGCAGCCGGTTCACGTCGCGCAGGCACGCGTCGGCCTCAGCCGGAGGAAGCTCGTCGATGTGGTTGAGCGCCACCATCATCACGTCGGAATGCGTGGACAGCGGGCGGAGGAACCGCTCGTGGATGGCCGCGTCGGCATACTTCTGCGGGTCGAGTACCCAGACCAGGACGTCGGCCAGCTTCACGAGACGCTCGACCTCCAGGTGGTGAGACACCTCGGTGGAGTCATGGTCGGGCAGGTCGAGCAGCACCAGGCCTTCCATCTCGCGCTCGGCGGCCGTCTCGTCCAGCATCCCCATCCGGTTCACCTGGTGACGCTGGGGGATCCCCAACCAGTCCAGCAGCTCCCCGGCGCCCTCCGGTCCCCACGAGCAGGCCAGTGCCCATGACGTGGTCGGACGCCGGACTCCGACGCCTGCCAGATCGAGGCCGCACAGGGCGTTGAACAGAGACGACTTACCTGAACCGGTGGCACCGGCCAGAGCGACGACGGTGTGCTGGTCCGACAGGCGAAGTCGTGCTCGAGCCCGCTGGACGACCAGGTCAGCCTCCTCGACCGTCGCCGGTTCGAGGCGGCCCCGCGCTGCATCGGTGGCGATCTGGAGGCCCTCGACTCGGTCGATCACGTCGGAGGAGCGCCCGGTGATCCTGCGGAAGGACTCCACGACGGTGCTCATACCGACGTCGCCTCCCACCGGGTGGCTTCGACCTCACGGGCCAGCTCGAGGATTCGCTCACCCGCGCCGGGAGACAGGCTGCTGGCATCGACGACGTCCAAGAAGCGCTGCCGTTCGGGGACAAGGAGGTCGCGCTCAACGCGCTGGCGCAAGTCTTCTCGCGCCTCCTCGACGAGACGCCGTACGGCCTGGTCCCCAAAGACAGCTTCGAGGATGCGCTGCCCGAGCACGGCGGTGCCACCTGCAACACCGACTTCGGCTCCCGTCAACCCGGCCGTCTGTGAGAACACCGCCACCATCAGCACGACACCCAGGCTGTTGACGCCGTAGGCCAGGAAACGGGCCGTGGCACGCCGGTCGCTTCCCTCGGTCCGCACCAGCGCCATGACCGACTGCTGCCAGTCGCGAACACTTTGTTCGACTCTCGAACGGAAGTCTCGCGACGCCCTCGAGATGTCGCCTGGTGCGCTCATCAGCAGCTGCGAGCCCGCCGGCAGGGAGCGCCAGGACAGGGCGGCTCGTTCTGCGGCGGACTCGGCGTGCTCGACGATCAGCGTCTCGAGCCCGGACTCAACTGCCACCGTCAAACGCTGTGCAGGCTGGGAGCGACCACGGGCTGCATTCACCAGTCGGTCACGGAGCCGCCCGATCTTGTCCTCCAAGGTGCGCATCAGCTCGCCGGTACCGACGAACTCCTGCCAGCGGGCCAGCACCTCCCCTCTCAACAACGTGCCGTCTCGGGTCGACTCCGAGAAGCCCTCCAGCGCGTCGGCGTACGCATCCACGACATCGGCTCGCAACCGCGCGCTGATCTGCTCTTGGGTCTGCAGGCCGCCCGCCACGATCCGCGATCGTTGGCCAAGCGCGGCCAGGGCACCGTCGAGGGTCTTTCGTACGACGGCTGCACGAGCCGCTGAGTCAGCCGCCAGACTGTCGAGCCAACCGCGGATCGGCGCGACGGCTTCCGCGGGTAGCAGCCCCTCGGCGTCTACCGCAGACTCCGGCACCGTGAACAGCGGCGACTCGCCCAGACCGCGTGACGAGAGCATCCGTGCGAGGTGAGCACTGACCTCCTGAACGGCCGCTGGTGTCGTACGGTCGAGCACCACCGCCACGGCCGTGCTCCGCTCGGCGGCCGCCTTCAGGAAGTTCCAGGGCACCTGGTCGGCGTACCGAGACGCCGACGTCACGAAGAGCCAAAGGTCAGCGGCGGCGAGAAGCTGGGCCGCGAGCGTGCGGTTGCGTTCCTCGACGGAGTCGACGTCGGGCGCGTCGAGAATGGCGACACCTGCCGGGACCCGCTCAGTCGCTACCAGTTGGAGGGACCCGGGGTCCTGGGTGGAATGGTCAGTGCGAATGAGGTCCGGCAGCAACCGGTCGGTGCCGAACCACCGGGCATCCTGAGGGTTGTGCACAAGCACCGGCGAGCGCGTGGTCGGACGAAGCACTCCTGGCTGGCTCACGCGGGTACCGACGAGACTGTTGACCAGAGTCGACTTGCCCGCACCTGTGGAGCCGCCCACGACCGCGAGCAGCGGTGCCTCGATCTGGACGAGCCGCGGAACGATGTAGTCGTCGAGCTGCTTGATGACCGCGTCCCGCTCGGCTCTCGCTGCCGCAGCGTCGGCCGCCTCGAATGGGAGTGATCCTTCGACGAGTGCGGCGCGGAGGCGATGCAGTACCTCGACGAGCGCAGCAGGCGACTCCAGGACACTCATGCATACCCCCTATCGGGCAGAGCCGGCACCAGGACTATCGGATGCTCGATGATATTGACCATATACCCAGAATCCGGGCCGCTAAGGTCACCAGCTTGATCCCAAGGGAGGCAGCTCGGGTGCGGACCCGTGACCGTCAGGAAAGCTGACCCGGGCCAGCAGGTGACGTACCGCGGCGATCAGCTGCGCCTCCCGTGTGCGTTCGCGTTCACCGGCGACGCCGCGAACGAGACGGTCGCGCAGCAGGCCCAGGTCGACGCCGGCCCGCTGGAGTTCGCGCACCCGCCGACGTTCCGGGCGTCCGATGGCTCTGGCGTGGCGTCGCAGATCGCGTCGCCCGGGGTTGCTGACGAGGAACGGGACCTGCGTTGCCTTCAGCCACCCATAGACCGTGTAGTCCTGCAGCCTCGCCTCGATGACCCGGCGCTCATAGCGGCGGATGAGCGCGACGACAAGCCCGAAGATGAGCAGCAACGGCACCAAGACCCCGAGGTACACCGCGACAAGGGCACGGCTACCCGCGAACGACGCCGCAGTGTTGTAGCTCATGTGCAGGAGTACAGCGGTGCAGTAACCGACGACAGGCGCCACGATCCGGACGCCCAGATGTCGATGGCGTATGGCGATGCCGATGCCGATGCCGGTCATCATGGTGAACATCGGGTGCACGAAGGGAGCCGCAACACCTCTCCAGATGAACAGGCCCTGGACGGCGTCAAGCGCTGCTCCGTCGCCCCTGCCGAGATCGAGGCTGTGCTGGAAGATCTGGCCGTAGTAGACAACGTTCTCTGTGAACGCGAAGCCGATCCCGGCCAAGCCGGCATAGACTGCCCCACCGATCAGCCCGTTGAAGTCGTGGCGCCGCCACCAGGCAATCGCGAAGATCACCGTTGCCTTGAGACACTCCTCCACCCACGGGGCTACGAACACTGCGGTCCGTGGCCCTGCCCCCTGTCCGCCACCGAGTGCAACGGCAAGCCAGCTGTTCAACTGCAGGGATGCGTAGGTGGCCACCAGCGCGCCCCACACCAGAGCGATCACGAGAAGGTGGAGCGGTTCAGGACGAACAAGCCCAAGCCACCAGAACACCGCCACCAACGGCACCACCGGGGCGAACGCGAACAGAGCGCCGTAGCTGATGGCGCGGTCGCCGATCGCAGCATCGAGGTCGGAGTACAGCAGCCACCCGCACCCTCCCGCAACGACCACCATCAGCGTGACCCACAAGGCCTTGCCGACTGTGGCGCGTGCGCGCCCACCAGCCGGCGGCTGCTGCAGTACGGCTGGCGCCGGCAGTGTGGACGTCGTCACCTGGCGAGGCTACCTGGGTAGACGGGGCTGAGTCTGGCGTTGACAATGGCTCAATCTGCTGCTCGTGAAGGCTGACGTGGTCCGGCGTCAGTAGACTCTCGGGGCCTACATCACTCTCGCGCTCGTAGCTCAGTTGGATAGAGCAGTGGACTTCTAATCCACCGGTCGCAGGTTCGAGTCCTGCCGAGCGCACGAGCTCCTTGCACGAGCTCCTTTCCCACGGACAGCACGTGCGCGTGCGTCGTTGAGCGCGCCCAGTTCGGCGGCAGGCGACGGGCACACGGCCCTCGTCGATTGACCTATCTGGCCCCGGTGAAGAAGTCGGGCGCCCACCCGGCAGGGCTGTCAACGAGTCCTCAACGGGGGCTCAACGCCGGCACAGCATCGTCGTACTTGCCGACGTCGCACTGGCAGCACCACACACGCCGCCCACTGGTGGCTCGACCAATAAGGAGAACAACAATGAGAATCCACGCCTTGCCCGTTGCGCTGCTGACGGCAGTTATCGCCCCGCTGTTCGCTGGAGGCACTGCCCATGCAGCAGAAGGCGAGAAGCCCGACGCTGCCAAGACCGAGCAGGTCGCAGGACCGGGGGGGACCTCACTGGCGGGCTATGCGAGCCTGAAGATCATGCCCACCGGAGGGGAGCTCTACGCCCTCTCGGTGTACGGCAGGTCCTGGCCGAGCGAGGTCTTCGCGGGCAACATGCGCATCACATTCTGGGGTGACGACTCCTGGTCGGACGACAAGATCTGGGAGAAGACGGCCAGCACGTGGGGTGACGGCAGCTTCTCGAACCAGAGCTTCCTGGCGGGCATCTCGTTGAACGAGGACTGGGGACAGGACGAGATCTACGCGACGGTTCGGATCACCGACCCCGTGTACGGCGCGACCACCTTCAAGACCAACGTGGTCGTCGGCGACTACTGATCGCAGTCACTCCGCGCAGCGCAAGGAGCGCCGGCTGGGCTCATGCACAATGCCCGCCCGGCGCTCCTTGCGCGCGGGGTCTGGACCGGCCGGAGCGTAGTCTCAGCCGATGTTGACGCTGACCGCGTCGAGGACGCCTTGGAAGACGTCGTCACCAGCGACCTTTGACCCGACGACGACAGACTCGGCGTTCGCGATGGACCCGGTCGGCTTCGTCAAGGTGAACGCCCTTCCGTCCACCACCGCGGTCACGACGTCCCCCTCCCGCTTGCAGTGCAGCGTGTGAATCCT